>NC_004061.1 GCF_000007365.1 Buchnera aphidicola str. Sg (Schizaphis graminum)
ATGTCAAAGTCGTATTTAAAAAATTTTGATGTTATTGTTATTGGTGGAGGGCATGCTGGCACTGAAGCTGCAGCAGCCTCTGCAAGAGTAGGTTGTAAAACATTATTATTAACTCAAAAAATAACTGATATAGGTGTATTATCTTGCAATCCTGCTATCGGAGGAATAGGTAAAAGTCATTTGGTAAAAGAAATAGATGCTTTAGGTGGTTTGATGGCCAGAGCTATTGATTATTCAGGAATTCAGTTTAGAGTTTTAAATTCTAAAAAGGGTCCTGCTGTAAGGTCAACTAGAGCTCAAGCTGATAGAATACTTTATTGTCAAAATATAAAAAAATTATTAAAAAAAGAACTTAATTTGTTAATTCTGGAAACAGAAGTAAAAGATTTAATTGTAAAAAATTATCAAGTGATAGGTGTTCTAACACAAAGTAATATGAGTTTTTATTCTAGATCAGTTGTATTATCAACAGGTACCTTTCTAGGTGGAAAAATACACATAGGTTTAGAAAGTTATTCTGCTGGAAGAAAAGGAGAAAAAGCATCTATAGATTTAGCTCTTCGTTTAAGAGATTTGCCTTTTCGTGTGGATAGATTAAAAACTGGAACACCACCTCGAATTGATATTAATACAATTAATTTTGAAAATTTATTTGTCCAGCATGGTGATGTTCCTACTCCTGTTTTTTCTTTTATGGGGGATATTTCTAATCATCCTCTTCAAATACCGTGTTTTCTTACACACACTAATGAAAAAACGCATGAAATAATACGTAAAAATTTACATAAGAGTCCTCTATATACAGGTATTATTAAAGGTGTGGGACCTCGATATTGTCCTTCTATTGAAGATAAAATTGTACGTTTCCCTGATAGGAAATCACATCAAATTTTTTTAGAGCCAGAAGGATTAACTAGTATTGAAATATATCCAAATGGTATCTCAACTAGTTTACCCTTAGATGTTCAAAAAGAAATAGTAAGTTCTGTAAAAGGTTTAGAAAAGTCTAAAATTATTACTCCTGGTTATGCTGTAGAATATGATTTTTTTGATCCTAAGGATTTAAATCTTACTTTAGAGAGTAAATGGATTAAAGGTCTTTTTTTAGCTGGTCAAATTAATGGTACTACTGGTTATGAAGAAGCTGCGTCTCAAGGACTTTTAGCAGGTTTAAATGCAGCTTTAAGTGCAAAAGATTGCAAACAATGGTTTCCTAGACGTGATCAAGCTTATTTAGGTGTTCTTATTGATGATTTAACTACTCAAGGTGCGAATGAACCTTATCGAATGTTTACTTCAAGATCTGAATATCGGTTAACTTTAAGAGAAGATAATGCTGATTTACGTTTAACTGAAATAGCTTATAAATTGGGATTAGTAGATAATCCAAGATGGATTCGTTATAATGAAAAAGTACTAAATATCAGTAATGAAAAAAATCGTTTAAAAAAAATAAAAATATATCCTAAATCCTCTGATAGTACTATTTTAAATCAGTTATTTAATATTGTTTTAACTAAAGAAATTAATATTTTAAATTTATTAAAACGTCCAGAAATTACATATGAAAATTTAAAGTATTTAAAAAATTTTAAAGTAGGTATTTCTGATTTAGAAGCAGCAGGTCAAATAGAAAATGAAATCAAATATGAAGGTTATATTAAAAGACAGTTGGAAGAAATTAATAGACATTTAAAAAATGAAAACACTCCTTTATTACCTACTTATGATTATAATAAAATTAAAGGTTTGTCTCATGAAGCTGTTCTAAAATTAAATGATTATAAACCAGTTTCTGTCGGTCAGGCATCGCGAATTTCTGGTATAACACCAGCTACTATATCTATTTTATTAATACACTTAAAAAAAGAATATTACAAAAATCATTTATCATAATAAATTTTCATTTTTTTAAGTTTAAATATGTAATAATTTTTCTTGATTTTATTAATTTAGTAATTTTTAAAATTAGTTATTTTATTTGTCTTGTTTTTATTTATTTATAAAATAAATGAGAAAAAAATTATGTCTTTAGAGAAAATATCTAATCCTCAAAAATATATCAGTCATCATTTAAATCATTTGCAAATAGATTTATGTAATTTTAAGTTTGTTGAACCAGGAAAAATTGTTTCTCATTTTTGGGTTTTAAATATTGATTCAATCATATTTTCTCTTGTATTAGGATGTTTTTTTTTGAGCATCTTTTACACAGTGGCAAAAAAAATTACGACTGGTGTTCCAAATGGATTACAAGCTTCTATTGAATTAATTTTTGATTTTATCCGTTCTAATGTTAAGAGTATGTATCAAGGAAAAAATCCTCTTATTGCACCTTTATCGTTAACAGTTTTTGTTTGGGTTTTTTTAATGAATCTTATGGATTTAATTCCAATTGATTTTTTTCCATTTATTTCTGAGAGGTTTTTTCATTTTCCAGCAATGCGTATTGTGCCGTCCGCTGATATTAATATTACATTGTCAATGTCATTGGGTGTTTTTATTTTAATTTTATTTTATAGTGTAAAGATGAAGGGATTAATTGGTTTTTGTAAAGAACTTACTTTACAACCTTTTAATCATCCTGTATTTTTTATTTTTAATTTTTTATTAGAATTAGTTTCTTTATTATCAAAACCAATTTCTTTGGGATTAAGACTTTTTGGAAATATGTATTCTGGTGAAATGATTTTTATTTTAATTGCTGGTTTACTCCCATGGTGGTCACAGTTTTTTTTAAATGTTCCATGGGCTATTTTTCATATTTTAATAATTTCTCTACAGGCTTTTATTTTTATGGTATTGACGATTGTTTATTTGTCAATGGCTTCTCAATCTCATTAAGATGAAAATTGACCATAATTGTATTGAAAACTGGAGTTTGTAATGGAAAGTTTAAATGTTGATATGTTGTATATAGCGGTTGCTATTATGATTGGATTAGCGGCAATTGGAGCTGCAATTGGTATTGGTATTTTAGGTAGTAAATTTTTAGAAGGAGCTGCAAGGCAGCCTGATTTAGTTCCTTTATTAAGAACACAGTTTTTTGTTGTAATGGGATTAGTAGATGCAATTCCAATGATTGCAGTTGGATTAGGCTTATATATGCTTTTCGCTATTTCTTAATATTTTATTTTTTTGTAAAAAAATTATTATTTTAAATTATAATTAAAATCTTTACGTTTTTTAGACAGCGTAAAGATTAATTTTTATTTTAATACATAAGGTCCATTATCGTGAATCTTAATGCAACAATTCTTGGACAAGCACTGTCATTTATTTTATTTGTTTGGTTTTGTATGAAATATATATGGCCTCCTATTATTTTTGCCATCGAGACAAGACAAAAAAATATTGAGGAATCTTTGATTTCTTTGAAAAAAGCTGAAGAAGAACTTATTATTATTCAAAAAAAAATGAATCAAATAATTCAAGATTCTAAAGAAAAAGCATCTTTTATTATCAACGAAGCAAATAAAAAAAAATCAATTATTTTAGAGGATGCAAAGAGTATTGCTTTAGAGGAAAGCAAAAAAATTTTTTTAAGAAATCAATTAGAAATTGATTTAAAAGTTATGCAAGTACGTAAAAATTTACATAAAGAAATTGTAGATTTATCAATTTTGATAGCTGAAAAAATTATTAAAGACAATATTCAAAAAGATCAATATAAGTATTCAATAAAAAAATTAATTGTTTCTTTATCTAAAGATAAGAAATTAATATAGGTAAAATATTAATGTCAGTACTTGATACTATTGCTAGACCTTATGCTAAAGCAATTTTTGAATTAGCAATTGAAAATCAATCAATAGAAAAATGGAAAAAAACGTTAATTTTTATTAACGAAATCATTCGTTCAAAAAAAATTGAAAAATTTTTATCTGGATCTTTATCACCTAGTTATTTATCATCTTTTTTTATCTTTGTTGCTGGTGATCACATTGATAAAGATGCAAGAAATTTAATAAAATTATTAGCTGAAAATCAGCGTTTTAAAATATTTAATAATATATTGCGACAGTTTTTAAAATTAGAAACATCTTATCAAGGTAATACTATTATTGAGTTAATATCAGCATATTCTTTGCAAGAACATGAGATTATTGATATACGTTGTATATTACAAAAAATATTTTTATCTAAAATTAAATTTATATATAAAATTGATCATCAGATACTTGATGGCATAATTATAAAAAAAGCTGATACAGTTTTTGATTTTTCTGTTCGTAGTTATCTTAAACAATTATCTGACGTTTTAAATTTTTAAGTGAGCATTGTATATGCAATTAAATTCTACAGAAATTAGTCAATTGATTAAAGAAAGAATTGCTCAATTTGAAGTATTTAATCAATCTTATAATGAAGGTACTATTATTTCTGTTAATGATGGTATCATAAAAATTTATGGTCTTTCTGATGTTATGTTAGGAGAAATGATTTTATTACCTGACAATGAATATGCAATTGCATTAAATATAGAAAGAGATACAATTGGTGCTGTAGTGATGGGACCTTATATTCATATTACTGAAGGTACTAAGGTTCGATGTACAGGAAAAATCCTAGAAGTTCCAGTTGGTGTTGCACTTTTAGGAAGGATAGTGAATGCATTAGGTTTTCCTATTGATGGCAAAGGTTCTATAGAACATGATATTTATTTACCAGTAGAGGCGGATGCACCTGGTGTTATTGAACGCGAATCTATTAATGAACCGATACAAACTGGTTATAAAGCTATTGATGCTATGGTTCCTATCGGTCGTGGACAACGTGAATTAATTATTGGAGATAGACAAACGGGAAAAACAGCACTTGCAATAGATACTATTATTAATCAAAAAAAAATTAATCTTCCATGTGTTTACGTTGCTATCGGTCAAAAACTTTCAACTATTATAAACGTTGTAAAAAAATTAGATGAGCATGATGCTTTATTAAATACTATTGTTGTTGTTGCTTCAGCTTCAGAAGCAGCTTCTTTGCAATATTTAGCACCTTATTCCGGTTGTGCAATGGGTGAATATTTTCGCGATCGAGGAAAAGATGCTTTAATTGTTTATGATGATCTTTCAAAACATGCGGTAGCGTATCGTCAAATTTCTTTATTATTACGTAGACCACCTGGAAGAGAAGCATTTCCGGGAGATGTATTTTATCTTCATTCACGTTTATTAGAAAGAGCATCTCGTGTTTCTAAAGAACATGTGAAAAATGTTACTAAAGGTAAAATCACTGGAAAAACTGGTTCTCTTACAGCTTTACCTATTATTGAAACGCAATCTGGTGACGTTTCTGCATTTGTTCCTACAAATGTAATTTCCATCACTGATGGACAAATATTTTTAGAATCTAATTTATTTAATTCAGGTATTCGTCCTGCAGTGAATGCAGGTATATCTGTATCTCGTGTTGGCAGTGCTGCTCAAACTAAAATTATTAAAAAATTATCTTCTGGAATTCGTACTGCATTAGCTCAATATCACGAACTTGCAGCATTTTCGCAATTTGCATCTGATTTAGATCAAACAACTAGAAAACAATTAATATACGGTCAAAAAATTACTGAGTTATTGAAACAAAAACAATATAGACCTATGTCTATATCAGAACAAGGATTAATGTTTTTTATCGCTGAAAATAATTTTCTTGACGATATCTCTGTAGAAAATATTATTCAATTTGAAAAAGAAATTTTGACATATGCTTATAATTATCATTTAGATTTAATGGAAGAAATAAACAAAGATGGAAATTTCAATGATATAATAAAGAAAAAATTTATAGAATTAATTAATAATTTTAAGAATTCTTAATTGTAAAATTTTTATTTTCTTATTTTTATTTTTTGATAATGCAAAAAAATTCATTGAGAAAACATAGTGGCAAGTAAAAAAGAAATAAAAGATCAAATAATAAGTGTTACAAACACTAAAAAGATCACTAAAGCGATGGAAATGGTTGCTGTTTCTAAAATGAGAAAAACAGAAGAAAGGATGCGTTTAGGTCGACCGTATTCTGAAATAATTAAAAAAGTAATTCATCATGTTCTACAAGGTAGTTTAGAATATAAACATAGTTATTTGGAAAAAAGAAATGATAAAAGAATAGGCATAATCATAGTTTCTACTGATCGAGGATTATGTGGAAGTTTAAATACTAATCTTTTTAAACAAGTACTATTTAAAATTCAAAATTTTGCTAAAATAAATATTCCTTGTGATTTAATATTATTTGGTTTAAAAAGTTTATCTGTTTTTAAATTATACGGTAGTTCTATTATTTCAAGTGTGACTAATTTAGGTGAAACTCCTGATTTATCAAAATTAATCGGATCGATTAAAATTATTTTAGAAAAATATCAAAATAATCAAATTGATAGACTTTTTATTGCTTATAATAAGTTTCATAATAAACTGTCACAGTATCCAAAAATTAGTCAACTTTTACCTCTTTATAATGAAAAAAATATTTTTTCTAATAAGAAAATAAAATGGGATTATTTATATGAACCAGAATCTAAATTAATTTTAGATACATTATTTGATCGATATATTGAATCTCAGATTTATCAAAGTCTTTTAGAGAATATCGCAAGTGAGCAAGCAGCTCGTATGGTTGCTATGAAAACTGCTACAGATAATAGTGGTAATCGCATTAAAGAATTACAGTTGATTTATAATAAAGTTCGTCAAGCTAACATTACTCAAGAATTGACTGAAATTGTTGCAGGAGCATCAGCAGTATCAGTAGATTAAAAATTGGTTAGAGGTTTTAAAATGATAGCTACTGGAAAAATTATTCAAATTATTGGTGCCGTAGTAGATGTAGAATTTGATCAAAATTCAGTACCAAAGATATATAACGCTCTAGAAGTAAAAAATAAAAAAATACAACTTATTTTAGAAGTACAGCAACAATTAGGTGCTGGAATTGTACGAACAATAGCTATGGGTTCTACTAATGGTTTGAAAAGGGGATTGATTGTTATTGATCTTGGACACTATATTAAAGTTCCGGTAGGGCAAGCTACGTTAGGTCGCATAATTAATGTGTTAGGAAAAACAATAGACAATAAAGGACCATTAAAAAATTTAGATAATTCTAAATTAGAGTACTGGGAAATTCATCGTTCTGCACCAAGTTATCAAGAACAAGCATCTTCTCAAGAAATATTGGAAACGGGTATAAAAGTTATTGATTTAATTTGTCCTTTTTCAAAAGGTGGAAAAGTTGGTTTATTTGGTGGAGCAGGTGTAGGTAAAACAGTTAATATGATGGAATTGATTAGAAATATTGCAATAGAACATTCTGGTTATTCAGTATTTACTGGGGTTGGTGAAAGAACTCGTGAAGGTAATGATTTTTATCATGAAATGAAAGATTCTAAAGTATTAGATAAAGTTTCTCTTGTCTACGGTCAGATGAATGAACCTCCTGGTAATCGATTACGTGTGGCTTTTACAGGATTAACTATTGCTGAAAAATTTCGTGATGAAGGTAGAGATGTTTTGTTATTTATTGATAATATATATCGTTATACCTTAGCTGGAACAGAAGTTTCTGCACTTCTTGGTCGAATGCCCTCTGCTGTAGGTTATCAACCAACCTTAGCTGAAGAAATGGGCTTGCTTCAAGAAAGAATTACCTCGACTAAAGAAGGTTCCATTACATCTGTTCAAGCAGTATATGTTCCAGCTGATGATTTAACTGATCCCTCTCCAGCTACTACGTTTGCGCATTTAGATTCTACAGTAACATTAAGTCGTCAAATAGCTGCTTTAGGTATTTATCCAGCTATTGATCCTTTAAATTCGACTAGTCGTCAATTAGATCCTTATATTGTAGGCGACGAACATTATGATACAGCGCGAGGGGTACAGTCAATCTTACAAAGATATCAAGAACTAAAAGATATTATTGCAATTTTAGGCATGGACGAATTATCTCAAGAAGATAAAATTTTAGTTTCAAGAGCGCGCAAGATACAGAGATTTTTATCTCAACCATTTTTTGTAGCAGAAGTTTTTACTGGTTTTCCAGGAAAATATGTATCTTTAAAAGATAATATTCGTGCTTTTAAAGGAATTATTGGAGGTGAATTTGATAATTTACCAGAGCAGGCGTTTTATATGGTAGGTACTATTGAAGAAGTAATAAAAAAAGCAAAATTATTATAATTAAATATTTTGGATATATCCATGGATTTTTACTTAGATATTGTTAGTGTTGAAAAGCGCATATTTTCTGGATTAGTCGATAGAATACAGGTATCTGGAAGTGAAGGAGAAATGGGAATTTATCCAGGACATACTCAATTGTTGAGTATAATTAAACCAGGTGTAATATATATATTTCATAAAAATAAAACAGAAGAATGTCTTTATATATCTGGAGGTATTTTAGAAGTTCAACCTTCCGTTGTTTCTATTTTAGCAGATGTTGCTATTCGTGGTATTGATTTAGATCGAAAACGTGTTGTAAAAGCGAAAAAACAAGCTGAAGAATATTTTAAAAAAGAAACTACAAATGTCAAAAAAGACGATGTTTTGCTCGAGATTTCTAAAGCAATTGCAAAATTACGTGTTCTTGAGATTATGGATAAATTTAAGAAATAAAGATCTTTCGCGGCTGGTTTTTTCCTGCCGCAATCATTATTTAGATAGTTTATAGAATTAAAAAAAAAATTTAAGATATTTTATAATTTTTTAAATTATATATTTTAAATATCTATGTTTTCTGCTTTTAAAGCGTTTTTTTGTATAAATTTTCTTCTTGGTTCTACTAAGTCTCCCATCAATGTATTAAATAAATTATTAGCAGAAATAGCATCTTTGATAGTTACTTGTAACATATTTCGTGTTTCAGGATTCATTGTTGTATTCCATAGTTGATCGGGATTCATTTCTCCAAGTCCCTTATAACGTTGTACAAAAAAACCGCGTTTTGTTTCTTTTATTAGCCATTCTAATGTGTTTTTTATGTCATTTATTTTATAAATTTTTTCTCCCTTTTCTATAAAATTTTCATTTTCTTGGAATTTTTTAAATTTTTCACCTAAATTAGTAATTAAAAAATATTCTTTACTTTCTAAAAAATCATTTTTTAAATCATATTGAGTATGGTTGGCATATCTTGATAATTTTATACTTGGTTCAAATATACTATCATTTTCATTTCTCTTGATTTTTGACGTGTATATTGTATTATTTTTATCTTTTTTATTTAATTTTTCTACTAGTTTTTCTATCCAATTTTGAACTACGTTTTCGTTTTTTAAATTATATAAACGAGGATGATAGATCAGTTCATTCAATATTAATTCAGGGAAATAATTTTTATTTTTTTTCATTTTAATTTGAATATGATTAAAATCAGATACTATTTTTTGAAATTCTTTGATAATTTTATTGCAATTTTCATTTTTTTTGTTTTTTATAACAATTTCTTTTAAAGCTATTTTAATTTGATATTTATTCATCTCTTCATCATTTTTAATATATTTTTCTTGTTTTCCTTTTTTTACCTTATATAAAGGTGGCTGAGCAATATAAACATATCCTTTTTTAATTAATTCTGGTAATTGACGATAAAAGAATGTTAATAATAGTGTTCGAATATGTGCTCCATCTACATCAGCATCAGTCATTATGATAATATGATTATATCTTAGTTTATCTAAACTATATTCACTTTTAGTAATGCTACATCCTAATGCTGTTATAAGCGATGTTAATTCTTGAGATAAGATTATTTTATCAAATTTTGTTTTTTGTACATTTAATATTTTTCCTTTCAAAGGAAGAATAGCTTGATTTTTTCGGTTTCTGCCTTGTTTTGCTGATCCACCTGCAGAGTCTCCCTCAACTAAATAAATTTCTGATAATTTAGGATCATTTTCTTGACAATCAGATAGTTTTCCAGGTAACGTACCTAAATCTAATGTCCCCTTTTTTTTATTTATTTCTCTAGCTCGTCTTGCTGCTTCTCTTATTTTAGCTGAGTTTATGATTTTTTGAATTATAAACTTTGCATCAATAGGATTTTCTAAAAGATATTCGATAAGATTTTCGTTAATTAATGATTCTATTACTGATTTTACTTCAGAAGAAACTAGTTTATCTTTAGTTTGAGAAGAAAATTTAGGATCAGGTATTTTTATAGATATGATTGCTGTTAATCCCTCTCGTGTATCTTCACCTGTAATAATTGTTTTGTTTTTTTTATTGTACCCTTCGCGTTCTATATGTAAATTTAATGTACGTGTTATTCCTGCTCGAAAACCAGATAAATGTGTTCCACCATCTTTTTGGGGTATGTTATTAGTGAAACAAAGTATATTTTCTTGGTGTGAATTATTCCATTGTATTGCGATTTCTAATTCTATTTGATTTTTAATACATCGAAAATAAAATATATTTAGATTAATTGGGAATTTATTTTTATTTAAAAATTTGATAAATGCTTTAATACCTCCCTTATAGTGATATTTTTCTTCTAAATTTGTTCGATTGTCTTTTAAGTGAATCAATATGTTAGAATTAAGAAAGGATAATTCGCGTAAACGTTTAGATAAAATTTCATATTGAAATTGTGTTTTATTAGTAAAAATTTTGTAACTAGGCCAAAATCTTATGTATGTTCCTGTTATTTCAGTTGCACCTATGATGCATAAAGGGGATTCTGGATTTCCGTTTTTATATTGTTGTCGATATTTTTTTTTATTTTTATAAATTATTAATTCTAGTTTTTCTGATAAAGCGTTCACAACCGATATTCCTACTCCATGTAATCCACCTGATATCTTATAAGAAGCGTTATCAAACTTACCACCTGAGTGTAATACTGTCATAATAACTTCTGCAGCTGAAATTTTTTCTTCAGGATGTATATCAGTTGGAATACCCCTTCCATCGTCTTTAATTGATACTGAATTATCAGAATGAATAACTACTTTGATTTCTTTACAAAACCCTGCTAATGCTTCGTCAATAGAATTATCAACAATTTCGAAAACCATATGATGTAGTCCACTTCCATCATCAGTATCTCCAATATACATTCCTGGTCTTTTACGAACGGCATCTAATCCTCTTAATATTTTTATTTTAGAAGAATCATAAGTATCTATCATATTTTTCCTTGTTATTTTTTAATTGATAATGTGTTTTTTATAATACGATTATTATATATTTTCTATTTTTAAAATTTTAATTATTTTTTATATTTTGAATATGTTAAAATTTATGTTCTTAAATTTCTTTGATATATATATAAATTACTTATTTTTATCTTTTCAATAGCATTACAACATATGCGTTTGAAGAATTGTTTTCTGCTTCGATTTGTATAGAAGATTTAGATTTATTTAAAAATAAAGCAATATTTTCACTTTTTATATTGTTGATAACATCTAATAGATAATAAACATTTATTGAGATTTCTATTTTTTCTCCGAAATAATCAATTTCGAATAGATCTTCAGCAGTTTCTTCTTCTTGATTATCAGATAGTACTTTAAACTTACCGTTTTCAATTTTTATTTCAATTCCACAGAACTTTTCATGAGCTAGAATAGCAACGCGTAATAGTGATTTTTTTAATAAAATAGAATTAGTAATAATTGGATTCTTTTTTTCTTTAAATAAAACACTCTTATAATCAGGATATTCACCTTCAATTAATTGAGTAGTAAAAATTAAATTTTTTGTATATATTCTAATACTATTGGAACCAATTAAAATATTTAATAATTGTGGTTGAGTATTTAATAATTTTAACAATTCCATTACTGCTTTATTAGGAATAATAATTGAAAAAAAATTGATATCTTTCTTTAATTGAGTATACGATATTGCTAATCTATATCCATCTGTTGCAACACTACGTAAAAATTTATCTTTTTTTTCTAATAACATACCATTTAAGTAATATCTTACATCTTGTTTTCCCATTGAAAATTCAGTTTTTTCTATCATTTCTTTTAATATATTTGAGGATATATCAAATTTGGAAATATAATCAAAATTTTGATGATTTGGAAAAGTATCAGCAGATAAAGTACTTAATATATAATTGCTATTTTCAGAAGAAATATACATTTTTTTATTTTTTAGTTGCATTTTTATTTTTGATTTTTCTGATAAAGTTCGACAAATATTTAAAATTTTTCTACCTGAAATAGTTGTTTTTCCTGGTATATATTTTGTTATAATTTCAATTTTTGAAATAAGCTCTATTTCTAAATTTGTTGTTGTTAAAGACAAAGTTCCATCTTCAACTTGAATTAATATATTTTCTAAAATAGGAAATGAAATATTTTTGACTAGTACTCGAGTTATTTTTTTTAAATTTTTAGTTAAAATATCGTTTTGAATAGTAAATTTCATAATATCACACTGATAGAGTTCTGATTAAATTTGAAAAATCTTCTTTAATATCGTGATTTTCTTTACGTAATTGTTCAATTTTACGACAAGCATGAAGTACTGTGGTATGATCTCTTCCGCTAAAAGCATCTCCAATTTCTGGCAAGCTATGATTAGTTAATTCTTTTGCCATAGCCATCGCCATTTGTCTGGGACGAGCTACTGAACGAGAACGTCGTCTAGATAATAAATCTGCTACTTTTATTTTATAATATTCTGCAACTGTTTTTTGAATATTAGCAATGGTAACTAGTTTTTCCTGCAAAGCTAATATATCTCGAAGCGCTTCACGAACGAATTCTACAGTAATAGAACGGTGTGTAAAATTAGCATTAACAATTACTCTGTTTAGAGCTCCTTCTAATTCGCGAACATTAGAACGTAAATGTTTGGCTATAAAGAATGCAACTTCGTCAGATAATACAATATTATTTTCATCTGCTTTTTTAATCAATATGGCGACTCTTGTTTCTAATTCTGGTGGATCAATAGCAACTGTCAGACCCCAACCAAATCTCGATTTTAAACGATCTTCAACTCCATTAATTTCTTTAGGATATCGATCTGAAGTTAAAATGATTTGTTGATTCCCTTCTAAAAGAGCATTAAATGTATGAAAAAATTCTTCTTGAGAACGTTCTTTATGTGCAAAAAATTGAATATCGTCAATTAACAATGCGTCAACAGAACGATAGTATAATTTAAATTTTTCAATTGCATTATTTTGTAAAGCCTTGACCATATCTTGCACAAAACGTTCAGAATGCATATAGATAATTTTAACATTATATTTATATGCTAATATTCCGTTCCCTATAGCATGTAATAAATGTGTTTTTCCTAATCCTGTACCTCCATATAAAAAAAGTGGATTATAAGAGTTTCCAGGGTTTTTAGCTACTTGAGATGCAGCTGCTCGTGCTAATTGATTTGATTTTCCTTCTATAAAATTTTCAAAACTATGTTTTTTGTTAATATTAGAACGATGAGACGATTTTTTAAAAATTGGTATCTTATCCCAAATTGGTTTTGCATTTAAATTTTGTATTTTTTGTAAAATGTTTTTTTTAAATTTTTTTTCTTTAGAAGTTTGGTATACTTTAAATTTTATGAATGGTGAATTAGAACCACAAAAATCTTGTAGTATTTTTTTAAAATGAATTAAATATTTATCTTTTACCCAATCTAAAATAAATTGATTTGGAGCATATATTTCTAAAATATTATTGTTTAATTTGGCTTTTAGAGAGCGTATCCACATACTAAATTCTGTAGATGGCAGCTCGCTCTGCAACCGGTCAAGACACTGTTTCCAAAGACAAAGTGACACGCTAGACTCCAAGCGAACAAAATTCAATGAAATTTAAAAAATGGCTGTTTTTTTTGTTTTTCTATTTTGACACATATGTTTAATATAAAAAAAAATTATATTTTTTTACATTAAAAGTTATACAATTTAAGATTGGTGAGTATAACGAAAAGGATATAATGTATTTTTAGATATTTTTTATCTAAAGAAGTGATTTTTTTAAATTTAGTTTTTTTATAAAAAAATACATTTTTTATATCAAAATAAAATATCAAAAATTTTTTTTAAATAGTATTTTTTCATTTTTTTAAAATGATGAATTATTAATTTAACAAATAAAGTAAATTTATTTTTATCATTTAAAAAAACATTCTTCTCTTCTTGGTTTAGAGAATCTTATTAATTATATTTAATAAAGTATATTGAGGTAAATATTAAAATGAAACGAACTTTCCAACCATCAATATTAAAACGTAATCGTTCACATGGATTTAGAACTCGGATGGCAACTAAAAATGGGCGTTATATTTTGTCACGTAGACGTGCAAAATTGAGAACGCGTTTAACTGTTTCTAGTAAATAATAGGTTGAATATAGTGTTAAATTATTTTTTTAAAAAAAAATCGAAATTGTTAAAATCTACAAATTTTCAATATGTTTTTAGTAATCCCTGTAATAAAAATACTTTTCACATAAACATATTAGGACGTTCTAATTTATTAGGACATCCTAGATTAGGTCTTAGTATATCGCGTAAAAATATTAAACATGCATATAGACGTAATAAAATTAAACGATTAATTCGAGAAACTTTTCGTTTATTACAACATAGATTAATCTCAATGGATTTCGTTGTTATAGCAAAGAAAAATATTGTTTATTTAAATAATAAAAAAATAGTAAATATATTGGAGTATATATGGTCAAACTATCAACGATAGTTGTTTTTTGTTTAACTTTTTTCGTTTCGATTTATCAAAATTATATTAGTTTTTTTATGCCTTCAAATTGTCGTTTTTATCCTACTTGCTCAACATATATGATTTTATCTTTGCGTAAATTTGGAGTTATCAAAGGTATAATTTTAACAATTTTACGTTTATTTAAATGTCATCCATTGCATCAAGGTGGAGAAGATTTAGTGCCTTTAAAAATTAAAGATAAAAGTGAATATTAATGATGGAATTACAGCGTAATTTTTTTATTTTTGCTTTTTTGTTTGTTTCTTTTTTATTATGGCAAGCATGGCAGAGTCAATCTTTAAAAAAAAATAAAAAAAATGAAGAAACTAATTCGTTTTTTCATTTGAATCATAAAAAAGAAGATAAAAATCAAATAATTATTAAAAATGACGTACTTCGTTTAGTGATAAATATGTATGGAGGTGATATAGAAGAAGCAAGTTTACTTGATTATAAAACTCAATTAAATTCTCCTGAGAATTTGAAATTATTAGAAACAAAATCTGATTTTGTTTATCAGGCTCAAAGTGGATTGATTGGAAAAGATGGTTTAGATAATTCAATTAATAAAATTAGACCATTGTATTCTGCAAAAAAAAATTTTTTTGAATTAGGTCATAATGAAAAAGAATTACGTGTTCCAATAACTTTTATTGCCAAAAATGGGATAACGTATATAAAAAATTTTATCCTTAAACCTGGTAAATATAATGTAGAAGTAGAATATGATATTAATAATTTGAGTAATAAAAAATTAGAACTAAATATTTTTGGACAACTAAAACAAACTGTTAAACTGCCTAAAAATCGTGATATTTATAGTGGTAATTTTGCCCTTCAGACTTTTCGTGGTGCTGCTTATTCAAGTTCAGATGCGAAATATGAAAAATATAAATTTGATAATATCGCTAATCATGAACATCTTCATATCATTACTCATCATGGTTGGATCGCCATGCTGCAACAGTATTTTGTAGTTGCTTGGGTACCTGATACTAACATCAGCAGTTCTAATATAATTTATACATCTTATCTAGATAATGATGGTATTGCTATAATTGGATATAAGTCTTCTTTAATTAACATTCCATCTAATTCTAGATACATTATAAAATCTAAATTATGGATAGGACCTGAAAAACAGCAAGAGATGGCGCTAGTAGCACCAAATTTAGATTTAACAGTAGATTATGGTTTCCTTTGGTTTTTATCTCAACCTTTATTTAAATTATTAAGTACTATACATAATTTTATAGGAAATTGGGGTTTTTCTATTATTTTAATTACTTTTATGATGAAAGCAATTACTTATCCGTTGACTAAAGCGCAATATACTTCTATGTCAAAAATGCGTGAATTACAACCGAAAATTAATGAGTTAAAGAAAAATTTCGGACATGATAAGCAACGGATGAGCAAAGAAATAATGGCTTTATATAAGAAAGAAAAAATAAATCCATTAGGCGGTTGTTTGCCAGTTTTTATTCAAATGCCTATTTTTTTATCTCTTTACTATATGTTAATTGGTTCTGTGGAACTACGTCATGCACCCTTTTTGTTTTGGATAAAAGATTTATCTGATCAGGATCCATATTATGTTTTACCGATATTTATGGGTTTAACTATGTTTTTTATCCAAAGAACATCGTCTAATAATATTTCAGATCCTTTTCAACAAAAAATAATGCATTTTATGCCTTTTATTTTTACAGTGTTTTTTTTGTGGTTTCCATCAGGATTAGTTTTATACTATATTGTTAGTAATTTAGTTACTATTATACAACAAAAATATATTTTATCTAATTTTAAAAAAAATCAAAAAAGATAAAAATTATTTATTCTTTTTATTTAAAAATTAAGAAAATATTTTATGATTCGAAATGATACTATTATTGCTCAAGTTACCTGTCCTGGAAAAAGTGCTGTTGGAATATTAAGAGTTTCAGGTATTCATGCCAATCAAGTTGCTTTTGCAGTGTTAGGTAAAATCCCTAAACCAAGATTTGCTACTTATTCAAAGTTTTTTGATGAAAGTAAAAAGGTATTAGATGAAGGTATATCTTTATGGTTTCCAGCACCTTTTTCTTTAACAGGAGAAGATGTATTAGAACTACAAGGTCATGGTAATCCATTTATTATGGACTTACTAATAAAAAGAATTTTATGTTTGAAAAATATTAAAATAAGAATTGCTCAACCAGGTGAATTTTGTCAACGCGCATTTTTAAATGGGAAAATAGATTTGATTCAAGCAGAAGCAATAGATGATTTAATTAATTCTGAAACAGAGTCCGTGGTTCGAGCGTCCTTAAATTCTTTACATGGAAATTTTTCATTTTATATTCAAAAAATAATAAAAAAATTAATTGAATTTCGTACTAATATAGAAGCAAGTATAGATTTTTCAGAAGAAAATATTGATTTTGATTTTAATATTTTTATTATGTCAAATTTTGAAAAATTGAATGATAAATTTTTAAAAATAAAAAATATAGTTTCAGAAGGTAGTTTGATAAGAGAAGCAAAAAGAATAGTAATTGTCGGACCACCGAATGCTGGAAAATCTAGTTTGTTAAATGTTTTATCATGTCGTGATAGAGCTATAGTAACTGATTTACCTGGTACAACACGCGACGTTCTTTATGAAAATATAAATATTCATGGTATTTCATGTGAAATAATTGATACTGCGGGTTTACGTGAAACAGAAGATAAAATTGAAAAAATTGGAATACAACGTTCTTGGGAGATGATCAAAAATTCTGATCATGTTCTATATGTGATGGATAAAACAATTAGTTTAGAAGATCAAAAAAAAACATCTATTCAGTTTATGAAACAAATTTCTTCTTATAACATACAAGAAGTGACTTTTGTTTTGAATAAAAATGATTTAGTAGAAGATTTTTGTGGAATTACAAAAATTGAAAATTTACTATTTATCAGTATTTCTGCTCTTACGGGTCAAGGAATTGATATTTTAAAAAAACATCTTTCAAACAGACAAAAAGATAAAAGTCAAGAAGGTCTTTTTATTGCTAGAAGACGTCATATTCATCAAATTGATCTATCGTATTGTGAACTTTTAAAAGCTCAAAAAAATTGGTTAAAATATAAAAATATTGAATTATTAGCTGAATCACTCAATATAATTAATAAATTATTAGGAGAAATAACAGGTGAGTTTACTTCTAGTGATTTATTAAAACGTATTTTTTCTACCTTTTGCATAGGAAAATAAGAATATAATTTTTGCCCGGAGGCGGAATTGAACCACCGACACGGGGATTTTCAGTCCCCTGCTCTACCGACTGAGCTATCCGGGCAATTTTTACATTAAATCATCAAAGATAAAACTTTGTCAATCTTTTTTTGTAGAAGTTAATTTGAAATTTTGATTTAACTAATATCTTTTCTATTTTGAAAATATAAAATAAAAATAAAAAAATAATTTTTTCCCCTTGAAAGTTTTAGTAAGCATCCCTATATTTAATATATAAAGAAAGTATTAAATAAAAAAATAATTTTTTTTAATATAATTAAGCAAAATTATTCACAGGAGTATCGCTAATATGAAAATTCGTCCATTGCATGATCGCGTGCTTGTAAAACGTAACGAAGCAGAATTAAAGTCTGCAGGTGGTATTGTACTTACAGGTTCTGCTGCAGCAAAATCTACTCGCGGAACGATTACAGCAGTTGGTAATGGTCGTGTTCTAGATAATGGTCAAATTAAACCATTAGATGTTAAAGTTGGTGATGTTGTAATTTTTAATGAAGGTTATGGTGCAAAAACAGAAAAAATTGATAATGAAGAACTATTAATTTTAAATGAGAGTGACATTTTAGCAATTGTTGAATAGTAAACTAAACCATATATGCTATATCCATAAAACAATATATTTAAGGAAATGTCAAAAATGGGCGCTAAAGATGTAAAATTTGGTAATGAAGCTCGAATTAAAATGCTTCGTGGAGTAAATGTATTAGCAGATGCAGTTAAAGTAACTTTAGGGCCAAAAGGTAGAAATGTAGTATTAGATAAATCTTTTGGAGCACCTAGTATTACTAAAGACGGAGTATCAGTAGCTCGTGAAATTGAACTAGAAGATAAGTTCGAAAATATGGGAGCTCAAATGGTAAAAGAAGTTGCATCAAAAGCAAATGATGCAGCAGGTGATGGTACAACAACAGCTACATTATTGGCACAATCTATAGTGAATGAAGGCTTAAAAGCTGTAGCAGCCGGTATGAATCCTATGGATCTAAAACGTGGAATTGATAAAGCCGTAATTAGCGCTGTTGAAGAATTAAAAAATTTATCTGTACCGTGTTCAGATTCTAAAGCTATTACTCAAGTTGGTACTATTTCTGCAAATGCAGATGAAAAAGTTGGTGCTTTAATTGCAGAAGCAATGGAAAAAGTTGGCAACGACGGAGTTATTACAGTAGAAGAAGGGACAGGTCTTCAAAATGAACTTGAAGTTGTAAAAGGTATGCAGTTTGATAGAGGTTATCTATCTCCTTATTTTATTAATAAACCAGAAACAGGTATTGTTGAATTAGAAAATCCGTATATTTTAATGGCTGATAAAAAAATTTCTAATGTTCGTGAAATGTTACCAATATTAGAATCCGTTGCAAAGTCTGGAAAACCATTATTAATAATTTCAGAAGATTTAGAAGGAGAAGCACTAGCTACTCTAGTAGTAAATTCTATGCGAGGAATTGTTAAAGTTGCAGCTGTTAAAGCGCCTGGATTTGGTGATCGACGTAAAGCAATGTTACAAGATATTTCTATTTTAACGGGTGGTTCTGTAATATCTGAAGAATTAGCTATGGATTTAGAAAAATCTACCTTAGAAGATTTAGGACAAGCAAAAAGAGTTGTAATTAACAAAGATACTACAACTATTATCGGTGGTTCTGGAGAAAAACAAGCTATTCAAAGTCGTATTGGTCAAATTCGTCAAGAAATTCAAGAAGCTACTTCTGATTATGATAAAGAAAAATTAAATGAACGTTTAGCTAAGTTATCTGGCGGTGTTGCAGTACTTAAAGTAGGTGCAGCTACAGAAGTAGAAATGAAAGAGAAGAAAGCTCGTGTAGAAGATGCCTTACATGCTACTCGTGCTGCTGTAGAAGAAGGTGTTGTTGCAGGTGGAGGTGTTGCTTTAGTTCGTGTAGCTGGAAAAATATCTAATCTACGTGGTCACAACGAAGATCAAAATGTTGGTATTAGAGTAGCTCTTCGTGCCATGGAAGCTCCATTGCGTCAAATTGTTTCAAACTCTGGTGAAGAACCTTCCGTAGTTACTAATAATGTGAAAGATGGAAAGGGTAATTATGGTTATAACGCTGCTACTGACGAATATGGCGACATGATTGATTTTGGTATATTAGATCCTACTAAAGTTACTAGATCAGCTTTACAATATGCAGCTTCTGTTGCTGGTTTAATGATTACAACAGAATGTATGGTAACAGATTTACCAAGAGAAGATAAATCTTCTGATGTCGCTTCATCTCCTGCTGGTGGAATGGGTGGTATGGGCGGAATGATGTAAAAATTTTTAGTTAATACTTTTTTAAATTAATTTAAAGATATCTTTCCTCAGATATATTTGTCTGAGGAAAGATTTTAATTTTTTTATTAAGAATAAAAAAATTAAAATTAACTATTTATACTAAATGATAATTAACTTGTTATCTTTCGATCCATTATCAAAAACTAATCTCGGTACTAAAAAACCTGATATCATTTTCATTAAATCTGATATGATAGATTTAGCTTTTTTATTTGAAACTAAAAAATGTGACGTTCCTTTAACTTTATCTAAAATATGTAAATAATATGGAATAATATTATTTTCACATAAACGACTGCTCAGTTCTGCTAAAATAATAGCATTATCGTTTATGTTTTTTAGTAAAACACTTTGATTAAGTAAAATAACGTTAGATTTTTTTAATTTCAATAGACTATCGCTTAATTGTTCATTAATTTCTTGAGGATGATTAATATGAGTAACAATAATGATTTTTAAAACAGAATTTGAAAAAATTTGACAGAGATCAGAAGTTATTCGATTTGGTATTACAATAGGTAGTCTGGTATGAATTCTTAATCTTTTTATGTGTTTTATTTTAGATAAAGATGTAATAAGCCATAGTAATTCATGATCTTTTGCCATTAACGGATCTCCTCCTGACAAAATGACTTCATTTAACTCTATGTTTTGACTAATATAATGAAGTATCTGAATCCAGTTTTTTTTATTCCCTTTATTTTTTTCATATGGAAAATGTTTTCTAAAACAATATCTACAATTAATAGCACAATTTGTTTTTAATATCCATAATACTCTATCTTTATATTTATGTAATAGTCCTGGTAAAACAATGTCTTTTTTTTCTTTTACAGGATCTTCGTTAAATTGTAAATTATTTAAAAATTCTTGATTTTTTGTAATAACTTGTAATAATAATGGATCTTTAGGGTCGTTTTTTTTCATTCTTGATGCAAAAGAATAAGGAACACGAAATGGAAAAACTTTTTTTGGTTTAGAATCGTAATATTTTGGATACTTTTCTAAATGAAGAAATTTTAACAGTTTTTTTGGTTCAACAATAGAATTTGAAATTTCATATAACCATGAATCTTTTTCTCTATTTAATTTTTTTGTGTTGTAATGTTTCATAAATTTATTAAAAGTAGAGGTTTTTATGAGAGTATATCATAGTAATAACTTTCGTTCAGGTCGTAAAATTATTTTTGAAAAAGAACCTTGTTTAATAGAGTCTAGTGAATTTGTTAAACCTGGAAAAGGTCAATCTTTTGTTCGTGTAAAATTAAGAAAATTGTTAACAAAGCAATTAATAGAAAAAACATTTAAATCTACAGATTCTTTAGAAATAGCTGATGTTTCAGAATATACATTATCTTATTTATATAACGATGGTCATTTTTGGTATTTTATTAATAATAATTTTGAAGAATTATCAGTAGATAAAAAAATTGTTGGTGTCAATAAAAAGTGGTTATCAGAACAAGATACATGTGTTATTACTTTTTGGAATAATCAAGCAATTTCTATTACACCTAACATTTTTGTGGAACTTAAAGTGATAGATACAGAGATAGCATTAAAGAGTGATACAATAAACACTACTACTAAATTAGCAACATTAAGTACAGGTGCAATCCTAAAAGTTCCTTTATTTATACAAATTGGATCATTAATTAAAGTAGACACTAGATCTGGTGAATATGTGTCTAGAATTAAATAAAAAAATTATTTATTTCTGATTATTAATATTCATCCCCCCTTACGTATTGTCTATAGCTATCCCATTCAAAAGTTAACCATAGACTATTACCTAAACGCATTCTATCAATTACTCTTTCTCCTAATAAATTTTTCATACCTCTGTGATCTAAATTAGATAACATCCCAGTAGAACGCTTAGAAGATGATCTCCTATCAACTATTTGATTGATAATTACCTTCTCATAACGTGATTCAGTTTGCATACCAATTTCATCAATCATTAACAAATCAACACTACTAAGATTATGTAATAAATTTTCTTCAGTGATATTACTAGTACCACTAAATGTACCTTTCATATTAGACATTAAATCTGCTACTGTTACAATTAAAATACTTTTTCCATGTAAAATTAAATAATTACCTATAGCTGATGCTAAATGATTTTTTCCAGTTCCTGGTCTTCCTGAAAAAATAAAACTTGCAATGTTTTCATTAAATTCTTCAGCATAACGTTTTGCTGCTTTCAGTACCTTTCTTTGTCCATCATGTTCAATTTTATAGTTTTCAAAAGAACAATTCATATATAATTCACGTATTCCTGATCTTCCTAAAACGCGTTGCATTTTCATAGCTTTGTTTTCACGTAATATAGATTCTGAAGATAGCCTACCTTGTTCTTGATTCCAAGCTAATAAATCTTGATCACTTTCAAATTTTGGTTTTACATTACTAGGCATAAGACGTTGAAGGCGTTTAAAAAATTCATTATAAAATGTCATTACTTGCCTCGAAATCCATCAGGTGTTTTTTGATCAGGTACTGGTATATAAGTAATATCTTTTTTTTGTTGTATTGCATTATTCATAGATCGACTTCGTTCTAAACTTCTAGCTAATTTCTGTTGCCATTGTATATGATGAAAAAATAAACCTTCTGCTTCCCAATAGGAAATAAAGGAAGCAAGTTCATATTTTGAAACTTCTTCGTTTAATGATATTCCCCATAATGCAGCTTTTTGTATAAAATCTTTGTCGGGAATCCAATTAGTATGCATTGGAAACTTTTCTATGATTTTTTTTTCTTTTTTTGTTATTTTACTTTTTACAAAATATTCTTTAATATCAAATAATTTTTTTAAAGCTTTTGGCTGTATTACATAAAATACAGTTTTTTTGTTTTTTGATATAGATATAATTTCATTTTTTTCTTTTTCTATAATTTGAATTGGATTTTTGCAAAATAAGTCAAGAGTTATTTTTTTTGAAACTAAAATTTTCATGAATATTTGATCCTATTTGCTTTTATTACAATGACTTTTATTTTTTAAATTTTAAAAAAGTAAAGATAACATGCTATTCTATTTGTAGTTTTCTTCTTATATAAAGTCCAATTTTTAGATATAAAAAAAGAATTTGTATTTTCTTTTTCTATATAAATCAATGATTTTTTTCTCACCCACTGTTTTTGTTCTAATAAAAAAAGAGTTTGGTCAACTAATTTTTGATTATATGGTGGATCTATAAATATTATATCATACGGTTTTTTTTTTTTTTAAGCCAATCAAGAGTGTTAGTATGTATAATTTCTGAATTAGATATATTTAATCTTGTTATATTATTTTTTAATGAAAATATTGTTTTCTTTTCTATTTCCAATAAGGTTACAAATTTTGCATTTCTAGATATAGCTTCTATTCCTAATGCACCGCTTCCTGCAAAACAATCTAAACAATGAGCATTTTCAATATATGCAGATAACCAATTAAAAAGTGTTTCTCGTATTCGATTTGTCGTTGGTCTTATATTTACATTATTTGTAATTAATATTTTTTTTCCCTTTAATTTTCCAGAAATAATACGAATTTTTCCGTTTTTTTTTGCAAAAGAATTGTGCATTTTATTAGATTTTCTTATTTTTTTAATATAATTTATTTTATTATTAAATATAATTTAAATAAATATTTAATTTCTAGTTTTTTAAGTTATAAATAAAATAATTATTATTTGTTTAAATTAGGAGTAACAAGATGAATTTTGATAAAAAAAACAGTTTTTTTTCTTGGATAAATTCTAAGATAAAAAAAAATAATAAAAAAGAAAAAAAAGAAAATATACTGTTAAAGAAAGAAAAAGAAGGTATTCATACAATACAAAATATTGACAATAAAAAAATAGATTTTCTTTTTAAATTGAAAAATAGTTTAAATAAAACTAAACAATTTTTTGGTGACAGCATTAGTCGTATTTTTTTATCAAAAAAAATAGATGATGCTTTTTTTGAGGAATTAGAAGACACGATGCTTCTTTCTGATATTGGTGTTCATACTACAGATCAGATTATCAGTAAATTAATTAATGATGCAACACATAAAGAATTAAAAAATCCTGAAAAAGTTTATTTTCTCTTAAAAGAACACATGTATTCTATTTTAAATAGAGTAGAAAAACCTTTAAAAATATCTAATCATACCCCTTTTGTTATTTTGGTAGTAGGGATAAATGGAACTGGAAAAACAACAACAGTTTCTAAATTAGCAAAAAAATATAAATTAGCAGGAAAATCTGTAATGTTAGCAGCAGCAGATACATTTCGTGCTGCTGGTATAGAACAGTTGCAAATTTTGGGAAAACGTAACAATATTCCTGTTATATCTCAATCTTCTGGTTCAGATCCAGCTTCAGTGGCTTTTGATGCAGTAAAATCTGCTATATCAAAAAAAATAGATGTTCTAATTATTGATACAGCTGGAAGATTACACAATAAATTACATTTGTTAGAAGAATTAAAAAAGATGGTTAGAGTTATTAAAAAATTAAATTTATCTGCTCCACATGAAATTATGTTGATTATTGATGCTTGTAATGGTCAAAATACTATTAAGCAAACAGAAATGTTTCATAAAGCAATAAACTTAACTGGATTAGTTATTACTAAACTAGATGGAACAGCAAAAGGAGGAGTTATTTTTTCTTTAGCTAATCAATTTTTAATTCCTATTCGTTATATTGGTATTGGTGAAAAAACAACAGATTTAGTTGTTTTTAATAGTAATGATTTTATTAAATCTATTTTTGTGAAATAGTAAACTGAAAAATTGTTTATTTTCAAGTGACAGTTTAATTTTTTCATAATTAGTATTTTTATAAATTTTTGATTTTAATTTTTAATTAAAGTATGATTAAATCATCCCATATATTTATAATTCATTAAATATATTTTCTTAATACGGGAATTAAGATGACCAATAAAGTACAGATTTTATCTGTAACAGCACTAGGTAATTTAGATGCTTATATTCGAATAGCTAATCTATGGCCAATGTTGTCGATTAAAGAAGAAAAATTATTAACTAAACGTTTACGCTATCACGATGATTTAGATGCTGCAAAAACTTTAATTCTTTCTCATCTTCGTTTTGTTATTCATATTTCACGTAATTATTCGGGATACGGTTTACTCCAAGCTGATTTAATACAGGAAGGTAATATAGGTTTAATGAAAGCAGTACGTAGATTCAATCCAGACATAGGAGTACGTCTTGTTTCTTTTGCTGTACATTGGATTAAATCAGAAATACATGAGTATGTATTGCGTAATTGGCGAATTGTAAAAGTAGCAACAACTAAGTCTCAAAGAAAATTATTTTTTAATTTAAGAAAAAACAAAAAAAGATTAGGTTGGTTTAATCAAGAAGAAATTGAAATAGTTGCTCGAGAATTAGGTGTAAGCAGTGAAGATGTCAGAGAGATGGAGTCTAGAATGTCAGCTCAAGATATAACTTTTAATCCTTTTCCAGAAGAAGATTTAAAAGATGGAAAAATTAATGGAAATATGTTTTATTTACAAGATAAAACATCTAATTTTGCAAATGGATTAGAACAAGATAATTGGAATAAACATACTACAAGCAAACTAAGTAATGCTTTGTTAAGATTAGATGAGCGAAGTCGAAATATTATTCGTGCACGTTGGTTAGATAAGAAGGAAAAAAACACTTTGCAAAAAATTGCAAATAATTATGGAATATCTGCCGAGCGTGTTAGACAATTAGAAAAAAATGCTATGAAAAAATTAAAAATAGCGATAGAAAATTAATTTTATAATAGTATCAAGTTTTAAAAATTAATAATCTTAAAATTAAGATAATGATCTACATAGAGTATGAGATTAAGTTTTTAAAATTGATCGCTCATACTCTTTTTTTTGATAAAAAAGTTATGTTTGTTAAAGATAAAAATAAAAAAAATTTTATTCTACTGTAACTGATTTTGCAAGATGTCTTGGTTGATCAATATTTTTTCCTTTACTCAATGCAATATAATAAGCAAGCAATTGCAATGGAATTATATATAAAATAGGTGCTATTATTTCTTCTACGTAAGGAATTTTTATAATAGTCATGTTTTTTTCTAAATCAATTTCTTGATCTGAAAAAACGTAAATTATACCACCTCTCGCGCATATCTCTTTAATATTTTTTTTTGTTTTTTCAAGTAATGAATTTTTTGGTGCTGTAATAATAACTGGTATATTTTTATCAATTAATGCAAGAGGACCGTGCTTCAATTCTCCAGAAGGATAAGCTTCAGCATGAATATAAGAAATTTCTTTTAATTTTAAAGCTCCTTCCATAGCAATAGGATATTGATCTCCTCGTCCGAGAAATAATATATTTTTTTTGTTACATAATTGATTTGCAAGAGTTTTAATTAGAGTGTTTTTTTTTAAAATTGCTTCTACTTTAGACGGTAGAAGACTTAGTATTTGTGCAATTTTTTTTTCAATATTATTTTTTTGTTTTTTTAATTTTGTTATTTTTGCTATTAACATTAGTAAAACAGTTAACTGTGTAGTAAAAGATTTTGTTGAAGCTACTCCTATTTCTATTCCTGCTTTAGTTAATAAATAACAATCAGATTCTTGAACTAAAGATGAACCTTTCATATTGCATATAGTTAAACTTCCTAGATAACCTAGTTTTTTTGAAATTCTAAGCGCTGCTAATGTGTCTGCTGTTTCACCAGATTGTGATAAGGTAATAAAAACACTTTTTTTTCTAACTGCTAATTTTCGTGAAGAAAATTCAGAAGCTATTTCAACATCACATGGAATGTTAGCAAGTGATTCAAACCAATATCTAGAAACCATTGCAGCATGATAAGATGTACCACATGCTACTATTTGAATATGTTCTGCATTTAAAAAAAATTTTTTTTCTCTATCTCCTAATTCGGAAAAATTAATTGTGTCTTTTTTTATACGATTATTTAATGTATTTTGAATTGAAATAGGTTGTTCATATATTTCTTTTTCCATATAATGTTTATACTTACCTTTATTTATTGATTTATATTTTACATTAGATGTAATTTCTTTTCTTTTAATTATAAGATTATTTTTATTAAAAATATTTATTTTTTTGGTTTCAACAATAGCAGTATCTCCTTCTTCTAAATATATAAAACGTTTAGTGATATTTAATAATGCAATTTGATCTGAAGCTATAAAGTTTTCTTTGATACCTAATCCAATAACTAAAGGACTTCCAGAGCGAACGGCTATTAATCTTGATGAATTGTAGGCATCCATAACAACCATACTATAATTTCCGTTTAATTTCATTTTGCTCCTTTGTATAACTTCTACTAGTGATTCTCCTGTTTTAGTTTGTTCCCAATGCAATAAATGTGCGATTACCTCTGTATCTGTATCTGAATAAAATATATAGCCTTTTTTTTCTAAAAAATGTCGTAATTTTGTGTTGTTTTCAATTACTCCGTTATGGACTACTGCAATATGTGAAGATATGTGAGGATGTGTATTTTTTTCTGAAACTTGTCCATGAGTAGCCCATCTAGTGTGAGCAAGACCAATATTACTGAATAATTTTTTTTTCTTAACTTTTTTTAAAAGCTTATTTACTCTTCCTACGCATCGGATCCGAACAATATTTTGGTTTTTATTTATTATAGCTAATCCTGAAGAGTCATATCCACGATATTCTAATTTTTTAATACCTTCGAGAAGAAAATCAATTATGTTACGTTGTGTTACTGCAGCAACAATACCACACATAGAAATATACCTTTTTAATTTTTATTGAATAGTTTCACAATGAAATATATCAATTGTTTAATATTATTGATCAGTTTTTTTTATGATTTTTTGAGGACGTTTCCAGTTTTTTTTTTGTTTTTGTTCTTTATTATTATAAATCAAACATGGTGTATTAACGTCTTGAGTTAAGGTAGTTCCTGCTGCTATCGTCGCATTTTTCGTAATTTTAATGGGTGCAATTAACTTTGTGTTAGCACCTATTAAAACGTTATCACCAATAATAGTTTTGAATTTATTGACACCATCATAATTGCATGTGATACTACCTGCTCCAATATTAACTTGAGAACCAATTTCAGAATTTCCAAAATAACTTAGGTGTTTAATCTTAGATTCTTTTTTTATGATACTATCCTTAATTTCAACAAAATTACCTACATGAATTTGATCATCTAATACAGTTTTAGGTCGTAAATGCGCAAAAGGACCTATAATACATTTTTTGCCTATTTTGACGTTTTCTATAATTGTATATTCTTTAATTTCAGTTTGATCGTCAATAAAGCTATTTTTAATCACAGATCCAACTCCAATTTTGATATTATTTCCTAAAATTATATTTCCTTCTAATATAACACCAGTATCGATTTCTATATTTTTTCCATGTTTTAATATTCCTCTTAAAATAAAATGATTTGGATCTTTTAACGTTACACCTGAAAGAAGTAAATCATTAACCTGTTTTTTTCGAAAAATTTTTTCTAAAATAGATAATTGTAGTTTATTATTTACACCTAATATTTCTTTACAGTTTAAAACTTGTACTGTTTTAATAGTACTGTTTTCTAAATTAGCAAAATGGACAATATCGGTTGCATAAAATTCTTTTTTAATATTTTTATTATTAATTTGATTTAGCCATCTTTTTAGATCTTTTCCATTTGCTATGAAGGTTCCAGAATATACTTCTTTAATTTTTTTTTCGTGAAAATTAGCATCTTGTTCTTCTATTATTTTAATAACTTTCCCATTTTTTTTAAAGACTCGTCCGTATCCATCAGGATTTTTAACGTATGCAGTCAATAAGCTAATATCAGATTGTTTTTTAGAGGTAAATAATTTTTTTATTGATTCAATTGAAATATATGGCATATCTCCATAAAGAACTACTATATCGTCTTTATCTGAAAATTTTTTAGATGCTTTTAGTATAGCATCCCCTGTTCCCTTTTGTTCTTTTTGAATAACCCAATCTATAGAAGTGTCACTAATTTTAGATTTTATTTCTTTTTCTTTATTGTTATAAACTAATATAATTTTTTTAGGTTTAACAGATTTTGCTATATTTATAACATGTTCTAAAATTGTTTTTCCACCTAATTTATGTAATACCTTAGGATAGCTAGATTGCATTCTTGTTCCTTTTCCAGCTGCAAGTATTACTACATTTATTTCTTTTTTTAACATTTATATATTCCTTTTTATTTTTATAAGATTGCAATTTTTATTTCAGTCATTAATTTTTACAAAATTTTAAATTATTTTTATATTTTTTATGATATATTTTCATATATTAAATATATATTTTTTATTAAGGTTTTAATTTTTATGTATCGAATTATTGCAGCAGATTTAGATGGCACTTTACTTTCACCAGAAAATAAAATAACAAAATATACTGAAAAAATCATAAAATTTTTAATAGAAAAAGGTTTTTATTTTGTTTTTGCTTCAGGTCGTCACTATATTGATATAATGAAAATTAGAGATACTTTGAATATAAAAGTTTTTATGATTACCTCTAATGGAGCTCAAGTTTACGATTTAAATAATGTATTAATTTTTGAAAACCACTTAGATGAAGAGATTGCTTTAAAATTATGCAAAATGAAATACTTAGATGCAGATATTATCACTCAAGTATATCGTAATAATCAATGGTATATAAATAATAATAAGATAGATAATAATTTTTGCCCTACCTTATCGTCATTAAGGTATAAGTATTTTTGTCCTGATGTGTTTAACTTTAAGAAAGTCAGTAAGGTTTTTTTTACAAGTCATAATTTAAAAAAATTACATACTCTTCAAAAAGACATTATTTCTTTTTTAGGAAATCGAGTTAATGTTCATTTTTCTGTACCAGGTTGTCTAGAAGTTGTATCTGGTGAAGTTTCGAAAGGATATGGATTAAAGTTAATATCTAATATTCTTGGTATTTCTTTAAAAGAATGTATTACTTTTGGAGATGGTATGAATGATCAAGATATGCTTAGTATTTCTGGAAAAGCATGCATTATGGAGAATGCAGATTCGTCTTTAAAAAAGAATTTGCCATATGCTGAGGTTATTGGAAGCAATAAAAATGATGGTGTTGCAGTTTTTTTAAATAAAAATTTTATAAAAAATAATAAATTTATTAAATGTTTTTAACGTTTTTAAAAAAATGCGGTTTTTGTGTATCACGAATGAATTTTAAATGAGTACAAACATGTAAACGTATAGCATAAATAAAATTTTTTATTATTAGTTCTTTTTGATCACCGTCACGTATAGCAGCATATAAACGTTTCCATATTCCATCTCCTAATTTTTTTGTCACTACTAAACCTTGTTTTTCAAAAGTGTCTACTACCCAATGTGGTAATGCAGTAATGCCCATTTTTGCTGCAACCATTTGAATTAAAAGTAAAGTGTTATTTACATTTTTAAAGATTGGTATGATTCCAGCTGGTTGTAAAAAAAATTTCCATATATCTAATTTATCACGTTTAACAGGATATATCATAAGTATTTCAGAAATTAAATCTTCTGGAAGGATATTATGTTTTTTTTGAGCTAAAGGATGATTAGGAGATAATACTAAACGAACTTCAAAATCAAATATAGGAAAATAAAACAAATTGCTTCTTGGTAAAACTTCTGAAGTTAATACAATGTCTAATTTTCCTTGTTGAAGAGAAGGTTGAGGACTAAAAATCATATCTGAATAAAAATCTATTTCTACTCTTGGCCATTTTTTTTGAAAAATTTTTAATGCTGGTGTTAACCATTGAATACAACTATGACATTCAATCGCGAGCTTAATAATCATCTGATGAGTTTTTTTACAATTTTGTATTGCTTTATGAATTTTTGGTAGTATTTCTTTTGATAATTGCAGTAAAATTTCACCTTGTGCTGTAAACTTTATAGGGTTGCTTTTTCTAATAAATAATTTAAAACCTAATTTTTTTTCTAACTCATTAAATTGATGAGATATTGCTGATTGTGTTTGATGCAATTGAATTGCAGCCGCACTTAATGAACCATTGTTTTTTAATGCTTGCAGTGTTCGAAGATGTTTTATTTCGATCATGAGATTCCTTCATATCGAGAATTAACTATTTGCGCTTGCGAATTTTACTGGATATGAGAATTATAAGATATCTGATTTAAATAAATCAATATATAAAATTTTATTAATTGATAATTTTATTATGAATGATAAGGAAAAAGATGACTATTTTTAATCATACTCTTGGATTTCCAAGAATAGGTTTAAATCGTGAATTAAAAAAAGCTCAGGAAGATTACTGGTCTGGAAATCTTCTATATGAAGATTTTTTGTGCGTGGGGTCTCAATTAAGAAGAGAGAATTGGAAAAAACAAAAAGACGCCGGAATTGATTACATACCAGTTGGAGATTTTGCTTGGTATGATCATGTATTAAGTACCAGCATGATGTTAGGAAACATTCCTGAAAGACATCTTAATGTGAATGATAATAAGATTGATTTAGATTGTTTATTTCGAATTGCACGCGGTTGTTCTCCAGATGTTGCTGCTTCAGAAATGACTAAATGGTTTAATACCAATTATCATTATATAGTACCAGAATTCAATAAAAATAGAATATTAAAATTTTCTTGGAAACAAATTTTAGAAGAAACTGATGAAGCATTATTATTAGGATATAAAGTCAAACCTATAATTTTAGGTCCAATTACATATCTTTGGTTAGGAAAGATAAAAGGAGAATATTTTGATCGTTTAGATCTTCTTAAAAATATATTACCAATATATAAACAGGTTTTAAGAGAATTGTCACAACGTAATATTGATTTTGTTCAAATTGATGAACCTGCTTTAGTTTTAGATCTTCCAGAAAAGTGGAAAAAAGCTTATTCTTACGCTTATGAATATTTAAATGGAACAACTAAAATATTATTAACAACATACTTTGACAGTATTGAACATAACATAGAATATATTCGAGATTTACCGATTTATGGTATTCACATTGATTTAGTTTTTGGAAAATATAACTTATTTGATTTTAATTCTAAATTACCGAAAGAATGGATTTTATCTTTAGGAGTCATTAATGGTCGAAATGTATGGCGTGCTGATCTTATAAAATTATTTAAAAGTATTTCTACTATTTTAAAATTTCGTAAAAAATTATTAATTGGTTCATCTTGTTCTTTATTGCATTCTCCTATCGATTTACAAAAAGAAAAAAATCTAGATAAAGAATCTAAAAAATGGTTTTCTTTTGCAGTACAAAAGTGTACTGAATTATCTTTGTTATCAAAAGCGTTAAATAAAAATGATACAGATTCAATTCAAAAATGGTGTTCATCTATTTATGAACGTAATTTTTCTAAAAGAGTGCAAAAAATTGAAGTTCAAAACCGTTTATCTGAAATTTTGAATGTTAATTTTAAACGTTCTGATTCGTATAATATTCGTTCTCGAGAGCAGAAAAAGAAATTTAATTTACCTATTTTGCCAACAACGACTATTGGATCATTCCCTCAGACACTACAAATAAGAAAATTACGACGTGATTATAAACAAGGATTAATCAATGATGTTGATTATGAAATAGGTATTAAAAAACATATTAAAGAAGTAATAAAAGAGCAAGAAAAACTAGGTATAGATGTCTTAGTTCATGGAGAACCTGAAAGAAATGACATGGTTGAATATTTTGGTGAAAATTTAGATGGATTTATATTTACAGATAACGGATGGGTTCAAAGTTATGGATCACGTTGCGTGAAACCACCAATTATTATTGGTGATGTTAGTCGTTTAAAACCAATAACTGTGAAATGGTCTAAATATGCTCAATCTTTAACAGATAAACCAGTAAAAGCGATGCTAACTGGACCAGTAACTATTTTATTTTGGTCTTTTCCTAGAGAAGATATTTCATTAGAAAAAATTGCTAAACAAATCGGGTTGGCATTGCGAGATGAAGTGTTAGATTTAGAAAAAGAAAAAATAGAAATCATTCAAATTGATGAACCTGCATTACGAGAAGGCTTGCCTTTGCGTAAAAGTTTATGGAATGAATATTTGTCTTGGGCAGTAGATGCTTTTCGCTTGAGTTCTTCAGGTGTAAAAAATACTACTCAAATTCACACACATATGTGTTATTGTGAATTTCATGATATCATGCACGCTATATCTTTCTTAGACGCTGATGTTATTACAATTGAAACTGCTCGTTCAGATATGGAATTACTGAAATCGTTTAAAACATTTAAATATCCAAATGAAATTGGTCCTGGAGTTTATGATATTCATTCCTCAAACATACCTAGTATTACATCAATAAAATTTTTATTAAATAAAGCAATAGCTTATATTCCAGTAGAACGTATTTGGGTAAATCCCGATTGTGGTTTAAAAACTCGTAATTGGAATGAAACAATATTAGCATTAAAAAATATGGTTTGTGCTGCAAAAGAAATGAGAGATAAAATAAAAAAAATAACTTAAATAAATAAAATATTTTTTCTATAAAATATAAATTTTAATTAAATCATCTTTTAGATTATTTTATTAGAAATAAAAATCTAAATGATGATTTAATAAATTTAATTTTTTAGATAAAAAATAATATCTTTATTTAAAGAATAAGCCATATTAATAATTTAAAAAAATAAAAATTTGTATAAATTTTACTCTTTTATTAATGTTTAAAATGACGCTTTTTAGTAAAAATCATACTTATATTATGCTCATTGGCAGACTCAATTACCTCTTTATCTCGAATAGAACCACCTGGTTGGATAATACAACTAATACCGATTAGAGCTGCATTATCTATCCCGTCTCGAAAAGGGAAAAAAGCATCAGAAGCCATAGTTGCTCCTGTAGTATTATTGTGATTTCGATCTTTTACTTTTAAGTTTGCTAATTTAGTTGCATCAATTCTGCTTGTTTGTCCTGCTCCTATTCCAATAGTAGTTTTATTTAAACTGTATACAATAGCGTTTGATTTAACAAATTTAGCGACTTTCCAAGAAAAAATAGCATCTTCTAATTCTTTTTCAGTAGGTAAACGATTTGTAACAAAATCAAAATTTTTTGCGTTTATTTCATCACAATCATATTCTTGTATAAGTAAACCATTAGTAATTCTTTTAAAATCTAAACCTTTTTTATTTTTTTCAATTTTTCCGCAAATAAGCAAACGTATATTTTTTTTTCTTTTTAGTATTTTTACAGCCATTTCATCTATTTCAGGAGCAATAATAACTTCGACAAACTGTTTTTTAACAATTTCTTGAGCTGTGTCTAAATCTAAGAGACAATTAAAAGCAATTATTCCTCCGAAAGCTGAAATCGGATCTGCATTATAAGCAGAGAAGTAAGCTTTGATTAAAGAATTACTTTCTGAAACTCCGCAAGGATTTCCATGTTTTACAATAACACATGTTGGTTTAGAAAATTCTTTTACGCATTCTAATGCTATATCAGCATCACATATATTATTATAAGATAGATTTTTACCTTGTATTTGATTCGATGAACTGATCGTACCAGATTTTAATATTTCTTTTTCTATATAAAATGAAGATTTTTGATGTTGATTTTCTCCATATCTTAAATCTTGTTTTTTTATGAAATTTAATTGAAATTCATTTGGAAAAATATTTTTTTGATGTTTTTTTCTATAAGGATTTTTTTTTAAAAAATATTTTGAAATTATTTCTTCATATAGTGCAGTGTACTTAAAAGCTTTAGTAGCTAAATCAAATCTCGTTTCTAAACTTACAGTATTAGTATTTATTAATTGAATACATGATGTAAAATCTGATAAATCTACTATAACTATAACATCTTTATAATTTTTAGCCGCAGCACGTACGAGTGTTGGTCCACCAATATCAATATTGTCAATTATTTCTTCTATAGTAAATTCTTTTCGATTTTGTATTTTTTCAAATGGATAAAAATTCACAATTACTATATCTATAGGTATTAAATTATGTAATTTCATAATTTTTTGATCTTTTTCCCTTCGACCTAAAATACCACCTATTATTTTCGGGTGTAATGTTTTGAGTCTTCCATTCATTATTTCGGGAAAATTTGTGTAGTCTGATATTTCAAGAACAGGAATTTTATTTTTTTTTAAAACGTCAGCTGTTCCTCCTGTACAAAATAAATTAATTTTTTTTTCTGCAAGTATCTTTGATATCTTTAAAAGATCTGTTTTATCTGACAAACTAACTAAAGCATTCTTTATAATATTATTTAATGACATAATTTATTTTCTTTTTTATAAAAATATTGACTATGAATTAATATAAATTTTAATATTTTTTATATGTAAAAATTTTTATTTTTTAAAAATAGATTACTATTAGGGGCATAATGCCCCTTTTGCATTTTTTGGCAATATAAATTACTTAATTGCATTTTTTAATGTTTTTCCAGATATAAAACTAGGGACTTTTGTTGCAGGGATGATTATTTCTTTTCCTGTTTGAGGATTTCTTCCAGTACGAGATGCTCTTGAATTTACTTTAAAAGTACCAAAGCCTACTATTTGTACTGATTCACCTTTTTTTAAAGATTCAATGATAGCCGATAGTATTTTTTCTAAAGTAGATTTAATCTGTATTTTAGATAAATTAGATTGCTTAGAAATAATTTTAATTAATTGAGTTTTATTCATTATTTTCCCTTTCTTACTTAAGTAAGTATTAATTAATTTAAATAAAAAAATTTATTTTAGAATTTCAAATAATTTTTTTAATATAAATATTTACATATTTCATAGATAAGATAAAAAAAACTCTGCTTAATTCAATTTTTTAAAAATAGTTAATTAATATTTAATTTGTAAAAATTGATCGAAAACAAAAAAGATTAACTTTTAAAGTTAAAATATATAATATATCTGAAAACAAGTAAAAAGATAGTATAAATAAAGCATATACATGTGTTTTTAAGTTATTAGATTATTTTAATAAAAATTATTAAGTTATTAATTGCTAACTATAAAAATTTAATTTATTTTTTTTTAATTGTTTATTAAATTATATTTATAACTTTTAAAGTTTATTTGATAAGATAAGAAATGCTATTTTTCCATATTTTGGCTGCTTTTAAGAGCAGCCATAATATAATTATTTTAAAATTATTTATGTATGATCATGTTGTATAAGAGTGGAATTTAATAATTCTGATAAACTTGCAGATGCTTCTTCTGCACTAATTTGAGAAGAAGAGTTATTAGGTTTTATTTGATTGGTATTTACTGTATGACGACGATTTAAACGTTCTTTATGATATGCATATCCAGTACCTGCAGGTATTAAACGTCCAACAATAACATTTTCTTTTAATCCTCGTAATTCGTCTTTTTTTCCTGCAACTGCAGATTCTGTTAAAACTCTAGTTGTTTCCTGAAAAGAAGCTGCTGATATAAAAGATTCAGTTGCAAGAGATGCTTTAGTAATGCCTAATAAATCTCTTGAAAAAGTTGCAGGTATTTTACTTTGTTTATTTAAAATACGATTTGAAATTTTTATTCGAGAAAATTCTACTTGTTCTCCATCTAAAAATTCTGAATTTCCTGATTTAATGACAGTAGCTTTTCGAAGCATTTGTCTAATTATTACTTCAATATGTTTATCATTAATTTTTACACCTTGTAAACGATATACTTCTTGTACTTCATTTACAATATATTTAGTTACAGCCTGCACTCCTCTTAAACGAAGAATATCGTGTGGTGATTCGGGTCCATCTGATATAACATCACCTCGTTCAACTCTTTCTCCTTCAAAAACATTCAATTGTCTCCATTTTGGAATCATTTCTTCATATGCATCACTTCCGTCTACTGGAGTAATAATTAGTCTTCTTTTCCCTTTTGTTTCTTTTCCAAAAGATATAATTCCACTTATTTCAGCTAAAATCGCTAATTCTTTTGGACGTCTAGCTTCAAATAAATCTGCAACTCTTGGTAGTCCACCAGTTATATCTTTAGTACCTCCTGATTCTTGTGGTACTCTTGCTAAAGTGTCACCAGAACTAATTTGTACTCTGTCATCAAGTTGAACAATTGCTTTCCCAGGTAAAAAATACTGTGCTGGCATTTCTGTTCCTGAAATAAGAACGTCATTTCCATCACGATCAACAATTTTTAATGAAGGTCTTAAATCTTTTCCAATTGTCATTCTTTCTGCTGTATCTAGTACAACTATAGAAGATAATCCAGTTAGTTCATCGGCTTGTCTTGTAATACTTTGACCGTCTATCATATCTACAAATCGAACAAATCCGCTCACTTCAGTAATAACAGGTATGGTATGAGGATCCCATTTTGCTACTGTTTCTCCAGAATTAACTTGCTCTCCATGGCCTTTAGCCATAATAGCTCCATAAGGAACTTTATAAGTTTCTTTTGTTCTTCTAAAATTATCAATTATATTAAGTTCTACATTTCTTGAAGTTATAACTATCTTACCTGAAGAATTAGTAACAGACTTTGCGTTATTAAGATTGATTATGCCTTTATTTTTTATTTGAATACTAGATTCAGTAGCTGCCCTTGATGCTGCACCACCAATATGAAAAGTTCGCATAGTTAATTGCGTACCTGGTTCTCCTATAGATTGTGCTGCTATTACTCCTATTGCTTCTCCTTTATTAACTAAGTTACCTCTTGCTAAATCACGACCATAACAGTAAGCACAAACACCAAAATCAGTTTCACAATTTACTACTGATCTTACTTTCACATTATCTATAGAATTTTTTTCTAAAAGATCACACCATTGCTCGTTTAATAAAGTATTTCTTTCAATTAATATATTTTCAGTATTGGGAATTAATATTTTTTCTGCTGTGACACGACCTAAAACACGTTCACGTAATGGTTCTTTGACATCTCCTCCTTCTATTAAAGGAGTCATTAAAATTCCTTCATGTGTTCCGCAATCATTTTGTGTTACAACTAAATCTTGTGCAACATCTACTAAACGGCGTGTCAAATAACCAGAATTAGCTGTTTTTAATGCTGTATCAGCTAAACCCTTTCGTGCTCCATGAGTTGAAATAAAATATTGTAATACGTTTAGACCTTCTCTAAAATTAGCTGTTATAGGCGTTTCAATAATTGATCCATCTGGTTTTGCCATCAGTCCTCTCATTCCTGCTAATTGACGAATTTGTGCAGCAGACCCGCGAGCACCCGAATCGGCCATCATAAATATACTATTAAAAGAGATTTGTTTCTGTTTCTCGCCTTTTTTATTAAATACAGATTCTGTAGATAAGTTTTCCATCATTGCTTTAGCTACTCTTTCGTTAGCTGCTGCCCAAATATCAATGACTTTGTTATATCTTTCACCTGCCGTAACTAATCCAGATTGAAACTGTTCTTGTATTTCAGCTACTTCTATTTCTGCTTCATGAATAATATTTAATTTTTTTACAGGTATGACCATGTCGTCAATACCAACCGAAGCTCCAGATCTTGCTGCATAAGCAAAACCTGTATACATGATCTGATCGGCAAAAGCAACAGTAGGTTTTAAACCTAAAATACGATAGCAAGTATTTAACATTTTAGAAATGTCTTTTTTTCCTAAAGTTTGATTAACAATACTAAATGGCAATCCTTTAGGAACAATCATCCATAAAATAGCTCGTCCTATTGTAGTGTTTATTATCTTTGTTTTAGGAATAAAACTTTGATCTTTATTTTTTTTGTATTCTGTTATGCGTACCTTAACTAGAGAATGTAACTCTGCAATTTCTAAACGATATACTTTTTCTGCTTCATTAGAACCGTTTAAAATCATTCCCTCTCCCTTTCCATTTATTTTTTCGCGAGTCATATAATAAAGCCCTAAGACTACATCTTGAGATGGTACGATAATTGGTTCACCATTAGCTGGAGAAAGTATATTATTTGTAGACATCATTAAAGCTCTAGCTTCTAATTGAGCTTCTAGAGTTAATGGAACATGAACAGCCATCTGATCTCCATCAAAATCAGCATTATAAGCCGCACAAACTAATGGATGTAATTGAATAGCTTTACCTTCTATTAAAACGGGTTCAAATGCTTGTATTCCTAATCTATGTAAAGTAGGTGCACGATTCAAAAGAACAGGATGTTCTCGAATAACTTCGTCTAATATATCCCATACTATTGCTTCTTCTCTTTCAACCATTTTTTTTGCGGCTTTTATGGTAGTTGCCAATCCACGAACTTCTAATTTTCCATATATAAATGGTTTAAAAAGTTCTAATGCCATTTTTTTAGGTAAGCCACATTGATGTAAACGAAGATAAGGTCCTACAGTAATAACTGATCGTCCGGAATAATCAACGCGTTTTCCAAGAAGATTTTGTCGGAATCTACCTTGTTTTCCTTTAATCATATCTGCTAATGATTTAAGAGGTCTTTTATTTGAACCAGTAATGGCTCTTCCTCTTCTACCATTATCTAGTAAAGCATCTATTGCTTCTTGTAACATTCTTTTTTCATTTCTAACAATGATATCAGGTGCTGCTAAATCTAATAATCTTTTTAATCTATTGTTTCTGTTAATGACGCGACGATATAAATCGTTTAGATCAGATGTTGCAAATCTTCCTCCATCTAATGGTACTAATGGTCTTAGATCAGGTGGCAATACTGGTAAAACAGTTAAAATCATCCATTCTGGTTTATTATTAGATTGTATAAAAGATTCTAATAATTTAATTCTTTTAGTTAATTTTTTTCGCTTTGTTTCCGAATTCGTCTCATTAAGTTCTATTCTTAAGTTTTCACATTCTTTTACTAAATTTATATCTTTTAATAAAGATTGAATTGCTTCTGCTCCCATTGTTGCATAAAATTCGTCTCCAAATTCTTCTAATGCATCTAGATATTGTTCTTCAGTTAAAATTTGACGTTTTTCAAGATTTGTCATACCTGTTTCAATAACAACATAAGATTCAAAATATAGTACTCTTTCAATATCTCTTAAAGGCATGTCTAATAATAAACCTATACGTGATGGTAATGATTTTAAAAACCAAATATGAGCTGTAGGAGAAGAAAGTTCTATATGACCCATTCGTTCACGTCTAACTTTACTTTGTGTTACTTCAACACCGCATTTTTCACAAATAACACCTCGATGTTTTAATCTTTTATATTTTCCGCATAAACATTCATAATCTTTTACTGGACCAAAAATACGTGCACAAAATAGTCCGTCTCGTTCAGGTTTAAATGTACGATAATTAATAGTTTCTGGTTTTTTAACTTCACCAAATGACCAAGATCTAATCATATCAGGTGATGCTAGAGAAATTTTAATAGCATCAAAATCCTCATTTTTAGTTTGGGCTTTTAAAAATTTTAGTAAATCTTTCACGCATGAGCTCTCGTTGGAGTGAAATTTTTGAAGGTGGTAAATCTATATGTCTTATATTATTTTAAATTTTATTCATTTTCTAATTCAATATTAATACCTAATGAACGGATTTCTTTCAGCAGTACATTAAATGATTCTGGCATTCCTGGTTCCATTTGATGGTTACCATCTACAATATTTTTATACATTTTAGTTCTTCCGTTTACATCGTCAGATTTTACAGTCAACATTTCTTGTAACGTATAAGAAGCTCCATATGCTTCTAAAGCCCAAACTTCCATTTCACCAAAACGTTGTCCACCAAATTGAGCTTTTCCACCTAACGGTTGCTGAGTAACTAGACTATAAGAACCAGTAGAACGGGCATGCATTTTATCATCTACTAAGTGATTTAATTTTAGCATGTACATGTAACCCACAGTAACAGGTCTTTCAAATTTTTCTCCCGTTCTTCCATCAAAGAGTGATATTTGTCCAGAAGTAGGTAAATTAGAGAATTTTAACATTTGCTTAATTTCATTTTCCTGTGCTCCATCAAATACTGGAGTTGAAATTGGCATTCCTTTTTTTAAATTTTTTGCTAAATCTAATATTTCTTCATTTGAAAAGTCATCTAAGTTAACTTTTTGTCTTAAATTTTCTCCTAAATCAAAAGCTTTCTGAATAAATTTTTTTAAATTTGAAATCTTTTCTTGTTTTTTGAGCATATTGTTGATTTTATTACCGATACCTTTTGCTGCCATTCCTAAATGTGTTTCTAATATTTGTCCGATATTCATACGAGATGGAACTCCTAAAGGGTTTAAAACAATATCTACTGGTATACCATTTTCATCATATGGCATATCTTCAACAGGATTAATTTTTGAAATTACCCCTTTATTCCCATGTCGTCCTGCCATTTTATCACCAGGTTGTATTTGACGTTTGACAGCTAAATATACTTTTACTATTTTTAGTACTCCTGGTGCAAGATCATCTCCTTGTGTAATTTTGCGACGTTTGACTTCTATTTTTTTTTCAAATTCTTTTTTTAGTTGATTGTGTTGTTGTAAAAGTTTTTCTATCTCTTTCTTTTTGTTTCGATCTTGAATATCTATTTTAAACCATTTTTCATAGGGCAATTTATTTAAAAAATCTTCTTTAATATTAAAAGAAACAAGAGTTTTTTTAATTCTTGAAAACAGGCTTAGTTCAAATATTTTAAATTCTTCTGTTAGATCTTTTTTTGCTTTTTTAAGTTGCATGTTTTCAATTTCTAACGCTCTTTTATCTTTTTTTACACCATCTCTAGTAAAGATTTGTACATCTATTACTGTTCCGGATACTCCATTAGGAACTCTTAATGAAGAATCTTTTACATCTGAAGCTTTTTCTCCAAAAATAGCACGCAATAGTTTTTCTTCTGGTGTTAGCTGTGTTTCTCCCTTAGGAGTTACCTTTCCTACTAGGATATCACCTCCAGTAACTTCGGCTCCGATATAAACTATTCCTGATTCATCTAATTTAGATAGTGCTGCTTCTCCTACATTTGGTATATCAGAGCTAATTTCTTCTGGTCCTAATTTCGTATCTCTAGATATACAGGATAATTCTTGGATATGAATTGTTGTAAATCGATCTTCTTGTACAACCTTTTCTGAGACTAATATAGAATCTTCAAAATTATATCCATTCCAAGGCATAAAAGCGACTCGCATATTTTGTCCTAACGCTAATTCTCCTAAATCAGTCGATGGTCCATCTGCTAAAACATCATTTTTATTGATTTTTTCTCTTAATTTCACGCATGGTTTTTGATTAATACAAGTATTTTGATTAGATCTAGTATATTTAGTTAGATTGTAAATATCTATTCCGGCTTCTCCTGTATACGTTTCTTCTTCATTTACTTTAATAATTATACGAGAAGCATCTATATATTGAATAATACCGCCTCTTTTTGCTACTACTGTAACTCCTGAATCAACGGCTACTGCTCTTTCCATTCCAGTACCCACTAAAGGTTTATCAGTTTTTAAAGTAGGCACTGCTTGACGTTGCATATTCGCACCCATCAATGCTCTGTTTGCATCATCATGTTCAAGAAATGGAATTAAAGAAGCTCCTACAGATACAATTTGTTGAGTAGAAACGTCCATGTAATCGACTTGATTACAGTTAAATAAACTAGATTCTCCTTTGTGCCTACAGGTTACTAAATCATCAATAAAGTAATTATTTTTATCTATATTAGTATTTGCTTGTGCAATAACGTAATTTCCCTCTTCTATTGCAGATAAATAGTGTATTTCATCAGTTACTAAACGGTTATGTACCTTTCGATAAGGTGTTTCTAAAAATCCATATGAATTAGTTCGAGCATACACTGATAAAGAATTAATCAATCCAATATTTGGCCCTTCTGGTGTTTCTATAGGACAGACACGTCCATAATGAGTTGGATGTACATCTCTAACTTCGAATCCTGCTCTTTCTCTAGTTAAACCACCAAGTCCCAATGCTGAAATTCTTCTTTTATGTGTAATTTCTGATAATGGATTATTTTGATCCATAAATTGCGATAATTGGCTAGAACCAAAAAATTCTTTAATAGCAGCAGATATTGGTTTTGCATTAATCATATCTTGTGGCATTAGAGTATCTAAATCACCTACCGATAAGCGCTCTTTAACTGCTCTTTCTACTCTTACTAAACCGATTCTAAATTGATTTTCCGCCATTTCTCCTACTGATCTAATTCGTCTATTACCTAAATGGTCAATATCGTCTACCTCTCCCTTTCCATTTCTAATATCGATTAATTTTTTTATTACGTCTATAATATCTTCTTTATTTAGAGTGCTTACTCCTTCAATTTTTTTACGTAGTAGAGAGCGATTGAATTTCATTCGACCTACTGAAGAAAGATCATATCTATCTTCTGAAAAAAACAAATTTTCAAATAAATTTTCTGTTGCTTCTTTGGTAAGAGGTTCACCAGGTCTCATAACTCGATAGATTTCCATCAGTGCACTTATCCGATCATGAGAAGAATCAATCCGCAAAGTTTCAGAAATGTAGGGTCCATGATCTAAATCATTAGTAAAAAGTGTTTCAATAGAAAAAAAACTAGAATTTTTTAATTTTGTCAATATCTCTAGAGATAATTCTGTATTAGCTAAAATAATTGTTTCACCTGTTTTAGGATCTAAATAATTTTTAGATACTATTCTTCCTAAAATGTATTCTACTGGGACAGTAATAGAATTTATTTTATCTTTTTTTAATTCTTGAATGTGTTTTGCAGTAATACGACGACCTTTTTTTACGTATATTTTTCCATTTTTTTTAATATCAAACGATGCTGTTTCACCACGAAGTCTTTCTGAGACTAATTCTAGTTGAATTTTATTATTATTTATATTAAAAATATTTTTTTCAAAAAATAAATTTAATATTTCTTCTGTATTGTAGTTCAGTGCTCTTAAAATAATAGTTACTGGTAGTTTTCTTCGTCTATCAATTCTTACGAATAAATTATCTTTCGGATCAAATTCAAAATCTAACCAAGAGCCTCGATAAGGAATAATACGTGCGTTGTATAAAACTTTACCTGAAGAATGTGTTTTTCCCTTATCACTATCAAAAAAAACTCCAGGACTGCGATGCAATTGAGATACAACTACTCTTTCTGTACCATTAATAATAAAAGTTCCATTATTAGTCATTAATGGTATTTCACCCATATATACTTCTTGTTCTTTGATATCTTTAACAGTAGGTTCTAGAACGTCACGTTCATAAATAACAAGACGTAATCTTACTCTTAAAGGCGCTGAATAAGTAGCACCTCGTATTTGACATTCTTTAACGTCAAATATTGCATCACCCAAACGATAACTGACATATTGAAGTTCAGAGTTTCCATTATATCCACATATAGGAAATACAGAACGGAAAGCTGCTTCTAATCCATGTAAACCCTCTGGGTCTATTTTAATAAATTTTTTAAAAGAGTCGAGTTGAATTGAAAGAAGATATGGTATATCCAAAACCTGAGGACGTTTTCCAAAATCTTTACGAATTCGTTTTTTTTCGGTATAAGAGTAAACCATGGGGTTCCTAAGCTCGCTGACAGATGAATTAAGACTAAAATGGTCTTTCTGTCTGAAGGAGAGACAGTTTTTTATTTTTAATAGTTTTTTTAAATTAAAAATTTTTCTTAAAATTATGAAAACATTATTCATATCAAAACGGCTGGTGAATTAAAAACACCAGCCATAATATGAATGCTAACTAAACGAAAAATATAAAATATATTTATTTAATTTCGATTTCAGCTCCAGCATCTTCTAAAGTTTTTTTAAGAGATTCTGCGTCATTTTTACTCATATTTTCTTTTAATACTGTGGGCGCTGATTCTACTAAATCTTTGGCTTCTTTTAGTCCTAGACCAGTTGCACTACGAACACTTTTTATTACTGATACCTTATTAGGACCAATAGATTTTAGAAAAATATCAAATTCTGTTTTTTCTTCAATAGTGCTTTTTTCACTATTGTTATTGGTATTGACAGACATGTTTGCAGAGACTCCAAATTTTTTTTCCATTGCGGAAATAAGTTCTACAACATTCATAACAGACATTTCTGAGACGGCTTCTAAAATTTGTTCTTTAGTAATAGACATAGTGATCATTCCTAATGACAATTAGACTTATTTTAGATGTTTAATAATACATCAAAAATAATAACCTCTTTTAAGAGGTTTCTTTTTTCTCTTTTATGGCAGATAATGTATAAATGAGTTTACCAGCAATTGATATTTTTAGTGTTAGTAAAAGTTTTCTTATTGCTTCTTCATAAGTAGGCATATCTGCAAGTTGGTTAATTTCTAATTCAGATAATAATTTACCTTCAAAAACAGCTCCTGTAATTTTAAATTTTTTATTTTTTTTTTCAAATTCTTTAAATAATCTTGCACCACTGCCTGGATGTTTTGTAGAATAGGCAATAAAAGTAGAACCTTTTAATTTTTTTTTTAAACATTTAAAAGCGGTATTTTCAATAGCTAAAGATAAAAGAGTATTTCGAACAATACTCATTTTAACACCGATTTCACGGCCAGATTTTCGAAGTTCATTGATTTTATTGACAGATATACCTTGAGAGTTAGCGATGATTGCTGATAGTGCTAAATTAGAAATTTGATTTATTTTAGAAACGATTGTTTTTTTTTTGCTAAGATTTAAAGCCATTTATCATATTCTCCTATAATTTGATGGAGAGAAAAGATTTTTAGTTATTAAAAAAATTGTTTATCATAGTTATGCAGAAATAAAATCGTAGTACTATCGTATAGTACGATTTTAAAAATTTATTAAATAATAATATTGAAATTTAGATGTTTTAAAATGTTCAATTAAAGTTAATTGTGGAATTTTTAAAAAATGGGGCTATTATTATAAATAAATTTTTTTCTGTCGTAAAGTAAAAAAGATTTAATTAAATACTTAAACTAGATTGATCAAGAGTTAATCCTATACCCATAGTACTTGATAAAACTACCTTTTTTATGTATATCCCCTTTGATTGAGGAGGCTTTGCCTTTTTTATAGATTCTAAAAAAACATTGAAATTTTCTTTTATTTGATTTCTTTCAAAATTTATTCGACCGATCGTAGCATGAATAATCCCATTTTTATCATTTCGGTAGCAAACTTGTCCTGTTTTTGCATTTTTAATAGCTTCTTCGATATTTGTCGTTACAGTACCTAATTTTGGATTAGGCATTAAACCTCGAGGTCCTAGTATCTGTCCCAATTGAGTAACAATTTTCATCGCGTCTGGTGAAGCGATAGCAGTATGAAATTTAATACCTTCTTTTTTTATTTGTTCAGCTAAATCTTCCATTCCTATAAATTCTGCACCTGCTTTTTTTGCTATTTTGATATTTTCTCCTTGAGTGAATACAGCTACTTTAACACAGCGTCCTGTGCCATGTGGCAATATTGTTGAACCACGAATATTTTGATCTGATTTTTTTGGATTAATACCTAAATTGATAGCAACATCAATGCTTTCATTAAAATTTACATTTGATGATTTTTTTAATAATTGTATTAATTCATCTATATAATATAGTTTTTCAAAATTTATATCGTTTTTAATTTTCTTCATGCGTTTATTAATTTTTTTCATTTTAATCCTCAACAATCAAACCCATAGATTTAGCTGTTCCTTCAATAGATCGCATCATACTTTCAATATTTAAACCAGTCATATCATTTTTTTTAGTTTTTGCTATTTCTTCAATTTGTAATTTTGTTATTTTTCCTGTTGTCTCTATTTTTGGTTTGCTAGAACCTGATTTGATTCCAGCTGCTTTTTTCAATAAAACAGATGCTGGAGGTGTTTTTGTAATAAATGTAAACGAACGATCAGAATATACTGTAACAATTACTGGTATCGGTAAACCTTTTTCCACATTTTCTGTTGTTTTATTAAATAATTTGCAAAATTCCATAATGTTTACTCCTTTTTGTCCTAATGCAGGTCCTATTGGTGGACTAGGATTAGCCATTCCTGCTGCAACTTGAAGTTTTATATAAGATTGTATTTTTTTTGCCATTTTCTATGTCTCTTTAAAATAAAAATATTAATTTTTTTCAACTTGTCTAAAATCTAACTCTACAGGAGTTGCTCTACCAAAAATAGAAACAGATACCTTTAATCTACTTTTTTCATAATCTACTTCTTCGACAACTCCATTAAAATCTGCAAATGGACCATCGTTAACACGAATCATTTCTCCTGGTTCAAATAAAGTTTTAGGTCTTGGTTTGTCTCCAATTTGACGCAATCTATTAATAATAATGTCTACCTCCTTATCACTAATTGGTGATGGTTTATCTGATTTGCCTCCTATAAATCCTAATACCCTAGGGACATTTCTTATTAAATGCCAAGTAGAATCTGTCATAATCATATGAATTAAAACATATCCTGGAAAAAATTTATATTCACTTTTTCTACGTTGTCCACCTCTGATTTCGATAACTTCTTCTGAAGGAACCATAACTTCTCCGAAGAAATCATTCATTTTATTTAATTTAACATGCTCTTTTATTGATTGTGCTACTCTACTTTCAAAACCAGAAAAAGCCTGTAATACATACCATTTTTTTTTTAGACTTTCATGCATTTTTTTAAAACCTTACACTAATAATAAATGCTATTAAACGAAATATGATACTATCAAGGCCCCATAAAAGTAGAGATATTAATATTGTTACAGATATAATGATGAATGTAGTATACAAAGTCTCTTTATATTGAGGCCAAGTTATTTTTTTCATTTCGTTTTTTGATGCATTGATATATACAAAAACATTCTTTACTTTTTTGGTATATAGTGCAATGCTAATTGCAAAAACAACTAATAAAGTAATTATAGATATGCGAGTAAAATATCCTATTTTATCAAAAAAATTATTGATAAAAAAAGATGTGATAAAAATTGCAGTTATAAAAAACCACTTTATTTTTTCTAAATTTTTAGCTTTTTTTTGATCAGGAATGCGAATTTTCATAGTTTCTCTTAAAGATTATAAAAACAGAACAATAATATAGAAAAAATATGTTAGTAGAAAAACTATTTTCAAAAGTTCTCTTTTTTTATTCTTTTCTCTACATACTATATGTAGAATCTATATTCTTTTACATATTATTATATTTTTAATTTAAAAAAAACTATTAGTTATTTAAAGAGATATTTTATAGTGAATTTAGAAATATAGAAAATCTTAAATAGGTGAGATTTATTTTTGGTTTAATGATCTTTAAAAGTCAATTTTTTAAAATTTTTTAAAAAAGTGAATAAAAATTAATATACGATGTTATGATTTTTTTATGTGCTGATACCCAGGTTTGAACTGGGGACCTCACCCTTACCAAGGGTGTGCTCTACCTACTGAGCCATATCAGCTGAAAAAAATTAAAAATTTTTTTGAGCGGGCAGCGGGAATTGAACCCGCATCATCAGCTTGGAAGGCTGAGGTAATAGCCATTATACGATGTCCGCATTTCTGGTGGGAGAAGGATTCGAACCTTCGAAGTCTTAGACGGCAGATTTACAGTCTGCTCCCTTTGGCCGCTCGGGAATCCCACCTATTTTTAAATTTATGCCGGCTACCGGAATCGAACTGGTGACCTACTGATTACAAGTCAGTTGCTCTACCTGCTGAGCTAAGCCGGCTTTAGTTTATTTATTTTCTTAGTATTTAATACATTTTTCTTTTTATATTATATAATTTTTCATTTTTATTGCAAGTTTTTTAAGAAAAAATTTTTTAGTTAAATTATTATGAGTGTTAAGTATATAAGAGGTATTTTACAATAATTTTACCTTTCCTAAAGAATTAATAAAATCTACCTCAGGTTCTAAGTATATTCCAAATTTTTTTAGAATGCATTTTTGTATTATTTGAGCTAATTTTAAAATGTCTTTGGAATTTGCTTTTTTAAGATTAATTAATATAAGTTTTTGTTTTTTATAAATTGCTGCATCACCAATTTGAATATTTTTAAAATTATACTTTTCAATTAACCAAGCAGCAGGAATTTTGATAAATCCATTTTTTTGGATGTAATATGGCATCTTCATGTATGAAGATAAAATTTTTTTTGTTTTTTTAGATGTAATAATAGGATTTTTAAAAAAACTACCTGCATTTCCTAATTTTTTAAGATTAGGTAATTTTTTTTTTCTTATCTGACAGACTATATTAAATATTTTATAAGCATTTATTTCTAATATTTTTTTACTTTTTAAAAGTGATGAAAAAATAACAGGTTTCCAGTTTTTTTTTATTTTTATACCAACTGCAATAACTGCATATCCGTTATTATATTTGTATTTAAAAATACTGCTTCGATAAGAAAAATTACATGTTTTTTTTTTAAGTCTAATTGTTTTGCCATTTTCTAGAGAAATAACATCTACATACTGGCATATATTTTTTAACTCTAAACCATAAGCACCAATATTTTGAATAGCTGCTGATCCTACTGAACCAGGAATTAAAGCTAAATTTTCTAATCCGAAGAAACCCATTCTCAATGTATATTTAACTAAATCATGCCATTTTTCTCCTGAAAAAACATGTAATAACCAATTTTTTTTTTTTTCTTCAATTCTTATTCCCTTTATGCGATTAATAATGACTACTCCTGCATAATTTTCTAAAAAAAGTACATTGCTTCCTTCGCCTAAAATTATATAAGGAATATTAGATAAATTACATGTTTTCCATATTTTCATTAATGATTGAATTGTCTTAACAAAAATAATTTTTTTTGCTGTAACATTTATTGAAAATGTATTTAAATTTTTTAAAGATTGGTAAGATTTTTTTTTTTTATACATAAAGTTTTAACGTAGTTTTTTTATTTTTTAAATAAAAATTTAATTCTTTAAACTTTAAAAAGTTAATATAAATTTAATGTATAATATATCAAAAATATTAAGTTTTAACTATCAAATTTTAATGGAATTTTTAATAATGAACTTTTTACATCAGTATTATCAGGATATAATTAAGAAAAAATTAGAAAATTTAAATGATAAAATTCAATGTTCTTTCGAATTTTTTCCTCCTAAAAATTTAGATACAGAAAAAAAATTATTCTCTTCAGTTGTAAAATTAAGTCTATTGAAACCGTTTTTGTTTTCTGTCACTTATGGAGCAAATAGCGGAGAACGAAAAAAAACTTATAGTATTGTACAAAGAATACATAAAAAAACAGGTATTACAACAGCTCCTCATCTGACTTGTGTAGATGCTTCATTAAGTGAATTAAAAGAAATAGCAAAATTTTATTGGGAAAATGGTATTAGAAGTATAGTTGCTTTAAGAGGAGACGTGCCAAACAAATCATATCAACATAAAATATATGCTTTAGATTTAGTTGTATTATTGAAGAAAATTGCTGATTTTGATATTTCTGTAGCTGCTTATCCAGAAATACATCCAGAATCAAAAAATGCTCAATCTGATATTTTAAATTTAAAAAAGAAAGCTGATGCTGGTGCAAATAGAGCAATTACTCAGTTTTTTTTTAATGTTGAAAGTTATTTACGTTTTCGTGATAACTGTATAAAAAATAATATAAATATTGAAATTATACCTGGTATACTACCAATTTATAATTTTGAACAACTAAAAAAATTTTCTAGTATGACTAATGTGAGTATTCCTAAATGGATGTTTGAAATGTTTAACGGATTAGATGAAGATTTAGAAACTCAGAAAATTATAGGTTCAAACATAGTTATAAATATTGTAAAAACGTTATTATATGAAGGAGTAAAAAATTTTCATTTTTATACTTTAAATAAATCAGATGTAATATATTCTATATGTCATATGTTTGGTTTATAATAATCAAAGAAATCATTTTTTTTAAATATTATTTAATAACAAAAGTTTTTTATTAATTTTCTTATTATTTTTTTAGTAGGTTTAATAAAAGAACAATCTAAATATTCATCTGCATTATGTGCTTGTTGAATAGAACCTGGTCCTAGTATTAAAGTTGGTCCAATTTTGCCAAGAAAAGGTGCTTCAGTACAATAATTAGCTGTTGTTGGTTTTAATTGACATGAGTTTTCTATTTTTTTAATGATTTTTTTTTCTTTAGGAAACTCGTATGGAGGTACAGAAAAAAAAAGATTTTTTAAAAAAATGCGATTTGGCCATTTTTTAAAAATTGCTTGTAACATTTCTTGAATTAGAATTTCAATTTGTGTTAAAGTCAATCCCGGTGTCGGTCGTATTTCAAATTTTAAGTTGCACAATGCACAAATTCTATTAATTGCATTACCTCCATTTATAGAAGAAAAATTCATAGTAGGATATCCAATAGAAAAGTCTTTATGAAAATATTTTTCTCTTAAATAAATTTTCAATTTAAGTAGTTTTTTTATAACTAAATGCATAATTTCAATACTGTTAATACCATTAGCAGGATTGCTTGAGTGACCAGTATTACCGACAACATCAATAGAATAAGAGACGTGCCCCTTATGTGCTTTTACTAATTTTAAAGATGTCGGTTCTCCAATAATAATAAAATCTGGTTTTATACTTGAAGATTGAATAAAATATCTCGCTCCTGACATATCAGTTTCTTCGTTGGCAGTTGCAAGAATATAAATTGGTTTTTTTATACTTTTTATGTTTATCGAACATAGAGCATCTAGTATAAAAGCAAAAAAACCTTTCATATCTACTGTACCTAATCCATATAATTTATTATTTTTCTCAGTTAGTTTAAAAGGATCTTTTGTCCATAAGTGTTCATCAAAGTCAACAGTATCTGTATGTCCAGAAAATAAAATACCTCCCTTTCCATCTCCAAAAGAGGCTAACATATTGAATTTATTTGTATTTGGAATATTTTTTATGTTTATCAAAAAATTCAATTCAGAAAAATAATTAGATAATAGATCAATTAAAACTTTATTACTTTGATCAAGCTTGTTGTTTAGACTACTAATAGTAGGTATTTTAATTAATGATTCATATATTTTAATAAAAGAAGGTATTTTTCTTATCATTTAAAGTAATGTTATTTAGGTAATTTATTAAATTTTTTTATGATTATGATGTATTTTAAATATAAAATAAAAAATATCAATAAAATTTAATAATTAATAGAATTTATTTTAATTAACTGATTCTTTTTTTTAATATTTTTATTTTTTTAAGGTTTATTAATTTATGTTGAATGTGTTAATTGTTGGTGCTAGTGGATATTCTGGTGCGGAATTAGTTAATTATATTAACCGTCATATGTTTTCTAAAATTAAAAAAATTTTTGTTTCAGAAAATAGTTCTCATATAGGTAAATTATTTTCAGAATTACATCAAGAATTTAAAAATATTATAGATTTACCATTTGAAGCAATCAACTATGATACTTTAATTGAAAAAGATATTGATGCTGTTTTTTTAGCTACTGATCATCACGTTAGTTACTCTCTTGTGCCCTTTTTTTTATCTCTTAATTGTGTTGTTTTTGATTTATCTGGTGCTTATAGAGTTAAAAACACTGATACTTATTTAAAGTATTATGGTTTTTCTCATCAACATCAAGATATCTTAAAACGATCTGTATATGGATTGGCTGAATGGAATAAGCAAGAAATTAAAAAAGCTGAATTAATTGCTGTTCCAGGATGTTACGCAACGTGTATACAATTGGCATTAAAACCTCTTATAAAAGAAAATTTTTTAAATGATGAATTTATTCCAATTATTAATGCTATAAGTGGTGTTAGCGGAGCTGGTAGAAAAGCTAATATTACTAATAGTTTTTGTGAAGTTAGTTTGCATCCATATAATGTTTTTACTCATCGTCATACTCCTGAAATTATAGAGCATTTAGGTATCCCAGTGATTTTTATTCCTCATTTAGGTTCCTTTTCACGTGGAATTCTTGCTAGTATTACATGTAAGTTAAAATGTAATTTTACATTCCAGGATATTTATAATTTATATAATACAGTTTATAAAGAAAAACCATTAATTCGAGTATATGAAAAAAATTTTCCTAGTATTAAAGCTGTGGTAAAATTACCTTTTTGTGATATTGGATTTATCATCCAAGATAAATATATCGTTATTATAGCTGCTGAAGATAATTTATTGAAAGGTGCAGCTGCACAAGCTATACAATGTTTTAATATTCGTTTTGGATTTTCTGAAATTGAATCAATTATTTAAATGAGGTATTTTTTGATGATGAGTCCTTTGGTTATTAAATTAGGTGGAGTTCTTTTAGAAAGTGATAATGCAATGATGCGTTTGTTTAAAGCGCTTCTTGATTATCAAAAATCTAATAAACGACATATTTTAATAATTCATGGAGGAGGACGCTTAATAGATGATTTAATGAATAAATTATCATTGCCTATTGAGAAAAAAAATGGTTTGCGAATCACTCAATCTGAACATATTAATGTTATTACAGGTGCGTTAGCAGGAACAGCTAACAAAATTCTGCTTTCATGGGCATTAAAATATAAAATAAATGCTGTTGGTTTGTGTTTAGCAGATGGAAAAAGTGTTAATGTAGAAAAATTAGATCAGGATTTAGGGCACGTTGGAAAAGCTAAACCAGGTTCTCCTCTTTTTTTAACAAAATTATGCGAACAAGGCATTTTACCAATCATTAGTTCTATAGGTATTACAGATGATGGTTTATTAATGAATGTTAATGCAGATTTAGCAGCCACGGCTTTGGCTACTACCTTAAAAGCAAATTTGATTTTATTATCTGATATAAGTTCAATATTAGATGGTAAAGGTCAAAGAATTTCAGAAATAAATTACCTTCAAGCTAAAAAATTAATATCTCAGGGTATTATTACTAATGGTATGATCGTTAAGGTGAATGCAGCTTTAGAAGCAGCTCGGGTATTACAACGTTCTATAGATATTGCTAGTTGGCAAAATACAGATCAACTTAAATTATTATTTAATGGTATCAATATTGGTACTCGAGTTTTAGTATAGTCTGATTATAATAGGTTGTAAAAATATTATGAATAATTTTAAAAAAGTGGTGTTAGCATATTCTGGTGGTTTAGATACTTCAGCCATCATCCCTTGGTTGAAAGAAAATTATCATGTTGATGTTGTGGCTTTTGTAGCTGATATAGGTCAATCAAAAAAAGATTTAAATGGTATTGAAAAAAAAGCACTGCAATCTGGTGCAATTGATTGCCGTGTTTTTGATTTAAAAGAGGAATTTATAAAAGATTACGTATATCCAGTTTTAAAAACAGGTTCTTTATATGAAGGAAATTATTTATTAGGTACAGCAATAGCTAGACCTATTATTGCTAAAAAACAAGTAGAATTCGCTTCGAGTATTGGAGCAAAATTTTTATGTCATGGCGCTACTGGGAAGGGTAATGATCAAGTTCGTTTTGAGATAGCTTATGCAGCATTAGCTCCTTATATGAAAGTGATTGCTCCATGGCGCGAATGGAATCTTAATTCAAGAGAATCACTGTTAGAATATTTGCGTGAAAAAAATATTCCAACATCAGCGACTTTAGAGAAAATTTACAGCAGAGATGAGAATTCTTTGCATATTTCTACAGAAGGAGGTTTACTTGAAGATCTTTGGAATAAACCGAATGCAGATTGTTGGAATTGGACAGTAGAACTAGAAGATGCTCCAGAACAACCAGAATATATTTCTTTAATTGTAAAAAATGGATCTGTTGTATCTGTTAATAATGAGTTTTTAACTCCTTTAAAATGTATAGAAAAATTAAACAAAATTGGTTCTAAACACGCTATAGGAAGAATTGACATTGTTGAAAATAGACTCGTTGGAATTAAATCTAGAGGTTGCTATGAAACTCCGGGTGGTACTATTATGCACATAGCACTCAGAGCAATTGAGCAATTAGTATTTGATCGAGAAAGTTTTAAATGGCGAGAAAAAATTGGTTTAGAAATGTCGTCTGTAGTTTACGATGGACGTTGGTTTACTCCTATTCGTAAATCTTTACAAGCTTCTGCAGATTCTTTATCTTCTGAAGTTAATGGCGAAGTTGTATTAAAATTGTATAAAGGCAGTGTAATTCCTGTACAAAAAAAATCTTCGAATTCTTTATATTCTAAAGAATATGCAACTTTTGGTGAAGATGAAGTTTATAAGCATTCTGATGCTGAAGGTTTTATTCGTCTTTTTTCTCTTTCTTCTAGAATACGAGCTCAAAACAAGTTAAAATAAAAACATAAATATTTTTAAATCATTCTTATAGAGAAAATATATGTCGCTTTGGGGTGGAAGATTCCTTGATGAATCTAATGAAACATTTAAAAAATTTAATGCCTCTTTACCTTTTGATTATATTTTAGTTAAAGAGGATATATTTGCATCTATTGCTTGGTCTAAATCTCTTGTTGAAGTTGGAGTTCTCACTCAGGAAGAGCAAAAAAAAATAGAGTCTGCACTAATTTCTTTAAAAGAAGAAATTTATAATAATTCAAAAAAAATTCTTGAAAGTGACTACGAAGATATTCATAGTTGGATAGAAGCTAATCTTATTAAAAAAATAGGTGAATTAGGTAAAAAATTGCATACTGGTCGTAGTAGAAATGATCAAATTACTACTGATTTAAAATTGTGGTGTAAAAGAAAAATTTTTGTTTTATTAGACAGTATTATTAATTTACAAAAAAATTTTATTTTTGTTGCTGAATTAAATGATGACGTCATAATGCCAGGATATACTCATTTGCAGCGTGCTCAACCGATCACTTTTTCTTATTGGTGTTTAGCTTACGTACAAATGTTTAAACGTGATGTTAGTCGTTTAAAAGATATTTTAAAAAGATTAGATATCAGTCCATTAGGTTCAGGTGCTCTATCTGGAACTGCATGGAATATTAATAGGAAAAAACTTGCTATATCAATGGGTTTTAGTTCGGAAACTAATAATGCACTTGATAGTGTTTCTGATAGAGATTATCTTATAGAATTGCTATCAGCTTCTTCAATTAGTATGACTCATTTATCTCGTTTCTCTGAAGATTTAATTTTTTTTAACTCTAGTGAAGCTAATTTTATTGAATTATCTGATTCTATTACATCTGGATCGTCTTTAATGCCGCAAAAAAAAAATCCAGATGCATTAGAGCTTATACGTGCTAAATGTGGTCGTGTTCATGGTGCTTTAGTCTCTATTTTAGTGGTTTTAAAATCTCTTCCCTTATCTTATAATAAAGATCTTCAAGAAGATAAAGAAGGTCTATTTGATTCTCTTAAAACTTGGAATGATTCTTTGTTGATAGCTAGTTTAGTTTTAAAAAACATAAAATTAAATCGTTTATCGTGTCGTAAAGCTGCAGAAAAAGGTTATTCTAATGCCACGGAAATTGCAGATTATTTAGTAAAAAAAGGTATGACTTTTCGTGAAGCACATCATGTATCAGGTAAATTAGTGCTTCGAGCTATTAAGGAAAACAAATCTTTGAATGATTTAGATCTCTCGATATTTCAAAGTTATAGTGCCCTTATTACTGATGATATATATAAAAATATTACGCTAGAAGCATGTCTTGAAAAACGTTCTTCTAAAGGTGGAGTAGCACCAAATGAGATACGTAAAGAGATTTTTAAAGAAAAAGAAAGATTAAATATTTTATAAAAGATTAATTTTTAATTGAAGTTTTTTATTTTTAAATTTTATAAGGCATTTAAATTTTTTTTAAATGCCGTAATTAAAATTTATTTTATATAAAATTTTTTTAAGCGATGAAAAATAGGATTTTTATTATATGCAAGATGCATTATTTTTTATTTCTAATAATTTAGTACTTAGTTTAATATGGTTGTTTTTTCTTATTTTAATATTTTTTTTAAGTACTAAAAATATGTTTTTAAAATCTAAAATTATTAATAACTTTCATGCAATAAATTTAATAAATCAAAAAAAAGCCATTATAGTTGATACACGATCTGTTGAATTGTATGATTCTGGTCATATCATTAATGCTATAAATATTCCATTTAACAATATTTGCCGAAAAACGATAAAAAAATTAAGTTTGTCTAGATCTGTTCCTATTATTCTTATAATAGATTCATTAGAGTATAATAAATATATTAAAAAATTTACTAAATATGGATTAGATAAAGTTTATTTTTTAAAAAACGGGATGAATTCTTGGAATTCAGAAAATTTACCTACTACTTTTAAAAAAAATATTTTTTTAAAATAAACTATTAAAATTAAGATTTAAAATCTAGTTTTTAAATATTTAAATACAAATTTTATTAATTTTAATGGATAAAATATGTCAGAAGAAAAATTAAAAAAAAAATCTTTTGAAATTCAAAGGATTTATATAAGAGACGCTTCTTTTGAAGCTCCGAATACTCCAAATATTTTTCATAAAAAATGGGATCCTGAAATAAAGTTTAATTTAAGTACAGTTTCTAAAAAATTAAAGCCAAATATTTTTGAAACTAATTTACAAGTAAGAGTAATAGTAAAAAGTGAGGAAAATTTAGTTTTTTTATGTGACGTTCATCAAGTAGGAATTTTTTTTATTTCTTGTTTAGATGAACAAGAATTAAAACATTGTTTAGGATCTTATTGTCCAAATATTTTATTTCCTTATGCTAGAACATGCATATCTAGTTTAGTATCTTATGGTAGTTTTCCACAATTAAATCTTTCACCTATTGATTTTGATGATATTTTTTGTAAAAATTTAAAATCTAAAAGAAATAATTTTTATCAGAAAGAAAATATTTAATTTTTGTTATTTTGATAGATAACATTAATCTAGTTTAGATATTGTTTTAAAGGTAGAGTTATGTGTTCTTTAGAAGAGTTAGAATTATGGAATATGATAAAACACAAAGCTCAAAAAATATTAAAAAAAGAGCCAATTTTATCAAATTTTTATCAAAAAAGTATATTAAATCATAAAAAATTAAGTCATTCTTTAAGTTGTATATTATCTGATAAATTATCAACATCAATGATATCTGAAAAAGATATATACAATATTTTTAATAAAATATATGCAAATAATATATCTATAATTAATTCGGTAGTTAAAGATATAAAAGCAGCATCACAACGTGATCCAGTTGTAAAACATTATTTAACTCCTCTTTTGTATTTAAAAGGTTTCCATGCTTTAGAAGCGTATAGACTAAGTCATTATCTTTGGAATATTAAAAGATATGAGTTATCTGCATACTTACAAAGTAGAATATCGACTGTTTTTTCAGTAGACATTCATCCTGCTGCTTCTATTGGTTCTGGAATTATGTTAGATCATGCAACTGGTATTGTTATTGGAGAAGGTGTAATAATAGAAAATGATGTATCGATTTTTCATTCCGTAACTTTAGGTGGAACAGGTAGTAATACCGGTAAAAATAGGCATCCTATAATTAGAAAAAACGTCACTATAGGAGCTGGAGCAAAAATATTAGGTAATATTGAAGTTGGTCAGGGAGTAAAAGTAGGTGCTGGATCTATAGTTTTAAAAAATATTCCTCCATTTGTTACGGTTGTGGGTGTTCCTGCTAAAATTATAAAAAAAATTAAAAATAGTAATAAAAATCTTTTTCAAAAAGAAAAAAAATAATTTAATACGTAATTTAAAATATTTGTAATATGGAGAAGGTATTTAATTTATATATATTATTTTGAAATTAAAACTCCTGTTTTTTTCTTAAAAACATAATGTATGTATTACTATTTTTTTGGTACAGAAGTTTTATTTTCTACAATATTATATATCTTTTTTTCATTGCTAATCGTCTAAAAAACTACGTAGTACCTCTGATCTGCTTGGATGACGAAGTTTTCTTAATGCTTTTGCTTCTATTTGTCTTATTCTTTCTCGAGTTACATCAAATTGCTTTCCGACTTCTTCTAAAGTATGATCAGTATTCATGTCAATTCCAAAACGCATGCGAAGTACCTTTGCTTCACGAGCTGTAAGACCTGATAAAACATCATGTGTTGCTGATCTTAGACTTTCAGATGTAGCTGAATCAAGAGGTAGTTCTAATGTAGTATCTTCTATAAAATCACCTAAATGTGAATCATCATCGTCTCCAATAGGTGTTTCCATAGATATTGGTTCTTTAGCTATTTTTAAAACTTTTCTAATCTTATCTTCAGGAATTAACATTTTTTCAGAAAGTTCTTCTGGAGTTGGTTCACGTCCTATTTCTTGAAGCATTTGTCTAGAAATACGATTAAGTTTATTAATCGTTTCTATCATGTGTACGGGGATTCGAATAGTTCGTGCTTGATCTGCGATAGAACGAGTAATTGCTTGTCTGATCCACCAAGTTGCGTAAGTTGAAAACTTGTATCCTCGACGATATTCAAATTTATCTACTGCTTTCATAAGGCCAATATTACCTTCTTGAATTAAGTCTAAAAACTGAAGTCCTCTGTTAGTATATTTTTTTGCAATAGAAATTACTAATCTTAAATTAGCTTCGACCATTTCTTTTTTTGCTCTTTTTGCTTTTGCTTCTCCAATAGACATTCTTTTGTTAATATCTTTAACTTGCTCGATTGTTAAACCAGTTTCTTTTTCTATTTGTTTTAATTTTTTCATGCTAGAAAAAACTTTTTCTTTGATTTCTTCTAATTTTTTAGACCAAGATTGATTTGAACTTTGTTCTTTTTTAAACCAATTTTGATCAGTTTCTTTTCCTGAAAAAATTTTTAAGAAAATTTTTTTAGGGATTTTGCATTCTTCAATACATAGTTTCATAATTTTTCTTTCTTGTTTTCTAACTCTGTTCATCATATTACGCATGTTATTAACTAAGTGATCAAATTGTTTTGGAACTAACCTAAATTGTTTAAAAATTTCTGAAAGATTATAAATTTCTAACAATGAATCTTGATGATTTCTATTTTTATTTTTAATTGTATTGCTTGTATTAGTATATTGTTTTCTCAATTCTCTAAATTTTTCATTAGCTAGTTCTGGGTCAATGCTATTTTCATCTTCATCTTCGTTTTCATCTTCGTTTTCATCTTCGTTTTCATTACTATCATTTGTTATATTATCTAAAATTTCAGAACCAATGTGAATTGCTGAGGTAGAATGAGAAAAAATTTCTTCTGCATTTGGATCCACAAATCCTGTTATTATATCAGATAATCGTATTTGACCAGTTTTAATTCGATCATATTGTTCTAAAAGATAAGTAATAGCTTCTGGATATTCTGATACGGAAGATTGAACTTGATTAATGCCTTCTTCAATGCGTTTAGCTATATCAATTTCACCCTCTCTTGTTAGTAATTCAACAGTTCCCATTTCTCGCATGTACATGCGAACAGGATCAGTAGTTCTTCCTAATTCAGATTCAACACTTGATAAAACTTGTGTAGCAGCTTCCACTGCATCTTCGTCTGTATCTGTATTTATTTCATTCAAAATTAAATCGTCTGCGTCGGGTGCTTCTTCTACAACTTGAATTCCCATATCATTAATCATCTGAATAATGTCATCGATTTGTTCAGAATCAATAATTTCTTCTGGTAGATGATCATTAACTTCGGCATAGGTTAAATACCCTTGCTCCTTACCATGCGTAACAAGCAGCTTAAGTTGTGACTTTGGGTTATGCTCCATAGGAAAATATCCAAATTTTGTTGATATAATGAATATTAATTGACTTTTTAGTCAATAAATGAATAATAATTTATTTTTTAATTGATATTTAAAATTCTTTTTATATAAAAAAACTATTTTTTTGATAGCTTTTTATTAATAGACCAGATCTCTTTTTTTTCGTCTATTGTTAATCCTTGAATTCTTTCTTTTGCAATTAATTTTTCTTGTCTTTTTTCTAGAATTTTACTATATGTATTTTTTAATAAATCTAAAAACATATTTTGAATTTTTTCTTTAATTATCATATGATCCCATTTAGATAAAATTTTTAAAATATTAATTATTTTACTATATCTGTAAAACTCTAATAATTGACCTGTATTAAAATTGGGATTATCAGAACATGTTTTTAAAATTTCTAAAAAAATAGGAAGTCCTTGTATTTTTTCATTTTCAAATTTTTTTGTTGAAGGTACTAATCTTGCTAAATTAGGATTTTGAATAAGTAAACCTATAAGAGTTCGCATAGGAGTATGTTTAATTTGAAACTGTAAACTTTTCTTTTTTCTTTCTTTTTCGTATAAAAATTTTTCAAATTGATAGTCATCTACAATCCCTATTGTTCTGGCTAATATTTGTCTCAAGTAAATCCTTATTGTATCACTAGATATGCAATTTATTAAAGGTAAAGCACGTACACTAAGGTGAAACTTATCATCATCAGATGACAAGTCAACGTTTTTTAAAATATTTTTAAAAAAAAATTTTGACATAGTAAGAGCGTTGTCAATTCGTAATTGAAATTTTTTTTGGCCTTCTTTTTTTATAATTGTATCAGGATCTTCATTATTAGGTAATATTATAAATTTTATATTTTTTTTGTCAGATATATATGGTAATGCAATTTTTAAAGTCCTCCAAGAGGCATTTCTTCCTGCATCATCACCATCATAACAATATATGACTGTATTAGTATGACGAAAAAGTATTTGTATGTGTTCTTTTGTTATAGATGTGCCTAATGATGACACTACATATTCAATGTTATATTGTGTTAACATGATAACATCTATATATCCTTCTACAACTAGTAGATATTTTGGTTTGGAATGTTTTTTTTTAACTTGATATAATCCATAAATTTGTTTTCCTTTATGGAAAATATCATTTTCATGTGAATTAAGATATTTTGGCAAAATATTATTTGTTATTGAACGTCCTCCAAAACTTATAATTCTTCCATGTTGATCATGTATAGGAAAAACGATACGTCCTTGAAAAGTATCATATATATATCCGTTTTTATTAGTAGAAATTATTTTATAATGTAATAAATCTTTCTCAAAATCTTTTTTTATATTGAATTGTTTAGAAAATAAATCCCATTTATTACTTGAAAATCCAATACAAAAAAAATCAATCATATTTTTATTAATTCCTCTTTCAGTTAAATATTTGTTTGCTGAATTAGTAAAAATAATATTTTTTTGATATAATTTAGACATTTTATCCATTAAAAAGTATAATTTTTGTTTTTTTAGATAGATTTTTTTTTCAATTGTACCTTTTTTATCAAATGGAATCTCAATACTATGAATTGTAGCAAGTTCTTCAATACTTTCTACAAAATTTAAATTGTCGTAGTTGATTAAAAAATCAATTGCATTGCCATGCGCACTGCATCCAAAACAATAATAAAATTGTTTTTCGTAACTTACAGTAAAGGATGGAGTTTTATCATTGTGGAAAGGACAATGAGTTTGATAATTTTTACCATTTTTTTTTAACTTTATTCGTGTCTCTATAAGTTCAACGATATTAGTTCGAAATAATAGTTCATTAATGAAATATTTAGGTATTTTTCCAGACATATATTTTTATATGGTAGAATAAAATTCCGTTCTTAAGTAAAGAACGGTTTTTTAATTTTTTTATTTTTAAGAAATATCTTAGTACATACGAATACGTCTTGCATTTTCTCGTGTAAGCTTTTTTGCAAGACGTTTAATAGCAGAAGCTTTAGCACGTTTTCGTTCAGTAGTGGGTTTCTCGTAAAATTCTCTTCTTCGAATTTCAGCTAAAATACCAGCTTTTTCACAAGATCTTTTAAAACGGCGAAGTGCTACATCAAAAGGTTCATTTTCACGTACTTTTATTATTGGCATTTAGATTTTACCTCTATTATTTATTTTTGATAAGTGTAAAAATTAATAATCAATATTTTTTGAATTATAAGATAGATCCTATCTTAATTAAGATTATTTTGTAAAGTACCATTATCTTTTATTTTAATTTTTTAATTTTTCTTAAAAACTTAGTAAATAAATGATTTTTAATAGTATCTAACTTCAGCAGTGTTAATGATTTTAAATTAATTTTATAGGTGTATGAAAAAAAATGAAAGTTTTAGGTATTGAAACATCCTGTGATGATACTGGTATAGCTATTTATGATGTTTCTAAAGGTTTGTTAATTAATGAATTACATAGTCAAAAAAAAATACATGCTAATTATGGAGGTATTATTCCAGAATTAGCATCTCGTGAACATACAAGGAAAATAATTTTTTTATTAGATAAAATTTTTAAAGAAAAAAATATTATGAAGGAAATTGATCTTATTGCATATACTGCGGGACCTGGTTTAGCTGGTTCTTTATTAGTTGGTGCTACATTTGCATGTTCTTTAGGTTTTTCTTTAAATATTCCTGTTTTACCTGTTAATCATATGGAAGCGCATTTATTATCACCAATGTTAGAGTATAAGTCAATGCAATTTCCATTTATCGCATTGTTAGTTTCCGGAAAACATACACAAATAATCGCTGCTTATGAATTAGGAAAATATGAAATATTAGGAAATTCTTTAGATGATGCAGCAGGTGAAGCTTTTGATAAAGTATCAAAAATGTTAGGATTGAAATATCCGAGTGGACGTGAACTATCTAGTTTAGCTGCTCAGGGAATAAAAAATTATTTTTATTTTCCTCGACCTATGATACATCATTCAAGCTTAAATTTTAGTTTTTCAGGTTTAAAAACTTTTACTTCTAAAGTTATTAGTAATAATACTTTAAATATTCAACAAAAAGCTAATATTGCAAGAGCTTTTGAAGATGCAGTAATTGATGTACTATTAATTAAAACTAAAAAAGCGTTATACAAGAAAGGATGGAAACGTTTAGTTATAGCAGGCGGTGTCAGTGCAAATACTGTATTACGCAAAAGATCGAAAGACATGATGGAAAACGTTTTTCATGGAAAAGTTTTTTATTCTTCATTAAAATTTTGTACAGATAATGGTGCCATGATTGCCTATCTTGGATCTCTACGTTATAAAGAAGCAAGCGTTTCTCAATTGGAGATAATTGTGAAACCAAAATGGTCTATAGATAAGTTATCTTATATTTAATAAATATTAGTGTTTAACAATTTCTTTTTTTTATAAAATTTTTTATTTTTTATTTTGAACATAGAGAATTAAGTCTTTAATAGTTAATATTTTCATTTTTTTAGATTTTGAAAATTTTATAATTTCAGGTGTTCGAGACATTGATCCATCTTTGTTTGTTAGTTCACAAATTACTCCATATGGTTTAAAACCTGCAAGCGATACTATTTCGATAGCTGCTTCTGTATGTCCTGCTCGTGCTAAAATCCCGCCTCCATTTGCTCTAAGAGGAAATACATGTCCTGGTCTATTTAAGTCACTAGGTTGAGCATCATCTGCTGTAGCAGTTTTTATAGTAGTTAATCGATCTTTCGCTGATACACCAGTGGAAACACCTTTTGAGGCTTCTATTGTTACTGTAAATCCAGTACGATAAGTACTAGTATTATGTTTAACCATCATAGGTAAGTTTAATTTTTTACGTTTAGATTCTGTTATACATAAACATACTATACCACTACCATATCTAATTGTTAAAGCCATCTGTTCGACTGTCATTGTTTCAGATGAAAAAACAAGATCTCCCTCATTTTCACGTTTTTCATCATCTAATATAATAATCCCCTCACCTAATTGTAAAGCAGATATAGCTTTTTTAACTCGTTCTATAGGGTTTCCAAATTCAGAAAGCAGTGTTTGATTCATTTTGAAAACCTTCTTAAATTATTAAACAAATAAAAATTCTTGAAAATTGAATAATATTAAATTAAATATTGTAAATTATTTTATTATATATCGAATAAAATTTAAGAGCAATCTAGAAATGTATAGTTTTGATTATTGTATATCTTATTTTATACCTAAGTATTACAAATAATATTTAGATATAAAAGTATTTTAAAAATTTTTTAATTGTTCTTTAATATAAAAAAAATTTAATAAAATTTAATTAAATTTTATTAATTTAAAAAATATATTATTAAATGTTTAAGACTGTATTTAATTGATTGATTGTTAGTGTTTCAGTACCTATCTTTTGTATTACTATACTGGCTCCTACATTTGCGTAGAAGCAAGCTTCTTCTAACGAATATCCTGTAGCTAAAGAAGAAGCTATTATTGAAATTACAGTATCTCCTGCACCTGTTACGTCCGATGCTGTTTTAGATAAAGCTGGAAAATGTATAGGTTGTTTTTCAGGTTGAAATAAAGTCATACCATTTTTCGAACGAGTGACTAATAATGCCGATAGATTTAATTCAGATACTAATTTAATTCCTCGTTGTAATATTTGTTTTTCTTGATGACATTTACCTACTATTTGTTCAAATTCAGAAAGATTTGGTGTTAATAAAGTTGCACCGGAATATTTTTTAAAATCTAATCCCTTTGGATCTATAAGTATAGGAATAGACATTTTTTTTGCTAAAGTGATAATTTTTTTTACATTAACTAATGTGCCTTTTGCATAATCCGAAAGTACTAAAACTTTATAGTACGTTAATGAACTAATAATTTTTTCATATAATAAATTAAATTTTTTTGAAATATATTTTTCTTGAAAATCTAATCTAATTAATTGTTTTTTTTCTGATAAAATTCTAATTTTTGTGATTGTTTTATTTTTTTTTATACTGATTAAATCAGGATAAATTCTGGTATGATTAAGAAGTTTTTTTAATGTTAACCCTTCATAATCCATACCAATAAAACCAATAATTTTAGAATTTCCTCCAATTTCAGCGATATTTTTAGCAACGTTTGCTGCTCCACCTGGTTGTTTTTTTATTTTGTTAATTGATGCAATTGGTAGTGATTCTTCTAATACTACATAGTAATTTTTACTGTACCAGTAGCAATCTAATATAAGATCTCCAACAACAAGAACAAGTGCGTTTTTAAAATTAATTAATTTTTTTTTCATGAAATTCTCTTTAAATTATATGAAATTATTAATTTTTATTTTTAAAAATATATAGTGTCTTAAAAAAATGAGTATTTTTTTAATTATTTTACAAAATTCTAATCTTAAAAATTATTTAATTTTTTTTATATATTATATAAAAAATTATTACAAGATTTTATTTTATAAAATTATAAATAATTATTTAATATATTTTATTTTTTCTATTATAGAATAGAATTTTACTTTTTAGTATGAGAAAATTTTTATGAAAGTATATTTAGTAGGAGGGGCTGTTCGTGACAGTTTATTAAACTTACCTATTAAAGATAGAGATTGGGTAATAGTAGGAGGTACAAAGGAAATATTATTAAAAAAAAATTTTCAACAAGTAGGAAAAGATTTTCCTGTTTTTTTACATCCAGAAACACATGAAGAATATTCATTAGCAAGAAAAGAAAGAAAATCTGGTAGAGGATATACCGGTTTTCATACTGAATTTAGTTCTGATGTTACTCTAGAAGAAGACTTAATTAGACGTGATTTGACAATTAATGCTATTGCTCAAGATGAAAACGGTAATTATATTGATCCTTTTCAAGGTAGAAAAGATCTAAATCTTAGATTATTGCGTCATGTTTCAGAGTCTTTTACGGAAGATCCATTACGTATTTTACGTACAGCAAGGTTTGCAGCTAATTTGATGCATTTAGGTTTTCATATTGATAAAGATACTATGATTTTAATGTGTAAAATGGTAAAAAAAAATGAACTTTTATATTTAACTAAAAATAGAATTTGGAATGAAACTGAAAAAGCTTTTAAAACTCTAAATCCTCATGTTTATTTTCAAATTTTACATGCCTGTAAAGCATTAAATTTTATTTTTCCAGAAATTTTTTTTCTATATGAAAGAAGAACATTTTTTTCTATACTTTTTACAAATTTTTACAGTATTTCTTTTCTTTCAATAGGTTTATCTAAGATATCTACTTTAACTAAAGATGTTTCTATACGATTTTCTTATCTATGCCAATTTTTGTCTGAAAAAATTGATTTTTCTTCTACGAAAGAAAATTATGATGATGATTCTGCTAAACTTGTAAAGAAATTATGTAAGCGTTGTAACATTCCATCACACATTGAAGAATTAGCTGTTTTAAATACTGGTTTTTGTGTATTTTTGAGTTCAATTCATTATCAATCTTCTAGTAACATTATCAAGATGTTTTCAAAAATTGATGCTTGGCGTAAACCAGATCGAATTTATAAATTATCCTTTTTATGTGATTTTAATTTATTTTATCATCAAAATAAAATAGATAATTCTAAGTTAAAAACTGGTTTTTTAAAAAAATGTTTTTTTATTATTAAAGATATTTCTGTTAAAAAAATTTTAAATCAAGGTTTCAAAGGATATCAGATTAAAAATGAATTGAATAAATTAAGAGTTAACAAACTTAAATTTTGGCGTATGAAAAAAAAATGTTTTTTTTTTAAAGAGTAAATTTTTTTATATAAAATAAATTATTCCTGCGATGAGAAAGCGATAAATTCCAAAAAAAGTCAATGATACCTTATTAAGTATAGTAATAAATTTTTTTATGAGTAAAAAAGAAATAATAAACGATATAGTAAATCCACTAAATAAATATGGAATATTTAACATATTAACGTTTTGAATATTTTTTATTAAATCTAAAACTGATGCTCCTGCTATTAATGGAATTGAAATGATAAAAGAAAAATTTACTGCAACAGAACGTTTGAAACCTAACAATGTAGCAATTGCTATACTAGCTCCAGATCGTGAAAATCCTGGGTATAAACATAAAGTTTGAAAACATCCAATAATTAGTGATTGTACTAAATTTATCTCTTTAATAGAATTAGTTTTTGGTTTTTTTGGTTTAAATTTTTCAGCGATGATTAAAAAAAATCCACCTAATATTAATGCGTACATAACATTTGTAGGATTAAATAATGATTTAATTTTATTATAAAAAATTAATCCTAAAAACATTGTTGGCAAGATAGAAATAAGAACATGTATATTCTTTTTTTCATTACTTTCCTTTTGCATTGGTAACTGCAATATTTGTATTATTTTTTTATAAAAAAATAAAAAAACTGATATAGTAGAGCCAAGTTGAACAAATATTTCTAATATTTTAGTATCTTTATTTTTTATGTCTAACCAATCAATAAAAATAATCATATGTCCTGTAGATGAAACAGGAAAAAATTCTGTTATTCCTTGTATTATTCCTATAATAATAGGAATAACTATCTTATGAAAAAAAAACATTTTTACTTCTCACCTTGATGTTAAAACGGTACTAAATAATAGCACCGTTTTTATATTAAAAATCAATTATATAAAGACATAATAATTGTTTTTCCAGCAATAATTGTACCTGATGACTTTTCTATGTTTTTAAATTTTTCTATATTGGATATTACAACTGGGGTTAAGATAGAACGAGCTTTTTCTTTTAATAAATTTAAATCAAATAAGATTATAGTATCTCCTATTTTTACTTTTTGATTATCTTGTGCTATTTGTTTAAAACCTTCTCCCCTTAATTTTACTGTATCAATGCCAAAATGCACAAATAATTCTACTCCTTCTTCTGAAATAATTGAAAAAGCATGCATACTATTTAATATCTTTCCAATTGTACCGTTTATTGGTGCAAGGATTTTATTTCCTGTAGGATTAATAGCTATTCCATCACCTACAATTTTTTTAGAAAAAACAACATCTGGTACATCTTCAATATTGATTATATCACCTGATAAAGGTGCTAAAATATCTATTTTTTTTGAATATTTAGATTTTTTTTTATTAAAAAAACCAGAAAAGAAACTCATTTTTATCTCCTAAGTCCTTCTGTAAATTAAATTTTTTTTAAAATTTCATCTATCCTTAAATAATGAATTTATTTAATAAATCTAAAATTTCTTTTGTAGTTGCTGCTTTTAATACCTTTTTAGCTAATTCTTGAGATTTTGAAAAAGATGTTTTACGAATAATTTCTTTAATTTTAGGAATACTTGTTGAACTCATACTAAATTCATCTAAACCCATCCCTAACAAAAGTGTTGTAACGCGTTCATCTCCTGCTAATTCTCCGCACATACCTGTCCATTTTCCATGTAAATGTGATATATCAATAACTTGTTTAATTAGTTGTATAACAGAGGGACTTATAGGATTGTAAAGATGTGAAATTAAATCATTTCCTCTGTCTACTGCCAAGGTATATTGTGTTAAATCATTAGTACCAATACTAAAAAAATCAACTTCTTTTATTAGATGATCTGCTATTATCGCTGATGCAGGAGTTTCTATCATGATGCCAATTTTAATATTCTCATCGAATACCAAATGCTCTTTTTTTAACTGAATTTGCAATTTATGAACTTCAATTTTTAATGTTCTAATTTCTTCTACCGATATAATCATAGGAAATAAAATATAAATTTTACCAAATGCAGAAGCTCTAAGAATTGCTCTTAATTGTGCATGTAAAATTTCCTTACGATCCATTGAAATACGTATAGCTCTCCATCCTAGAAAAGGATTTTCTTCTTTTGGTAAATTCATGTACGGAAGATCTTTATCACCACCGATATCCATAGTTCTGATAATGACTGGTTTGTTTTCCATTGATTCTGCAATTTCTTTATATGCTTGAAATTGTTCGTTTTCAGTAGGAAGTGCATTTCTGCCCATAAATAAAAATTCTGTTCTATACAAACCTATACATTCTGCACCATTTTTTTTTGCTGAATAAATATCTTGAATATTGCCAATATTAGATCCAATTTTAATATTGTGTCCATCAGTAGTAGTTGCATATAAATTTCTTAATTTTTTTAAATTTTCTTTCTTAAAAAAATATTTTCTTTCAACTTGTTTTTTTTCATTTATTATTTGATCAGATGGATTGATAATAATTTCATTATTAAGAGAATCTAAAATAATGAAATCGTTGTTTTTTACCTTTTTAGTTATATTTACAGTACCTACAATAGCTGGTATTTCAAGTGATCTTGCCATAATGGATGTATGTGAAGTTGGACCGCCTAAATCTGTAATAAATCCTAAAATATATTTTAAATTGATTTGTGCTGTTTCTGAAGGAGTGAGATCTTTTGAAATTAAAATAACTTGATTTTTTATATTATTTAAATCAACAATACTAATATTAAGTATATTTTTTAGTAAACGAGAACCAATATCTCTTACATCAATTGCTCTGTTTTTTAAATATTCGTCTTTTATTTTTTCTAATGCTTTTGCTTGTCCTTCAATAATGAATTTTGTTGCTTCTGCAGCAGATATTTTTTTTTCTGTTATTAAGTTGATTATTTCTTTTTCCAGTTCTTCGTCTTCAAGAAGCATTATATGACCTTCGAAGATACCTTCTTTTTTCTTTCCAAATTTTTCGCCTGTTGCTATTTTTATTTCTGTTAGTTGTTTTACTGATTTTTTTCTACCGTTAAAAAACTTATTTATTTCTGTTTTTATATTTTCAGTAGAAATATTTTGCCGGTTAATGACAATTTCTTCTTTTTTTAATAAAAGTACATTGCCAAAAGCTATACCGGGTGATGCTAAAATGCCTGAAATCATAACATTACCTTAACCATAAAATTTGTTTAGAGAGGGAAAAAATAGAATGTCAGGCGAATATATTTTATTTATTATAAAATAAATCCGGAAGTAATGTAAAACCTCCGGTATTTTTTATAAAAAAAATTATTTTCAATTATAATTTATTCTAGTTCTGTCATTATTTTAGATAAATGTTCAACAGCTTTTTTTTCATCTTCACCTTCTGCTGACAATATAATAACGCTATCTTTCACTAAACCTAAAGTTTGAATTTTAAATAAGCTTTTTGCGTTAACAGATTTTCCATGGTAAATAATATGAATATCGGAGATAAAATTTTTTGCTTCCTTTACAAATTCAGCTGCAGGTCGAGTATGTAAACCATGTAATGCATTGATTTTAATTTCTTTTTGAAACATTTTTTTTCCTTATATAATATTAAGTTTATAGAATAATTGTTAATATATTTTAAAATAAATTTTAATTTAAAATATTAAAATACAACTTTTATAATAAAAATTAATTTATTTTTTTATTAAAAAAGTTGTATTATTTTTTTAATAATTGTTTTCATTTTTAAATGATCTAGAAAATAACTCTGTACTTAAATAACGCTCTCCTGAAGAAGGTAATATAACTACTATATTTTTATTTTTAAAATCATTTTCTTTTTGTATTTTTAAAGCCGCTGCTATAGCTGCACCTGAAGAAATTCCTGATAATATTCCTTCCTTTTTCATTATTTTTTTAGCATTAAATATTGCTTCTTCGCTGGATACTGTAATGATTCTGTCAATTAATGATAAATCTAAATTTTTAGGAATAAAACCTGCTCCTATTCCTTGTATTTTATGTAATCCTGGTTTTATTTTTTTTCCTGATAAAAATTGTGTAATTACAGGTGATTCTAAAGGTTCAACGGCAACGCTAATTAAGTCTTTTTTCCCTTCTTTTATTTTTATATATTTTGTAATTCCTGTAATAGTTCCTCCTGTACCTACGCCTGAAATTAATATGTCTATATTGCCTTTGGTGTCTTTCCAAATTTCTGGACCAGTGGTTTTTTGATGTATTTCTGGATTGGCTGGATTTTCAAATTGTTTTAATAAAAGATAACGTTTTGTATTTAAAGATACAATTTCATTTGCTTTAGATATAGCACCTTTCATACCGTGTTTTCCATTTGTTAGTATTAAATGTGCACCTAAAGATTTTAATAATTTTCTTCTTTCTATAGACATAGAATCAGGCATTATAAGAGTTAATGAATAATTTCTCGCCGCTGCAACATATGCTAAAGCTATTCCTGTATTACCACTAGTTGCTTCAATTATTTCTATGTTTTTATTTAAACGTCCCTTTTTTTCTGCGTCCCATATCATATTAGCACCAATTCTACATTTCACACTAAAACTTGGATTTCTAGATTCTATTTTTGCTAAAATGTTTCCGTTTCCTATATTGTTTAAACGAACAAGTGGTGTATTTCCAATAGTGAAAGAATTATCTTCATATATTTTATTCATTTTTTCTGAATTCCTTAATACTAATTTTTATTTTTATTTAAAATTTTTTAGTATGTTATTAAATGTTCTTTATTAGGATTTTTTAGATTTTTCATTATACTTTTTTTAATATTCATCAGAACAGTTTATTTATATAAAATATAAATAATTTAAAAAATTTAATTTTTTTTATTTTGTTTTAAATATTAATTTTTATAAAAATTAATTTAATATTTAAGAAATATTTTTGTTAAAATTTAAATATTTATTTAACGAAAATGTTCTTAATATTTTCAATTACTTAAGCAGTTGTGTATCAATGGTGATTTTTTATATTATGATAAAAAATTCTATAAAAAAATATTAATATTATTAATTTAAAAAATTTGTAATAATTAAATATTTATTTTTATTGATTAGACAACTAATATAATTATGAAATCAGTTAAAAAGAAAATTGATGAATTACGTGAAAAAATTTTGAAATACGATTATTTTTATCATAGTTTAGATCAACCTATTATTTCTGATGCAGAATATGATTATTTATTAAATCAATTGTATAGTTTAGAATTAAAAAATAAAGAATTTATTACTTCTGACTCTCCTACTCAAAGAGTAGGTTCAAACTTAATTGAAAAATTTAAAAAAGTAGTGCATTTTTCTCCTATGTTATCTTTAGAAAACACATTTGATATAAATGGATTTTTAGAATTTGAAAACAGAATTAAAAAAAATTTTGATAAAAGTCAATTGATAAATTTTTGTTGTGAATTAAAAATTGATGGTATAGCTGTTAGTTTAATTTACGAAAAAGGTATTTTAGTTCGTGCAGCAACTCGTGGAGATGGCTATATAGGAGAGAATATAACAGATAATATAAAGACTATAAAATCTATTCCATTAGAATTAAAAGGAACTTCTATACCTAGAAGATTAGAGGTTCGAGGTGAAGTTTTTATGTTAAAATCTGATTTTTTAGAATTAAATAAAACATTATTTCTTGATAAGAAAAAATGTTTTTCTAATCCTAGAAATGCAGCAGCAGGATCTTTACGTCAAATTAATCCTAAAGTAACTGCTAAAAGAAAGTTAATCTTTTTTTGTCATGGATACGGTTTTTTTGAAGGAATAGAATGTTTGAGAAGTCATTATCAAAGATTGATACATTTTTCAACATGGGGTCTTCCAATTAATCAAGAAATGCTAATTTGTAAAAATCACGTTGAAGTATTTAATTTTTATAAAAAAATTGAAGGAAAACGCTGTTTTTTTAACTTTGATATAGATGGGATTGTTATAAAAATAGATTCAGTTGAATTACAAAAAAAATTAGGTTCTAATAATAAATTCCCTAGATGGGCTATTGCATTTAAATTTCCTTCTAAAGAAAAAGTTACTAAATTACGTGATGTAAAATTTCAAGTTGGTAGAACAGGGATAATTACACCAGTAGCTTATTTTGATCCTGTTTGTATATCAGGAGTTACTATTAAAAAAGCTTCTTTATATAATAAAAATACGATTGAAAAATTAAATTTGCATATTGATGATTTTATTTCAATTTGTCGTTCTGGCGATGTGATACCTAAAATTGTAAGTGTAATTAAGAAAAAAGATTTTGAAAATCAAAAAAAAATAATTTTTCCCCTTTTTTGTCCAGTATGTAATTCACGTTTAATGGAAAATAAAGAAGATAAAATCATACGTTGTCATGCTGGCTTGACATGCAATGCTCAGAAAAAAAAAGCATTGCATCATTTTTTTTCAAAAAATGCATTAAATATACCTGGTTTAGGACCGAAAATTATAAATGAACTAATAAAAAAAAAATTGTTACGAATCCCTTAGACATTTTTTATCTTACAAAGTGTAATTTACAAAAATTAAGAAAAATAAAAGAAAAAAAAAGTTTAAATATTATTAATGCTATTTCAAAAATAAAAAAAACTACTTTAAAACGTTTAATTTTTGCTTTAGGGATTCCTTCTGTAGGTGAAGTAACGGCAAAAAAACTAGTTATCAATTTTCAAAAATTAGATAGAATAGTTAATGCAACAATGTTGGAATTAGAATCGATAAATGGTATAGGAAAGGAAGTTGCTAGTAATATATTTAATTATTTTGCAATTTTTTCAAATCGAGAATTAGTTAATCATATTTCTAAAAAAATAGATTTTTTCGAAAATAGTAAAAAAAATTTAAAAAATAAATTTTTTTTTAATAAAAGAGTTGTTTTGACGGGAAAATTTATTTCTTTTTCACGTAGTCAGTTGTCAGAAATATTAATTGAATTAGGTGCTAGGTTATCTAATAGTGTTTCTAAAAATACGGATTTTTTGATTTGCGGGAAAAAGATGGGTGATAATAAAATTTTGAGAGCAACTCTATTAAACGTTAAAATGATGAATGAGAAAGAGCTTAATTTATTAATTAAAATTAAATAGAGAAGTTTTTTTATGGGTCGTGCAGGATTTGAACCTGCGACCAATTGATTAAAAGTCAACTGCTCTACCGACTGAGCTAACGACCCTAATATTTTTTGGTAGGTGATGACGGACTCGAACCGCCGACTTCCTCCGTGTAAAGGAGGAGCTCTACCAACTGAGCTAATCACCTTTTAAATATTTTTATAGTGTTATTGTAAAGGTAAGAAAATTAGAGTCAATCTTTTTTTTTAAAAGAGTATTTGTTTGTTGTAAATTTAATCATTATGATTAAATAATTATCTATAATTTAATATTTATAAAATTAATCTATAGAATTTTAAAAAATGTAATATGAAGTATATGAATCAAATAAAATTTTTAGTTAAGGAACTTATGAAAGTAAAAACTCGTTTTGCACCTAGTCCTACTGGAAATTTACATATTGGTAGTATTCGTACGGCTTTGTATTCTTGGTTATTTGCACGTCACTATCATGGAAAATTCATTCTTCGTATCGAAGATACAGATTTTGAACGTTTTGATTCAAAATCCGTTGAATCTATTTTATATGGATTAAAATGGTTAGGATTAAATTGGGATGAAGGTCCTTATTTCCAGAGTAAAAGATTAGAAAGGTATAAAGAAGTTATTAAAATGATGTTAGAATCAGGTAATGCTTATAAATGTTTTTGTTCAGTAAAAGAATTAGAAGATGAGCGAATAAGACAAGTTTCTAAAGGAAAAAAACCACGATACAGTGGAATTTGTAGAAATTTACATTATAGAAATTATATTGCTAATGAAAATTATGTAGTACGATTTAAAAATCCGATTTCAGGTCAAGTAACATTCGAAGATAAAATTAGAGGTAAGATTACTTTTCAAAACGAAGAATTAGATGATCTTGTAATTCAACGTTCTAACGGAATTCCTACATATAATTTTTGCGTGGTGATAGATGATTTAGATATGAATATAACTCATGTTATTCGTGGTGAAGATCATATTAATAATACTCCTCGTCAAATAAATATTTTAAAATCCTTAAATGCTAAAATACCTATTTATGCTCATGTTTCAATGATTTTTAATGAAGATGGACATAAATTTTCTAAAAGACAAGATGCTTTGAACATTTTAGAATATTGTAAAGATGGTTTTTTACCAGAAGCTTTACTGAATTATGTAATACGTTTAGGTTGGTCTTGTGGTAATCAAGAGATTTTTAGTATTTCAGAAATGAAAGAATTATTTGATTTAAGAAAAATTAGTAAGTCTTCTAGTGCTGTAAGTATGAAAAAACTTTTTTGGTTAAATAAATATTACATTAATAATTTACCGTTAAGTTATATTTCGAATCTTTTAAAAGATCATATGAATCATGAAAAGATTAATTTAAAAAATGGACCTGATTTAGAATCTGTTTTGACTTTATTAAAAAATCGTCATCATACTTTAAAAGAAATTGCTCAATCTTCTAGATATTTTTATGAAGAATTTGCTAATTTTGATAAATCAGCAGCAGATGAATATTTAATTCCAGAAAATCATTTTATTTTAAAAAATTTATATAAGAATATAAAAAAAATATCTATTTGGAGTAATGAGACATTATCTTCATTGATTAAAAATGATTGCATTAAACTTAAAATTACATTAAGAAAAATAAGCATGTTATTACGTGTTGTATTAACAGGAAATATATTTTCGCCGAGTATAAGTTCTGTGATTTTTTTAATTGGAAAAGAGAAGACTTTATTAAGACTAAAAAAAGCAATTTTATTTATTGATAATAAAATTAAAAATATAAATAATTAGAAAAGAATAACTATTAATGAAAAAAATTAACAAATTGTTTTCACTTAAAGTCGTTTTAAAATTAATTAAAAGAAATTTGATAGATCTTTTTTAATAAGATTAAACTTAATTTTTCATGTCTTATATTTTCAATATTTTTAGTTTTATTGTAAAATGATATCTTGTTTGTTTTTTTTATTAGTAATTTTAGTAGAAAAATAAATTGACAGAATTAATGTGTTTTTATATTGTAATATTTTCGGGGCTATAGCTCAGAGGCAGAGTTCTTGCATGGCATGCAAGATGTCGGCGGTTCGATTCCGCCTAGCTCCAAAAAAAATGGATATGTATCTTTTAAAAAATGTTTTCTTTATTGATAGAGTATCTTTGACTACATTTTTTATATTAATTTAAAATAATTAAAATTTTGATAAAAATAATAACTTTATTAAGTTCTTTTACTGTAAAAAAATGTTCAAAAATTATAGATCTAAAATTCTGTGCTAAATAAAAAATAGAATTTAGCACAGTATTTTGAAATTAAATTTGTTGATTCATTATTTCTTTATAAGCTGAAATAATTCTATTTCTTACTTGAATAGCTAATTCAATAGAAATAGAAGATTTCTGTAAATTTATCATTATGTCATTTAAAGATATATCAGAATGATTTGATTGGAACTTTTCTATATTTTTTTTTGAATTGTTTTGAATATTGCTTATTTCTCCTAATGCTTTTTGAAAATGATTAATAAAATTATTAGATTTTTTATTTTTTTGTTTATTTGTATCTAAAAAATCAATGTTTGTATAAATATTTTGATCGTAAATATTATCAATAAACATATCTTCCTCTGATGTTTTTTGTTTTTCAATAAAATATTTTTAAAATAATATATTGTATCGAATATAAATTTTTTATATGTTTTTAATTTATCAGGAAATGTTTTTATTTCAAGTGAAATTTATTATTTGTGATTCAATTATATAGTTAGGATTAACTATTAGATTAGGAAGATGTTATGAATTTCAGTACTATAGAAGAATCCGTTTCAGAAGAGAAAAAAAAATTTAATAATTTTTTGTCTTATTTTTTTAAAAATTCACGTGTTTTAATTATTTTATTTGTATTAGCTGTAATTACTACTGTTTCAATTTCTATGTGGCGTAAATCTCCTGATTATCAAGTTTTATATAATAATTTATCTAATGAAGATGGAGAAATGATCATTGATCAATTAAATCAAATGCAAATACCCTATAAACTTTCTGAAGATTCTGGTCAATTGTTAGTTCCAAAAGATAAAGTTTATGAACTTCGTTTGCATTTTTCTGAAAATAATTCTCCTCATAGAGATATAGGTTATGAAATTTTAGATAAAGAAAGATTTGGAGTTAGTCAATTTGGTGAGCAAATTAATTATCAACGTGCTTTAGAAGGGGAATTAGCTCGTACTATAGAAAAAATTAATGTTGTAAAAAATGCTAAAATACACATAGCTTTTCCAAAAAATTCTTTATTTTTAGAAGATAAAAAAAAACCATCAGTTTCTGTTATTTTAAATTTAAAATCTAATCAAGGATTAGATCATAGTCAAGTTAATGCTATATTGCATTTAATTTCTAGTAGTATATGTGATTTATCTATAGAAAATATAACAATAATAGATCAGTTTGGAAAATTGTTAAATAATTCATCATTGGGTTTAAATCAAATTGATGATTTAAAACTCAGATATTCTGAAGAAGTTGAATCTCGTTATAGAAATAGAATTAAAAACATTTTAGAACCTTTATTGGGGTTTAATAATGTTTATGCTCAAGTTACTGCACAAATAAATTTTAATTCTCACGAAAAAACACAAGAAAAATATACACCTAATACAAATTATAAAAATCAAGCAATACGATCTCGTCAAAGTACTGTTAACGACAAGATAAATAATAGAAAAGAAGAAAATAAACCAGACGAACTTTTTCCCCAAACTAGTTTTTCTTCGAATAAGGATTTAAATAGTACAACATATAGTAATAAAAAAATTAAAAAATCTATTATACAAAACAATCAAGATAATAATATTTTACATTCTAATTCTGCTATTAGTCATGATGATACAATAAATTATGAGTTGAATCATAGTCTTTCTCACACTAAAATGAATATAGGAGAAATAAAAAGATTGTCAGCAGCAGTAATAGTTAATTTCGTTAAAGATAAAAATGGAAAATCAGTTCCTATAAATGTAGAACAGATCAAAAAGATTAAAAATTTAGTACGCGAAGCAATAGGTTATTCCAAAGTTAGAGGAGATAGCGTATATGTTGTTAATGAATCTTTTTTTCAAAAAAACAAAAATTCTCCTATTAAATTATTGAAAGATTCTAATCAATCTAATTTTTATAGTACTTTTTTAACTTTCACACCTTGGTTCATTTCTCTTTTCTTTCTTTTTTTTCTTGTAAAAAAATGTTTTTTTTCTTCTTCAAAAAACAATATTAATAATCAATCATATAAAAATAAAACTGAAGAAGATTTATTAGAAAAAGATACAAAAGCAGAAAATATTTCTGAATTAAAATTTTCAAAAACTTCGAATACAGATAAATTAATTCATCAAATTTGCAATATATCTAATCAAAATCCACGTATTATAGCGTCGATTATTCGTCAATGGATGAGTGATAAAAAATGACTTTAAATGGTACTGAGAAAAGTGCAATTTTATTGATGTCAATAGGAGCTGATCAAGCATCAGAAGTATTAAAACATTTAACTCCTTTTGAAGTTCAAGAATTAGTTGCTTCTATGGTTAATATTAATCAATTTTCTAATACAATATTAAATACAGTATTATCTGAATGCTATGATCTTTTTTCAAAAAAAAATAATTTAATTTGTAATAATGATGAAAACTATATTAGTGATGTGTTAACAAAAACTTTAGGAGAAAAACAAGGTCGTATTTTATTAAATGAAGTATTAGAAACTCGTAATGTCAAAATGTGTATTGAAACATTTAACCACATGGATCCAGAAAAATTTATTTCTTTGCTAGATCAAGAACATCCTCAAATTTTAACAACAATACTTATGTATTTAGACAAACGTCAATCATCAAAGGTTCTTTCAAGATTAAGTGAGAAAAAATGTACTGAAATTGTTTTAAGAATGGCAGAGTTTAATTGTATTAAAGAGTCGAATTTAATTGATTTAAAAAAAATAATTGAAAATTTGTTAAAAAGAAAAAAATTAATTTTTTCGGAAAAAAATGGCATAAAAACTGTCGCTGAAATTTTAAATTCTATGAAAATAGAAGATGAACAAAATATTTTAAAAAAAATTAATGTATTAAATAAAAACTTAACTCGTAAAATTATTAAAGAAATGTTTTTATTTGATAACATTGTCAATATAGAAGATAAATATATTCAATGTCTCATTTCAAACTTAGAAAAAGAAAAATTATGTATTGCACTTCAAGGTACTAGTGAAGTTATAAGAAATAAATTTTTCAAAAATATGAATGAGGAAGAAGCAAATAAATTATCTATTTATTTAGAAGAAAAATCTTATATTTCTGATATAGCTATAAAAAATGAACAAAAATTGATCTTAATAATGCTTAAAAATATTTTAGATAATGGTATTTTTTCATTAAAAAAATTAGGAAAATATTATGTCTAATATAGATGTAAAACAAAATTGGAAGAGATGGTATCCAGAAGAAATATTTTTAAAAAATTCAAAAAATAAAAAAAAATATTTTTGGAATTTATATAAATTAACACAACAAGATTTTTTTACTAATAATGAAAATAAAAAGAATTCTAATAAATTGAAAAAAACAGATGAATTAAAAGATTATCCTTCAAAGGAAGAAGCATATAATTTAGCTTTTAAATCTGGTATTGAAAAAAAAGAAGAAAAAAAAATCTTATTCAATGACAACTTAAATAAGTTATTATCAAATTTTGAAGCAGCTATTTCTTTATTTGATCAAATGTTATTTACGCGTTTACTAAAAACTATTTTAATTATTTCTTCTTATATAGTTGGAAAAAATATTAAAATGGATGAATTAATTTTATTAAAAAATGTAAAAAAAATTATTAATAATGATAGTTTTTTTTTGAAAAAAAAACAGTTAATTATTCATCCTAATAACAAAAAATTTTTAGAAAAAATAATAAAAAATTCTGTTTATAGCGATAAATGGGAATTATGTTATGATGTTAATATAGATATTAACGGTTGTAAAATTCGATCAGAAAATGGTGATATAGATAATACTATTGAGGCTAGATGGAAGGAACTATGTCGTCTTGTTTCAGAGGAATGTTAATGAAATTAAGATTTTCTGAATTATTAAATAATATTTCTTCTTTCGAAAAGAAAGTTAATAATCTTTCTGATATTTTTTCTTATGGTTGTCTTATTAGTGTTAATGGTTTACTTTTAGAAGTGATTGGGTTGACGGCACCAATTGGATCTCGATGTTATGTTGAAAGAATAATAGATGGTAAAATTTTAAATATCAGTGCTGAAGTAGTCGGTTTTAAAAAAGAAAAAACATTGTTATTTTCTCTTGAAGAAACATATGGTGTTTTCCCTGGTACCCGAGTGTTTTTAAAATGTTTTAAAAATACATATTCTATTACAGGAAAAATTCCATTATCAACAGAGCTATTGGGTAGAGTACTCGATAGTAAAGGTAGACCTTTAGACGGACGTTCTCAATTAAATCCCAAATTTTTTACCTTTTTAAAAAGTAATGTTGTTAATCCATTAAATAGAAAACCAATTACTGAAGTGTTAGATACTGGAATACGTGCTATAAATGCTCTTATAACTGTAGGAAGAGGTCAAAGAATAGGAATTTTTTCCAGTTCAGGTCTTGGAAAAAGTATTCTATTAGGTATGATGGCAAAATATACAAAAGCAGATGTAGTTATTATTGGTTTAATTGGAGAACGAGGGCGGGAAGTAAAAGATTTTATAGAAAATATACTGGGTTCAAATGGATTGTCTCGATCTGTAGTAATTGCTGCTCCTGCTGATGTTTCTCCTTTATTGCAAATAGAAGCTGCATCGTATGCTACAAGCATAGCTGAATATTTTCGTAAAAAAAATAAACATGTATTATTGATTATGGATTCCTTAACTCGTTATGCTATGGCACAAAGAGCTGTTTCATTATCGTTAGGAGAACTACCTGTCTCTAAGGGGTATCCATCTTCTGTTTTTTCGAAAATTCCTATTTTAGTAGAACGCACAGGAAATACAGATAATTATGGTTCTATTACCTCGTTTTATACAGTATTAACTGAAAGTGAAGAAGATCCGCAGGATCCAATTGCTCACATTTGTCGTTCTATATTAGACGGGCATATTGTATTATCTCGGCATTATGCTGAATTAGGGCATTATCCAGCAATTGATATTGAAAATTCTATTAGTCGCGTAATGCCTAATATTATTAGCAAAAAACAATATTCTCAAGCTTGTTATTTTAAAAAATTAATTGCTTCTTATCAAAGAAATAGAGATTTAATTAATATTGGTGCTTATTTAAAAGGAACTGATTCAACTTTAGATCATGCTATTAAGATATGGCCTATCTTAGAAAGATTTTTACAGCAGAAGCAATCAGAAAAAAGTAGTTATTTATCTTCTTGCGAAGAATTAAATCAAATATTTATTTAATTTTTTATTTTAGAACTTGATGGGATATTAGTTAATGAAATATAAAAAAAAAATATTCTCTATTTTAGAAAATTTAGAAAAAAAAAATATAGAAAAAGATATAATAAATATTAAAAATTTGTATCTTCAAAAAGAAAAATACGTTACACAATTAAGTTTGCTAAAGGATTATCAAAACGAATATCTGATAAAATTAAAAAGTAAAATAGAATTAGGAATATGTTTATATCAATGGAGAAATTATAATAATTTTATTTTTATATTATATTTTCTTATTAAAGATAATGAACAAAAAATTAAAAAAAATCAAAAAATTCTTGAAAAAAGTTTAAAACAATATTCTAAAAATCAAATAAAGTTAAAAACTTGGAATTATCTATATAAAAAATATAAAAAAAAGGAAATCAAAAAAATTTTATTGGTAGAAGAGATGATTTCTGATGAATTTTCTCAATTAAAAAATCTTGCAGAAGGCAGCTGTTATAATGTTTAAATATTCTGATAATATTGCTTTAGAAGGAAAATTATCAGATAATCAAAATAATAATTTAACTTCTTTAAATTTTTTTTCTAAATCTAATATTAATGCATTCAAAAAATTATTTATTAATAAAGGAATTGAGTTTGACAATGTTTCTACAAAAAAAAAGAAAGAGGAAGATAAGAATATACCCTCGATTAATTTTGTTATTACTAATTTAATAAATATTTTAAATAAAAAAGATACGATGTTAAAAGAAACGATGTTAAATCATATTGCCAAGAAAAACTATAAATGTAGAAATATCCAAAGAAAAAATAAAGACAAAAATTTTAAATTAAAAAAATATATAAAACTAGATATAGAAACTAAAAATGAAACAAAAAAAAATCAGAAATACAAAAAATTTATAGTTCATCCAATATTTAAAAAATCAATAGAAATTAAAAATCAATCAAATGAATTTAAACAAATTAATATATTTCATAATTTTAATGACAAATTTTTCTTTAGAAAAGATAGATATTCAAATATAAAATCTAATAAAAGTATTTTTTCTGATAATAAAATTTTAAGATGTTTTAGAAATTTTAGAAAAAATACACCTGATTTATTTTTTTTAAAAAATATAAATAAAATAAGCAATGTGACAACTTACGAAACGAATACTTTTAAGGATAACAATAATAAAAAACATCTTAAATGTGTAAATAGTTCATTAGAGCTTCTTAATTCAAAAAAAAATGATAAGTGGAAACAGGTAATTAACCATCAGATATTGCTTTCTATATCAAATAAAGAAAATAAAGCAGAAATATCCTTTACACCAGAATATCTCGGCTCTATACATATAAAAATCAAAATGAGAAATGATCAAGCAACATTGAATTTTATTTCTAATCATGATGAAGTCAAAGTTTTTTTAAAAAATTGTATCCCATTTTTAAAGAATTCGCTTATGAAAAATGGCATTCAATTAGAAAAAATCAATATTTATAATTCTTCTTTTTCAAAAAATCATATTTCTCAAAAAAATAAAAGAATCGTAAAAAATTATTTTTTTCACGGAAACGAATTTAAAAAAACGTTTAATTTTCAAGAAAACTATATGAAGTTAATACAATATAAATCAATTGATATGTATATTTAAATGAAATACATACTTAATCTTTTTAAGATAAAAATTTTGATTACATTCTTAATGCTTAACAAATCAGTATTTAAGATACTTTTTTAATAACTTTTACCTATAAGGTGCTTCATACAATGGGCAAAAGTACTAATTTAGATAATGAATATAAAATAATTTACAAAAGAGAAAAAAATTTAGATAGGTTTTTAGATCAGAATGAAATGAAAAAATTAGAAAAAATAAATAAAAAATTTATACAAAAAATAATAATGATTTTTTCTAGTTTTATTAAAAGTAATATCGAATTAAATTTTTATACTGTAAAAATAAATAGTTATACAAACGATGATAAAAATTTTAAACATTTATATGCTAATTCTCTAAAAATAGAAACCTTAGAAAAAAAATCTTTTATATTTTTTTCTCCTAATTTCTTGTCTGTTTTTATAGATTTTTTATTTGGGGGTAAAGGTAATTCTATAATAAGAATGGATATAAAGAAAGAAATTACCTATACAGAGCATGTAATTAATAAAAAAATAGTAGGATTTATCATAGATGCTTATTGTGAATCTTGTAAAGATTTCTTTTATATAGATATAAAATTTCTTGATTTTAATATTATTAAATTAAATAAGCATTTTTTTTATACAAATGATCTTTTCATAACTAATTATTTTAGTTTCAATTTAAACGGCATTAAAATATTTTTAAGTATTTTGATTCCTGTTTCAATCATAAAAGAAAAAAATAAAAAAATAATTAATTTTTTAGATAAAAATATTTTTTCAAAAAAAACAATTTTAAAAGAAAATTTTTTTATTGAAAATTTATCTAATATTGAATTAGATGTTACTGTGGAATTAATTCCATCTTATATTTCTAAACATACATTTGATAATTTACGCGAAGGAGATGTGATCACAATTGAAGATCCTGGAAAAGTCACAGTATGTATAGAAAAAAAACCTATATTTTTAGGAAAACATAAGATTTTTGATGAAAAATCTATCATTTTTTTAGAAAAATTTCTTCATCAAAACTTAGAAAAAAAATAATGTAAGGAAAATTTTAATGAAAAAAGTAGAAAAAAAAGATAATTTTAAAAAATTTAAAAATGATAATATATATAAAAAAGATGACAAAAATATTAATCAAGAGCTAATTAATGAAGAAAAAAAAATAAAAAATTTCAATAGTTCTAATAATGAATCATCAAATGAAAAAAAAATACTTTTTGATATAGAAATGAATATAACTGTAGAATTAGGAAAATCAAAAGTAAAAATAAAAGATTTACTAAATTTTTCAAAAGGAAGTATGCTCTTCTTACAAAGAAAAAAAGAAGATCCTCTAAAAGTTTTTGCGAATAACAAACTAATTGCTTTAGGTGAAATTGTATTTTCTAATAATAAATATGGCATTCGTATTATCAGTATAAATAATTCTTTAAATGGTATTAATACATCAGTTTAAATTTTATGGAAAATAATGTGTATTCGCAAATAGCACCAAGTATATTTAAAAGAATTTTTGATGACACAAACATTTTTCATGTAATGAGTTCATTATTTGGAATGTTGCTACTAGTATTAATTTTAATTTGGATTTTAAAGAAAATTTCTTTATTGAAAATAAATAAAAACAATTATTTTATAAAAACTATTGATAGAATGTCTCTTGGTCCTAATGAATCTATTGTTATTATCAAAATTGAAGAAATAAAATTAGTATTAGGAATAACAAAAAATCATATTACTCATCTATATACGCTATCATCCGATGTAAAAGATGACGTAGTTGATAAAAAAAAAGAAGTTATTTTACCAACGAAAAATTTTAACGATTCTTTAAAAAATTTTGCTAAAATATTTTGGAAAAAAACAATGTTTTATCGAATTATTCCACTTTTTTTCTTATTTTTATTTTGTCCATTAGTTTATGCTGATATTCCTGGACCAACGAGTCATATTTTAAGAGATGGAAGTCAAACTTGGTCTTTACCAGTACAAACTTTAATTTTTTTGACTTCATTAACTTTTCTTCCTGCATTTCTTTTAATGATGACTAGTTTTACGAGAATTATTATTGTTTTTGGTTTATTGCGAAATGCCTTAGGTACTCCATACGCACCTCCCAATCAAATATTACTTGGTTTAGCTCTTTTTCTGACTTTTTTTATTATGTCGCCTACCTTTGATCAGGTTTATAAAGAAGCGTATCTTCCCTTTAGTCAAGAAAAAATAAATATGGATGAAGCGATTATTAAAGGTGCTGTTCCATTAAAAAAATTTATGTTAAATCAAACACGAAATTCTGATTTAGAATTATTTTCTAAATTAGCACATATTTCTTCTTATAAAAATAAAGATGAAATACCAATGCGTATTTTATTACCTTCATTTATTACTAGTGAATTAAAAACAGCTTTTCAAATTGGTTTTACTATTTTTATACCTTTTTTAATTATTGATTTAGTTGTTGCTAGTGTTTTAATGGCTTTAGGTATGATGATGGTTCCTCCATCAACAATATCCTTACCTTTTAAATTAATGCTATTTGTATTAGTAGATGGATGGCAATTATTAGTAACTTCTTTATCACAAAGTTTTAAGATTTAATCTTTTATAAAAAAAGAATTTTTTATATAATTCAGGATTTTTTATGACACCAGAATATGTAATGGGACTATTTCATAGCGCTATGAAAGTTACATTAATGCTTGCATCTCCTTTATTGTTGTCGGCTTTAGTTAGTGGATTAATCATCAGCATATTGCAAGCTGCTACTCAAGTAAACGAGCAAACTCTTTCTTTTATTCCTAAAATAATTTCTATTTTAGTTGTAATAACTTTACTTGGTCCTTGGATGTTAGGTGTTATGTTAGATTATATGCATAACTTATTTTACAATATACCATCAATTATTATAAGATAATGTTAACTTTTAATAGTTTCAATTTAGCCATTTTAATCAGTAATTTTTTTTGGCCTTTGGTTCGGATTTTAGCATTTTTTTCAACGGCACCTATTTTTAATGATCAAAATGTAAATAAAAAAGTTAAAATAATCTTATCTTTTTTAATTGCTTTTTTAATAAAACCTTTTTTACCTAAAGTAAATGTAGAATTATTTTCTATAATAGGTTTGTTTTTATTATTCCAGCAAATTTTAATTGGTATAGCTTTAGGATTAACTTGTCAATTTTTATTTGCTGCATTTACTTTATCTGGAGAAATAATAGCTCTACAGATCGGTTTGTCTTTTGCAAATTTTTTTAATTCAAATCGATATATAGGTACTTCTTTAATATCACGTTGGTTGAATATTTTAAATCTATTGTTTTTTTTAACATTGAATGTTCATCTTTATTTAGTTTTTATGTTGATAGATAGTTTTTACAAAATACCAGTTGATGTTAATTTTTTAAGTGCTAATATTTTTTTTATTTTCTTAAAGTTTTCTAGTAATATTTTTTTGAATGGTGTTATGTTTGCTTTACCAATTATGATTTTCTTTTTGATATCTACTCTAATAATGAGTATTTTAAATCGTCTATCTCCTCAAATATCTATTTTTTCTATTGGTTTTCCATTAAATTTATTGATAGGAATATTAATTTTATACTATTTAATGTCTATGTCTTTTCCTTTTTTTAAAAGTTTAGTTAATCAATTAATTTCATTCATATTTTATACTTTTTTAAAAATATAGTTTTTATTAAATGTAGAAATATATTTAATATTTTTAAGAAAATTTAAATTTTAAAAGATTTTTCATTTCTAAAATAAAGTATAATTTTTATAAAATTATACTTTAATTTAAAAAAATATTAATTTTTATTATTTAATTTTTCCCTCATTATATAGAATATGTTTTCGAATAATAGGATCATATTTTTTTAATTTCAATTTATCTGGAGTATTTCTTTTGTTTTTTGTAGTAGTATAATAATGTCCTGTTCCTGCAGAAGAAATCATTTTTATTTTTTCTCGATTTTTTTTAGCCATAGTATTTAACCTTTATTTTTTGTGATACCTATTTCTTGTATTATTAATTCTATTCCTTTTTTATCAATGCAGCGCATACCGTGAGCAGATATTCGTAGTTTAATAAATCTTTTTTCTTCAGGAATCCAGAATCGATGATATTGAATATTTGGTAAAAATTGCCTTTTTTTTGCATTCATAGCATGTGACCGATTGTTACCAATCATTCTTTTTTTTCTTGTAACTTGACATATACGGGACATTTTATGTTTTCCGAATTATAAAATTTAAATTTATTTTATTTTTTTATTAAATAATATACTAACATAGTATAAATTACTATAATAGTTGTTTGCTTTGAACTTAATTTGTTTTGAATAAACGCGTAAATATATTTTTTAATTTTGATAAGATATTTTATAAAAATATTAATATTAATATTAAATTAGGATTGTTTATATGAGTTTGTATCAGAGATATTTATCTAAATCTTTGATTTTTATTTTTAGTTTATTTTTTTTAATATTATTCTTTTTAGAAAGTAGTATAGGATTCAAATATTTTTTTAATTTTACTAATTACTTTTTCATAGGATTGAAAACAGAAGAAATATCAGGAAATTGGCGTGATTTTAAATTAAAGAAAATCAATTTTAATATTTTCGGAACATCTATTAAAGCTGAAAGTGTTCATATTATAACAGATCCGATATCTTTATTTAAAGTTTCTACTATTTTGAAAAAAATAAAAACAAAGAATTTGGTTATTTCATTCAATAAAAAAATTAAAAAAGTAGCTTTAAAAAATAATTTTCTAAAAGAAAAAAAAATAAAAAATACTATTTTTTTTAAACATTCATTAATTTTAAGAAAAATATATTCTGATAAAATTTTATTAAAAACACAAAAAAAAAATATATTTTTATTTGGTGTATTTAGTGGATTACAATTAAGTAATGATACTTGTACTTTCTTGCCTACTAAAATTAATTCAATTTATATTGATTCATCCATGCGTAATGTAAAAAACATTGATAATAAAAAAAGCAATTTTTTTATTAAGAAAGATATTTTTTACAGAAACAAAATAGATAATGCTTTATCTTTTTTTTCAATTTTTAAAAATTTTTTTATTCCTATAAATATAAATTTGATAAATTTAAAATGTAATCAACTAAAATTTTTTAATAGAACGTTTTTAGATATCTATAAAATCAAAATGAGTGCTCAATTAAAAAAAAATATTTTAAAAATAAAAAAAATTCAAATATATTCAAAATATTTTAAAACAAAGTCTAAAGGTAAAATTTTTTTTAGAAGTGACTTTTCTATTTTTTTCATAGTAAAAAATGAAATGTCAATAAATATTATTAATAATAAAGCTATGAATTTGTTATTTAAAGATACTATTGATCATAAACTCAATTTCAAATCAAATAATTTAATCAAATTTAATATTCATGGAGAAATATCATTAGATGATTTAAATTATCCTATTCATATAAATTTACATCTTAATCGTCTTTTTTTGCCTATAAGTAAAAATTTAATATTAAGTTCAAAAAATTTTAATTTTTCTTTAAAAGGAAAAATTAATAATTATTTTTTATCATTAAAAAATATTATTAATATTTCAGGTATGCCATCTTTTTTTATCAGTATTTCAGCTATTGGTAACATTCAAAATGTTGTTATAAAAAAAATTCATTTTTTTCCATTTTTTAAAGAAATTAAAACTAAAAAATTTATAAAAATAAAAAAAGAAATAGATTACAATAAGTATATTACTCAGTTAGCAGGAAAAATGCGTATATTATCCGATTTCAATAAACAATCTAGTAATATTTTTCTTCCTTATTTTCATGTTTACGGAGATTTCATGAGGAAAAAAATATCTGTATTAGGTTCTTTATATTATCGGAAATTAAATGGTATAACAATTCCTAGAATAAATTTTTTATTAGGAAAAAATAAAGGTCATATATCTGGATCTATATCCAAAAAAGTCAACCTTCGTTCGTCAATTTATGCAAATAATTTAAACTATTTTTCACCAAATTTAAAAGGTATAATAAAAGCTACTTTAAACATATATAGTTTTTGTTCTCTTCCTTCTTTTTCTAGTGTTATTCTAGGTCAAAAAATTAATTGGAAAAATATTTTATATTTCAATAATATTAAAATCACTACTAATGGAAATTTAAAAAAATCTTTTCCAAATAAATTTTTTGCTGATTTTAAAAATATACGTTTTTCAAAATTTCATATTAATTCTTTGCATATTAAATCTGATTGGAATAATATAAATCAAAAATTTTCTTTATCGTTGAAAGATAAAAAATTATCTATAACATTCATTTTAAATGGTCATCTAAATAGAAAAGTAGGTATTTGGAAAGGTGTTTTAAAAAAAATAGATGTTAAAACTTCCTGGGGACAATGGATTTCAAGAAATAATCCTTTAATATTCTATCATATTAAAAATAGCATTAATTTTAAGAATATAAAGAAAATAAAAAATAAAAATGCTTTTTATTCTGCTATTAATAATATTCAAACTTCATTGTTTAAATTAATTCGTCAATCACCTGTAAAATTTCAAACTGATTTATTCTTTAATACACAATTTCAGTGGAAATTAAGAGAAAATATTACTAATTTAAAACTTTTTTTAAAGGGTAGTAACATAAATTTAGAAAAAAAAATAAAAGAAAAAATAATGTTTGAAAAAATAAGTGCTGTAAATTTATATATTAATTTTAAAAAAAATAATTTTATAACGAAATGGATAATAAAAAAATCAAAAAATTCATTAAAAGTAAATAAAATATCTGGTTTTTTAAACATCTATGATTTTTTTCATGAGAAAAAAATAGAAGGAAAGGTTTTTTTATCTGATTTTTCTTGTTCTTTTTTGAATTTTTTTGAAAATTTTTTTACAAAAATTCAAGGAAAATTTTCAGGAAATATAAATTTTTTAGGAACTATATATCAGCCTCAAATATCGGCTGATATTAATTTTCAAGATTTTTATATAAAAAGTGATAAGATATTTAAATATATGCTTTTATTTTTTTGTTCTTTTCCAAATAAAATAGAAAACATTAAAATTAATCAAGAAATAATAATGAAAAAGGGAAATGCATTATTCAAATTAAATTCTGTTGTTAAAAACAATATATCTCATATTAAATGGAATATTTTATTTCATAGCAATAAATTAGCAATTGTACTTTTTCCTAAAATAAAGTTGAATTTTTCTTCTCAACTAAATTTGTATTATTTTTTATCAAAATATGACTTAATTGGATATTTAAAATTTTCTTTTTTTTCATTTAAAATTAACGAAAAAAACTTTTTATTTTAGAGATGTGTTTTTCTTAGCACGATCATATGAATTTTTAATTTCTAACTTTGCTTCGTGATGATCACCCCATCCTATGATTTCTACCCATTTTTCTTTTTCTAATGTTTTATAATATTGAAAAAAATGTGAAATTTGTTTTTTTAATAGTTCGGATATATCTGATATATCGTTTATATTTTCATATTCTTTAGAAACTTTATCATTTGGAACTGCTATAATTTTTGCATCATTTCCTGATTCATCATGCATTTTTAATATACCTACTGGTTTGCAATTGATAACAACATTTGATTGTATTGGATATGGAGAAGGTACTAAAACATCTAATGGGTCACCATCAAGTGACAAAGTTTCGTTAATATATCCATAATTACATGGATAAAACATTGGTGTAGGTATAAAACGATCTACGAAAAGAACACCTGATTGTTTGTCTACCTCATATTTAATAGGAGAAGAATTGGATGATATTTCAATTATAACATATATATCACTTGGTATATTATTACCAGCTTTAATCAAGTTTAAATTCATTATAAATGTGTTCCTAATATTTTTAGAATCCTAAATAAAATTAAATTCTATATGAAATAAAAGTAGAAAATAATTAAATTTTATTTAAAAAAAATAATTTGTTTTGGATAATTATTTTTTTTTTTATATAATTATCTTTATTAAAAATAGTTTTATTAGTTAATATATATTTAAGGACCTATAAATGCAATTATTAAATCAAATAGAAAAAGAAGAAAATTTACTGATAGAAAAAGTAAAAAACACTCTTTTTCTAGCTCAAGAAAAAGTTAATTGTTCTATCGAGGTTTGTGTTAAAAAAACAATAGGTATAAGTGTCAATATAAGAAATAGTATTGTTGAAAATGTAGAATTTAATAATGATAGTATACTTTTTGTTACAGTTTATAATAAGTTTTCTAAAGGTGTTTCATCCTCTAAAGATTTTAGCACCAACGGTATAAAAAAAATGTTAGAAATTGCAATTGACATTTCTAAACATACTTCTTCCGATTTTTTTTCAGGATTACCAGATGCAAAATTTTTATGCTTTAAAGCTCAAGATCTTGATTTATTTTATCCTTCTGAATTTAATATTAAAAATGCAATTAATTTTGCTTCTGAATCAGAACGAGAAGCTTTTAAGTTTGACAAAAGAATTATAAATAGTGAAGGTAGTTTTTTTAGTAATCATATTACGATAAAAGTTTTCGCTAATAGTTTAGGTATGTTAGAACAATATAAGTCTACTCGTTACTCTAACTATAACTGTATGATTGCGAAAGATAATAGTACTATGCAAAGAGACTTTTCTTATTCTACTTCAAGAAAATTAGATGATTTAGAAAAACCAGATGTATTAGGTCAAAAAACTGCTACAAATGCTATATCTCGATTAGGTTCTAAAAAAATAAATACTATAAAATGTCCAGTAATTTTTTCAAAAGAAACATCTTCTATTTTTTTTTCTCATCTTATTCCAGCGATTAGTGGTGATAATATTTATCGAAAATCGACTTTTTTACTTTATGATTTAAAAAAAAGAATTTTCCCTGAATGGCTAAATATTGAAGAAAACCCACATATTAAAAAAGGATTAGGAAGTAAACCTTTTGATAGTGAAGGTGTATCAACAACTATTAGAAGTATTATTAAAAATGGAATTTTGGAAACTTGGTTATTAAATACCTATAATGCTCGTAAATTAGGTTTAACAACTACAGGTCATTCTGGAGGTATTTCAAATTGGTTAGTTTCAAATAAAAATATATCTTTCAAAGAATTGTTAAAGATGATGAAAACTGGTTTACTAATCACTGAATTAATGGGACAAGGAGTTGATATTGTTAGTGGTAATTATTCACGTGGAGCAGTAGGATTTTGGATTGAAAACGGAAAAATTAAATATCCAGTAAATGAAATTACTATATCTGGTAATTTAAAAAAAATGTGGAATAGTATTCTTAGTATTAGTAATGATGTTAATATGTATAGTAATATTCAATGTGGTTCAACATTACTATCTGAAATTCAGATTTCAGGAAATTAATTTTTTATTTTTAAATAAATTTTTTAGTAAAAAGGTAATAAATTTATTACCTTTTATATTTTATTTTTTAAGAAGTTGACCTATAAGCCGGGTTCTGTTTTAACAGTCATTCATCTAGATTAGTAATTACTTACTAATTCAAGCAGCCCACCCAGGTTTTTTAAAATACGAGCAATATTAATAACCTATATTTGGCTTTGCTCCAGGTGGAGTTTACATTGCCATAAATTGTTGCCAATTATGCGGTGTGCTCTTACCACACCTTTTCACCCTTTCCCTATTATCTGCAGTTAAAAAAAGAAAATAAGGTGGTTTTTTTTCTGTTGCACTTGTCATAAGCTTGCGCTTTCCAGGTGTTACCTGGCACCCTGCTCTATGGAGCCCGGACTTTCCTCTCTTTAGTTTTAAAACTAAACAGCGACTGTTTAGTCAACTTCAAAATAATAAATTGTATATTATTTTAATAGAAATGTCACTTATCTTTTTCTTTTATTGCATGTTGATATAAATCATTTTTTTTTATTTTATGTATTTTAGAAGTAATAAATACTGATTGTTTTAATGAAAGAAAATTTCTTAAGATTGTCAATGTATTTATTGCTTTTGCTGAAATATCTTTATTTTTTAATTCTTTAAAACCATCTATAATAATTACTATTTCGCCTTTTTTATAACGACTTTGATCTTCTTTCAGCCAAGACAGAATTATATTAGCTTTTGCACCGTATATATACTCCCATTTTTTTGTAATTTCTCTTGCGATTACTAAATATCTATTTTCATCTATTGTTTCTATAATATCTTTTATACTTTCAAGTATTCTATGTTTCGATTCATAAAAAATTATTGTCCTTATTTCTTTTTTTAAAGATTTTAATAAATCACGTCTTATTTTTTTTTTAGAAGGCAGAAATCCTTCATAGCAAAAACGATTAGTAGATATTCCAGAAGCACTCAGTGCTGTAATAGCTGCACAAGGTCCTGGGAGAGGAATGATTTTAATGTTTAAAAAACAGCATTTTTTTACTAAAAAATAACCTGGATCGTTAATAACTGGTGTCCCTGCATCAGATACTAAGGCAATTTTTTTTCCTTTTTTTAGTTCGTTAATTACATAATCACTTTGTTTTTTTTCATTATTTTTATTTAAAGATATTAAAATATTTTTAACGTTGTAATGTTGTAGTAAAATATTAGTATGATGAATATTTTCAGCTGCTATTAAATTAACATTTTTTAGTGTTTCTACAGCTCGATAAGTAATATCAGATAAATTTCCAATAGGTGTTGGAACAATGTAAAGAAGACCAGTTTTATTCAATGAATTCACTTTTTTTCCAGATATTTTTTGTAATAAAAAAAAATAATAATTTATTATATAAGTAATATTAAATTTAAGTTGTTTTTATATGTAAATTTGATGTTAAAGAATAATTATAAGGTATTTTAAGTGAAACGAGTCGTAATTACTGGATTTGGTATTATTTCAAGTATTGGAAATAATAAAAAAGAAGTTTTAAATTCTTTATATAATGGTATTTCTGGAATTACATTTTCAGAAGAAATGAAAGAATCAGGTATGCGTAGTCAAGTTTGGGGAAATATAAAATTAGAAAATAAAAAATTTTTTAAAAAAAATAAAATCTCTCGTTTTATGAACAATGGATCTATTTATGCTTTTTTGTCAATGGAGCAAGCAATAAAAGATGCTAACTTACAAACTAAACAATATCAAAAAAATCCACGTATTGGAATTATTGCTGGTTCTGGAGGTGGTTTTCCAAAATATCATATACAGGGCATAGATGCTATCAGAAGCAATCGAGGTCTAAATTCTGTTAGTCCTTATATTGCAATTAAAGCTATGAATTCTGGAATATCCGCTTGTTTGTCAACTTTATTTAAAATATATGGAGTAAATTATTCTATAAGTTCAGCTTGTGCGACTTCTGGACATTGTATTGGTAATGCATTTGAGTTAATTAAATTTGGTAAGCAAGATCTTATTTTTGCAGGAGGAGGTGAAGAGGTAAGTTGGGAATTAGCATATGAATTTGATGCAATGAAAGCTCTTTCTAGTAATTTTAACAAAAATCCTACTAAATCATCGCGTGTTTATGATGTAAACCGTGATGGTTTTGTCATATCTGGTGGTGGAGGTATAATAGTTATTGAAGAGTTAAATTGTGCTTTATCTAGATCTGCTCACATTTATGCTGAAATTATTGGCTATGCTGCAACATCTGACGGTAAAGATATGGTTGTACCATCAGGAGATGGAGCGGTACGCTGTATGAATTTAGCAAAAAAACAAAACAAAATGTTATTTATTGATTATTTAAATGTTCATGGGACTTCTACTAAAATTGGTGATCTTATTGAATTAGAAGCAATTAAAAAATCTTTTTTTCATGAAAAAAAACCTATGATTTCAGCAACAAAATCGATGACTGGTCATGCTTTAGGAGTATCTGGAGTACATGAAATTATTTATACATTATTAATGATGAAGTATAATTTTATAGCTCCTTCAATTAATATTGAAACAATAGAACCTTCTGCTGACAATATGAATATTGTACAAAAAACTTTTCATAAAAAAATTAAAACAGCACTATCTAATAGTTTTGGTTTTGGTGGAACTAATGTTTCTTTGATATTAAAAAAGTATTAATTTTTTATAAAAAAATACTTTTTAATATTTTTCATGCACAATGTATTTAATATTGTTAAGTAAAATACGTTTTTTTTACATATAATTTTAATCTTTGATTTGCTAATTTTATTTCTTAATTTTTTAATAAAAAGGACAAAACAATGAATCAACTAAATGCGTTAAAACAATTTACGACAATTGTTGCAGATACAAGTGATATAGAGTCGATTTGTAAATATAAACCACAAGATGCAACTACTAATCCATCTTTAATACTTAAAGCTGTCAGTTCAAGTGTTAACAAAAGATTTATTGATCAAGCAATAGAATATGCTAGAAAAAAAGGTGGTTCTTACAATTATAAGATAGTAAATGCTAGTGATAAAATTTTAGTTGATCTTGGAGTAGAAATTTTAAAACATATACCAGGTTATATTTCTAGTGAAGTTGATGCTCGTTTGTCTTTTAATAAAGAAAAATGTATTTTAAAAGCAAAAAAAATAATTGATATGTATGAAGAAAAAGGTATTTCTAGAAATAGAGTATTAATTAAACTAGCGGCTACTTGGGAATGCATAAAAGCAGCAGAAGAGCTTAAAAAAAATAATATTGCTTGTAATTTAACTCTTTTATTTTCTTTTGCTCAAGCTCGTGCTTGTGCAGAATCAAATGTATTTTTAATATCTCCCTTTGTTGGCCGTATTTACGATTGGTATCTATCTCAAAATTTAATATTAAAAAATCCTGCTGATCAGGATCCAGGTGTCTTATCTGTTTGTAAAATTTATGATTTTTATAAAAAATATAATTACAAAACTATAATTATGGGCGCAAGTTTTCGTAATGTTCAACAAATTTTATCTCTTTCAGGATGCGATCGATTGACTATTTCACCTGTATTATTAAAAGAGTTGGAATCTAGTAATAAAGAATTAAATAGAAAATTATGTCCTCCTACTTCATTTTTAAATCCACCTGTGCCTCTTACTGAAGCGGAATTTAGATGGGAACATAATCAGGATGAAATGGCTGTTCAAAAATTATCAGAAGGTATAAGAAATTTTGGAAAAGATCAATTAAGTTTGGAGAAAATTTTTTCTAAACTAATATAAATGTTGAATAAGATATTAATTTTTTTAAGTATAAATTTGGAGAAATATTTATGTGTGTAAGAAGAGAATTAGCAAACGCAATTCGTATGTTGAGTATAGATGCTGTTCAAAATGCAAAATCTGGTCATCCGGGTATGCCTATGGGAATGGCTGATATTGCAGAAGTTTTATGGAGAAAATTTTTTAAACATAGTCCAACGAATCCTAATTGGAACAATCGTGATCGTTTTATTCTTTCTAACGGACATGGTTCTATGTTGTTATACAGTTTATTGCATCTTACTGGATATGATTTATCAATAGACGAACTTAAAAAATTTAGACAGCTTCATTCAAAAACACCAGGACATCCAGAAACAGGTGAAACGCCAGGTGTTGAAACTACTACTGGTCCCTTAGGGCAAGGTTTAGCTAATGCGGTTGGAATGGCTATTGCAGAAAGAACATTAAGTGCTTATTTTAATCGACCAGATTACGATATAGTTGATCATTATACTTGGGTTTTTGTAGGAGACGGTTGTTTAATGGAGGGTATTTCTCATGAAGTCTGTTCTTTGGCTGGAACATTAAAATTAGGGAAATTAATTGTTTTTTACGATAAAAATGGTATTTCAATAGATGGTAAAATTTCGAATTGGTTTACAGATGATACAGTTATGCGATTTAAATCGTATAATTGGCATGTTGTAGATAAAGTCGATGGTCATGATGCTAATTCTATTAAAAATAGTATTGAAGAAGCAAAATCAGTAAAAGATCAACCTTCAATTATTATTTGTAATACGATTATTGGTTTTGGTTCTCCAAACAAGTCAGGTACAGCTGATTCTCATGGTGCTCCTCTTGGAGAAGAGGAAATTTTTTTAACGCGAAAAAATTTAAATTGGAAGTATTCACCGTTTGAAATACCTAATAAAATTTATGATAAGTGGAACTTTGTAAAACAAGGTTTAAAATTAGAAGAAAATTGGAATAAACAATTTCATTTATATAAATCTGAATATCCTGCACTTGCAGAAGAATATTCAAGAAGAATCAAAAAAAAATTACCTACACAATGGTATAAAAAAACTAAAGATTATATTTTTAATTTGCAAAAAAATCCTCAAAATATTGCAACTAGAAAAGCTTCTCAAAATGCTATAGAAGAATTTGCGGCACTACTTCCAGAATTAATAGGTGGATCTGCAGATTTGTCACCAAGTAATCTAACTATGTGGTCGAAGTCTAGTTCCATAACAGAAAATTTATGTGGAAATTATATTCATTATGGTGTTCGTGAATTTGGAATGACAGCGATTGCTAATGGAATCTCTCATCATGGAGGATTTATTCCATATACTTCGACATTTTTAATGTTTGTTGAGTATGCTCGAAATGCAGTCCGTATGGCAGCTTTGATGAATACTAAACATATTTTTGTATATACACATGATTCTATTGGATTAGGTGAGGATGGTCCTACACATCAACCAATAGAACAATTAGCAAATTTAAGAATGACGCCAAATATAGATGTTTGGAGGCCTAGCGATCAAGTAGAAACTGCTGTAGCATGGAAATATGCGATTGAAGAAAAAAATGGTCCAACAGCACTGATTTTGTCACGTCAAAATTTATTCCAATTTTCTAGAAATAATGAACAAATAAAAAATATTTCTTACGGGGCTTACATATTATATGATTCTAAAAAACCTATCGATATCATTTTTATATCAACAGGTTCTGAATTACAAATAACTTTAACTTCTGCTAAAAAAATTGCTGCTTTAGGTTATTCTGTGCGTGTTGTATCTATGCCTTCTAATAATGTTTTTGATAGACAAAATATTGATTATAAAGAATCAATATTGCCATCTTATATTACTAAAAGAATTGTAATAGAGGCTAGTATAAAAGACTTCTGGTATAAATATGCAGGGTCAGAAGGATTAATTATTGGCATGGAAACATTTGGAGAATCTGCTTCAGAAGAGGTTTTATTTAAAAAATTTGGTTTTACTGTAGAAAATATAGTAAATAAATCTAAAATTTTATTGAAACATTAATTTTAAACTTTTTTATGATATTAATGGGGGCTTTTTTCTTAGCCCCAATTATTTGAATAAATATGAAAGAAGATATACATGAGGAAAAAATGGTTTGTTCAATTACTAAATTAGCACAAAAGTTAATTTCAATTCCATCTATTAGTCCAAAAGACTTAGGTTGTCAAGATATTATGATTGATTTTTTAGATAATCTTGGATTTGAAATAAAAAAAATTAATATAAATGATACGAAAAATTTTTGGGCTACTAGAGGATTTGGTAAAACTTTAACATTTGCTGGTCATACAGATGTCGTACCACCAGGTGATTATAAATATTGGAATGATGATCCTTTCAATCCAGTAATAAAAAATGGTTTATTATTTGGTCGAGGTTCATCAGATATGAAAGGTGCCTTAGCATCTATGTTAATTGCATCTGAAAGATTTATAAAAAAAAATCCTAACTATGAAGGGCGTTTGTCTTTTTTAATTACTTCAGATGAAGAGTCATCCGCGATTGATGGTACTAAAAAAGTTATAGATTATTTAATTTCTCGAAAAGATACGATTGATTATTGTGTTATTGGAGAACCTTGTAGTAGTTCTAAAATTGGTGATGTTATAAAAAATGGACGTAGAGGTTCTATAACAGCTAATTTAACAATTCATGGAATTCAAGGTCATATTGCATACCCTCATTTAGCAGATAATCCCATACATAAGGGATTACCTATTATTTTAAAAATATTATCTATTAAACTAGATGATGGTAATGCATTTTTTGCTCCAACTAGTGTCAATATTTCTAATATTCATGCAGGAGATGGAATTAATAATATTATTCCAGGTTCTTTGTTTGTTCAGTTTAATTTTCGTTTTAGTACAGAAACTTCTGAAAAAGAGATCAAATCAAAATTTACACAAATATTAGATAATAACAATATTAATTATTCTCTAAATTGGTTTTTTTCAGGAAATCCTTTTATTACAAAAAAAGGTTTGTTAATAGATAATATAACTAAATCTATTATAAATTTAAATAAAGTTAAACCTGTTTTATCAACTGATGGAGGAACTTCAGATGGTCGTTTTATTGCTTCAATGAATGCCGAAATAGTAGAATTAGGTTTAATGAATAATACAATTCATAAATCAAATGAATATGTAAGAATATCTGATTTAGAAAAATTAGCTATTATTTATGAAGATATTATGTACAGGTTATTGACTTAGTTTTATAGTTTTTTTATTTATTAAAATAATGATGCAGAATATCATTTAAGATAATCTGCACCCATTTTTTTAAATTTTCAATAATAGATTTTTTTTATATCATTTTAGCCTCATTATTTTATGAAGATGATTTCGTTCATACAGGAGGAAAAATATCGTGATATTTTTTATTTAAATCTTCTTGTGTATAAGGAATGTAATATTCTTGATTTTTAGAGGGAATATTAATTCCTTTTGGTATAATTAATTTTTTAAGTTCATTATTCTCATTCTTAAAAAGAATGTCATTATTTTTTAAGGAGCAAGATGTTATTAAAGAAAAAATTCCAATTTTAAAAATTGTGATCATTACTTTAAAAAAAAATTTATATCTTTTGAAGATTAGCATATTGAAGTGCTTTTTCAATTTGTGTACGTGTAGAATTTAAAATTGGTGTCATCGGTAGTCGAAGTGTATCACTTTTTATTAAACCTATTTTTTTAGCTAACCATTTTATTGGAATAGGATTAGGTTCTATAAATAAAGATTCATGTAATAACATCAAACGTTCATTTATAGATCTTGCACTTTTAAAGTTACCTTCAAGTGCATATGAACACATCTGTGTCATTTCTTTTGCAGCAATATTTGCTGTAACTGATATCACTCCTTGACCACCTAATTGAATAAAATCTAAAGCCGTAGGGTCATCACCACTAATTAATAAAAAATCGTCTTTAACCAATTTTTTAATTTTATGTATTCTTGATAGATCACCTGTCGCTTCTTTAATTCCAATAATATTTTTAAATTCAGATAATCTTGCCACAGTTGATGGAAGTAAATCACATCCAGTTCGACTTGGAACATTATATAAAATTTGTGGTAATTTTGTGTTTTCTGAAATTGCTTTAAAATGCTGGTATAATCCTTCTTGAGTTGGTTTGTTATAGTATGGTGTAACAGTAAGACATGCTTCAATTCCTGATTTTTCAAATCTTTTTGTTAAGGATATTGCTTCTGTTGTCGCATTCGCACCTGTACCTGCAATGATAGGAATGCGTTTATTTGCAAGTTTTAAAGTTAGCATAACTACTTCAATATGTTCTTCTTGACTAAGAGTAGCCGATTCTCCAGTCGTTCCAATAGAAACAATAGCTTTTGTTTTATTTAATACATGATAATCAATTAGCTTTTTTAAGCTTGAATGACAAATTTCACCTTCTTCATTCATTGGTGTAATTAATGCAACAATACTTCCTTTGAACATTTATTTTGTTCTCCTCCATAAAAAATACTTTATGGTATCTTTCATACAAATCTAAAATTAAGTAAATAAAAGTTATAAATCTCATAGTTATAAAAAATTGATTTTTTTTGAATATAAAAATTTAAATAATAAGATATAATTTTTTATATTTACTTTAAAGTTTAAATTTTTATACCATTATCACTATATTCTCTTTTCTTATAATAGTAAGAATAATTATACATTCTAAAATATATATTTTAAAAATTTAATCTATTTTTATTTTGAAAATCAATTTAATTCATAACATTTTTTATTAAAAAATAATATTTTTATATTATTAAGGAATATATCATATAATGACTACACTAAAACCTGGAGATATTGCTCCAAAATTTATTCTTCCTAATTGTATTGATAAATCAATAAAACTATCTGATTTTTTAGGTAAGAAAGTACTAGTGTATTTTTATCCAAAAGCTATGACTCCCGGCTGTACAGTACAAGCATGTAATATCAGAGATAATTTAGAATTATTTAAAAGTAAGAAGGTGGAAGTTTTAGGTATTAGTCCTGATAATACGAATAAGTTATTAACTTTTGTTGAAAAAAAAATGTTAAATTTTACTTTATTATCTGATAAACAAAACATTGTTAGCAAAAAATTCGGTGTGTGGGGTGAAAAAATTTTTATGGGAAAAAAATATTTTGGAATCTATCGTACTAGTTTTTTAATTAACTCATCTGGTTTTATAGATAAAATATTTTTTAAATTTAAGTGTAAAGATCATCATAAAATTATATTAACATATTTAAATTCAAAAAAAAGTGATTGATTCTTAGTGAATAAATATAATGTTATTAAGTTTTTATATTCCTCTAAGCTACTAAATAATAAATTTAGTAGCAAAAATATTTAATTTTTTTTAATTATAAAAGTTATTTTGCACATTGTGCTCTAAATCTTAATAGATGATCCATTAGTACTATTGCTACCATTGCTTCCGCTATTGGTACAGCACGTATTCCTACGCATGGATCATGTCTTCCTTTGATTACTATTTTGACTTTTTCATTGTTTTTATTTATTGTATTTCCTGATTGTCGAATACTTGAAGTAGGTTTGAATGCAACTTTTAAGAAAATATTTTCACCATTGCTAATCCCTCCTAAAATACCCCCGCAATGATTACTTTTAAATCCATTAGGAGTCATTTCATCTCTATTTTCGCTCCCCTTTTGGTTAACTACTGAAAAACCATCTCCAATTTCTACTCCTTTTGCAGCATTGATACTCATCAAAGCATGAGCTAAATCTGCATCTAGTCTATCAAAAACTGGTTCTCCGAAACCTACTGGTACGTTTTGGGCTATAATTGTGATTTCTGCTCCTATTGAATCACCTGTTTTTTTTAATTTTTTAATTAGTTCTTCTAACTGAAAGACTTTGTTTTTATTTGAACAAAAAAAAGGATTTTGTTCTACTTCTTCCCATGATTCAAATGGACATTTTATATCTCCCATTGCTGATAAATATGCACGAATAACTATTCCAGTTTGAATTTTAAGGTATTTTTTTGCAATACTACCTGCGGCAACTCGCATTGCAGTTTCACGAGCTGAAGATCTTCCACCACCACGATAGTCTCGTATTCCATATTTTTTTTCGTAAGTATAATCAGCATGTCCGGGTCTAAATAAGTCTTTTATTTCGCTATAATCTTGTGAACGTTGGTCTTTATTTTGAATAACTAAACCAATACTTGTTCCTGTAGTTGTTCCTTTAAATACTCCTGAAAGTATTTGAACTTCATCTAATTCAGATCGTTGAGTAGTATAACGTGAAGTTCCAGGTCTTCTACGATTTAAATCATATTGCAAATCATCTGAAGATAATTCTAAACCTGGTGGCATTCCATCAATTACACATCCTAGTGCTGTTCCATGAGATTCACCGAAAGTAGTTACACGAAAAACTTTTCCAATTGTATTTCCAGCCATTTTTTTTTCTATTAAATTTTGATTTAAATGATATAACTATACAGAAAAAAAAATAAAAAAAATAATTTTTTTATCTAAAAAAATATTTAATGATAAATTTTTATTTGTTGTTTTTACAAAAACTAAATTATATAATTAAAAAATATATAAAAAAATATTAAATAAGATATGTAAATTTATTAATTTTTGGTAATACATTATTATGAATAAAAATCGACAACTTGCTGTCAATAGCAATATTTTATTTCGTAAGTGGTTGAACGGCACCCGTGAAATGGTACAGGATACTATATTTCATTCTCGATTACATAAAGTAAATCAAAAAATCCGATCTAAAAGAATGTTTTTTGAACAAGACGTTCATAGTAATTATTTTTCTTTTTATAAAAAAAAAGATTTTTTTAAAGAAAATCCTGTGTCTTATGTTCGGAATAAAGATTTCACCAATGTTTTAAAAAAATTAAAAAAAGGAAAATATTATCCAGATATATTTCTTGATTTACATGGTTTAAATCAATATCAAGCAAGAAAAAAATTAGGTCAGCTGATTGCAATATGTCAAAAAGAAAAAATGTTTTGCGCTCATATTATGCATGGATATGGTAAAAATATTTTAAAAAAACAAATACCTTTTTGGCTATCTCAACACCCTGATATAGTGGCTTTTCATCAAGCTCCTAAAATGTTTGGAAATGATGCAGCAATTATGGTTATCATTGAAATTCATTCTTAAGTAAATATTTTATATATATTAAAATAATATTAATTTTTTATAAAATTTAATAATTATTAACATTTATTATTAATTTTTTAAACTTTAAATAAATTTTATTCAAATTTTTGTTTTTTAATAAAAAATTTTGAAAATACATATTTTTTATATTTTAACAATAAATAATCTTTATAATTTTAAAAAATGTTATATATATACAATATTTACTGTATTATTCAAAGAAAATATAATTTTTAAAAAACCCTGATTTTGGGTTTTTTTATTTTAAAAGATATTAAATTGCAAGTTTGTTTTTAAATATAAAAAAATTAAAGGATTTTCAAGATGTTTAATACTAATCGTGTACGTATAGCGATGCAGAAAACTGGTCGTTTAAGTAGTGAATCTATAAAATTACTTACATGTTGTGGAATTAAAATTAATTTAAAGCAGCAAAAATTAATAGCTTTTGCTGAAAATATGCCTATTGATGTTATGCTAGTACGTGATGATGATATTCCAGGATTAGTTATGGATGGTGTAGTAGACTTAGGTATAGTAGGAGAAAATGTTCTTCAAGAAGAATTATTACATCGAATATCACAAAATCTAGAAAATTCTTATATTACATTAAGACGACTTGATTTTGGCATTTGTCGTTTATCTTTAGCTATTCCTATTAATACTCCATATGTTGATATAACATCTTTAAAAAATTTTAGGATTGCTACCTCTTATCCTCATTTATTAAAAAAATATTTAGATAGTAAAAACATTGTTTTCAAGTCTTGTATGTTAAATGGTTCTGTAGAAGTTGCACCTAGAGCTGGTTTAGCAGATGCTATTTGTGATTTAGTTTCAACTGGTGCAACATTAGAAGCAAACGGTTTACGTGAAGTACAAGTGGTTTTTCGTTCTCATGCTTGTTTAATTTGTAAAACTGGTAATATTAATTTTGCAAAAAAAGAAGTAATTAATAAGTTAATGACTCGTATCAAAGGTGTAATTAAAGCACGTGAATCTAAATATATTATGCTTCATGCTCCTGTTAATAAACTTGAAGAAGTAATATCTTTATTACATGGAGCAGAAAAACCGACTATTTTAAAATTAGCCGGAGATGATCATCGTGTAGCTATGCATATGGTCAGTAGTGAAACATTATTTTGGGAAACGATGGAGAAATTAAAATCTTTAGGTGCTAGTTCAATTTTAGTTTTACCAATTGAAAAAATGATGGAGTAAAAATTTAATGAAATATTTTAATACAATTGTTAATTGGAATATGTTAAATTCTAATGAACAAAAAAATATTCTATTAAGACCCGTTATAAAAAACAATAATTCTATCAAAAAAAAAGTAAAAAAAATAATAGAAAATATTCAAGTTTTAGGAGAAAAAGCATTAAGAGAATATACAATTTTATTTGAAAAATGTCATATTAATAAATTTGAAGTTTCTAAAGAAAAAATGTTATCTTCTTCTTTATACGTCAACCAATCACTAAAAGATGCAATTTCAACTGCTAAAAAAAATATTACATCTTTTCATACAGCTCAAATTTTATCTCCAATAGACATTGAAACTCAAGTTGGAGTACGATGTCAACAGATTTATTTACCATTAAATTCTGTTGGAATTTATATTCCAAGTGGAATTGCTCCTTTGTTTTCTACTGTTTTAATGCTTGCTATACCTGCTAAAATTGCTGGTTGTAAACAAATTATTCTTTGTTCTCCACCTCCTATTGATAATACAATACTTTATGCGGCAAATATTTGTGGTGTCGATAAAATATTTCAAATGGGAGGTGCTCAAGCTATAGCAGCATTAGCTTTTGGTACTAAAAACATTCCTAAAGTAGATAAAATTTTTGGTCCAGGAAATGCTTATGTTACAGAAGCAAAATTACAAGTTAGTTCTATTTTTAATGGACCTCAAATAGATATGTTGGCTGGACCTTCAGAATTACTAATCATTGCTGATGAAGCGTCTAATGCTGATTTTATTGCTGCTGATTTATTGTCACAAGCTGAACATAGTATATCTTCTCAAGTCATATTGTTGACACCATCTCTTCAATTAGCTAAAAAAGTTATTATATCTATTAACAATCAGTTAAAAAATCTCTCTAAATCAGATGATATATCAACTGCATTAGATAATAGTGTTATTATTTTAACAAAAGACTTATTTGAATGCATTAAAATATCAAATATCTATGCTCCTGAACATCTAATTATTCAAACAAAAGAACCAAGATTAATACTTAAAGAAATATTAAATGCTAGTTCAATCTTTTTAGGACCATGGTCTCCTGAATCAGCAGGTGATTATGCATCTGGCACTAATCATGTTTTACCTACTTATGGAAAATCTGTTTCAAGTTCTGCTTTGGGTTTATGTGATTTTAAAAAACGTGTATTAATTCAAGAATTGACATCTCAAGGTTTTATAAATTTATCTAATACGCTTAAAATTCTATCTGAAGCGGAAAAACTTGAAGCACATAAAAATGCTGTAAAAATAAGAGTAGATTTTTTAAAGGAAAAAATATGACAGCTAATATAAATAAGTTAGCTCGAAAAAATATACAGAAATTAAACCCTTATCAATCAGCTAGACGAATTGGTGGAAAAGGTGATACATGGTTAAATGCAAATGAATCACCTATATCTGTTCCGTTTAAAGGAAAAGTAAAAGTATTTAATCGTTATCCAGAATGTCAACCTAATAATTTACTTTCTTCTTATGCGAATTACGTTGGTTTATTAAATAATCAAATTTTAGTTACTAGAGGAGCAGATGAAGGTATTGAACTTTTGATTAAAGCTTTTTGTGAACCCGGTAAAGATGCAATAATTTACTGTCCTCCAACCTATGATATGTATGCCATAAATGCCAAAATTGCAAATGTTGAAATAAAAGAAATTCCTACTTTTAAAAATACTTGGAAAATAGATTTATTGAATATTCGATCCAATCTTAATAAAGTTAAATTAATATATATTTGTAATCCTAACAATCCTACTGGAAACATTGTTTCTCAAGAAGATTTAAAAAGTTTATTAAAAGTTACATTAGGACAATCTCTTGTAATAATAGATGAAGCTTATATCGAATTTTCCCCAAAAAACAGTATGGTAAATTATTTAAAAACATTTCCCAATTTAATCATTTTAAGAACTTTATCCAAAGCATTTGCATTAGCAGGAATAAGATGTGGTTTTACATTGGCACAAAAAGAGGTGATTGATATTTTACATAAAGTGATTAGTCCTTATCCAATATCTACATTAATTGCTGACATAGCAGTACAATCTTTAGAAAAGAAAGCAATTGACGATATGAAAAATAGAGTCTTAAAATTAAATATGAATCGTATTTGGTTAATTGATGAATTAAAAAAAATTTCTTGTGTAAAAAAAGTTTTTGATAGTCATGCTAATTATATTTTAGTAGAATTTTACATGTTTAAAAAAATATTTCAGAGTTTGTGGCAAAAAGGTATAATTTTAAGAAATCAAAATCATAAAAACAATTTGAAAAATTGTTTAAGAATATCAATAGGATCCAAGTCAGAATGTATGCGTTTAGTTCAAGAGTTAAAAAATTTTATTTAAAAAATAATTTTTTCAATGAGGTATTGATGAAACAAAAAATATTATTTATTGATCGAGATGGAACATTAATTCATGAACCATCTAATGATTGTCAAGTGGATGCAATTAATAAACTTGAATTTAAAAAATATATTATTTCTTCACTATGTCAATTAATGAATTTTGGTTATAAATTTGTTATGGTGACAAACCAAGATGGTCTTGGCAGTAAATCATTTCCTCGGGAAAATTTTAATATTCCACATTTTTTTATGTTAAACATTTTTCGTTCAGAAGGAATAATATTTGAAGATGTTTTAATTTGTCCTCATTTTTTAGATGATAATTGTGATTGTCGTAAACCTCAAACTAAACTGTTAAAACCTTGGTTGAAAAAAAATAAGATAGATAAACAACGCAGTTATGTAATTGGTGATCGAGAAACTGATATGGAATTAGCAAAAAATATAAATTTAACAGGTATACAATACAAGGAGAAAGAATTTAATTGGATAGATATTACAAAAGAAATTATAAAAAGAAATAGATATAGAGAAGTGATTCGAGAAACAAAAGAAACTTATATACATATAAAGTTATGGTTGGATTTAGAACATCATAGTTGTATCCAAACTGGTATTAATTTTTTTGATCATATGTTAGAACAATTATCTATTCATAGCGGAATTTCAATGTATATTTTAGCAAAAGGAGATTTGCAAATTGATGACCATCATACTATAGAAGATACTGGAATTGTCTTAGGAGAGGCATTATCTCAAGCATTAAACAATAAAAATGGTTTATCTAGATATGGTTTTGTTTTGCCTATGGATGAAAGTCAAGCAAAATGCATTATAGATTTATCAAATCGTCCATATTTATCTTTTAATGCTCACTTTAAACATAAAATGGTTGGTGATATGAATACTGATATGGTTGAACATTTTTTTTATTCTCTTTGTTGTTCTATGAAAATCACCTTACATATAGATGTTAAAGGAAAAAATGATCATCATTGTATTGAAAGTTTGTTTAAAGCATTTGGACGTGCACTCCGCAAGGCAGTAAAAATAGAAGGAAATACACTGCCAACATCTAAAGGGATTTTATAAGTGGATATTGCAATATTAAATACTGGTTGTGCTAATTTAACTTCAATTCAAGTTGCAATTAAAAAATTAGGTTATGATTCCATAGTAACTTCTGATCCTTCTATAGTATTAAAATCTAAAAAAATTTTTTTACCAGGTGTAGGAACAGCTTTAGCTGCTATGGAACAATTACATAAAAAAAATTTGATTAATACTTTAAAAAAATTGACGCAACCTATTCTAGGCATTTGTCTTGGAATGCAAATTTTTTCTCAATTTAGCGAAGAATGTAAAGGAGTAAAAACTATTGGAATTTTTGATAATTGTTTTACGCATCTTTTAAAAAGCAGTAATTTACCATTACCGCATATGGGTTGGAATCATATTGTTTTTAATAATTTGCATCCATTATTTAAAAACATTGATAAAAAAGAAAGATTTTATTTTGTTCATAGTTATATTATACCCCTGAATAAATATACTTTAGCAAAAACTAAATATGGTGTATCTTTTAGTTCTGTAATGCAAAAAAATAATTTTTTCGGAGTTCAATTTCATCCAGAAAAATCTGGTGATGCAGGAGCTCAATTGTTAAAAAATTTTTTAGAGATATAAAAATCCATGATTATTCCAGCATTTGATTTAATTAATGGCGAAATAGTTCGCTTGTATAAAGGAAATTTTTTTAATCGAACAAAATATGACATAAATTTATATAAACGTTTGAAAGATTATGAAATTAAAGGAGTAAAAAAAATTCATTTGGTAGATTTAGATGGTGCAAAAAATATTAAAGACAGACAAATAAAAGTTTTTAGGGATATTATTTCTTATACAAATATTCCTATACAAATAGGTGGTGGAATAAGAAACGAAGAAGACATTAATATGTTTCTTAATTTAGGAGTTAAGAAAGTTGTAATTGGTTCTTCTGCAATAAAAAACAAAACAAAAGTGAAAAAATGGCTAAAAATATATGGCCCCAATGTTATTATTTTGGCACTAGATATTATTATTAAAAATAATAATAAAGAGATAGCAATACATGGTTGGCAGGAGACAACGAATATAACTTTAGAAGAAATTATTGAGTATTTTTCACCAATTGGTTTAAAACATGTTTTATGTACTGATATATCGAAAGATGGAACGTTATCTGGTCCTAATAATATATTATATAAAGATATTGTGAAAAAATTTAAACATATATCGTTTCAAGCGTCAGGAGGAGTTTCAAGATTAAAAGATCTTCTATCTTTAAAAAAAACAGGTGTTAAAAGTGTTATTATTGGTCGTAGTTTGTTAGAAAATAAGTTTACAATAGAAGAGGCATTAAAATGCTGGCAAAGCGAATAATTGCATGTTTAGATGTTAACAATGGAGTTGTAGTAAAAGGCATTCAATTTAAAAACCATGAAATTGTAGGTGATATTATATCTTTGTCTAAACGTTATACAAAAGAAGGTATAGATGAATTAGTATTTTATGACATAACAGCTTCTACTAATAATAAGCTAGTTGATAGAAGTTGGATAAAGAAAGTAGCAGAAATAATTAATATTCCATTTTGCGTAGCCGGAGGTATTAAAAGTGTAGAAGATGCACAGAATATTCTATCTTTTGGTGCAGATAAAATATCAATTAATTCTTCAGCATTAATAGATCCTGATTTAATAACTAAAATTGCTAATCGTTTTGGTGTACAATGTACAGTTGTTGGCATTGATTCTTGGTTCGACTCAGACAAGAAAAAATACATGGTCCAACAATATACAGGTGACGCTAATCGTACTTATCAAACTGATTGGGAAACAATAGATTGGGTTGAAAAAGTGCAAAAAAAAGGTGCTGGAGAAATTGTTTTAAACATGATGAATCAAGATGGATTACAAAATGGATATGATTTATCACAGTTAAATGAAATAAGAAAAAAATGTAAAGTACCTTTAATTGCATCAGGGGGGGCAGGGTGCGCAGATCATTTTTATCAAGCATTCGATCATGCTAATGTAGACGGTGTTTTAGCTGCTTCCGTTTTTCATAAGAAAATCGTTAACATAAAAGATTTAAAATATTTTTTAATTCAAAAAGGTTTGGAAATTAGAATATGTTAAGTAAAAAAGAAAATTTATTGAAGCTTGATTGGATAAAAACAAATGGTCTAATTCCAGCAATAATACAAGATTTTGCATCTAATTTAGTTTTAATGCATGGATATATGAATAAAGAAGCTTTTTTAAAAACTCAAAAAGAAGGTTTTGTTACTTTTTATTCTCGTACTAAAAAGCGTTTATGGACTAAAGGAGAAGAATCAGGTAACTTACTAAAAGTTATAGATATTGTTACAGATTGTGATTATGATACTATATTAATTATAGTTGAACCTCTTGGAAAAACATGTCATTTAAATAGAAAAAGTTGCTTTTTTTTAAAAGAAAATACATTAAATTTTCTTTCTAAATTAGAAGATCTTATAGAAGATAGAAAAAATTTTAATACAGATAATTCATATACTGCTAGATTATATAAATCTGGTACGAAACGTATTGCACAAAAAGTTGGTGAAGAAGCTATAGAAACAATATTAGCAGCAATGAAAAACGATGGAGATGAGCTTATAAATGAATCTTCAGATTTAATTTATCACTTAATTGTTTTATTGCATGATCAAAATTTAAATTTTAATTTAATTATTGAAAACTTAAAAAAAAGAAAAACAGAAAAATTATAAATTTGTAATATGAAATTTTAATTTTAAGTAAGAGAAAATATTTCTGTAAGTCATTATTTGTTGTTTTTTTAAAAATATTGTTTTGAACAATATTTAACTTATATACACAATATTTCAATTTCAAAAAAATTTCAATAGAACTAAACATATATATTACCTATATATGGATAAGTTCTTCTTTTTTAAATTTAAAAATCAAAAAAAATTATCTAGCAAATATCTTTGATAACAAAGACACAATTGTACTATTAACAATTTCGAATAAATTTTGTATTTTTTTTCAAAAAATATTCTTTTATTGAAAAAATGATAAATTGAAAATAGTTGTAATATCATTTATTGTGTAAGAATATAGAATGAAACATAAATAGAATTTAAAAAATATTTTTTTTGTAAATTATAAGATGTAAAATTGGAGAAAAAAATGTTAAAGCAACAAGTTGGTGTTATAGGAATGGCAGTAATGGGAAGAAATTTAGCATTAAACATTGAAAGTAAGAAGTATACGGTATCTATTTTTAATAGAACTCAATCTGTAACCGAAGAAGTTATCAATAATAACAAAGAAAAAAAAATTTTTCCATATTTTTCTATTAAAGATTTTGTAAATTCATTAAGAAAACCTAGATGTATTTTACTCATGGTAAAATCAGGGCAACCTACAGATGAAACTATTCAATTTATTCTTCCTTATTTAAATAAAGGAGATATATTGATTGATGGTGGAAATACCTTTTATAAAGACTCTATTAGAAGAAGTAATGATTTAATGAAATGTGGCATTAATTTTATCGGAATGGGTGTATCTGGAGGCGAGTTAGGAGCATTAAATGGTCCATCTATTATGCCAGGTGGATCCAGGGAAGCATATGATCTAGTTTCTTCTATGTTAAAGAAAATATCTGCGAAATTTAAAAATGAACCATGTGTTAGTTATATTGGTCCAAATGGCGCTGGTCATTATGTTAAAATGATTCACAATGGTATTGAATATGGTGATATGCAATTAATATCAGAATCATATTTTATATTAAAAAATGTATTGAATATGAAAAATGAGGAATTATCTAATACATTTTCTCAATGGAATAAAGGTGAGTTAAATAGTTATTTAATTGAAATAACAAAAAATATTTTTCTTAAAAAAGAAAAAGATGGTATTCATTATTTAATAGATTCTATATTAGATCACGCAGAAGATAAAGGCACCGGTAAATGGATTAGTCAAGATGCTTTAGAACTTCATGAACCGCTCTCACTCATTACTGAATCTGTTTTCGCAAGATATTTGTCTTCTCTTAAAGATCAACGTCTTATTGCATCAAAAATTTTAAAAGGTCCGATTTTAAAATGTATATCTTCTCAGAATAAAGAACTTTTTGTTGAAGAAGTACGAAGAGCTTTATATTTAGGTAAAATAATTTCCTATGCACAAGGTTTCTCTCAATTAAAAAAAGCTTCAGAAAAATATTCTTGGAATTTACAATATGGTAAAATTGCTAAGATTTTTAGAGCTGGTTGTATTATTCGCGCTGATTTTTTAGAAAGAATAACTGATGCATTTAAAAGTAACAATGTAACTAACTTGTTATTGACACCTTATTTTTCAGAAATATCTAATAAATATGAAAAATCTTTACGTTATATTACCTCATATGCAATAAAATACGGTATTCCTGTTCCTACTTTTGCATCCGCTATATCATATTACGATAATTATCGAACAATGTCTTCGTCTGCAAATTTAATTCAAGCTCAAAGAGATTATTTTGGAGCACATACTTATAGAAGAACTGATAAAAAAGGATATTTTCATACGAATTGGTTAACTAAAAAAGAGCTTTAATTGTTAATTTAAAATTAATTGTAGAACTATTTTTTAGTTTTTTATTATAGAATAGCAGAAGATAATAAAATACATCTCTCTGCTATTAATAAAAATTATTTCTAATTTTTTATAAGATATTTTATGTTTACAACATATATAAATTAATTTTAGGAAAAAAAATGCGTTTATCTGATACAGATATTGAAGAATGGTTAAGTAAAAAAAAATTGGTTATCCAGCCTTATCCTAAAAAACAATTAATTAATGGAATTACCGTTGATATACATCTTGGTAATAAATTTCGTTTTTTTTATGATCACACCACTTCTTGTATTGATTTAAGCGGTTCAAAAGAAAAAATAGCTTTAGATTTAAATAAAATTGTAAGTTGTGAAACTATTTTTTCTAAAAAGGAACCATTTTTTTTAAAACCAGGAGCTTTAGCATTGTTTTCAACTTTAGAAAATATTACCTTACCAAATAATTTAGTTGGTTGGTTAGATGGACGTTCCTCGTTAGCTCGTCTTGGTCTTATGGTTCATGTTACATCACATCGAATTGATCCTGGTTGGCATGGTAATATTGTTTTAGAATTTTTTAATGCAGGAAAATTAACTTTGGTTTTAACTCCTGGAATAAAAATTGCAGCACTGAGTTTTGAATTACTTTCAAAACCAGTTTTACGACCTTATAATTCTCGTAATGAATCTAAATATAAAAGACAAAACGGAGTTGTACCTAGTCGAATTTATGAAGAATAAATACCTTTATATATAGTAATTTTTAAAAATGAAAAAGTTTACGATGAATCATATTTTGTATATGATATTACCTATTTAATTAAGTAAAAAATTATGTCTAATAAATTCAAAAAAATTTTAGTTACTTGTGCATTACCATACGCTAATGGTCCTATTCATATAGGTCATATGCTTGAGCACATTCAAGCAGATATTTGGGTTCGTTATCAAAGAATGAGAAATAATGAAGTTTGGTTTATTTCTTCTGACGATGCACATGGTACAGCTATTATGTTAAAATCTGAAAAATTAGGAATAACACCTATAAAATTAATTAAAAAAATTAAAGAAGAGCATATAATAGATTTTTCAAATTTTAATATTTCACATGACAACTATCATAGTACGCATTGTGTAGAGAATTTATTTCTATTAAGAAAAATATTTTTATCTTTAAGTGAACAGAAACTTATTAATGAAAAAAAAATTTTTCAATTTTATGATAATACAAAAAAAATGTTTCTTCCAGATAGATTCATAAAAGGTACCTGTCCTTTTTGTTCTTCAAAAAATCAAAACGGAGACAACTGTGAAATATGCGGTTCAATTTACGAACCTACAGATTTGGTTAATCCTATTTCTGTAATTTCAAATAGTGTTCCTATTTTAAAAAATACGACACATTTATATTTTAATTTACCACTTTTTACTAATATGTTAAATAAATGGATACATTCTGGTATTTTAGAAAAATCAGTTGCTAAAAAAACGGAAGAATGGTTAAAATCAGGTTTAAAAGAGTGGGGTATTTCTCGAGATGCTCCATATTTTGGATTTAAAATTCCAAAATTTGATAAGAAATATTTTTATGTTTGGCTAGATGCGCCTGTTGGTTATATAAGTGCATTTAAAAATTTTTGTACTAAAAATAAAAAAGTAGATTTTAATGAATTTTGGAAGAAAGAATCAAAATGTGAATTGTATCATTTTATTGGTAAAGATATTATTTATTTTCATACCCTGTTTTGGCCTGCAATATTAGAGGCTTCTTCATATCGAAAACCTAATGGTATTTTTGTTCATGGCCATCTAACTATAAATGGATTAAAATTATCAAAATCTCGAGGTTTTTTAATTAAAGCGTCAGACTGGATTAAATGTTTTGATTCAGATAGTTTACGTTATTATTATGCAAGTAAATTAAGTAATAATATTAATGATATTGAAATTAATTTAGAGGATTTTATCCAAAAAATTAATAGTGATATTGTCAATAAATTAGTTAATTTGGCTTCAAGAAATGCTAGTTTTATTCATAAGTATTTTGATGGATATTTAGCTGATTCTTTGGGAGATTGCAATTTGTATCAAGATTTTATTGATATAAGTAAAAAAATTGCTAATTTTTTTGAAAATCGTCAATTTAGTAGTGTAATTCGCGAATGCATGAAATTGTTAGATTTAGCAAATCAATATATTAATCAAAGAGAACCCTGGAAAATAAAACAAGATAATTTTAATAAATTACATACAATTTGTACTGTAGGTATTAATTTATTCAGATTAGTTGTAATTTTTTTAAAACCAATAATACCAGATTTAGCTAAAAAAACAGAGTATTTTTTAATTTCAGATCTTACTTGGAAGGGTATTGATAAACCTCTTTTATCTCATAAAATAAAAAAATTTAAAAAATTATATAATAGAATTAATCATGATAAAATTTTACAATTATCTCTTTTATGTAAATAAAATCTCATTTTTTTTATCATTTTACTAGATGATTTTAATAAAATAAAAAGAAATTTTTTCTATTAAAATGTACGTTGTTGATCCAAGATATTTTCCAATTTTTTTGAATTTCTTTTTCCTTGTTAATAATTTTTTCCTTAATAACAAACAAACCAATAGCGCTAATAAAACGATTATTATAAAATAAAAGAGGAATTTTATTTCTCAACCAAGGAGGTATATTGTGTTCTTGCCATATTTTTTTGATTTTTCTTCTTTTTTCTCGTCCTAAAATGAGAATTTTACCTTCAAGTTGAAAACGAATATTAATTAATTCATTTTTTTTAGGTGAAGGAAGAATAAAGCCTTTGTCGTTTTTTATTAAATATCCTAAATCTTCAGGAAGCAATAATTTTTTATCTGTGTTATGCCAGAACAAAAATATATTACTGATATCTTTTTGTATTTTTATAAAATAGAGAGATGTTTTGTAACGTCTGATCTCGTTTTTGTCTATAATTATTTTTGGATTAGAATCTTTCTTACTGCATATTATTTCATTATAAATGCATTCAATTGTTTTATATGATGGCATTTTTATATTTTTTAAAGAAATCCAATATCGAATAAGTGCTTTACATACTTCTTTATTTATGTTTTTAAAATTTTGAATATTTAAAGATTCATCAAAATTAATAAGATTTTGAATTTTTTCTTTTAAAAATATATTTTTTAATTTAGTTTCTTCGCGACATATAACTGTTGTTCGAAAACAATTTTTTAAAAAAAAAGGCCATCTTTGTTCTAATATAGGAATTAATTTATGACGTATAAAATTACGATCGTAATCAATATTAAAATTACTAAAATCTTCAATCGATTCTAAGTTGTTTTCGCAAGCCCATTTTTGTAATTCTTTTTTAGTTTTTGTTAAAAAAGGACGAACTATTCTTTTTTTTCCTAAAAAATTTTCAATAGACATTCCGGATAATCCAGTTGGTCCACTTCCTCTTTTTAAAGATAAAAAGAGTGTTTCACATTGATCATTCAGATGATGTCCAGTAAGTAAAATTTCATCATTAAGTAAATAATTATAAATAGTATTATATCGTTTAATTCTTAATGTTTCTTCGATATTTTTTTTTAAAAGAATCTTAATTTCTTTAGTAATTATTGGTATTTTATATTTGTGACAAATTTTTATACAGTGTTCTTCCCATTTTTTTGAAGATGGATGAAGATTGTGATTAATATGAATGGCACGTATTTTAATTTGAGGATTTTTTTCTTTTATTTTTAACATTTTATAAAGAAGAACTGTAGAATCGATTCCGCCACTATATGCTATTAAAAATAATTTTTTTTGATATTGATTAATAATTTTTTCAATCAAATACAGATAACCTAGTAAAATTTTTTAATACGTTCGAGTGGACTTGAACCACTAACCTCTACCATGTCATGGTAATGCTCTAACCTATTGAGCTACGAACGTAAAATTTAAATTAATTTTTAATATTTAATTATATAATAATATTATTATAATATACAAATATTTTTTATAAAAAATCAGATATTTTCTAAATTTTATTAACTTTAAATTTATTATCTACATTGTATTAATTTTAAGAGGGTTTTATGTTCACAGGCATTGTAAATGGCATTGCAAGAGTTGTTTCCATAAATAAGAAAAAAAATTTTCATACCTATACTGTTAATTTTTCGTCTATTTTGTTAAAAAATCTGAAAATAGGTGATTCAGTTGCTCATAATGGATGTTGTTTAACTGTTAAATATATTAATTGTCCTCATGTAGTTTTTGATATTATGAAAATTACGATTGCGAATACTAATTTAGGAGTTTTAAATATAGGAGACTATGTTAATATTGAAAGATCATTAAAATATGGTGATGAAATGGGAGGTCATATTATATCAGGTCATATTATGAATACAGGTGAAATTTCTAAAATATCAAAATTAGATAAAAATTATATTCTATGGTGTAAAGTAAAAGATCTTTCTTTAATGAAATATATTTTTTATAAAGGTTTTATCGCTATTGATGGCATCAGTTTAACTATTAATAATATCATTAAAAATGAATTTTGCGTTAGTATAATACCAGAAACTTTATCTTCAACTACTATAGGATTTAAAAAAATAGGACAATTAGTGAATATTGAAATCGATTTTTATACTCAAATCATTGTAGATACAACAAAACGTTTGATTAAAAAAGATATATCTACGTTGTTTAAGTAGTTTCATTTTTTTAGTCATTTCAAGGAAATTATCAATGAAAAGTTACTTTTTTTTTATTTTATCAAATATATTAATTGATAATTTTATTTTAGTAAAATTTCTTGGTTTATGTCCCTTCATAGGTGCGTCAAATCAAATAAAACAAGCTTTTGGAATAAGTTTCGCCACTTCTTTTGTTGTAGTTGTATCGACAGTTTTATTATGGTTTGTTAACTTTTTTATTTTGTTACCTTTTGATTTAGTTTATTTAAGAATTATAGTGTATATGTTAATTATTTCTTTTGGTGTTCAATTAATAGAAATTATTTTACGAGGGACTAGTCCTATCTTATATCGTATACTTGGTATTTTTCTCCCTTTAATTACAACTAATTGTGCCGTTTTAGCTATTCCATTGTTTAGTCTCTATTTAAATCATACATTCTTAGAATCTATTCTTTATGCAGTCAGTGCCTCTTTTGGTTTTACTTTAGTGATGGTTATATTTTCTAGTATTCGTGAACGTATATTATTATCTGACGTTCCTTTAGCATTTCAAGGGTCGCCTATTGTTCTTATTACTGTAAGTTTAATATCTATTGTATTTATGGGGTTTAAAGGTTTAGTGAGAATTTAATTATGTCTATTACAATTATTTTAATTTTTTCTATCTTATCTTTTCTTTTAGGTATAATATTAAGTTATGTAAAATATATTTTTCCAATAAAAAAAAATTCTATTATAGCTGAAGTTGATGATTTATTACCGCAGAGTCAATGTGCACAATGTGGTTACTCTGGATGTTATCCTTATGCAAAAGCAATAGTTAAAAATAATGAAAATATTGATAAATGCATTCCTGGAGGAAATAATTTAAAATTTAAAATTGCCAAGGTACTTAATATAAAAAATATTAAATACTCTTTAGATAATTTAAATGCTAAAAATGAAAAAAATATTCATACTACTGTTTTAATTGATGAAAAAAATTGTGTTGGTTGTTCTAAATGTGCTTCTTTTTGTCCAGTAGATGCAATAATTGGTACTCCTAATTTCATGCATACAGTGTTACAAAAATTTTGTACTGGTTGTAACATTTGTTTATTACACTGTCCTACAAATTGTATAAAAATAATTAAAGAATAATATAAAATGTTAAAAATAAATTTTTTTTTAAAAATATTTCTCATTAAATACTGGAAAAATTTAATTGTTAATTTTATAAATAAAAAATTTTTAAATAAAAAAAAAATATAATTTTAAAGGAGGTATTCAATGTATAACAACAAAAAAAGATCGTAACGAATATTTTTTAAATTATTTACCTCATCCTGAAAAATTTTTTATTTATATAAAACATAGTAATTTTAAAAAAAATATTTTAAGAGTAAAAGTAGGTCAAGAAGTTTTATGTGGACAACCTTTAACTTTTGGCAATGATTTAATAGTTCCTACTCATTCTCCAACTTCAGGTTGGATAGAAAATATTTCTTTCAATTCAGATTCTGATAATACAAATCAAGAAAAAATAAAAATTGTTATTTTATCTGATCACTTAAATAAGTGGATTAGATTAAAAAGTATTAAAAATTATAAAAAATATACTCCTAACAGTTTAATCAAAATAATTTATCAATCAGGTGTTGTTGGACTTGGAGGTGCTCAATTTCCTTCTTTTAAAAAACTAATGTTAAGTATTAATAAAGTACATACATTAATTGTAAATGCGATTGAAAGTGAACCATGCATAACATCCGATTATTGTCTCATGAAAAACTATATTAATGAAATTTTAATAGGGTGTGAAATTGTAGGTTGGATATCAAAAGTTAAAGAAATTTTAATTGTTATTCAAGAAGATAAAACAGAATTAATTTTAAAAATTCAAGAAATTATTAAAAATAAAAAACTTTTTAAACTTTGTATCATAAAAAAAAAATATCCTGGTGGAAGTAGTAAAATACTTGTTAAATCTTTAACAGGAAAAGAAATTCCTTATGGAAAACATTCTATAGATATAGGATATCTTGTTTTTAATGTAGCAACTATATACGCTATTAAAAGATCTATTATTAACGGAGAACCATTAATTAAACGAATTGTTACCCTTTATAATGAAGATAAAAATATTTTATCTAAAAACTTTTGGGTTAAAATAGGTACTCCTATTCGTTTTTTTTTAAATTATTTAAAAATGAACAATTCAAATTTATTAATATATTCAGGAGGTATTTTTATGAAAGATTTGATTGTTGATTTAAATTATTCAATACAAAAAAACATAAATTGTATTTATACAAAAAATAAAAAAAAAATAGAAAAATAATTGAGTATCCATGTATTAATTGTGGTTATTGTGTTGTTTCATGTCCGGTTAATTTACTTCCTCAGAAAATTTTTTTATCTTGTAAAAATAATAATAATAAGAAATTAAAAGAATTAAATATTTTAGATTGTATTGAATGTAAAATATGTGAAAAAGTTTGCCCTAGCAATATTCCATTAGTAAAACATTTTAGAATTGCAAAAAAAACACAAAAAATTATAGATTTAGAAAATAATCGTAAAAGATTGTTTTCATCTCTTTTTAGAAAAAGAGAAAAAAGATTGTCAATTGAGAAAAAAATATCTTATTCAAAAGATCAAATTTCTAATATTAAAATGATAAATGTTTTTTCAAAAATAAAAAAGAAGAAAAATAATCATTCTATTAATCAAAAAATAATAGAAAAATCTCTTAGGAAAGAAATGTTAAAAGAAGCAATAAAACGCGCAAGATTAAAAAAATAAAGTTTTATATCAATATTTCTTTTTTTCTATAAATATATGAAATTAAAAAAAATGAATCTACCTTATATAAGTAATACCTATGATGTAAGAAAAATAATGTTTTTAGTTGTTTTATCTTGTATCCCAGGATTATGTACTGAAATTTATTTTTTTGGATGTGGTGTCTTAATACAAACATTATTATTTGTGATAATTTCCTTATTATTTGAGATAATAATTTTAAAAATGAGACGTAAAAATATTAAAAATAGTTTATTTGATTATTCATCATTTTTAACTGCAGTATTACTTGGATTAAGTACTCCCTGTGCACTTCCTTGGTGGATGATAATTTTCAGCTGTTTTTTTGCTATTGTTATTTCAAAATATTTATATGGAGGTCTTGGGCAAAATATATTCAATCCAGCTATGATTGGTTATGTAGTGCTATTGATATCTTTTCCTGTACATATGACTGCTTGGAATGAAAAAAACTCTTCTTTATCTTTTTACAATGATATAAAAAAATCTATAAATTTAATTTTATTCTACAACAAATTGAATAATTCTAAAAAAAAAATTTGTCCTGATAACTTTACGGAAGCCACACCTTTAGATGATTTCAAAACTAAATCTCATTTTGATTATGATTTTTTTCCAGAAGAATCAGCAGTGAAAAAAAAAACAAAGATTGTTTCAATAGCTTGGAAATATATAAATATAAGTTTTTTAATAGGAGGATGTTTTCTATTATATAAAAAAGTTATTTGTTGGCGTATTCCATTGAGTTTTTTATCCAGCTTAATTTTTTTTTCAAGCATAACTTATTTTTATTCACAAAAATTTTTTTGTTCTCCTTTATTTCATCTTTTTTCTGGAGGAACAATGATGTGTGCTTTTTTTATAGCTACTGATCCTGTAACAACTTCTTGTACTAAAATAGGAAAAATATTTTTTGGTTTAATTATTGGTTTTTTAGTCTGGATAATTCGAAATTATAGTGATTATCCAGATGGCATTGCTTTTTCAGTATTATTTGCTAATATGATTGTTCCATTAATGGATGCTTATTTAAAGACATCTGGATATGGTCATAAAAATTTATGAAATCTTTTAAAGAAACTATAATAAATGCATGTTTAATGGGATTTTTTTCTTTTTTTTCTCTTTCAAGTGTCATTTTTGTTAAAAACATAACAAATAATCAAATAAAAAATATAAAAGAAAAACAAAAAAATACTCTTATTCAACAAGTTATACCAAGAGTTATGTACCATTCCTTTGAAAAAAAATATTTTTTGATAAAGGATAAATTATTAGGAGATCAAAAAAAACATAATTTATGGCTTCTTTTTAAAAACAAACAAGCTAAAGTAGCTGTTGTTGAAAGTATTGCTCCAGATGGATATTCTGGTTCAATTTCTATCTTAGTAGCTGCATATCTTAATGGAAAAATTATTGGTGTACGAGTTTTATCTCATAAAGAAACTCCAGGAATTGGAGATAAAATTGAAATATCTATTTCTAATTGGATTACAAAATTTCAAGATATGAATGTAATTGATTTAAAAGATAAAAAATTTTTATTAAAAAAGTATGGGGGTAAGATTGAACAATTTACAGGAGCTACTATTACACCTCAATCAGTTTCTAACGCTGTAAAAAGAACTGTTGTTTTTATTAAGAAAATACCATTAATATTTTCATTATAATAGAGTAAAAATATATATGGAATTCAAAAAATTTTTTAAAAAGAGATTGTGGAATAATAATTCTTCTTTAGTACAGCTTTTAGGTTTATGTCCAATTTTAGCCATGACTACAAATACTATTAATGCTATAGGATTAGGAATAACAACTACCTTTGTATTAACTATAACAAATAGTATTATTTCAATTTTAAAAAACTTTATACCTAAAGATATTAGAATTCCTATTTATATGATAATAGTTTCTTCGACAGTTACTTGTATAGAAATGCTATTGCATGCTTATCAATTTAATTTATATCAGTCATTAGGCGTCTTCATTCCGTTAATAGTAACTAATTGTATTGTTGTTGGAAGAGCTGATTGTATTGCTTATAAAAGTTCTTTTGTAATTTCTTTTTTAGACGGTATGTCAATAGGCTTAGGGTCAACCTTTGCAATGTTTGTAATTGGTTCCATACGTGAAATACTGGGAAATGGAACTTTTTTATTTGGTGCAAATAAAATTTTTAATGTTTTAGATCATTCATTTTTTTTTACGTTCATAGATAAAAACTCTACAATAATTTTAGCTATGTTACCTTCAGGTGGATTTTTAGTATTAGGTTTTGTAATTGCTTTCAAAAATTATTTAGATTTAGGTAAAAAAAATTGTTTAAAATGTTTTCATTCGTGTAAACTAAAAAAATAATATTAATATGAATAAAAAAAAACGTTTTGAAATTTTGTCTTTATTTTATAAAAAAAACTCTAATCCTAAGATAGAATTAGTTTTTTCTTCTGATTTTGAATTACTTTTATCAGTTATTTTATCTGCAAAATCAACTGATGTTATGGTAAATAAAATTACTGGTACTTTATTTCAAATAGCTAATACTCCTCAAAGCATTTTAAAATTAGGTTTTAATAAATTACGACACTATATTAAAAGTATTGGTTTATATAATACTAAATCTTTAAATATTATTAATAGTGCATATTTAATTAAAACTAAATATAACAATAAAGTTCCATCAAATCGTACTGAATTAGAATCTTTACCTGGAGTTGGCAGAAAAACAGCAAATATTATTTTGAATGTATTGTTTAATAAAAACACTATTGCTGTAGACACGCATGTTTTCAGAGTTGCTAATCGCACTGGATTTGCTAAAGGGAAAAATGTAATTGAAGTCGAAAAAAAAATGATTAAGATAGTTCCGTCTATTTTCAAAAAATATGTTCATTTTTGGTTTGTTTTACATGGTAGATATGTTTGTACTGCTCGTCAATTGAAATGTAAAACATGTTTCATAGAAAAATTATGCGAATTTGACAAAAAAAAATAAGCACTCTATTTATTTTGGGTACATAAGTGATTATTGTAAAAGTTGTTTTACCTTTACCTATTAGAAAGTATTTTAAATATTTTATGCCTGATTCTATGTGTCCTATTATTGGTGGGCGAATCGTTGTGCCGTTTCGTTCTAAAGATATAGTAGGAATTGTAATTTCATTTTGTAATAAAAAAAATATAAGTAATTTAAATTTAGCATTTGTTAAATCATGTATTGATACTGAGTCTATTTATAGTGATGTTGTATTTAGTATTTTAATATGGTTAAGTAGATATTACTATTTTCCTATAGGAAGCATATTTTTTTCAATATTGCCAAAATATTTAAAAAAAATCTGTTTAATAGATAATAAAAATTATAAATTTGCTATTTTAAGAAAAACAAAATATAAAGATTTTAAAACATTTAATCTTTTATTTTTTTGCAAAAAAAAAAGTTTTATTGACAAAGATTTAGAAAAATATACTTTTTTTGATTTTTTTTTAAAAAAAAATTTTTTGCAAAAATCATGTAAAAATTATTTTTATCATGAAAATATTCCTCATATATATCAAAATTATTTAATTAAAAAAAAATTTTTTTTAAATAAAAAAATAATTTTTATAATTAATAAAATTTTAATGAAAAATTGTTTTACATCTTGGCTAATAACTAAAAATAATTTTTATTTAAAAGTTAAATTTTATTTAGGTTTAATTAAAGAGTGTTTAAGTAAAAATTTACAAATTTTAATTTTAGTCCCCTTTGTTAAGGATATATATCAAATATTATTTTTTTTAAAAAAATACTTTAATGTATATATTGATATTATTCATTCTCAATTAAATAATGAAGATTATTTAAAAAAATGGATTAGAACAAAAAGTGGTAAAAATTCTATTATTATAGGCACAAAAAATAGTGTTTTTTTCCCTTTTTTAAAACTAGGTTTAATTATTGTTAATCAAGAACATCATTTGAACTATAGAAATTTAGATCAATGTAGATATAATGTTAGAGATATAGCAATATTAAGAGCCTATAAACAAAATATACCAATTATTTTAGATTCTGATACTCCTTCTTTAAGAACATTATATAATATTTTACATAAAAAATGTTTTTATATTAAATTTATAAAAAATAAAAAAACATTTTTTTTAAAAAATAATGTTATTGATTTAAGAAAAGAGAGAATAAAAATAGGTTTATCTTCGACTCTAATAAATGAAATATTTAATAATATTCAAAAAAATTATCCAGTATTATTAGTTTTGAATAAATTTAGTTTTGTTTTTTTTGGTTTAATATGCAGAAGATGCGGCAAGATAGAAAAATGTCATATTTGCAATGATTATTTTGAAACGAAAAAATACGATAATTTTTTATTTTGTCGAAATTGTTTAATCAAAATAAAAAAACCATTGTTTTGCTATAATTGTAAAAATTTTTCTTTAATCGTATTTGATTTTGGCATAAAAAAAATAAAAAATAGTTTCAAGAAGATTTTTCCTAACATAAATTTATTTTTTTTATTAAGCTTAAAAAAAAACAAAACAAAAAAATTAAAAATACAATTTTTTAAATTTCCTATTTCTAATGCTTGTATTATTATCACTACTGAAAAAATTTCTCAACATTACTATTTTCCTTATGTTAGATTTATTGCTTTAACAAACGTTGATCATTATTTTTTTTCTTTTCATTTTTGTTCTATAGAACACTTTTTACAATTTTACTTTAATTTAATTAATTTAACGGGAGAAAATAAAAAATTATTAAAAATATTTATACAGACGTCTTATCCTAATAATAAATTTTTATTAAATCTGTGTAGTAGTGATTATTTTTTATTTTGTCGTAAGATATTATCTTTAAGAAAAAAATATTTTTTACCGCCTTGGAATTTTCAAGTAATTTTTTACTCTTCAAGTAAATTTTTCGAAAAAAGTTTTATTTTTTTAGAATGTATACAAATAATTTTAAAGAAACAATCTAAAAGAGATAACGTTTCTTTATGGTTTGTAGGTCCTCATCCTGTATTTTCATTGAAAGATAGAAAAAAATGTTTTTATCAATTATTAATACACTCTCCTTCACGTACTTATTTAAAAAAAATATTAAAAGAATCAATTAATATAGTTCAATGTTTTTCTATATCGCAAAATGTTCAATGGTTTTTAGATATTGACATTTATTAAATTGAAAATTACTAAAAAATATTCAATTTTATTGAAATATCTTCTTTATTGAAGTAATTGAAGTAAAAAAGAAATTAGAATAAAATACTGTAACATTGCATTTTTAAAATGCTTAGTAACAATTATTGTTGTATCTATATTTAAAATAAGGTTTTAAATAAAATGGATTTAATTAATGAATTACATCAAAGAAATTTAATATTTCATATTACAAATGAAAATAAATTAAAAGAACTTATTAAAAATAAATATATTTCACTTTATTGTGGTTTTGATCCTACAGAAGATAGTTTACATGTGGGTCATCTATTACCTTTAATCACTCTTAAAAGATTTCAAGTTTTAGGTCATAAACCTATAGTGTTAATAGGAGGCGCTACAAGTCTTATTGGAGACCCTAGTTTTAAAACAAAAGAAAGATTGCTAAAATCAGATAGTTTTGTGGAAAAATGCACACTAAAAATAAGTCAACAAATTTCTTTTTTCTTAGATTTTAATTCTAATTTTAATAGTGCAATTATATTAAATAATAATTTGTGGTTTAAAAAGATTAATATTCTTCAATTTTTACGTGATGTTGGCAAATATTTTTCAGTTAACGCTTTAATTAATAGAGAAGCTGTTAAAAAACGAATTAAAAGGTCAGATCAAGGTATTTCTTTTACAGAATTTTCATATAATTTATTACAAGCATACGATTTTTTTATACTAAATCAAAAAAATCAAGTATCACTCCAAATTGGGGGCTCTGATCAATGGGGAAATATTTCTTCAGGTATGCATTTAATTCATCGAATATCTAAAAAAGAAGCTTATGGTTTAACTCTTCCATTACTTATGCAATCTAATGGTATTAAATTTGGAAAAACAGAATCAGGAACTGTGTGGCTAGATCCTCAAAAAACTACTCCTTATAGATTTTATCAGTTTTGGATGAATATAGAAGATTCTAATGTTTACCGTTTTTTAAAATTATTTACTTTTATAGATATTCATGAAATAAATGAACGGGAAAAAAATAGCTATAAAAAAAATCAAATTGTTTCTGATAAGGTTTTATTAGCTAAACATATGACTCGTTTAGTACATGGAGATGAAAAATTATCAGCTGCAGAAAGAATTACAAATATTCTTTTTTTTAAAAATATTAATGATATACAGATATCTGATTTAGAACAATTAAGAAAAGATGGTGTTCCTGTAGTGGAAACTTATAAAATAAAAGATTTACAAGAAGCTTTGGTTTTGTCTTCTTTAGCACAGTCTCGCACTCAAGCTAAAAATATGATAATATCAAATTCAATATCTATAAACACTAAAAAAATAGTCAATAAAAATTATATTATTGATGATAATGATAAATTATTTAATCAATTTACCTTACTTTCTAGAGGAAAAAAAAATCACTGTCTTATTTATTGGAATAAATAGAATTTTAATTGATTTTTGCTATTTTAATCAATTGAAAAACTTTCTCCACAACCACAGAATGTTTTTATTCTAGGATTGCAGTATTTAAATACTTCATTAATACTATCTTTTACAAAATCAATTTTTATGCCGTTTAAAAATGGTGCTTCTTTTAAGGAGATGTATACTAGAATATTGTTATAGTAAAATACTATATCATTTTTATTTTCTTTTTCTATTGTATTATTTTTAACTAATTCCATTGTATATCGAAATCCTGCACATCCAGACTTTTTTGTACCTATTCTTATGCCTTTATTTTTAGGATTCTTATTAATTAAAAATAAAATTTGTTCTATAGCTTGTTCAGTTATTTTAATACCTTTCCATTTATATTTTTTTGGTGAATAAAAATTCATTTTTTCTATTTTCATGTTTTTCTCTTTAAATATGAAATAAGATTGTTAATCATACTAAGATTATCAAGTATATAAAAAAACAATTATATTATAAATTAAGTTTTTTGTTTTTAAGAATGTTATTTTTATTTATTATTTTTATAAATTTTAATGTTATAATTGTTTAGTTATAAAAATTTTGTAGTAAAATTTCGTTTTGCAAATTGATTTATAATATAAAAATATTGAGGTGAAACGATTATATGCAAAATCCAAAAGAAAAAATGGATTTATCGCAATTTATTTTATCACTAATATTTATTATTGCTATAAGTGCTACAAGTTTCTTAATAATTCAACCGTTTATACTTGGTTTTTCTTGGGCAAGTATGATTGTCATTGCAACTTGGCCTCTTATGTTAAAAATGCAAAAATTTTTAGGAGGTAAACGCTTAGTTGCCGTTATTGGCATGATTATTATTTTACTACTATTATTCATCATTCCTATAGTTTTTTTAGTAAACAGTTTAATTAAAACTAGCATTCCTCTTATTCATTGGTTTAGTTCTAATAATTTAGAATTTCCAGAGTTAATTTGGCTTCAAGATATACCCATTATTGGTAAAAAAATCTTCATCAGTTATCAAGAACTATTAGATAGTGATGGAGGTGAATTAATTCGTGAAATTAGACCATATATGGGACGTACAACAGAATTTTTTATCATTCAAGCTAAGAATTGCGGATTATTTATTATGCATTTGACTTTAATGTTGTTATTTAGTCTTTTGCTATATTGGAACGGAGAGAAAATTAGTAATTCTATTCGTCAGTTCGCGTCGCGTCTCAGCTCTCGGAACGGAGAGGCTATTGTTTTACTTTCAGTTCAAGCTGTGAGAGCTGTTGCATTAGGTGTAGTAGTAACAGCTTTAATTCAAGCAGTTTTATCAGGAATCGGATTACTCATTTCCGGTGTTCCATATTGGACATTACTGATGATTTTAATTGTTTTTTCATGTTTAATACAATTAGGACCATTACCAATCTTAATACCTTCCGTTATTTGGCTTTATTGGAACAGTAATACAACTTGGGGTACATTGTTATTAATTTGGAGTTGTTTTGTTTTTATATTGGATAATATATTGAGACCATTTTTCATTAGAATAGGATCAGACTTGCCTACTTTTCTAATTTTATTAGGAGTAATTGGTGGTTTGCTTGCTTTTGGAATGATTGGATTATTTATCGGTCCTGTCGTATTAGTAATATTATATCGTTTGATAGTATCTTGGATATATGGAATTTCAATTGCTTCTTTTCTAGAAAATACAACTTTGAAATCAAAATCTAATTAAATTTATATCTAAAAAAACATTTTAAATGTTTTTTCATGATAAAATTAAGCGCAATTAATTTTTTAATAACATAAAAAATAAATAGAATACCAATTTTTAACTTAAGTAAATGATAAATTGTGATATTATAAAAAATAATTTAATTATATTTAATAATTACTAAACAGGATACTAATAATCTTGTATAATTATATTATTTTTAAGATTTTATCTTCATTTTATTTCCTGTTTTAAACTTCTGTCACTGTATTTTTTTAGTATACTATTAAACTTATCCTCCCTAATATTACAATTTTTATATTGATTAATTTTAAAAATTTATTAGAAATGAGTTTATGACTAGTTAGTTTATCGTGATTTTATCACATCTTGCTATTCTTTTCAGGATAAAAAATTCATTTAGAGAACAAAATGAAAAAAACAGATGAACTACGTACAATACGAATTGATCCATTGATAACACCATCTGAATTAGCAAAAAAATATGCTATTACTTCAGAAATCATGGATAATGTTATTATAACGAGACAAAATATAGCTCGAATTATGACTGGAGAAGATTTGCGTTTGCTTGTTGTAATAGGTCCATGTTCAGTACATGATCCAATTGCAGCAGTTGAATATGCTCATCGATTATATGAACTACGTAAAAAATATCAAGATCGTCTTGAAATTATAATGCGTACATATTTTGAAAAACCAAGAACAGTAGTTGGTTGGAAGGGATTAATTTCAGATCCAGATTTAAATGGTAGTTTCAGAGTTAATCATGGTTTAGCTGTTGCACGTAAATTATTATTAGATATCAATGAACTAGGAATGCCTGCAGCAACAGAGTTTTTAGATATGGTAATAGGGCAATTTATTGCGGATTTAATTAGCTGGGGTGCGATTGGAGCTAGAACTACTGAAAGTCAAATTCATAGAGAAATGGCTTCAGCTCTTTCTTGTCCAGTAGGTTTTAAAAATGGAACAGATGGAAATATACGTATTGCAATTGATGCTATTAGAGCAGCACAAGCACGTCATTTGTTTTTTGCTCCGAATAAAGATGGACAAATGACTATTAATCATACCAGTGGAAATCCTTATGGACATATAATTATGAGAGGTGGTCGAACTCCTAATTATCATGCTCACGATATTAATTCAGCAATAGAACATTTACGTGAATTTAATTTGTTAGAACATTTAATGATTGATTTTAGTCATGGTAATTGTTTAAAGGAACATATTCGTCAAAAAGATGTTGCTAAATCTGTTTCAAAACAAATTTCTCAAGGTTCAAAAACTATATTTGGTGTAATGATTGAAAGTTTTTTAGAAGAAGGTTTTCAAACAGTTAAAGAAAATCAACCACTAATATATGGAAAATCAATTACTGATGCATGTTTAAATTGGAAAGACAGTGTCCTTATTATTAAGCAATTAGCAGATGCGGTAGATACTCGTTTTTAATAATTATTGTGTATGCTAGTCAAAAATTTGACTAGCATCTTTTTATTAAACTCAACAGTTGAAATTTTTTAAATAATTTTTAAAAAATAATATTTTTTTAATTAAGGATCTAAAAGAATGCCTGTGATAAGATTTTGTGATGGGAGTCAGCAGGTATATAAGCATTCTGTCTCATTGAGAGAAATTATAGAAAATAAAAAACCTAATATAATTAGGTCCCTTATTGCTATTTCTGTCAATAATAGTTTTTCAAATTTTAATACTTTAATAACAGAAGATTCTTCTATATCATTTATTAGTAAAAAAGATTGCGAAGCATTAAATATTATTCGATATTCTTGTATACAGCTTTTAAATTATGCAGCGAAAAAAACATGGCCATCGTGTAAGATTGGAGAAAGTGAAATTACAAAAAGTGGTTTTTATTGTGATATTGATTTTGAAAATAGTATTACAGAAGAAGATTTTTTTATATTAGAAAATAATATGAAAACTCTTATAAAAAGAGAATATTTTATATCTCATCAAAACATTTCTTTTGATCATGCGTATGAAATGTTTAAAAAGAAATCAGAAATATATAAGATTCATTTAATAAAAAAATATATAAATAAAAAAAATAAAATATCATTGTATTATCATGAAAATTATTTTGATATTGATATGGGGATGCAAGTTTTTAATATAAAATTTTGTAAATATTTTAAATTACAAAAAATTGGAGGTATTTATTGGAAAGGTGATCATAAAAATAAAATGTTACAACGTATTTACGGTACTGCTTGGTCAACTAAAAAAGAATTAGATAAACATTTAAGCTATATTAATGAATTAAAAAAAAGAGATCATAGAAAAATTGGAAAATTGTTAAATTTATATCATATGCAGAAAGAATCTCCAGGTATGATATTTTGGCATAATAACGGTTGGATCATTTTTAATGAACTAGAAATATTTGTTCGAGAAAAACTAAAAGAATATAAATATAAGGAAGTTAAAACACCTTTATTAATAGATAAATCAATATGGCAAAAAAGTGGTCATTGGGACAATTATCAAGATGCTATTTTTACTACTTCATCAGAAAATCGAGAATATTGTATTAAACCAATGAATTGTCCAGGACATGTTCAAATTTTTAACTGTGGATTAAAGTCATATCGAGATCTACCTATTCGTATGGCTGAGTTTGGAAGTTGTCATCGTAACGAATCTTCAGGATCTTTGCATGGTCTTATGAGAATTCGTAATTTTACTCAAGATGATGCTCATATATTTTGTACCCAAGAGCAGTTGCGATATGAAATAAATAATTGTATTAAGATGATATATGATTTATATAGTACATTTAATTTTAAAAAAATATTAGTAAAATTCTCTACTCGACCAAAAAAACGTATTGGAGATGAATCTGTTTGGGATCAAGCAGAAAAAGATTTATCTGATGTATTGATAGAAAATAATCTAAAGTTTGAACATCAAGAAGGAGAAGGTGCTTTTTATGGTCCTAAAATTGAGTTTGTTTTACAGGACTCTTTAGATCGTAATTGGCAGTGTGGAACGATTCAACTTGATTTTTATTTGCCAATTCGTTTACGTTCATTTTATATTGATGAACACAATCATCAAAAAATTCCTATAATAATTCATCGAGCGATATTAGGTTCAATAGAACGTTTTATTGGAATATTAATTGAAGAGTTTTCAGGAAAATTGCCTACATGGTTATCTCCAATACAGGTAGTAATACTCAGTATTACTGATAGTCATATAAATTACGTTAAAAAAATAGTCCAACATTTTTCTGATATTAATATTCGAGTTGAATCAGATTTAAGAAATGAAAAAATAGGTTTTAAAATTCGTGAACATACATTGCGTCAAATTCCATATATATTAATTTGTGGAGAAAAAGAAATTAAATCTAAAAAAATTTCGGTTAGAACTAGAAATGGTTACAATTTAGGAATTATAGATATTGATTGTTTTATTAAAAAGTTACAAAAAGAAATTTTTACTCGTAGCTTTTATCAAATGGAGGAATAAAGTATTAAAGGCGGAAAAAGAATTCAATTCACGCGGCCGAATCGTATTAATAATGAAATTCGTGCCATTAAAGTTCGTCTTACTGGTGTCGAAGGCGATCAAATTGGGATAGTTAATTTACGTGAAGCTTTAGAAAAAGCTGAGGAATTAGGATTAGATTTAGTAGAAATTAGTCCAAATGCAGAACCTCCAGTTTGTCGTATTATGGATTATGGCAAATTTCTTTATGAAAAAAGTAAATCTTCTAAAGAACAGAAAAAAAAACAAAAGGTAATTCAAGTAAAAGAAATTAAATTTCGTCCTAGTACAGATGAAGGAGATTATCAAGTTAAATTACGTAATTTAATTCGTTTTTTAGAAGATGGGGATAAAGTTAAAATTACCCTACGATTTAGAGGACGTGAAATGGCACATCAAAAAATAGGTATTGATGTGTTGAATAGAGTGAAAAATGATTTAATTGAATTAGCAATTATTGAATCATTTCCATCTAAAATCGAAGGTCGTCAAATGATTATGGTATTAGCACCAAAGAAAAAATAATAATTTTTGACTAAACATGCCAAAAAGAAATATGTAGTTTATTTTTTTTTACAATTAAAATGAAATATTTTATGCCAAAAATTAAAACTTTAAGAAGTGCAGCAAAACGTTTTAAAAAAACTGCATCTGGTAAATTTAAACGTAAACAAGCAAATTTACGTCATATTTTAACAAAGAAAACAACAACTAAAAAACGTCATCTTCGTCCTAAAATTCTAGTTTCAAAAGGAGATATAAGTAAAGTTAAATCTTTTTTACCATATTTTTAAAATAATTTCTAATAAATTTCTATAAATAGGGAAGTATATCAATGGCTCGTGTAAAACGTGGCGTAACTGCTCATGCTCGCCATAAAAAAGTTTTAAAACAAGCAAAAGGTTATTATGGAGCTCGTTCTCGTATTTACAGAGTTGCATGTCAGGCAGTAATTAAAGCCGGACAATATGCTTATCGTGATAGACGTCAAAGAAAAAGACAATTTCGTCAATTATGGATTACACGAATTAATGCTGCAGTTCGTCAAAGTCAAATGTCTTACAGTAGTTTTATGTATGGATTAAAGAAAGCTTCGATTAATATTGATCGAAAAATATTGTCTGATATTGCAATTTTTGATGGATTTTCATTTAATATATTAATAAAAAAAGCAAAAGAAGCTTTATTGTAAAACTTTATTATTTTTTTTCAATAAATAAAACGAGGAAATTGATCTCCTTTATATTTTAAATGTAAAACATACTAAGCTTCCTTTATGGAAGCTTTTTCATATTTTAAATATATGTATTTAAATTAAAAATATAAAAAAAATAGGTATATAATATATGTTGATTTTACAAAAATTATTTGACAGCGTAAAAATTGAAATTAAGAATTCACACACAATAGATAAATTAGATCATATACGAATTAAATATTTAGGGAAAAAAGGAATTTTTTCTAATCTTATAAAAGATTTAAAAAATTTTTCTCTTGAAGAAAGAAAAAAATACTTTATCATTTTTAATGAAATTAAAAAAAAAACAATAAATCAAATTAATAAAAAAAAAATAGAACTAAATAAAATTATTTTAGATAAACAGATTGAAAAAGAAAAAATTGATGTATCTTTACCTGGTCGTCGTATAAAAAACGGTGTTATTCATCCTATTAATCATACTATTACTTATATAAAAAATTTTTTTTCTAAATTAGGATTTGAATCTATTAGTGGATTTGAAATAGAAGACGAATATCATAATTTTGATGCATTAAATATTCCTAAAGATCATCCTGCTCGCAATATTCATGATACCTTTTGGTTTGATGAAAATCGTTTATTAAGAACACAAACTTCTAGTATGCAAATTAGGATTATGAAAAAAGAAAAACCTCCTATTAGGTTGATTTTTCCTGGAAAAGTATATCGTAATGATTATGATTCTACACATACACCTATGTTTCATCAAGTTGAAGGATTAATAGTCGAAAAAAATATTAATTTTTCTAATTTAAAATGGATTATATATAATTTTTTACGTAATTTTTTTCATAAAGATATTGCTATTAGATTTCGTCCATCTTATTTTCCGTTTACTACACCTTCTGCAGAAGTTGATGTTGTTACAAATAATGGAAAATTATTAGAAGTATTAGGATGTGGTATGGTTCATCCATCAGTTTTAAAAAATGTGAATATTGATTCAAATTTTTATTCTGCTTGTGCATTTGGAATTGGTATAGAACGAATTACTATGCTACGTTATGGAATTTCTGATCTTCGTTCTTTTTTTGAAAACGACATAAGGTTTATAAAACAATTTAAACATATTTAGTGAGATAAAATGAAATTTAATGAAAACTGGTTACGTGAATGGATTAATCCGAAAATAACTAGTGTTAGTTTAAGAAATCAAATTGTTGAATCTGGTATAGAAATAGAATCAATACATGAATTTAATCCTATTTTTGATGGTTTTTTAGTTGGTAAAATAGTTGAATGCATCAATCCTTGTAAAGGAAATAATTTAAAAATATTAAAAGTAGATGTAGGATATAAAAAATTATTAAATATTGTATGTGGAGCTTCAAACTGTCGTAATAATATTAAAGTTGTAGTGGCTACGATTGATAGTATTTTGCCAAATGGATCAAAAATTAAGATAAAAAAAATAAAAGAAAAATTATCTGAAGGTATGATATGTTCTTTTTTTGAATTAGGTTTGTTTAATTTTTGCAAAGATATTATTGAACTTCCTGAAGATATTCCTATAGGAAAAAAAATAAACGATTTATTTTTATTAAAAAAAGATACTTTTATTAAAGTTGCTGTTACACCTAATCGTCCAGATGGATTAAGCATTTTAGGAATAGCTCGAAATATAGCTGCTATTAATAATTTAAAAAAAATCCGATTAAAAAAAAGAATTCTTCCAACAACAATTGAAGATCAATTTCCTATTACAATTAATACTGAAAAACAAAGTGTTAATTATTTCGGAAGAATTATTCAAAATGTTAATTTAAATGTTGACACTCCATTTTGGATGAAAAAAAAATTATTTTTTTGTGATTTGTTATCAGATAATATAATTGAAAATATTCTTAATTATATTTTAATAGAAATTGGACAACCATTAAATATATTAAATGCAGATAAAATAGATGATGTAATTGAAATTCGTATGGCTATAAAAAAAGAGTTTTTAATTTTAAAAAATGATACTCGAATAGTATTAGATAAAGATATTTTAGTGTTTTCAGATAAAACAAAAATATTGTTTATCCCGGGTAATATAAACAATTCTGATTTAGAACCAAATAAAAATACTAAAAATATATTTTTAACATCATATTTAGTTGATAAAAAATCGATATTAAATATTTTAAAAAAAATAGATTCTAATAATATTTTAGACTATTATAGTCATGGTGTTGATGCATCACTGCAAAAATATGCTATAGAATATGCAACATATTTAATTGTTAAGATATGTGGTGGTAAAATAGGTCCTATTAATACAAAAAAATCTAATTTTAATTCTTTATCTTGCTCAAATAAGATTAAGTTATATCATCAAAACTTCAATAAATGTATAGATTCTTTCGTTGATTCTTCTATTATTTCAAACATTTTATTATGTCTTGAATATAAAGTTAATTTTCACAAAAAATATTGGTATGTGTTTCCACCTAGTTGGCGATTTGATATTTTGATTGAAGAAGATGTAATAGGTGATATACTTCGTATATACAATTATAATAATATTCCTTTAACTCCATTAAAACAAAATTACTATTTTAATAGTAAAAATAAAGACTTAAAAAGTCCCTTATTAGATGAAGCAGCTGTATTACTTATTAATAGAGGATATTATGAAATAATAACATATTCTTTTATCAATCCCTCTCTACAAGATGATATTATTCCAAATAATAATCAAATATTAATTTCTAATCCTATTTCTAAAGATTTTTCGTCTATGCGTTTATCATTATGGCCAGGTCTTCTTAAGACTGTTTCTTATAACAAAAATCGTCAACAAGAAAGTATGCGTTTTTTCGAAAGAGGACTCTGTTTTTCAATTGATGAATCACAAATTCTTGGAATACGACAAGAAATGTTTTTAGGAGGCGTAATAAGTGGTTTTTATAGTAAAGAAAACTGGTTTTCTGTTAGAAGGAAAGTAGATTTTTATGATTTAAAAGGTGATTTGGAATCTTTATTAGAAGTTATATGCGGATTAAATAAATTTGAAATAAGGCATCAAAATATATTAGGTTTACATCCAGAACAAAGTGCAAAGATTTATTTAGATAATAAGTATATTGGTAGTCTTGGTAAAATTCATCCGAAAATAGAAAAAAAGTTAAATTTATATAATTCTACATTTTTATTTGAACTATCATTAAATTATATTTCAAAATTAAAATTTTATAATACAGAAGAAATTTCTAAATATCCTACAAGTCGTCGTGATATAGCTATATTAGTATCCAAAGATATTCCGTTTTTAGACATTATTACAGTATGTAAAGATTTTTTTGTTAATAAAAAAGTAGAAATTAATTTATTTGATGTATATTCTTGTAAAGAATTTGATAACAGAAAAAAAAGTTTAGGAATTAGTTTTGTATTTCAAAATTTTAAAAAAAATTTAAAAGAAAATGAAGTTAACTTAATGCTTCATGATTGTATAAAAATATTAAAGAAAAAATTTCAAGTAGTTTTAAGGAAATAAATTTATGGTAGTTACAAAAGCTGCAATTTCAGAAAATTTATTTGAAAAATTAAAATTAACTAAACGTGATTCTAAAGAATTTGTAGAGTTTTTTTTTGAAGAAGTTAGAAAGTCTTTAGAAAAAGGTGAAGATGTTAAATTATCTGGATTTGGAAATTTTCAATTAAAAAACAAAAAAGAACGCCCTGGTAGAAATCCTAGAACAGGAGAAAACATTCTTATTACCCAAAGGCGTGTAGTTATTTTTAAAGCAGGTCAAAAATTGAAAAATAGAGTTGAACATTATTTAATGAAGGTTAAATATTAACGATATTTAATTTTTACTTGTAAAAAAAATCTATATATATTAGGTTTATACACTATTCTCTTAAAGAAATAAAATATGCATCTTAGTAATTTTTATTTTAAAATACCAAAATCACTTATAGCTTTTTATCCATGTTTTATTCGAAGTCAATCTCGTTTACTTATAATCAATGGTCACACAGGGAAAATAGCTCATAAATTTTTTTTTAATATTTTAAATGAAATTAATTCTGGTGATTTGATCATTTTTAATGATACTAAAGTAATTCCTGCTCGTTTATTTGGTTATAAAAAAAGTGGTGGTAGAGTTGAAGTTTTATTAGAAAGAATATTAAATAAAAATAGTATTTTAGCCAGTATTAAATCTTCTAATGAAATTAAAATGAATTCTTATTTGTTTTTTGGAAAAAAAAATAAAATTAAATCTTTTATAATTGGTTATAAAAATCCCTTTTACATAATTAAATTTTTGCATAATAAGAAATCAGTTATTGATATATTTAATAATATTGGACATATACCCTTACCTCCTTATATTAAAAGATTTAATGAAAAAATAGATTCAAGTTTATATCAAACAGTGTATAAAAAAAATTTAGGTTCTGTTGCTGCACCAACTGCTGGATTACATTTTGATTTACCTTTATTAGAAGCATTAAGTAAAAAAGGTGTTGATATAGATTTTTTAACATTACACATAGGAAGCGGAACATTTCAACCTATTAGAACTGCAAAAATAGAAAAACATATTATGCATTCTGAATTGGTTGAAGTTTCATCAAATTTAATTCAAAAGATTAAATTATGTAAGAAAAAAGGCGGTCGTATAATTGCGGTTGGTACTACTACTTTGCGTGCATTAGAAAGTGCTTATCATTCTAATTCGTGGAATAATAAGAAAAACTATGTTAAAGATACAAATATTTTTATATATCCTGGTTATAAACATAATGTTGTAGATGCTTTAATTACTAACTTTCATTTTCCTGAATCAACATTGATAATGCTAGTATGTTCTTTTTTAGGTTATAAAAATACTATGAATGCTTATCATGAAGCAATTAAAAATAATTATCGTTTTTTTAGTTATGGGGATGCAATGTACATAACTTATAACACACATGCTCCATATGAAAAAATACTAACTTAATATAATCTTACCTTTTATTAAAAAGTTGAATTTTTTATAAAATTTGCGGAAAAAATATGAAATTTCAGGTTATTAGTCAAGACAAAGAAGCCCGACATGGTATGTTTAACTTTAATGGAAATATTATCGAAACTCCTGTTTTTATGCCAGTTGGAACATATGGAACAGTAAAGAGTCTTAATATAGAAGAAATTAAAAATACTGGTAGTAAAATAATTTTGTCTAATGCACTCCACTTATATTTAAGACCAGGTCAAGATATAATAAAACTACATGGTAGTTTGCATAATTTTATGAATTGGAACGGTCCTATTTTAACTGATTCAGGTGGATTTCAAATTTTTAGTCTTTCAAACTTTTGTAGAATTAAAGAAGAAGGAGTAATTTTTAAAAATCATATTAATGGTAAAAAATTTTTTTTAACTCCAGAATTATCAATGGAAATTCAAATAGATTTGGGTTCTAATATTATTATGATTTTTGATGAATGTATTGCATATAATAAGGATTGGGAAAAAACAAAGTTTGCCATGGAAAGATCATTAAACTGGTCTAGAAGAAGTCGTATACATTTTGATTTAAAGAAAAAAAACAAGAAAAATCTTTTATTTGGTATTATTCATGGTGGATCATATAAATCTTTACGTGATATTTCTCTTAAAGAATTAATAAAAATGGATTTTGATGGATATGCTTTAGGTGGATTAGCTGTTGGTGAATCTAAATTAGAAATGCATGATTTATTAGATCATATTACTCCTCAAATACCTAAAAAAAAACCAAGGTACTTGATGGGAGTAGGAAAACCTGAAGATTTAATTGAATCTGTTTATCGTGGAATAGATATGTTTGATTGTGTTCTCCCCACAAGAAATGCTAGGAATGGACATTTGTTTGTAACAAATGGTATAATAAAAATCAGAAATGCCAAATATAAAAAAGATTTGTCTGTATTAGACAAAAAATGTACTTGTTATACTTGTCAAAATTATAGCCGATCTTATTTACATCATTTAGATTCTTGTAATGAAATCTTAGGAGCTCGTCTTAATACAATACATAATTTACATTATTATCAAACTTTGATGTTCAATATAAGAAATGCAATAAAACAAAAAAAGTTTGATGAATTTGTATCAAATTTTTATAATCAAAAAAAATAAATATATTTTTTTAATACATTAGGAAAACTATTTAATGAGTTTTTTTATTAAAGATGCTAATGCAGCAGTGAATCAAGCATTAGAGGGAAATTCTTATTCCTTAATTTTCATGCTAGTAACATTTATATTAATATTTTATTTTATGCTCTTTCGTCCTCAGCAAAAAAAAGATAAAGAACATAAAAATCTTATGAATTCTATTGCTCCAGGAGATGAGGTAATGACAACTAGTGGTTTTTTAGGACGAGTTAAAAAAGTTACAGAAAACGGATATGTTTTACTTCAATTAAACAATACCACAGAAATATTTATAAAAAAAGATTTTATAGTTTCATCTCTTCCTAAAGGTACCTTAGAATCTTTATAAATAATTTTTAATTAAAATTTTTATGTTTTTTAATATAAGTAAGAAAAATTTGCTATTTTTAAAAAAAATTTTTGAATTTTTATTAAAAGCAATAATCTATTTTGTCTAATTTCAAAATTTGAATGATTTATTTGTACTTTATCAAAAAAATTATCTATTGGTTTTTCAAGTTTTTTTATTTCTACTAATATTTCTTTATATTTTTTTTGTATAAATAATTCTTTTGTTTTACTATTAAAAATTTTTATTTCTTTTAATAAATTTTTTTCTTCTGTTTTTTTCATCAGTTCAACATGAATTTCACTAGAAATTATTTGATGGTTGTTTTTTACTATATTATCTATTCGTTTAGCAATTAATATAATTGATTCTATTTTTTTAAGATCAGATATTGCATTAATTCTTTTATCGATATCTAAAGGTTCTGTCAATTTACAGGATAATACTGATTTAATGACTTTAGTACTATATCCTTTTTTTTCATAAAAAAACGATAATCGTGATATAAAGAATTTTATAATCTTTTTAGATATAATTGAATAGTTTACTTTTTTAAAAGTATAAATTTTTAGGCTGATTTCAATTATTTTTTTTAAATCTATTGGTATTTTTTTTGTTATAATAATGCGTAATATTCCTAAAGCAGCACGTCTTAATCCAAATGGATCTTTTTCTGGTGTTGGAGTCTCTCCAATCGCGAACATTCCTGATAAAGTATCAATTTTATCAGAAATAGATAATAGACAACCTATCGGGGTAGAAGGTAATTCATCACCTGAAAAAGACGGTAAATATTGTTCTTTAATAGCTATAGCGACTTCTTTATTCTCTTTGTTTTCTAAAGCGTAATACATTCCTATAGTGCCTTGTAATTCTGGAAATTCATCTACCATTTGAGTTATGAGATCACATTTTGATAAAACAGCTGATCTGATTAAGTCATTTTTATTAATTGTATTGGTATAACACGAAATAGATTCTATAAGTAATTTTAAACGTAATGTTTTTTCATATAATGTACCTAAATTATTATAAAATGAAACTTTTTTTAAAAATGGGAGATAATTTTCTAATTTCCTTTTTCTATCTTGTTTTAAAAAAAACATAGCATCTGATAAACGTGCATGCATAACTTTTTCATTTCCTAAAATAATTTCTTTATTTTTTTTAGATTTTATATTAGAAATAAAAATAAAATATGGTAAAATTTCTTTTTTTGAATTATTACTATATATTGAAAAGCATCTTTGTTGTTTTTCTATAGTATGAATAAGTATTTTTTTAGGTATGTAATTAATATAATCTTTTTTAAAACGTGCTAAAAGTGCTTGAGGTGATTCTACTAAAGAAGTAACTTCTTCAAGTAGAAAAGGATTCGTTTTTATAATTCCATCAACTTTTTTTGCTATTTTTTTTGCTTCATATTTTATTTTTTCTTTACGAGTTTCATAATTAGCTATTATTTTATTTTTTTTAAAAAGAACTGCAGGATATTCTATTGCATTTTTAATGTATATTTTTTCTTCTTTACAAGAAATATGGTGATAAAGAAAATTATTAGAAGGTACATTAAATACTTCGCTTTTAATAATTTTTTCATCTAATAGCATTACAATATTACGGATAGGACGAATAAATCTAAGATTAGTAGTTTCCCATCTCATCGTGTTTTTCAAATTAATTTGTTTAAGTATTTTTTCTATTATTTTAGGAAATAACAATTCAATTTTTTCTTTTTTTTCTTGTATACGATGTATGATCCATTCTCCTGTTTTAGTTTTCAATCTTTCAGCTTGATTTAAATTTATTTTACAACTCTTAGCCCAATAGTAAGCTGCTTTTGTTGGATTACCGTTTTCATCAAAAGCATGTTTTATTGCTGGACCTTTTTTTATTTTTTCATTTATTTTTTCTGAAGTGTCAAGTTCTATAATTTGTAATGCTAATCTTCTTGGAGTAGAAAAATAATTGATGTTTTTATATAAAATTTTATTAAAACTTAGTTCATCTACAAAATTTTTGTAAAAAACTAAAATAATTTTTTTAAGGATGTTAGAAGGTAGTTCTTCAGTTCCTATTTCGACTAAAAATGTTTTTTTTATCATTTTTTTCTCGTTAATTATAATAAAAATTTTATTTTTTTCTTGAATATAAATATTCTTGTGCAATTTTTTTAGCTAATTTTCGAATTTTTAAAATATAATTTTGACGTTCACTAGAAGATATTGCTTTTCTTGCATCTAGTAAATTAAATACATGACTTGCTTGTAATATTTTTTCATAAGATACTAATAGCAAAGGTTTTTTTAATTCTATTAATTTTTTTGCTTCAAATATATATTTTTGAAAATATTCAAATAACAAATTAATATCAGAGTATTCAAAATTATATTTGGATTGTTCTATTTCATTTTGTTGAAAAATATCACCATAAGTAATTTTTTTAAATTTATTTTCGCTCCAAATAAGATCATATACGTTTGATTGATTTTGCATGTGCATAGCTATTCTTTCTAAACCATAAGTTATTTCTACAGTTACAGGATTGCATTCTAATCCACCTACTTGTTGAAAATAAGTAAATTGAGTAATTTCCATTCCATTTAGCCAAACTTCCCAGCCAATGCCCCAAGCACCTAATGTAGGATTTTCCCAATTGTCTTCTACAAAACGTATATCGTTTCTTTTTTCACTTATTTTAAGTAAATTCAATGATTTTAAATAAATGTTTTGAATATTTTTTAAAGGCGGTTTTATAATTACTTGAAATTGATAATAATGTTGTAAACGATTTGGATTTTTTCCGTATCTTCCATCTGTAGGACGTCTACAAGATTGTATATATGCTGCTCGTATGGGTTCTGGTCCAATGGTTCCAAAAAATGTTGTATTATGGAATGTACCTGCTCCTATCGGTAAGTCTAAAGGTTGAAAAATAGCGCATTCCTGTTCTGTCCAATATTCTTGTAAAATTGTAATTAGATTAGAAAAATTGTTATGATTATTTTCCATTTTTATATCCAAGAGAAGCAATAGTAGATATATTTTTATTATATATATTTATATATAATTTATATATTTATATATAATTAATAATGATTTTTTTACGTATAAATGTTTTAGTTATAAATCAGTTTAAATGGTTTTCACATGTAAAAATAAAAAGTGTATGATATTTAATTTAAGGAAAAAATTATGATTAAAATCACTAAAGAAGCTAATATTGCACGTAATGTTTTATTATTAAAAGGTTTAGAAAATCCTATTTTAAAAGAATACAATGATATAAAAGAAAAAGAAAGAGAATTATTAATTGCAGAATATTTATATAAAATTATGTCTTTACTAAATTTAGATCTAAAAAACGAAAGTTTAAAAGATACACCTATTCGAATATCAAAAATGTATGTTAATGAAATATTTTCTGGTTTAGATTATAAAAATTTTCCAAAAATTATGTTGATGGATAATAAAATAAAATTTCATGAAATGATTATAGTACGCGATATTCTATTAATAAGCACTTGCGAACATCATTTTATTACTATTAATGGACAAGCTACTATTGCATATATTCCTGAGAATAAAATTATTGGTTTATCTAAAATAAATAGAATTGCACAATTTTTTGCAAAAAGACCTCAAATTCAAGAACGTTTAACAAAACAAATACTTCTAGTTCTGCAAGTTTTATTACAAACTAAAAATGTTGCAATAATTATTCATATGGATCATTTTTGTGTTAAAGCTCGAGGAGTATGTGATACCAGTAGTAGTACTGTTACTTCATGTTTAGATGGTTTATTTAAATCTGATAAAAATATTCGAGAAGAATTTTTTTTTAAAAAATAAAAAATAGGAATAAATATATCTATTTTATTGATTAAAACAATTTTTCTCAGTATGATATTAATTATTCATTAAAATATATAATTTTTAAAAAAATCAATTTTTTCTCCTTGCTAAAAAATATAAAAATCTTTACGGAAAAGAAAAATATGAACTATATTGGTGCACATGTTAGTTCTTCTGGTGGTTTAGAAAAAGCAGTCTTTCGTGCTTTTCAAATAAAAGCAACAACTTTTTCATTTTTTACTAAAAATCAACGTCAATGGATTTCTCTTCCCTTACAAAAAAAAAATATAGAGGATTTTAAAAAAGCTTGTATTAAATATAATTTTTCACCGGAAAAAATTTTACCTCATAGTAGTTATTTAATTAATTTAGGTCATCCTATTGATTTTTTTTTAGAAAAATCTCGGGTTGCTTTTATTGATGAAATAGTTCGTTGTGACCAACTTGGTTTACGTTTTTTAAATTTTCATCCCGGTAGTCATTTGAATAAAATTTCTGAAGTGACTTGCTTATCAAGAATTTCTGAATCTATTAATATAGCCTTAGAAAAAACAAAGAACGTAGTTGCTGTAATAGAAAACACTGCAGGTCAAGGAACTAATATTGGTTATAGATTTGAACATTTATATGAAATTATTAAAAAAATTGATGATAAATCTAGAATCGGAGTTTGTATCGATACGTGTCATTTATTTGCTTCAGGATATGATTTAAGAACAAAAATAGATTATGAAAGTACATTTAATAAATTTTTTGATTTAATAGAAATGAAGTATTTAAAGGGTTTCCATTTGAATGATTCTAAAAAACAGTTTAATAGTCGTGTAGATCGGCATGAAAATTTAGGTTTAGGTGAAATTGGAAAATCAGTTTTTAAATGGATTATAAAAAATAAAAATTTTCATAATATTCCAATGATATTAGAAACAATTAATCCAAAACTATGGGAAAAAGAAATTGATTGGTTAAGATCATTACAATGAAAATCTAACTAATTTTTTTATTAAAATCAGAGAGAGTATCCCCTATGTTTATAGTCAAAGCGGAAATAAGAGATAAAAAAGGTAAGAGTTTTAGTAGAAAATTACGTATAGAAGATAAATTTCCAGGAGTTTTATACGGTTTTAACAATACTCCCATATCCATTACAATGGATCATAATTTAGTTTTTAATTTGCAAAAAAAAGAAGATTTTTATAAAGAAACTTTATGTTTATTAATAAAAGAAAAAAAATATACAGTAAAAGTGCACGCTATACAACGGCATGCATTCAAAATGAAGATATTACATATTGATTTTATTTATGCGAAGATCTAGTATCTTTAGTAGTATATTGATATCAATTATCTTGATACCAATATCTTTATAATATAGTTGAAAAAACTTTTCTGACAATTATCATTGTAGGATGAAATTGAATTAATATTAACCCTATGATTCCAGATGATAGTATAATTAATGCTATCCATCCTATGTTTCTTTTAATAAAATGTATATTATTTTTATTTTTTATTTTTTTTATTTTCCACCATTTTGATGTTAACCATATTCCAAACCATATTAAAATTGCAATAATCAATAAAAGCCATTTAAAATAGTCATTTTTTGGATTTGGAGGTATATTAATAGTTATTCCTGTAATAATTCCTGGAAAGAAATATATTGGAGGCCATAAAATGCATCCTAATAAACTAGGAAGAATAAATTTTTTTAAAGGCAATTTTAGCATTCCAGAAACCATTGGTATAAGAGGTCTAGTTGGTCCTATAAAACGACCTACGAGTATTGTTATCATACTGTGTTTATGCAATAGAGATTTAGTTTTATCAAGCAAATGACAATTTTTTTTTAAGAATTTTAAACTATATAGCCAATTTTTAAAGTATAAACCGATAAAGTATGAACACCAATCTCCTAGTAAACATCCGATTATACCTGCTATCCAAGAGGGATAAAAAGGCAGTTTTCCATTACCTATAAATGTACCTAATGTTGCCATAAACACTATTCCAGGTAATAGCAATCCTACTAAAGCGAGTGATTCTAAAAAAGATACAATTCCAACTATTAATATTGAAAATGTTAAAGACTGTGTTATTAAAGATGTTAACCAAGATTCCATAAATACTCATTAATTTTTCAAGTTTTTTATTGTAAAATATATAAAATAATTTTAAATGTAATTATTTTTTAATTGATTTAGTTTTTTTTGATAAATATTGAATATTGTTTATTATATATATTTTTAATATAATCTCCAAAAAAATTTAAAGAAAAATTAATCTTAAAATTATAACAAAAAATAATTAAAAATTAATATTTTGAGAAAATTTAAGCATTTTTTCTAAAAAAATCAAGAAAATTTAAAAGAAAGAAGAATAATAATGAAAGTATATTTTTTTTTAATTTTATATGTTTTTTTAAGTTTTTTTTCTATTACTTATTCTAAAGAATTAGAAATTGATAAAATTATTGCTATCGTAAATAATCAAATTATATTAAATAGTGATGTAAATCAAGTTCTTTTTTCGTTAAAAGAAGAAGATCAAAGAGTAAAAATACCTTTAAAAATTAATTTTTTAAGAAATAAAATAATTAAAAAATTAATTACAGAAACTTTAATTTTAGAAGAAGCAAAAAAATTTAATATTGTAGTAACTGATGATCAAGTAAATAATGTACTTAGTAAATACGCTTTAAAAAAAAATATTACTATTGAAGAATTAAAAAGAAATATATTAATGAACAATACTAATACTTCTTTCAGTTACAATGATTATTTTAACAAGATTAAAAATTCATTAAAAGTTAAAATTATTCAAGATTATGTGTTACATAATCGCGTTCATATTTCAGAAAAAGAAGTAGATTTATTTTTAAATAAACTAATAAATACTCAAAATGAATTAAAAAAAATAGATATTAATTGTATTTTTCTACCTTTTATAAAAGAAAAAAATAAAATTTTTATTAAAAATACAAAAATTTTAGCAGATCATTTTGCCAAAAAAATAAAGAAAGATGCTTCTTTCAACTATTATTATGAATATTTTAAAAAAAATAATAATATATTTTTATCAAAAGAAATAAGATCTAAATCGTTAAAATATTTAAAAAAAATATTCTTGAATAAATTAAAAATTATTAAAAAAAATCAAATATTAGGTCCTATTTTAGGATTGAAAGGTTTTTATATTTTAAAAATAAATAAAATTGAAAACGAGAATAAAGAAAACTTGACAACTGAATTTCATATACAACATTGTTTAATACGTCCTTCTGTTATTTTAGATGATAAACAAGCAAAAAATAGTATATATTATATATATAATAATATTAAAAACAAAAAATATAGTTTCGATTACGCTGTTCAAAAGCTATCTCATGATGTTTATTCATCTCACAAAAAAGGTGACTTAGGATGGATTTCAACTGATTTTTTTAGCAATGATTTTCGCAATTTTTTGACTGATTTAAGAAAAAATGAAATCAGTAAACCAATTAAATCTAATTTTGGATGGCATATAATTAAGTTGTTAGATATACGTCAAGTAGATAAATCCAATAGAATAGATAAAAATTTAGTTTATCGTTTTTTGTTAGAAAAAAAGATAAAAAAAGAAAGATATAATTGGATAAGACAACTAAAAAAATCATCTTATATTAAGATTTTTAAAAATTAATTAAATTTAAAATTAACTTTTTAGTAAAAAAAGTTTAATTCTTATATCAAGTAATTACTATATTCTAATGAAAAAAAAAATAAAAAAACATTTGCCTCTTAAAAGATTTAGTCAAAATTTTCTTATAAATCAAAATTTAATTAAAAAAATAGTTAAGTTTATAAATCCTCAATTAAAGCAAACACTAGTTGAAATTGGTCCAGGTTTAGGTGCATTAACTAAACCTATATGCAATATAGTAGATGAGTTGATTGTTATTGAAATTGATTTAAATTTATTAAATTTTTTAAAAAAATATTCTTTTTATTCAAAGTTAATAGTTTTTTGTCAAGATGCTTTAATCTTTGATTATTTAAATTTGTTTTATAAAAAGAATAAATTAATTCGCATTTTTGGAAATTTACCATATCATATTTCTACATCTTTGCTTTTTTGTTTTTTTGAAAAAAATAAAATAATTCAAGATATGAATTTTATGCTACAAAAAGAGGTTGCTGAACGTTTAATTGCTTTTCCGGGAACTAAATCATATGGTCGTTTAAGTATTATAGCGCAGTATTATTGTAATATTAAAATCATATTTAACGTTGCATCTGAAAATTTTCGACCTATTCCTAAGATTGATTCTACATTTGTCAATTTAGTTCCTCATAAAAAATCTCCTTATTTTACTCATGATATCAAAGTTCTTAGTTATATAACAAATTTAGCTTTTCAAAAAAGAAGAAAAATATTGCGTCATAGTTTAGGGAAGATATTTTCTGAAAAAATTTTTTTAAAATTAAATGTTGATCCAAAATTAAGAGCAGAAAATCTTTCTATACTGCAGTATTGCCAACTATCTAATTATATAATTGAAAATGATATTTTAAAAAATAAAAATTTTAATTAATTATTTTCTTTTAAAAAAGTGAAAAATATATGAGCATTTATTTTATCAGTGATATTCATGGTTGTTATAAAGAATTCAAGTTACTTTTAAAAAAATCTTTTTTTAATGATAAAAAAGATTTTTTATGGATTGCAGGTGATCTAGTATCTAGAGGACCAGATTCTCTTAAAGTAATAAGATATCTTTATTCTTTAAGAAAACGAATAAAAATCATACTTGGAAATCATGATTTAAACTTAATTGCAGTGTATTCTGGTGTTAAAGAAAATAAAAAAGAAAATTATTTTGATGAATTTTTATCTGCAAAAGATAATTTACAATTGATTAATTGGTTGCGATGTCAATCTATTTTAAAAATTGATGAAGAAAGAAAAATTATTATGTCACATGCTGGTATTAGTCCTAAATGGGATATCGATACAGCAAAAAAATATGCGTTAGAAATTGAAAAATGTTTATCAGGTAAAAATTATTCTTCATTTTTAAGATCTGTTTTTAACAATAAAATTAATTATTGGAACTTAAATTTAAATAAATTAGACCGATTACGATATAGTATTAACGTTTTTACGCGTATGCGATATTGTTATCCTGATAGTAGATTAAACCTTATTTGTAAAAAATCTCCTAATTTAGTTAAATATCCTCTGATACCATGGTTTAAAATACCAAATAAGATTCCAAAAGAATATTCAGTTTTTTTTGGACACTGGTCTTCTTTAATAGGAACAAAGGTACCTCAACCATTTTTTCCATTAGATAGTGGTTGTTGTTGGGGAGGAAAATTAACCATGTTTCGATGGGAAGATAAAAAATACTTTTTTCAATCTTTTCAAAAAAACAATAGTTAAAATTAAATTAAAAATATTTAATTAATATATTTTTTTATCTTGATAAAATTTCAAAACAAAAATTATAAGGATTATTTTTATCTTTAAAATGTTGTTTTCTAAATATAGTTTTCCAAAATTTACATGATTTATATTGAGGAAAATAAGTATCACCAATTCCATTAAAATCTACATGTGTTAAATATAGCTTAGTTGCATAAAACAACATTTGTTTATATATTTTTGATCCTCCGATTACCATAATTTCTTTGTCATATGTAGTAGAAAGCAATGCTTTCGAGATTGAATTGGCCCATATCACATCCTTATGTATGATTTCTTTATGACTGATTACAATATTTTTTCGCATTGGTAAGGGATGATTTAAAATAGATTCCCATGTGAGACGTCCCATAATAATATCTTTATGTATTGTATTTTTTTTGAACCATTTTAGATCTTCTGGAAGATACCAAGGTATTTTATTATTATGTCCAATTACTAAATTATTTGAAATTGCTGAAATTAAACTAATTTTCATCTTAATTTACGATTTTTTAAAATTTAAAATTATAAATATGTTTTACAACATATTTATAAAAAGTTATAAATTTAATTTTTTTAATTAATTAAATTTATTTTTTTGTGAATTTCTTGTAAAGATATAATGTTTTCTGTTGGCTCTTCATTTAATGCCATAACAGTTGCAAAAGCACCGTTAACAGTAGTATCATAATGTACTTTATACTGTAAAGCACTCCGGCATATTAACTGAGAATCTTTCATACCCTGATGACAAGATGTAGTATTTACTATATATGAATATTCTCCATTTTTTAAACGATCTTGTATATGAGGTCTTCCTTCATGGACCTTGTTCACTAATCGAGCCATAATTCCAGATTTTTTTAATGCTATAGAGGTACCCTTAGTAGCATCTATTTTAAAACCAAACTTTTGAAGTTTAACTGCTAAATTCACAATGCTATTTTTATCATCATCTCTTACTGAAAGAAGTACACGACCTGATTTTTTCATATTTGTATGAGAACCTAACATTGCTTTAGAAAATGCTTCTGAAAAATTTTTTCCTATTCCCATAACTTCACCGGTAGAACGCATTTCAGGACCTAATATAGGATCTACTCCTTGAAATTTATCAAAAGGAAGGACTGCTTCTTTTACTGAGAAATATGATGGTATAACTTCTTTACAAAATCCTTGTTCTGATAATGTTTTACCATACATTACACGAACAGAAATTTTTGCAAGTGCTAAACCTGTTGCTTTTGATACAAAAGGTACTGTACGAGCTGCTCTAGGATTGACTTCGATAATGTATATTTCATTGTTTTTTATAGCAAATTGAACATTCATTAATCCCTTTACTGATAATGCAAAAGCTAATTTTTTAACTTGTTCTCTAATTTTATTTTGAATCTTATTTGTTAGTGTATATGCTGGTAAGGAACATGCTGAGTCTCCAGAATGAACTCCAGCTTGTTCAATATGTTCCATTATACCTCCAATTAATACCTTTTCTCCATCACATATTGCATCTACATCAACTTCTATAGCATAGTTTAAATATTGATCTAATAAAATTGGAGTAATATGATTATTTTTTAAAAATTTTTTAAAATAGTTATCTAGATCACATGGCTCATAAACAATTTCCATCGCTCTACCACCTAATACATAAGATGGTCGAACCATAATAGGATAACCAATTTCTATAGCTTTTTTGTGTGCTTCTTCAAGGGTTAGAACAGTTGCATTTAAAGGTTGTTTTAATTTTAATTTAGTTACAATTTTTTGAAAACGATTACGATCTTCTGCCTTGTCGATTGCATCAGGATTAGTTCCAATAATTGGTATGCCTTCTTTTTCAAATTGACGTGCTAATTTTAATGGTGTTTGACCTCCATATTGAATGATGACTCCTTTTGGATTTTCAATTCTAACTATTTCTAAAACGTTTTCTAACGTAATGGGTTCAAAATAAAGTCGATCAGAAATATCATAATCCGTAGATACAGTTTCTGGATTACAATTAATCATGATTGCTTCGAAACCATCTTCTCTTAAAGCTTGAGCTGCATGTACACAACAATAGTCAAATTCTATTCCTTGTCCTATTCTATTGGGCCCTCCACCTATAACGATAATTTTTTTAGTGTTTTTCGTTGGATGAGATTCACATTCATCTTCCCATGTTGAGTACATATATGCTGTTTCAGTTGAAAATTCAGCTGAACAGGTATCAATTCGTTTATAAACAGGATGTAAATTTAATTCATATCGAAGTTGACGTATTTCTTCTTCTTTTTTATTAGTTAAAATTGCTATACGCAAGTCTGAAAAACCTTTTCTTTTAATAAAATAAAAGAAATTATAATCTAATCCAATAAATCCCTTTTGTATGATTTTTTTCTCTAATTGAATAATTTCTTGAATTTGAACAAGAAACCAGGGATCAATAGACGTCAATTCAAATACGTCATTTACAGACATTCCACAGCGAAATGCATCACCTATATACCAAATTCTTTCCGCTCCAGCATCTTTTAGTTCGTGTCTAATTTTTATTATGTCTTGTTTATTATCAGCAAATGATACCTTAGAATCAAAACCACTTGATCCAATTTCTAATCCACAAATGGCTTTTTGTATAGATTCTTGAAAAGTTCGTCCTATAGCCATTACTTCTCCGACAGATTTCATTTGAGTAGTGAGTCTATCGTTGCATCCTAAAAATTTTTCGAAATTAAACCTAGGAATTTTAGTTACTATATAATCTATTGATGGTTCAAAAGATGCTGTGGTATTTATCCCTGTGATGTCATTAGCAAGTTCATCTAATGTGTATCCTACAGCTAATTTAGCTGCTATTTTTGCAATTGGAAAACCAGTTGCTTTAGAAGCTAAAGCAGAAGAACGAGAAACTCGCGGATTCATTTCAATTACAATCATACGGCCATTTTTAGGATTAATTGCAAATTGTACGTTGGAACCTCCTGTTTCTACTCCTATTTCTCGTAAAATTGACATAGAAGCATTTCTCATAATTTGATATTCTTTATCACTTAAAGTTTGTGCTGGTGCTATAGTAATTGAATCACCAGTATGAATACCCATAGGATCTAAATTTTCAATTGAACATACGATAATACAATTATTATTTTTATCTCTTACAACTTCCATTTCATATTCTTTCCAACCGATAAGTGATTCATCAATTAAGAGCTCAGTAGTAGGAGATAATTTTAATCCTCTTTCACAAATATCTTCAAATTCTTCTTGATTATAAGCAATTCCTCCACCATGTCCGCCCATAGTAAAGGAAGGTCGTATAATACATGGAAAACCTACATTTTTTAAAACTAATAATGCTTCTTGAATATTATGTGCAATTCCACATTTTGCAGTTTTTAGATTCAGTTTTTTCATAGAATCTTCAAATAATTTTCTATCTTCTGCTTTATTGATAGCATCAATAGTAGCACCTATTATTTTTACATTGAATTTTTTTAGTATTCCTCTTCGATTTAATTCTAAAGCACAATTCAGCGCAGTTTGACCACCCATAGTAGGAAGCAATGCATCAGGTTGTTCTTTTTGTATAATTTTTTTTACTATTTTCCAATGAATAGGTTCAATATATGTAGCATCTGCCATGCAAGGATCAGTCATAATAGTTGCAGGATTAGAATTTACAAGAATAATTTTATAACCTTCTTCTTTTAGTGCTTTGCATGCTTGTGCACCTGAATAATCAAACTCACATGCTTGTCCGATGACTATTGGTCCCGCACCAAGAATTAAAATTGATTTTATATCAGTAGATTTAGGCATCTTTTTTTCCTAATTAATTACTGAATTTTACTTGATTGAGTAATTTAATGAAATGATCAAATAAAGATGAAGCATCATGTGGTCCAGGACTAGCTTCTGGATGTCCTTGAAAACTAAAAGCTAATTTATCAGTTAAACATAATCCTTGTAATGTTCCGTCAAAAAGTGAGCTATGTGTTATAGCAATATTATTTGGCATATTTTTTGCATCTACGGTAAAGCTATGATTTTGTGATGTGATTATTACTCGATTTGTTTTAATTTCTTTTACAGGATGATTTCCACCATGATGACCGAATTTCATTTTGATAATATTAGCTCCACTAGCTAATGCAAGAAGTTGATGTCCTAAACAAATTCCAAAAATAGGAATGTTTTTTTTTAAGAAACATTGAATTGCATGAATAGCATAATCGCATGGTCTTGGATCACCAGGACCATTAGATAGAAAAATTCCATCAGGATTTAAATTTAAAGCTATTTTGGGATCAGTTTTAGCCGGTACTACAGTTAAATAGCATCCTCTATCTACAAGCATACGTAATATATTTCTTTTTACTCCAAAATCATATACGACAATATGGAATAAAAATTTTTTTTTCTTTTCAAGTTTAGATTTTGATTTATTGATAAAAAAGCTGCCTTTATCCCAATTATAGATAAATTTAGTACTAACTTTTTTAGCTAAATCTAATCCTTGTAAACTTAAAAATTTTTTTGCTTTTTGATATGCGACACTGTAATTTTCTTTTTTGTCTTCTATAATACATCCATTTTGTGAACCTTTAGTACGTAAAATCCTTGTTAATTTTCTTGTATCAATATCGGATATTGCAACAATATTGTTTTCTTTTAAGTAAGAAGAAAAACTTTTTTCGCTCCTATAGTTACTTGATATTGGTGACATATCACGAATAATTAGTCCTCTTATATGAATTTTTGATGATTCTTCATCGTTACAATTAGTGCCAATATTGCCGATATGAGGATGAGTTAATGTTACGATTTGATGTGAATAGGAAGGATCAGTAATGATTTCTTGATATCCAGTTATTGATGTATTAAAAACAACTTCACCTACAGTTGTCCCCTTAGCTCCAATAGAACGTCCATGAAATCTAGTTCCATCTTCTAAAACTAGTACTGCTAATTGGCCCAAAGCATCCTCCATTTAAAAATTTTTAAATAAAAGCACAAAATCGTTAAAAAAATATGAAAAATTGCATATTATTTTAACTAAATTTAATATTTTTGTCTATTATCGTAGTAAATATTTATATTTTTATAAATTTTTTTAATATGCATACTTTAAAATTTATCTTTTAATATATCGTTCATATTAAATAATCCGTGTTTTTTTTCGTGAATCCATACAGCTGCTTCAATAGCACCTTTAGCAAAAGACTCTCTATTAAAAGCACTATGAGTAATTTTAATTTCTTCATCAGAGCTTGAGAATAAAACAGTATGTTTACCAATAATATTTCCTGATCTTATACTAGAAAAACCAATTTTTTTTGTTTCTCTGATTTTTTTTGTTATACCTTTTGTATAATACAAAGAGTGTTTATTTAATTCCCAGTTCATGACTTTTGATATATTTTCTCCAATACTGAGTGCTGTTCCTGAAGGTATATCTATTTTATTACGGTGATGATATTCTATAATATCAATATCTGAAGTATTTCCTAAAATTTTAGTAGTTTTTTGAATTAATTGATATAATAAGTTAATCCCAATACTAAAATTTGATGCTTTAATTAAAGCAATTTTTTTAGCATATGAATTTATAGTTTTAATTTCTTTCTCTGAAAAACCAGTGGTTCCTATAATCATATTTTTTTTAAATTCATAGCATTGTTCTAAAAAATAAAACGTACCACTTGGTTTTGTAAAGTCGATTAAAACGTCAAAATCATTTTTTTCTATATTTATATCACTACTAATAGATACGCTTGTTTTACCTATTCCGATTTTTTCTCCTATATTTTGACCAATCAAGGGATGATTATTTTTTACTAATGCCGCTGTTAAAACAGTATTTTTATTTTTTTGTATTTCTTTAATTAATACCTGGCCCATACGTCCCATAGCACCAGTAATTGCGATACGAGTTATTTTTTTTTTCATAATTGTATTTTTCTAATTTTGTACGTTTAAATTTTTGGGTATTTTAAAAATTGTTTTTTCTTCATCTCCTAACATTTCTTTTGGTGGATTTTTAAAACCTAGTTTTTTTAAATGTTTGATTACTTCCTCTACTAATATATCCGGTGCGGAAGCACCAGCTGTAATGCCAATATTTTTTTTATTTTTTAGCCATTCTTCTTTAATATCAGAAAATGATTCAATTTGTTTCGTAAATACACCTGTTTCTTTTCCTAATTCTGAAAGACGACTAGAATTAGAAGAATTTTTAGAACCAATTACAAGTATTATATCAGTTATTTTAGATAATTTAATAATTGCATTTTGTCTATTTGTTGTTGCATAGCATATATCCTCTTTTTTAGGACCAGATATATTTAAAAATTTTTTTTTCAAAGCTAAAATAATAGATTGAGTATTTTTGATAGATAAGGTTGTTTGTGTAAAAAAATTTAATTTTTTATCTATTTTAATTGTTAATTGATTAACATCTTCTATATCTTCAATAAGATGTATTTTTCCCTTTTTATTATCATATTGACCAATTGTACCGATAACTTCCGGATGTCCTCTATGACCAATTAGAATTGTTTCTATGCCATTTTTACTTGATTTAGAAACTTCTAAATGCACTTTTGTCACTAATGGGCAAGTGGCATTTAATATTGTTAAATTTTTTTTTATAGCTTTTTTTTTTATTTTTTTTGATACTCCGTGTGCTGAAAAAACTACTATTGAATTATTTGGAATATCTGAAATATCTTCAACGAAGACAACTCCCTTTTGACGTAATGTTTCTATAACATATTGATTATGTACTAGTTCATGCTGAACATAAATAGTTTTTTTATAAATTTTTAAAGCATTTTCAACTATTAAGAGAGCTCTTTTAACACCTGCGCAAAAACCTCTTGGTTTGGCTAATATAATATTCACTATTTTTCTCAAACTGTATTTTTATTACAAACAAAATTTATTTAATTGATAATTAAAATTCATTATAGATTCATTACGAATTATAATAATTTTTTTTTATGATCATAATCATGCCAATAAATATACTGAAATCAGCTATATTAAAGGTTGCAAAATGCCAACTTTTAAAGTGTAAATCAATAAAATCTATTACAAATCCATAGTTAATACGATCTATTAAATTTCCTATTGCACCTGCGAGAATGAGAGAATAAGAAAGAATTTTATTTTTATCTTTTTTTTTAAATTTTATCATTATTTTTATAATTGCTAATATAATAATTATACTAAATATTAACAGGAAATATTTTTGCCATCCGTTTTGATCTGACAAGATGCTGAATGCTGCTCCAAAATTATGGACATGAAATAAATTTAATATGAAAAATACTTTTTGTTTTTCATATATATTTAAATGATTTAAAATCCATTTTTTACTATAAAAATCTACTGTTATGATAAAAAATATAATATTTATATATATCCAATAGTATTTTCTTTTCATATAAAAAAGCGCTTTTCACCATTTCCTTTAGTATTTAAAATACAACGTGTACAAATTTTATCATTATTATTTTCAATAAAAATATTATAATGCCAGCATCTTGGACATTTTTTTTCTTTTATTTTTTTTAAAAATATTTTAAAATTAGAAATTTTTTTACTTTTTGTTGAATTTATTGGTGCTGTATTATACAATTCTATTTTAACTTTAGATGTTAAGAATATAAATTTTAATTCTTCTCCTAAAATATTTAATGTTTTCTTTACTTCTGGGGTTACATATAATATTAAACATGCCTCTAATGAATTGTTTATATTTTTATTTTTTATTTCAGTTTCTAAAAATTTATTTATTTCATTTTTCATTTCTATTAGATTTTTCCAAAATTCACGGTTAAATAAATCATTTTTATCTAAATCAAATAGTTTATTAAACCATTCTTCTGTAAATACATATTGAGCATGTTTTCCAGGTAAGTGATTCCAGATTTCATCAGCAGTAAATGATAATATTGGTGCTATCCAACGGACGAGGGCATTGATTATATAGTATATAGCTGTTTGACAACTTCTTCGTTCTTGACTATTTGTTTTTAAAGTATATTGTCTGTCTTTTATAATATCAAGATAGAAAGAACCCATTTCAATAGAGCAAAAATACATTAAACGTTTTATGATGGCATGAAAGTTGTATTTTTTATAAAATTCAATGATTTCTTCTTGCACTATTTTTGCTTGACTTATAGCCCATCGATCTAAAAGGACCATGTTTTCTTTTAAAACAGTGTTTTTTTGAGGATTAAAATCGTTTATGTTTGCTAACATAAAACGTGCTGTATTTCTTATTCTTCGATAAATATCTGAAGAACGTTTTAAAATTTCATTAGAAATAGAAATATCATTAGAATAATTAGAAGAAGCAACCCATAATCTTAAAATATCTCCTCCTAATGTTTTTACTACTTCATTAGGACTAATAGTATTTCCTATAGATTTAGACATTTTTTGACCATTTTTGTCAACTACGAAACCATGAGTTAAAACTTCAGAATATGGTGATTGATTCTTTACTAACATAGAAATAATTAACGATGACATAAACCATCCTCTATGTTGATCAGAACCTTCTAGAAACATATCTGCATGATTTTTGCTGTATTTTTTATTTTTATATTTTATTACAGTATGAGTATTTCCTGATTCAAACCATACATCTAATATATCAAATGTTTGATTATACATGTTATATGTTTCACCCAACATTTCTTTCAAATTAATCTTCCACCATGCTTCTATTCCTTCTAATTCTACTTTTTTTATTATTTTTTTTATTAATAAGGTATTTTCAGGATGAATTTTTCCTGTTTTTTTATGCAGAAAAAGACACATTGGTACACCCCATTTTCTTTGTCTTGAAACACACCAATCAGGTCTTTTTTTTATCATTTCTTCTATTCTAGATCCTCCCCATTTAGGTATCCATGATACCTTTTTGATTTCTTCAAGAGTTTTATAACGTAGTTTTTTCTGATCAATATTTATAAACCATTGTTCAGTTGCTCTAAATATAACAGGAGTTTTATGTCTCCAACAATGTGGATAACTATGTTTTAAAATATTATGATGCAATAAACAATCTTTTTTAATTAATAAATTTATAATTATTTCATTAGCTTGAAAAATATTTACACCATTTAATTTTGGATGTATATTATTTATATAATTACCCTTAAAATCTACTAAATTCATTGTTTTTATTTTATATTTTTGACTAACGATATAATCATCTGGTCCATGATCTGGTGCCGTGTGAACAGCTCCTGTACCTGAATCAAGATTGACATGATCTCCTAATATTACGGGTAAAGAAATATTTTCTAAAAATGGATGTAAAAACTTTTTTCCTTCTAAAATTTTACCTTTAAAAGAACTTAAAATATTCCAATGATTTATTTCTAAAATTTTCATTACATTTTTAACTAATTCTTTTGCTAAAATTAGATTGTATTTTTTAGTTTCTATTATTTGATATTCAAAAATTGGATTGACTGTAATAGCTTGACTTGATGGAAGAGTCCATGGTGTAGTTGTCCAAATAGGCAAATATATATCTTTTTCACTTGAAATATTCAGATTTAATACTTCTTTTAAAATTTTATTATTTTTACTTTTTATAGCAACAAAAATTGAATCTGATTCTTTATCAAAATGTTCGATTTCTGCATCAGATAATGATGAATAACATTTTAAACACCAATGTATAGGTTTAGATTCTTTATATAAATATTTTTTTTCGATAATTTTAGATAGTGTTTTAATTATATTAGCTTCATTTTTAAAATCCATTGTAAGATGTGCGTTTTCCCAATCTCCAATTACACCTAATCTAATAAAATCTTTTTTTTGTTTTTTTATTTGTTTTTCTGCATATTTTCTACATTTTTTTTGAAATATTGTAGTAATTATATTGTTGCTTTTTAAACCCATCTGTTCTTCAACTTTTTGTTCAATAGGTAATCCATGACAGTCCCAAGATGGTATGTAAGGTGCATCGAAACCTGACATATTTTTTGATTTGATAATTATATCTTTCAAGATTTTATTAACTGCGTGTCCAATATGAATGTTTCCATTAGCATATGGAGGTCCATCATGAAGAAAAAAAATTTTTTTACCTTCTTTTTTTTGTCTTATTAATTTATATAGATTATTATCATACCAATTTTTTAATATTTTTGGTTCTTTTTGAGATAGATTAGCTCGCATGGAAAATTGTGTTTTAGGTAAATTTAAAGTATTTTTATAATCATTCATAACTTTCTCTTTATTTTTGATATTAATTTTAAATTAGGTTAAAATATTTTTTAACAATTTCAATATCTTTTGAAATTTGTTCTTTTAATTTGTTTTTAGAAGAAAAAAAACATTCATTTCTTATTTTTTTGTATAAAAAAACTTCTATTTTTTCTTCATATAGATTCAAATTAAAATTGAATAAGTGGACTTCAAGAAGTCTATGTTTTTTAGAAGAAAAATAACTTGGTTTAATTCCAATATTACATATTCCTACAAATTTTTTATTAAAAAAACAGGAGATTTTTACAGCGTATACTCCGTTATTTAAAGGTATATTTTTACGTAATGATATATTTGCAGTTGGATATCCTAATTTTCGTCCTATTTTATTCCCGTGAATTACACGACCTGAGATACTAAATGGTCGACCAAGTAATTTTCTTGCTAGTTCAATTTTGTTTTCTAATAAACATTTTCTTATATTAGTGCTGCTTATTTTAATTTTATTTTTATATAATAATGAACTGATTTCTATAACTTTAAAGTTATATTGATATCCAATTTCTTTTAAGAGAGATATATTTCCATTTCTTTTTGATCCGAATCTAAAATCATCTCCAATTATTATAAATTTTATATTCAATTTTGTTATTAAAATATTTTTTATAAATTTTTCTGCGCTTAAAGATGAAAAAGATTCATTGAATTTAATACATAAAATAATATCAATTTTCCATGATTGAATGTATTTAATTTTATTTTGTATTGTTGTAAGTCTTTTAGGAGAGTTTTTATTGTTTAAAAATTCTAATGGTTGTGGTTCAAATAAGATAAGTACAGTTAATATGTTGTTTTTTTTTCCTATTTTGTATAAATTAGAAAGTAATTTTTGATGTCCTAGATGTACTCCATCAAAATTTCCAATACTTACAGCTGAATTAGAATTTATTTTTTTTAGATTATGAATGCCTCGTATGAGCTTCATTGTTAAATTGACCTAATGAAATGAAGTGATTTGTTATTAAAAATTTTTGTTTATTTTATAAATAATTTTGATGTATTATTCTTACTAATATATAATATTATTTTTATTTATAGATAAATTTTTAATTTATTAAAAAATTATTTTTTATATTTGGGAGTTAAAATTGGCAAATATTAAATCTGCTAAAAAAGATTCTATAATTTCAGAAGAACGTCGTAAAAAAAATGCTAGTCAACGTTCAAAAATGCGTACTTTTATAAAAAAAGTTCGTTTAGCCATCTCTTCTGGAGATAAAGAAAAATCATATGATGCTTTTAAGAAAATGCAACCTATTATTGATAAATATGCAACTAAAGGTTTAATACATAAGAACAAAGCTGCACGATATAAATCTATTTTGTCTTTCAAGATTGCAAAATTGCATAAAAATTAATTTTTTACAATGGTATTGCCTCTAATTTTTTTAAGAAGCAATACTTTACAATTTTTTTATTTTGTTAAATCATCAAAAAATCTTTTGACACCATCAAAAAATCTTTTCGAACGTGGGCTGTTTTTATCTCCTCTAAATCCATTAAAACTATTCCCTAGTTCACTTAAAAGATACTTTTGTTTTTCGTTGAGATTAACTGGAGTTTCTACTACCACGCGACATAATAGATCGCCTCGACTTCTACTTTGTACTGATTTTACTCCCTTTCCTCTAATGCGAAAAAGTTTTCCTGATTGAGTTTCAGACGGTATCTTTAAATTAACTCTACCATCTAGAGTAGGTACCTCGATTTCTCCACCCAATGCAGCCATAGTAAAATTGATTGGTACTTCACAGTAAAGGTTATTCTCTTCTCTTTCAAAAATAGGATGTTTATTGACCTTCATTTGTACATAAAGATCACCTGGTTGTGCACCATTTGTTCCTGCTTCACCTTCTTTACTCAATCGAATTTTATCATTAGTATCAATACCAGGTGGAATTTTTACCGATAATGTTTTATTTGTTTTTATTCTTCCTTGTCCTCGACACATACGGCATGGATTTTTAATTACTGTACCTATTCCATTGCATGTAGGACATGATTGTTGAACAGTAAAAAATCCCTTTCTAATATGAATTTGACCTTTGCCATGACATGTTGAACATCCATTAGGTTTAGTTCCAGTACTTGTTCCCATACCATAACAGGTTTTGCATTTTTGAAAAGTTGGAATACGGATTTCTTTTGTTGTTCCTTTCACGGCTTCTTCTAGTGAGATTTCCATATTATAGCATAAATCGGCTCCTTTTTTCACTCTTTGATTTCTGCTTCCTCCGAAAATATCACCAAAAACATCTCCAAAAATATCGCCAAAATCTGTAGAACTAGTAAAAGTACTATAAGTATTATTTTGATTGTAACCGTTTTCAAAAGCAGCATGTCCATATTGATCATATGCAGTTCGTTTTTCTTCATTAATTAAAATTTCATATGCTTCTTTTATTTCCTTAAATTTATTTTCAGCATTTTTATCTCCTTGATTACGATCAGGGTGGTATTTCATTGCTAATCGTTTATAAGCTTTTTTAATTTCTCGTTCTTCAGCTGATTTTGGAATGCCTAAAATTTGATAGTAATCTTTTTTTGCCATATTGCTATTCTTCCTGCTTTCAAAATAAGTACACGGGCGTAGATTTTTTCTACGCCCGTGCTGGTTTAAATACTCTAATGACTTTTTTTAGATTGAAGTTTATTATTTTTTAGGATCTTTTATTTCTTCAAATTCTGCATCTACAACGTTTTCATCTTTTTTTGATTCAGATGATGTATCTTCTTTTTTTAGATTTTCTTCTGATTTTTTTTGATTTATTTCTGTTAGCTTAGATGAAATATTTAAGAGATTTTGAATATTTTTTTCAATTTCAGATTTATTTTCTCCCTTTAATGATCTTTCTAGTTCATCTAAAGCTGATTTTATTTTTTCTAATTCTTTTTTTTCTATTTGATTTTTGTTTTCATCTAATTGTTTTCTAATACTATGTATTAATTGATCACCTTGATTTCTTACTTGAATTAATTCTTCAAATTTTCGATCTGCTTCAGAATTAGCTTCGGCATCATTAATCATTTTTTTTATTTCTTCTTCATTAAGACCAGAAGAGGCTTTTATAGTAATTTTTTGTTCTTTTCCAGTTTTTTTGTCTTTTGCGGATACATGTAATATACCATCAGAATCAATATCAAATGTTACTTCAATTTGTGCTGTTCCTCTTGGTGCTGGTTCAATTCCGTCTAGATTAAATTGTCCTAAAGATTTATTGTCTAGTGCTCTTTTTCTTTCACCTTGAAGTATATGTATTGTTACAGCGGATTGGTTGTCTTCTGCTGTTGAAAACACTTGACTATGTTTAGTAGGAATAGTAGTGTTTTTATTTATCAGTGAAGTCATTATACCGCCCATAGTCTCGATGCCTAATGACAATGGAGTTACATCGAGTAATAAAACATCTTTAACGTCTCCTGAAAGTACGCCTCCTTGAACTGCAGCACCAACTGCAACAGCTTCATCTGGATTAACATCTTTTCTAGGTTCTTTTCCAAAGAAATCTGCTACCTTGGACTGTACCATAGGCATTCTTGTTTGACCACCTACTAATATTACGTCATTGATATCTCCAACAGACAGTCCTGCATCTTTTAACGCTACTTTAAGTGGTTCAATAGAACGCATTACTAAATCTTCTACTAAAGATTCTAACTTTGAACGAGTTACTTTAATATTTAAATGTTTAGGTCCATTAGAGTCAGCTGTAATGTAGGGTAGATTTACATCAGTCTGTTGTGCTGATGATAATTCTATTTTTGCCTTTTCTGCAGCTTCTTTTAAGCGTTGCATTGCTAATGAATCATTTCTTAAGTCAATACCTTGTTCTTTTTTAAATTCTTGAACTAAATAATTAATTAGCCTACTATCGAAATCCTCTCCACCAAGATGGGTATCTCCATTAGTAGCAAGAACTTCAAATGTTTTTTCTTTATCAACATCGTCAATTTCAATAATTGATATATCAAAAGTACCTCCACCTAAATCGTATACTGCTATAGTCCTATTTCCTTCACCTTTATCTAAGCCATAAGCAAGCGCTGCAGCTGTAGGTTCGTTGATAATTCTTTTAACTTCTAATCCTGCAATTCTACCGGCATCTTTAGTGGCTTGTCGCTGAGCGTCATTAAAATAAGCAGGAACTGTAATAACAGCTTCTTTTATTGATTCTCCTAAGTAGTCTTCTGCAGTTTTTTTCATTTTTTTCAGTACTTCTGCAGAAATTTGAGGAGGTGCCATTTTTTGTTTTTTAACGTCAATCCATGCGTCACCATTTTCAGAATTAATAATAGAATAGGGCATAATTTTGATATCACGCTGAACTTCATCATCTCTAAATTTTCTACCAATTAATCTTTTTATAGCAAACAATGTGTTTTTGGGATTAGTGATAGCTTGACGTTTAGCAGGTTGTCCTACTAAAACTTCTCCTTTTTCAGTATACGCAATAATTGAAGGTGTTGTGCGATCACCTTCAGAATTTTCTAAAACACGCGGTTTGTTGCCATCCATAATGGCAACACAAGAGTTGGTTGTTCCCAAGTCAATACCAATAATTTTGCCCATTGAAATTCTCCTATTTATGATTGTTTGATAAATTGGGTTTGCAACCTTTATGCGGCCATTTTTTTTGGCTTTATAATTTAGCTACATAGGTTTGTTTTTAATATATCGTTTAATGATTATTAGATGGGGTCTTTTTTCTCGTCATCAAGGTCTCAGTATAAAAAAATAATTTTTTTAACCTCAATTTTTTTTCATTTTAATAAACATAATTTATTATTTCATATTTTTCATGTATATTTTATTTTTATTAACTATTTCTACATTTTAAGACAAATTGCATTTTTTTATTGATTTTTACTAAGATACAATAGATAGTTTGATTATCATAGTTATAAAAATATTTTTATATTTTATTAGGAACTATAAATAATGCTGAAAAATACATTAGATATGACTGAATATTTATCTTTTCTTTACTTTATTTTTTTTTCTTTATTTTTTTGTTGTTTTATGCTATTTACAAGTTGGTTTTTAGGGGGAAGATCGTTATCAAGATATAAAAATACTCCTTTTGAATCTGGCGTTGTTTCAGTAGGTAATACACATCTTCATTTTTCTGTAAAATTTTATTTAATTGCAATTTTTTTTGTAATTTTTGATGTTGAAGCACTTTATCTATATGCATGGTCTGTTAGTATAGTTGAATCAGGGTGGATCGGTTTTGTTGAAGCCACTATATTTATACTTTTTCTTCTTTTATCATTGTTTTATTTAGTCCGAATTAAAGCTTTAAACTGGGTTACGTCATGATAATATCAAAAAAATTGACATTGATTATATTTAGGATTTAATTAGATGAAAGAAAAAATGAATTATACTTTAACTAGAGCAGAAAGAAAAAGTCAGAGACATTATCCGAATGAGACAACTCAATCTACTATAGATCCTATAGAAGGATATTTAAAGAAAAACATTCTTATGGGTAAAGTTACTAAATTACTTCATAAAATAGTGAATTGGGGTCGAAAAAATTCTCTTTGGCCTTATAATTTTGGTTTATCTTGTTGTTATGTTGAAATGGTTACAGCATTTACTTCTGTACATGATGTTGCACGTTTCGGTTCTGAAGTATTAAGAGCCTCTCCAAGACAAGCAGATGTTATGGTAATTGCAGGTACACCATTTATTAAAATGGCTCCTGTTATTCAAAGATTATACGATCAAATGTTAGAACCAAAATGGGTTATTTCTATGGGTGCATGTGCTAATTCTGGTGGTATGTACGATATTTATTCTGTTGTACAAGGAGTAGATAAATTTTTACCAGTAGATATTTATATTCCTGGTTGTCCACCAAGACCTGAAGCATATATACATGCCTTAACATTACTTCAAAAAACAATTAATGAAGAAAGAAGACCTTTATCTTGGGTAGTTGGAGAACAAGGCATATACCGCAAGAAAATGTTATCAGAAAAAATTCAAAACAGAAAAAAAAGAATTTCTGTTGTGAATCTTCCAACTTCAGAAAAGATATAATTTTTTTTAAAAAGAATATAAATTTTTCATACTACTAGATCGTATTTTTTGTAAATATATTATTAATATTAAAAATTTTTAGGTTAATGAAAAAATGAGAAATCTATGATAGATGAAAATAAAAAAAAAAATACTAATTTAAATAAAAATGAGTATGAAGAAAAATCAATTCTTAAAGATTTATTTCATTTTTTTGGTAAAGATTTTTGTGTTGTACAGGATACTTGTATAGATTTTCCAGTAATCTGGATTAATAAATCTTTATTGTTGAAAGTCGGTAAATTTTTATCTAGTTCACCTAAGCCTTATAATATGCTTTTTGATTTGCATGGTGTAGACGAACGTTTTCGATTAAATCGATTAAATTTACCTGAAGCGGATTTTTCAATTTTTTATCATCTAATATCTATTGAACGGAATAGTGATATTCTGATTAAAGTTCCTTTATTGAAAGACGATTTAAATGTATCAACTTTTATTAGTTTATTTCCCAATGCGAATTGGTATGAACGTGAAACATGGGAAATGTTTGGTATTATTTTTGATCAACATCCTAATTTAACTCATATTATTATGCCGAATGAATGGAAGGGATTTCCTTTGAGGAAAGATTATCCAGCTAGGGCAACTGAGCATGAGTCTTTTTTTTTAGATGAACAAAAAGAAGATTTAGAAATGGAAAATCTAAGGTTTAAACCTGAGTTGTGGGGGATGAAAAGAAAAAATGATAATGTAGATTTTATGTTCTTAAACTTAGGACCTAATCATCCTTCTGCTCATGGTGCTTTTAGAATTGTTTTACAATTAGATGGTGAAAACATTGTAGATTGTGTTCCTGATATTGGTTATCACCATCGTGGTGCAGAAAAAATGGCAGAAAGACAATCATGGCATAGTTATATTCCATATACTGATCGTATTGAGTATCTAGGTGGTTGTGTTAATGAAATGCCTTATGTTTTAGCAGTAGAAAAATTAGCTAATATTTCTGTTCCAGAAAAAGTAGAAGTAATCCGAGTCATGTTATCTGAATTATTTAGAATAAATAGTCATCTTTTGTATATTTCTACCTTTATTCAAGATGTGGGATGTATGACACCTGTTTTTCTTGCTTTTACTGATCGTCAAAAAATATACGATTTGATTGAAGCAATTACTGGAGCTCGTATGCATCCTGCTTGGTTTCGGATTGGTGGAGTAGCTCACGATCTTCCTAAAGGATGGAATGTTTTATTAAAAGAATTTCTTGAATGGATGCCAAAAAGATTAAAATATTATGTACAATTAGCTTTAGAAAATCCAATCTTAATAAGGCGTTCTAAAGGCATCGCTCAATACAATCAAAAAGAAGCATTACAATGGGGTGTAACAGGATCAGGTTTACGCTCTACAGGATTAGATTTAGATGTAAGAAAGTGGCGTCCTTATTCTGGATATCAGAATTATACTTTTGAAATTCCTATAGGTCAAGGTATCAGTGATTGCTATTCGAGAGTTATAATTAAAGTAGAAGAAATATATCAAAGTTTAAGTATTTTAAAACAATGCTTAAAAAATATGCCAGAGGGTCCTTTTAAATCTGACCATCCATTAACTACTCCTCCTCCTAAAGAACGCGTTCTAAAAGATATAGATACAATGATTACTCATTTTTTACAAGTTTCTTGGGGTCCTGTTATTCCAGCTAATGAAAGTTTTCAAATGATTGAAGCAACTAAAGGTATTAATAGTTATTATTTAATAAGTGATGGTGGTACAATGAGTTATCGAACAAGAATACGAACACCTAGTTTCCCTCATTTACAGCAAATACCTTCAGTTATTCGTGGAAGTTTAATATCAGATTTAATTGTATATTTAGGCAGTATAGATTTTGTCATGTCAGATGTGGACAGATAATTATGGATAAAAAAAAAAAAATAAAAGAAATCTCTACAACATTTACTTTAACTACTTTTGAAATTAATGAAATAGAAAAGCAAAAAAAATATTATGAAAATTCTAGATCAGTTTCAATAGAAGCATTAAAAATTGTTCAAAAAAAACGAGGATGGGTCTGTGATCAAGCAATTATAGAAATTGCAAACATACTCAATCTTAATCCAAGTGAAGTAGAAAGTGTAGCTACTTTTTATAGTCAAATTTATCGTCAACCTGTAGGTCGTAACGTCATAAGATATTGTGATAGTGTGGTTTGTTATTTAACTGGTTATGAAAAAATAAAAAAATTTTTAGAAGACTATTTATTTATTAAAATAGGTAATACTACTGTAGATGGTAGATTTACCTTATTGCCAGTTTGTTGTTTAGGAAATTGTGATAAAGCTCCTACCATAATGATTAATGAAGATTTATATTCTCACCTTAATCCAGATTTAATACCAAATTTGCTGGAATTATATAAATGAATAATATTATCCCCACTGAGGAGACACATCCGTTAACATGGAGATTAAGAAATGATCGAGAAACAGTTTGGATTGAAGAATATTGTAAAAAAAATGGTTATTTTAGTTTAAAAAAAGCATTAAAAACTATGTGTCCAGAAGATGTTGTACATTTGATAAAAGAATCAGGTTTAAAAGGAAGAGGAGGAGCTGGTTTTTCTACAGGTTTAAAATGGAGTTTAATGTCTAAAGACAATAGCTCTAAAATTCGTTATTTATTATGCAACGCTGATGAAATGGAACCTGGAACTTATAAAGATAGATTTTTAATGGAAAATATACCTCATCAATTAATTGAAGGAATGTTATTATCAGCGTTTGCCTTAAATGTTTCTCGTGGTTATATTTTTTTACGGGGTGAATATATTAAAGCTGAATATATTTTAAAAAAATCTATACAAGAAGCAATTAATTTTGGTTTTATTGGTTCTAATATTTTAAATAGTGGTTTTAATTTTGAACTTTTTTTACATACTGGAGCTGGTCGTTATATTTGTGGCGAAGAAACTGCTTTAATTAATTCGCTAGAGGGACGTAGAGCTAATCCAAGAGCTAAGCCACCTTTTCCTGCAGTATTTGGGCTATGGGGAAAACCTACTTGTGTTAACAATGTTGAAACATTATCTAATGTTCCTTCTATTGTATTACATGGTGTTAATTGGTATAAAAAACTATCTAAAAGTACTGATACTACTGGTACTAAGTTAATGGGATTTTCAGGAAAAGTAAATAATCCTGGTGTTTGGGAATTACCTTTTGGAACTACTGCACGTGAAATTTTAGAAGATTATGCACGTGGAATGAAATCAGGTTTATTTTTAAAATCTTGGCAACCTGGTGGAGCAGGAACAGATTTTCTCATTGAAAAACATTTAGATTTACCGATGGATTTTACAAGTATTGCAAAAGCCGGAAGTCGTTTAGGAACAGCTATTGCTATGGCTGTAGATAATAAAACTAATATGATTTCTTTAGTTTGCAATATAGAAAAGTTTTTTTCTCGTGAATCATGTGGTTTATGTACACCATGCAGAGAAGGATTACCCTGGATTGTAAAGATATTAGAAAGTTTAGAGAAAAAAGAAGGTCATAAAAATGATGTCAAAAATTTAGAGAGGTTATGTTTAGATTTAAGTCCAGGAAAAACATTTTGTGCTCATGCACCTGGTGCAGTAGAACCTTTACAAAGTGCTATAAAATATTTTCGTTTAGAGTTTGAAGCTGGTATTAGCATAAAAAAATTAAAAAAATGTTCAAATATTCTTGGAATTCAATCAAATGAATTTACTTCAAAAGTTTAATTTTTTATATAAATAATTTCTAATATAAAGATTTTTATAAAAATAAAAGTTTTTTTTGGAACTCTTCTATTATGGCTAAAATTTATGTAGATGGAAAAGCATATTGTATGAGTGAATCAGATAACTTATTGCAAGCATGTTTGTCGTCTGGTTTGAACATTCCTTATTTTTGTTGGCATCCTATATTAGGAAGTTTAGGAGCATGCCGACAATGTGCTGTGACACAGTATAATAGTTCTTTAGATAATCAAGGAAAGTTGATTATGTCTTGTATGACACCTGTAATTGATGGAACTATTATTTCTATTAACGATGATACATCAAAGAAATTCAGAAGTAATATTGTAGAGCTTCTATTAACAAATCATCCTCATGATTGTCCAGTATGCGAAGAAGGTGGTAATTGTCATTTACAAGATATGACTGTAATGACGACTCATAACTTTCGAAATTATAGATTTTCTAAGAGAACACATAAAAATCAATATTTAGGATCATTTATCAAACATGAAATGAATCGATGTATTGGGTGTTATCGTTGTGTTAGATATTATCGAGATTATGCAGACGGTACTGATTTAGATGTCTATGGTGCGAATAATAATATTTATTTTGGTCGTATAGAACACGGTGTATTAGAAAATGAACATTCAGGTAATTTAATAGAAATATGTCCTACTGGAGTGTTTACAGATAAGACACATTCTAAAAAGTATAATCGTAAATGGGATATGCAGTATGCTCCAGGAATTTGTCAAAATTGTAGTATTGGTTGTAATATTAGTATTGGAGAACGTTATGGTGAAATACGTCGTATAGAAAATAGGTATCATGAAAGTATCAATCATTATTTAATTTGTGATCTTGGACGTTTTGGATATTCTCATACTAATTTAAAGAATAGACCTAAAAAACCTATTTTATCTACGAAAGAAAATGATGTAAATATATTAAATTTTAACAAAGCAATTGAATATGCAACAAATTTTTTTCAACGTTATAAAAATGTAATTGGAGTTGGCTCTATTCGTTCTAGTATAGAAAATAATTTTGCTTTACAAGAATTAGTTGGTAAAGAGAATTTTTGTAATGGAATGTCTGATAAAGAAAATTCTTGTATTAAGCTGATTTTAGACACTTTAAAGAATAATCAATTATATATCCCCTCTTTAAAAGAAATTGAAAGTTATGATACTATTTTGATTTTAGGTGAAGATTTAACACAAACAGCTCCTCGTATTGCTTTAGCAGTACGTCAAGCTATGAAGAATAAAGCTAAAGATTTAGCTGAACTGTATGGAATTCCAAAATGGAATGCTGCTCCTATATCTCAAATTTCAGAAATTTATAAGAATTATCTTTATATTTTTAACACGCATGAAACTAAATTAGATAACATTGCTGATTGGTCTTATTTTTCTTCTATTGATAATCAAGTACGTTTTGCACGTGCTATTGCTTATGAATTAGATAAAAATTTACCGGATATTTCATTTTTAGATTCTAATTTGCGCAAAAAAGCATCTTTAATTGCAAAAAAAATAATATCTTCAAAGAAAGTATTGATTATTTCTGGTTCTCATGTCTATAGCAAATCTATTATCCAAGCTTCTATAAATATAGCTATATCAATCAATCAAAAAAATATTAATCATGTTGGTTTAACCTTTGTAACTTCTTCTTCAAATACTTTAGGATTAGGAATACTTGGTGGTTTTTCCATAGAAAATGCGTTAAAAAAACTAAAAAATAGAGAAGCCGAAGCTATAATTTTTATGGAATATGATTTATATCGTTATATATCTAAACATGATTGTGACGTTTTGTTTAAAAAAAATGACAATATTATGTCTATAGATCATCAATATACTCAAACATATAAAAATTCTGGATTTGCGCTACCTTCTGTAAATTTTACAGAAAGTTCAGGTACCATAGTAAATTTTGAAGGTAGAGCACAGCGTTTTTTTCAAGTATATGATCCTATGTTTTATGATAAAAAAAATTGTCTTTATGTAAGTTGGAAATGGTTATCTTTCATTAAAAGTAAAATTGAAAAAAAAGAAATATCTTGGATAAACTTAGATAATATTATTTCCGAATATTCTGACAAATATCCTATTTTCAAAAAAATAAAAACAGCTGGACCTAATGCTTCTTTTCGCGTTCATGGTCAAAAAATTGCTCGTTCTCCACATCGGTCAAGTGGTAGAACAGCTTTACGAGCAAACATTAATATACATGAGCCCTCTCAGCCAAAAGATGCTGATACAATGTTTTCGTTTTCTATGGAAGGATACAGTCAGCCAAACAAATCTATATCACATATTCCATTTGCTTGGTTTCCTGGATGGAACTCACCACAAGCATGGAATAAATTCCAAAAAGAAATAGGAAGACAATTAATATCAGGTGATTCTGGCGTTCATTTATTTAAAAGTAATAAAAAAATTTTAGATATTTATTTTCATTTTTCTCCTAAAAAATTTATTAAAGAAAAATACTGGTATGTCATTCCATATTATCATATTTTTGGAAATGAAGAATTAACTCAATATTCATCTATTATAAAACAAAACATACCCTTAGAATACGTATTAATTAGTGAGTTGGATGGATTAGAATTAGGTCTTAAAAAAAATTCTATAGTAGAGTTTAATTGTTTAAATCAAGATTTTCGTTTACCCATACGATTGTCTAAACATTTAACTTCAAAGCACATAGGTTTACCTATAGGAAGAAAAGGATTTCCTATCTCTCTTATAGGTGAAAAAGTCAAATCTTTATGGGAAGTTATGTCATGAATTCTTTAGGAATCAATATTTATGAAATATTATTTCAAATTTTACATATAACGTTGATTATAATTTTTATTATTTTTTTTGCAGCAACTTTAAGTATTTTGGAACGTAAATTTTTAGCATTTTTTCAAAATAGACATGGTCCTAATCGAGTCGGTTGGTTTGGCAGTTTACAATTATGCGCTGATATGATTAAAATTTTATTCAAAGAAGATTGGGTTCCTCAATTTAGTAAAAAATCAATTTTTATTTTGTCTCCAATTATAGCTTTTGTTTCTTTATTGTTAGTTATTCCAACAATACCCTTTACACCTAATTTTTTGATAATAAATCTAAATATAGGAATTTTATTTTTTTTAATGATGGCTTCTTTATCAGTTTATGCAGTATTATTTGCTGGTTGGTCAAGTAATAATAAATATTCTTTATTAGGTGCGATTCGCGCTTCTGCTCAAACTTTGAGCTATGAAGTTTTTTTAGGTTTATCATTAATGGGTGTAATAGCTCGATCAGGATCTTTTAATATAGTAGATATTGTTAATAGTCAAAAAGAAGTTTGGAATGTTATACCCCAATTCTTTGGTTTTTTATGTTTTTTTATAGCTGGTATAGCTCTTTGTCATAGACATCCCTTTGATCAACCTGAATCTGAACAAGAGTTAGCTGATGGGTATCATATTGAATATTCTGGTATGAAATTTGGTTTATTTTTTATTGGTGAATACATTTCTATTATTACAGTTTCAGCATTAATTTCGACAGTTTTTTTTGGAGGATATTTTGGTTTTTGGGGATCTAGTTTTTTTTGGCTTTTTTTAAAAACAGTTTTTTTTATTTTGATTTTTATTTTAATTCGAGCATCTTTACCAAGACCTAAATACGATCAAATAATGTCTTTTGGATGGAAAATTTGTTTACCGTTAACGCTATTGAATTTAATTATAACAGCTTTTTTTATATTAATATAAGCTTTATTAAGAGATAATTATATGACTGTAAAAGAAATTATTATTGGATTTTTACTGCAAATAAGAAGTATTTTGATGGTTTTCAAAAACATATTTTCTAAATCTGAAACTAAAATGTATCCAGAAGAAAAATTATATTTATCTCCTCGATATCGAGGTCGAGTGATTTTAACACGTAATATTGATGGAGGAGAACGTTGTGTCGCTTGTAATTTATGTGCTGTAGTGTGTCCTGTTGATTGTATTTCTCTTCAAAAATCCGAAAAAAAAAATGGTCGTTGGTATCCAAAATTTTTTAGAATCAATTTTTCTCGTTGTATTTTTTGTGGATTATGCGAAGAAGCATGTCCTACAGCTGCTATTCAACTTATGCCTGATTTTGAATTATCAGATTTTAACAGACAAAATTTAGTTTATGAAAAAGAAGATTTATTAATTTCGGGTCCAGGAAAATATCCGGATTATGATTTTTATCGTTTTTCTGGTGTAGTTATCAAAGATAAGAAGGTAGATAAGTTAGAAGGTCAATTAAAACCTGTAAATGTGAAAGATTTATTACCATAGAGAGGATTAGTTCAATGGAATTTGTTTTTTACGCATGTTCTTTGATAGCTGTTATTTCTACTTTATTAGTTATTATTCAAAAAAATGCAGTATATTCTTTATTATATTTAATAATTTCTCTTTTATCAATATCTGGTATTTTTTTTATATTTGGAGCTTTTTTTGCTGGTGCTTTAGAAGTTGTTATTTATGCTGGAGCAATTATTGTTTTGTTTGTTTTTGTAATTATGATGCTTAATCTTGGTAAAAAAAATGATCTTCAGGAAAAAAAGTATTTAAATCCTATTTTTTGGATTGGTCCAAGTTTTTTGTCTTTAATATTATTTTTATTAATGACATATGCTATTTTTTTTGTTAAAGATAAACAAATATATTTTAGTTTAATTGATGTAAAAGAAGTAGGTATTAATTTATTTGGTCCGTATTTATTATTAGTAGAACTTTCTTCTTTGCTTTTATTATCTGCTTTAGTTGTCGTTTTCCATATTGGAAAAGAAAAAAAATGAATTAAAAAATAATCATTTTCATTATTAAAAGGGTAATATTTTATGATTTCTTTGTTTCATGGTTTATTTTTATCATTAATATTATTTATTTTAGGTTTGACATCTCTTATAGTTCGTCGCAACATACTATTTATGTTAATTAGTTTAGAAATAATGATGAATGCTGCTGCATTAGCATTAGTAGTATCAGGAAGTTATTGGAAACAGTCCGATGGTCAAATAATGTATATACTTGCTATTACATTAGCTGCGTCTGAAGCTAGTATAGCATTAGCTTTATTACTACAACTTTATAGACGTCAAAGAACGTTAAACATTAATGCTTTAAGTGAGATGAGTGGATGAATATTATTTTCTTGATAATTTTATTTCCATTAATAGGTTTTTTATTTTTGTCCCTTATACAAGGAACTATTTCTGAAAGAAACACAAATATTATAGGTATATCTTCAATATTTGTTTCCTTAATTATTACTTTTTTTTATATTACAGGTTTTATAAACTATTCATCTCAAATTTTTACTCAAAAATTATTCAGTTGGATTTCTATTAACGAATTAGATATAGATTGTAGTCTAATTTTAGACGGATTATCTTTAAGTATGTTAGCTATGATTCTAGGAATAGGATTATTAATACATATTTTTTCTACTTGGTATATGAAAGATAAGGAAGGTTATTCGCGTTTTTTTGCGTATACTAATTTATTTATAGCAAGTATGTCATTGCTAGTTTTAGCAGATAACTTTTTGTTTATGTATTTAGGATGGGAAATTGTAAGTATATGTTCTTATTTATTAATTGGTTTTTATTATAAAACTACTAATAATACTTCTTGTGCTCTTAAAGCATTTGTTTTCACTAGAATTTCAGATGTATTTTTAATCATTTCAATGTTTTTAATATATAATAAATACGGTACTTTTAATTTTCAAGAAATTAAATTTTTATCAAATTTTTTAAATGTAGAAGATTGTTTTGATTTAAATGTTCTTACACTATGTTTATTATTAGGAGTAATGGGAAAATCAGCCCAATTACCATTGCATACTTGGTTATCTGACGCTATGGTTGGTCCTACTCCTGTTTCTGCTTTAATACATGCAGCTACTATGGTAACAGCAGGTGTATACTTAATAGCAAGAACACATTTTTTATTCTTATTAACTCCAAAAATATTATATCTTATAAGTTTGATTGGTATAATAACAATATTTATTTCTAGTTTTTCAGCTTTAGTTCAACAAGATATAAAACGTATTCTTGCATATTCTACTATGAGTCAAATAGGATATATGTTTTTAGCTTTAGGTGTCAAAGCATGGACGGCAGCTATTGTTCATTTAATTGTACATGCTATTTTTAAAGCATTGTTATTTTTATCTTCAGGTTCTTTAATTCTCTCTTGTAATAATGAAAAAAATATATTTAATTTAAGTAAGGTCAGTTCAAAATGTCCTCTTTTATATGTTTCTTTTTTGGTGGGAGGTGCATCTTTAGTTTCTTTTCCTTTAATCACATCAGGTTTTTACAGCAAGGGGAATATTTTATTTAGTGTTTTAAAAGATGGTTATTTTAATTTGTTTTTAATCGGTTTATTTTGTTCTTTCTTGACATCTATTTATACATTTAGAATGATTTTTGTTATTTTTCATAGAAGTAGTGTTTCTTTTGTTTTTTCTAATAAAAGATTAGCACATAATTTACCGTTGTTAATTTTATTGTTTTTTTCTACTATGTTTGGTTATTTTATAATAAGATTACCCCTATTTTATGTTTTTCCGATGGTAAAAAGTTTAGAAAATGGTAAGTTTTTATATGAAATAATATCTAGTTTTATATCTTTTTTAGGTATATTTATTGCTTATCACATTTGGATTAAACAACCATTTTGGTTTTTTCGATTTTTAAAATTCAAAATAATTAAATTAATTCACAAATTTTTATTAAATGGATGGTATTTTGATTTTTTTTATAAAATTTTATTTATTCATCCTTATTTATTTATATCTAAAATTTTATCCTATGAACCATTTGATTTTTTTCCTACTTTTTTTGTTGCATTTATTAAAAAAACTAACTCAATTGTATTAAAAAGCGTTAATGGTAATGTAAAATGCTACATATCAACGATGTTTGTTGGTATTAATTTGTTTTTTATTTTAGTTTTATGTTCTTTTTTATCATAGAAATGTTTTTTATTAGTTGTTTTTAAATTTTTACATCCTTTTTTTGATTATATTAATATAATAAATAATAGGAATATACGTCTAATGTTGCTTTCTCTATTAGTTATAATTCCATTTCTTAGTGGTATTTTTTCATTTTTTTCTTTTAGATTCCAGAAAAATATTCCTCGTTGGATTGCATTGACAGGAATGGGATTAACTTTATTAACTGTTATTAGAATATGGTTTTTTGAAGATTATTATACTTATCAAATACAAAGTTACACTCATTTAAGTTATCAATTAATATTGCCTTGGATATCAAGTTTTGGAATTCAATTTCATATTGCTGTTGATGGTTTTTCAATTGTCATGCTTTTTTTAACTTTATTTTTAGGGATAATTGCTATTTTGTGCTCATGGAATGAAATTAAAAAAAATGAAGGATTTTTTTATCTGAATATTATGCTTGTTTTAATGGGTACAATTGGTGTTTTTATTGCTTTTGATTTATTTTTATTTTTCTTTTTTTGGGAAATTATACTTATTCCAATGTATTTTTTAATTTCATTATGGAATCAAAAAAAAGAAGATAAAAAAAAATGTATAAATATTGCTAATAAGTTTTTTATATATACTCAAATATCAGGTTTAATAATGTTAGCATCAATTTTATTATTGGTTTTGAATTATTATATTAACAATAAAATTTTGACTTTTAATTATGATTTGTTACTTATTCAACCAGTTGATAAAAGTATAGAATATATTATTATGTTAGGTTTTTTTTTAGCCTTCATTATAAAAATGCCGATTGTTCCCTTTCATGGATGGTTAGCAGATTTTCATGAAAGATCTCCATATTGTGGTGCTGTTGACATAATTGGTGCTTTATTAAAAACTGCTCCATATGGTCTTTTACGCTATAATAAAATGCTTTTTCCGAATGCAACAGAACAGTTTGCACCTATAGCGATCTTTTTAGGTTTTTTGAGTATGTTTTATGGAGCTTGGGTTGCTTTTTCTCAAGTCAATATTAAACGTTTAATCGCTTATTCGTCTATTTCTCATATGGGATTAATGTTAATTGCTATTTACGGTGGTAATGAAATATCTTTTCAAGGCTTAATCATTCAAATTTTATCTAATAGTATATCTACTTCTGCTTTGTTTATTTTATCAGGTCAAATTTACAAATATCTCAAAACACAAGATATAAGTGAAATGGGAGGATTATGGACGAATATTTATTGGATTCCAGGTTTTTCTTTATTTTTCGCGTTATCTAATTTAGGTATTCCAGGAACAGGGAATTTTATTGGTGAATTTTTAATATTATTTGGTATATTTAAAGAACATCCACTTGTGTCTATAATTTCTACAATAGGTATTATTTTTTCATCTATTTATTCTTTAAACATGATTCAAAAAATATATTATGGTTTATCTAAGCATGATTTTCCTAAATTTTTTTTAAATATAAAAGAATTTTGGATATCAATAGTACTGATTTTTGCATTAATTTTTTTAGGTTTAATACCTCAAAAAATATTAAATATTTCATTTGAATCGATACATTTTATATATAATTTTTCAAAAAGAATTCAGTAATTCTATTTTAAAGATAAGGTTATGATTAATAATGATAATTAATCTACAAGAATTAATAGCACTTTTACCTTTTTTAATTTTACTACTAACTGTAGTAATAGTTATTTTATCTATCTCTTATAATCGCAATCATTTTTTTATTGCTTTTTTAACTATAATCAGTTTAATAGTTAGCCTTTGTTCATTGTATTTTTTAATTGCTATAGTTCCTATTGATATCACTAGTTTGTTTCATATTACCAAACGTTCTATTTTATATATAAGTATGATTATAATTTCTAGTATCGCCACTTGTGTTTTTGCTTATCCTTGGTTGTTAAAATATGCTTTTAATAAAGAAGAATTTTATTTGTTAACGCTTATTTCGACATTAGGTGCTATTTTTTTAACTATTTCTAATCATATGGCGTCTTTATTTATTAGTGTTGAGTTAATGTCTTTACCAATCTTTGGTTTGATTGCTTATTCTAATTCTCAAAAATATTCTTTAGAAGCATCTTTTAAATATCTTGTTTTATCTGGTGTTTCTTCTTCTTTTTTATTGCTTGGTATTTCATGGATATATGCTATTTCTGGAAATCTTAGTCTTTTGTGCTTAAATCAAATTTTTTCCGATTTATCAAATAGTGAAAAAATGATGGTTTTATTCGGTATAATTATGGTATTAATGTCTTTTTTCTTTAAATTATCTATGGTTCCTTTTCATTTATGGACAGCTGATATTTATCAAGGAACTCCTGCATCTGTTTTGTCTTTTTTTTCTGTTTCTGGAAAAATCGCAATTTTTAGTATTTTACTTTATTTTTTTTCATACTTTTCAGTTTTTGATAATAAAGTAATATTTTTAATATTGTCATTAATTAGTTTTTTTTCAATATTATTTGGTAATTTAATGGCTATATTTCAAACGAATATCAAAAGGTTTTTTGGTTATTCATCTATATCACAAATAGGTTATTTATTAATAATACTGCTTGTATCAAAAGATGAGTATTTTTTTTCTGTGCAAACTGGTGGGATTTTTTTACTTAATTATTTGTGTACTAATATAGTATATTTTGGTGTTATTAATTTATTTTCTAATTCTTGTGACTATGATATAGATTCAATTCATTTATACAAAGGTTTATTTTGGGTACAACCTCTTTTAGCTAGTATAGTTACAATTGTACTACTTTCTTTAGGAGGAATTCCTATAACTTTAGGATTTTTTGGGAAATTTTGTATTTTTTCTATTATTATAAAAAATCATTTATGGACTATTGGTGCTTCATTCTTGATTGGTACAATATTAGGTTTATATGGCTATTTAAGATTAATTGTTAATATGTATTTAAATCCATCGGAACAATCATTCATTAATGATATAAAAAAATCTAATTTTTGGTTATGTAGTCCTTCCGGGATTTTAATATTCATTTCTGGAATAATGTTATTGATATTAGGAATATATCCTAATCCATTAATTAACTTGATAAATTCAGTTCAATAATTTAATAAGTTAGTTTTTATATGAAATTGATCATTTTTATTAAAAAATATAATAAGAATATTTTTAATGATTTATTTTTTTATCTCATCATTGTTTTTTTTGATTTTAATTACGTTAATGTTCAGTAAAAATATTTTTAAAAATATAAAAAAAATAAAATTGTTTTCTAAAAATAATTTTTTTTTCTATTTTCTTTTATTTGTATTATTTATTTTTATATTTTGGTTAGTTGTTTATACTGATCAAGGAATTAAAGTAGCCAATCAGAAAATCATTTATTTTTTAACTAGTTACTTTTTAGAAATTTTACTTTCAATTGATAATGTTTTTGCATGGTTTTTTATCTTTAAATCTTTGAAAATACCACTGATTTATCAGAAAAAAGTTTTATTGTACGGTTTATGGGGTGCTTTAATTCTACGTTCTATTTTTTCTTTTTCTGGAAGTTTTTTGTTTTCTAAATGGCATTGGATTTTATATTTATTCGGGGGATTTTTTATATTAACTAGTTTAAAATTTATTTTTTTTTCTAATTTAGAATGTGATAATAAAGAAGAAAATATAAAAAAATTATGGATTTATAAATTTTTTAGAGTTACTGAGAATATTAATAACGAAAATTTTTTTGTAAAGATTGAGAAAAAAATATTTATTACGCCTCTATTTGTATCTCTCATTCTTATAGAATTAAGTGATATTGTATTTTCAGTAGATAGTATCCCTGCTGCTTTATCTGTTAATAACGATTTATTTATTATTTTTTCTTCAAATTTTTTTGCTGTTTTAGGTTTAAGATCTATGTATTTATTTACAGCATATTTTTTAAAAAATTTTCCTATAATGAAATATGCTTTATCACTTATTTTAATGTTTATTGGATTTAAAATATTAATTGAAAAATTTTTTACTTTTTCGATTTTTTTAACTCTTGCTGTTATACTGATAATATTAATTACTACATTTTTAATAAATTTAATTTTTAATTTAAAAAAATGTTAATAATTTTAAAAAAAATATAAAATTTTTTATTAGTAGTGAAAAACATTATTTTTTATGTCATTTTTTATTTTTAGTAAATATATAAAAATTTTTTTTAATAAATTGAAAATATGCACAAAAAAAAATATACCTTTTCTATGTGGATGAAATATTTAGAAAAATTTGATAAAAAAGATAGAAAAAATCTTTTTGAATTAAAACTTATTGCAAAAAAATTAGGTTTATTAAACTTAAAATCCTTTTTTTTTACTGTTGGTGGCACTAATGGAAAAGGAACAACCTGTGCAATGTTAGAAAAATTACTTTTGGATTCAGGTTATCAAGTAGGATTATATACCTCCCCCCATCTTATAAATTATTCTGAAAGAATTAAAGTTAATGGATTATATCTTAGTGAAAAAGATCACATTTTTTCTTTTTTAATTATAGATGCTGAAAAAGGTAATGTTTCTTTAACTTACTTTGAATTTATTACTCTTTCAGCCTTATTTCTATTCAGTCAATATTCTTTGGATATAATAATATTAGAAGTAGGTTTAGGAGGACGTTTAGATGCAACTAATATTATAGATTCAGACTTATCTGTTATCACTAATATAGGGATTGATCATACTTCTTGTTTAGGAACAGATCGAATTAGTATCGGTCGTGAAAAATCTGGGATTTTTAGAAAAGGCAAAATTGCAGTTATTGGAGAAAAAAACATCCCAATTTCTGTTGACGAAATAGCTAAAGAAAAAAAAACAATTTTAAAAAAAATTGATGTAGATTGGTTTTGGACAAGAACAAAAATTGATTCATGGAATTTTATTCATTCAAATATTGAATTATATAATCTTCCAGTTTCTCGAATACCTTTGTCTAACACTGCTATTGCATTAGCATCTTTATTCTATTCTGGTTTAGAAGTTAATTTAAAAAAATTAAAAAGTAGTATTTCTAAAGTGCAATTATCTGGTAGATTTCAAACAGTTTTTAATTCTCCTCGAATCATTCTCGATGTTGCTCATAATGTTCATGCGGCCTTATATCTATCAGAAAAAATTGATGAAATAGATACAGAAGGACAAATATATGCAGTTTTTGGAATCTTAAAAGATAAAGATGTTGCAGGAGTTGTTCAAGTATTACAAAAAAAAATTAACTACTGGTATGTTGTAAACTTAAAAACAAATCGTAGTGCTAGTATAAACTATTTAAAGAAAAAGTTATCCCTTAATAACGCTCTTTTTTTTAATAATATTAATGAAAGTTGGCAAGCGATTAAAAAAGTAATAACTAAAAAAGATATTATTTTAGTCTTTGGTTCTTTTTTTACTGTCTCTGAATTTATGTCTATAAAAGATAGAAGATTAACATTGTATTAAAAATATAATTTTGGAAAAAAATATGATTTTTATAGATTATGTTTTTCTTTTAATTATTTTTAGTTCTTTTTTTTTAGGATTATTTCGTGGTTTTATTCAAGAATTAATTTCTTTTGTACGTTTGTGTTTTAGTATTTATTTTTTCAGTAATTATCATTATTTCAATTCTTTTTATGTAAAAAAATCGAAATTTTTTTTTGAAAACGATTTTTTTTTATAATTATAATTTTTTTATTGTTTTATATTTTAGACGTTATTTTAAATTTTTTTATAAAAAAAATATTTATAAAAATTGGATTGTCATATTTAAATATTTTTTTAGGAGCTATATTTGGTTTATTGCGTGGAATTATATTAGTTTTTTTTATTCTTTTTTTTATTTGCTATTTAAATAATTTAGTTTATTTACATTATTTAAAGCACTCTTTATTAATTAACATTTTATTTCATCTAAAAGATTATGTATTATTAAATTTCTAGTGATTTTAATAATTTTTTGAAAATGCTAAGCACATTAATAAGAAATATAGTGTGCTTAGGATTATTAAAGTTATTTTAAAAAAATTCTTAATGTTCAAACATAGCAGAAATAGATTCTTCATTACTAATTCGTCTTATAGCTTCTGCTAGCATACCTGCTAACGTTAAAGTTCTTACATTTGGTAATAATCTAATTTTTTCTTCTAATGGAATAGTATCACATACAACTACTTCATCAATAACAGATTTTTTTAAATTTTCTGATGCTTTTCCAGAAAAAATAGGATGTGTAGCATATGCAAAAACTCTTTTAGCTCCTCTTTCTTTAAGAGCTTCAGCTGCTTTGCAAAGTGTTCCTCCTGTATCAATCATGTCATCAACCAAAATACAATCTCTATTTGCTACATCACCAATAATGTGCATGATTTGCGAAATGTTAGGACGAGGCCTCCTTTTGTCTATAATAGCCATATCTGTGTCATAAAGAAGTTTAGCAATAGCTCGAGCTCTTACTACTCCTCCAATATCTGGTGAAACAACAATTGGATTTTTTAATTCTCTTTGTAGCATATCTTCTAAAAGAATTAAACTTCCAAAAACATTATCTACAGGTACGTCAAAAAAACCTTGTATCTGTTCTGCATGAAGATCTACTGTCAGTACTCGATCAACTCCAATACTGGATAAAAAATCAGCGACTACCTTAGCAGTAATTGGCACACGTGCTGATCTTACACGACGATCTTGACGAGAATACCCAAAATAAGGTATTACAGCTGTAATTCTACCAGCTGATGCTCTTCTTAAAGCATCTACCATCACGACTAATTCCATAATATTGTCATTAGTAGGAGAGCAAGTAGACTGAATTATGAAAACGTCGCTACCTCTAACATTTTCATTTATTTGAACACTAATTTCACCATCACTAAATCTACCTACAGCTGCGTTTCCTAAATTTATATAAAGTCGATGAGCAATAAATTTTGCTAATTTTGGAATAGAGTTTCCAGCAAATAATTTCATATCTGGCATAAAAAAACCTTGTTTTTTTTATTTAAAAGCGTGTTTTTTAATTATTTCCACATTAAACTAATTTAGTTTTTAGTTAAAAAGATTTATGTTTTTTTTATAAAAAGCATGATGTAATGGTGAAACGTTGACACTTTTCACAATAGTTCCTTGAACGTTGTGAGGAAGCAGAGAATGTATTTTTTGTGCAGATTTTTTGTCATTAAATTCAGCAAAAATACATGATCCTGTTCCAGTAATACGTGAAGGGGCATAAAGAGATAACATAGAAATTAATTGTTTTATTTTTTTAAATTTTTTTTTAATTACGTTTTCAAAATCGTTATGAAAACGTGATCTTAATAAAAAATCAATCGGTTTTTTTATTGTATTTTTTTTAATAGAGTAAATAGAAAATATATTTTTTGTTGATATTGAAATATTAGGATAAACAATTAAATACCATTTTTCTTTTCTATGAATAGGATATAAAATTTCTCCTATTCCTTCAACAATTGTTGTTTTTCCCATGATAAAAGCAGGTATATCTGATCCTATTTTTAAACTTAATTCAGCTAATTCTTGTAAAGTAAATTTTGTTTTCCATAAATTATTTAATACTACTAATGTAGTTGCAGCATTAGATGAACCTCCTCCTAATCCGCTTCCAATAGGTATTTTTTTATTTAAAAAGATTTTTGCTCCAAAATGAGAAGTTTTTTTTCCCAAAGAATGTAATGCTTTTTCTTTTAATAATTCAGCTGCAGTAATGATGCTATTTTTTATGTTTACAAGTGAATTACTTTCAGTAAATAGCTCAATAGTACCTTTTGTGTTTGGAATAATCGTCAACGTATCACCATAGTTAAGAAATTGAAATAAGCTTTGTATATAATGATATCCATCTGAACGAATACCAGTGACATAAAGAAATAAATTAATTTTTGCAGGAGATGGCCATGTATTTATCATTTTAATATTTGTATCTTAAAATAATTATTTTTTATATTCATGTTAGTTAAAATTATACTGAAAAATGTTAAAAATGATATAATCATTTTAATTGAAAATTTTTTATTTTTATCTTTTGTTTAAACTACATATAGAATATTTTTTTTATTAAAATTTTTAATTTAAAATTATTCTTATATATTTTTTTAAAAAAAAGAGTTGTTTATTAAATAACATATTGAATAAAGAAAATTTTTATATTTGCATATGTATAATTAATGCTGTGAAATTTTTTATTCTTTTAACTTAACAAAGTTGTTTGTAAGATAAATTATAAATAGGATAATATTTTATGAATTCGTCTATTTTTAATAAATTAAAATCCTTAAGAAATCGTTATGAAGAAATTGAAATTATGCTTTCTCAAAAAGATACTATATCAAATCAGGAAAAATTTAAGAATCTATCTAAAGAATATTTACAAATTTCAGAAATTGTTAAAAATTTTATTAAATGGGAAAAACTAGAAACTGATATTAAAAATATTAATTTATTATTTAATGATGTAGAAATGCATGACATAGCTCAAGAAGAGCTTTTTATAGTAAAAAAACAAAAAAAAAAATTAGAAGAAAAAATTAAAATATTATTACTTCCTGTAGATCCTAATGATCAGCATAGTTGTTTTATTGAAATTAGAGCAGCAACAGGAGGAGACGAATCTTCAATTTTTGCTGGCGAATTATTTAGAATGTATACGCGTTATGCTGAAAATTATATGTGGAAAACAGAAATAATGAGTTCAAGTGAAAATGAAAGAGGAGGATTTAAAGAAATAATAGCTAAAGTTACAGGAAAAGGTGCATGTGGTCGTTTAAAATTTGAATCTGGAGGGCATCGTGTTCAAAGAGTACCTGAAACAGAATCTCAAGGAAGAATTCATACATCAACTTGTACTGTAGCTATTATGCCTGTGAGACCTAAAACTAAAAAAGAAGAAATTAAAGTTTCTGATTTAAAAATTGATACCTTTCGTTCCTCTGGTGCAGGTGGTCAACATGTAAATACTACTGATTCTGCAATTCGCATCACTCATATTCCTAGTGGAAATGTAGTAGAATGTCAAGATGAAAGATCACAACATAAAAATAAAGCTAAAGCTTTATCTATTTTATCTGCTCGTGTATACGCTGATAAATTAGCAAAAAGTCAAAAAGAAAATTCGTCTATGAGACGTATTTTATTAGGAACTGGTGAAAGATCAGATAGAAATAGAACATATAATTTCGCTCAGAACAGAATTACAGATCATAGAATTAATCTTACTATATACAAATTAAATGAAGTTTTACAGGGAAAATTAGACTTACTTATTGATCCAATAATGCAAGAGTATCAAGCAGATATGCTTTCTTCTTTATCTGAATTTAAATTATGAATATAAACTATTGGTTAAAAAAAGCAATTAAAAAACTATCTCATTGTGAGAATCCTCGATATGAAGCTGAGATTTTATTAAGTCATGTTTTAAAATGTACACGTATTGCAATTATAATTAATCAAGAAATTGATTTAAGTAAAGAGCAATATCAAAAATTAAACAATTTTATTTATAGAAGATCTATAGGTGAACCTATAGCCTATATAATAGGAAAAAAAGAATTTTGGTCTTTATCTCTTTGTGTGTCGTATAAAACACTTATTCCTAGACCAGATACTGAAATTTTAGTAGAAAAAATACTGTCTAAAGTTAATAAAAATTTCAGATCAATCCTTGATTTAGGAACAGGTTCCGGAGCGATCGCTTTAGCTTTAGCTAGTGTTTGTTCTCATTGGAATATTATTGGTGTTGATAATTCATATTCAGCACTTAAAATAGCTAAGATAAACGGATTGAAATTAAATTTAAAAAATGTAGAATTTTTTTATAGTAACTGGTTTTCTCATATAAATGAGAAATTTCATATTATTGTCAGTAATCCTCCTTATATCGGTATAAAAGAAATACAGTCACTTAAAAAAGATATTTTTTATGAACCATTTAATGCATTAATTTCAAAAAAAGATGGATTACTAGATATTGAATTAATTATACAAAAAGCAAGTCAATATTTATTTGACAAGGGTTGGTTATTTATTGAACATGGATGGAAACAAAAATTAAAAGTGCAGTATTTTTTTAAAAAATATAATTTTTTTTGTATACAATCTTTTAAAGATTATGGAGGTAATGATCGAATTACTTTTGGTCAAAAAAAATGATAAAATCATTAAAATACCATATTGAATAAAATAATTTAATATTTTTTTATATAAAAAAAATAAAAAATATAATTTTACATTATGATTAAATATATATTAATATATCTCTACCTTCAAATTTTAAATTTTTTATTATCTAAACAATATTTATATAACTAATAACTATGAAATCTTTTTCCAATATTGATTTTTCTAAATTATCGCTTATTGATTCTATTATTGCGACTTCTCAAATAATTAGAGAAGATTTTCCTACAAAATTTGTAATTTCTGATTTATATAATAAGGTAAAAGAAGCCAAATTTTATATTTCATCTGAAATTGAACCAAACTTAAAATTAAAAAAATTGCTGAAACTTTTTTATAAAACTTGGAATTTTGGTGCTGCGAGTGGTATATATAAACTTTCAGATGTTTTATGGATTGATAATGTTTTAAAAACCCGTCAGGGTACTGCTGTTTCTTTAGGTATTCTTTTTTTACATATTGCACAAGAATTAAAATTACCCTTAAATCCTGTAGTATTTCCTACACAACTCATTTTAAGAGCAGATTGGATAAATAAAAAAAAATGGTTAATTAATCCCTTTAATGGAGAAATGTTAGATCAACATACTCTAGAGGTATGGCTGAAAGGTAATATTAGTCCAACTGCAGAATTATATGAACATGATTTGTACAAAGCAGAATCTATTACTGTTATTCGTAAAATGTTAGACATATTAAAATCAGCTTTAATGGAAGAAAAAAAAATGGAATTAGCACTAAATGTAAGCAATTTACTATTACAAATCAATCCTAATGATCCATATGAAATTCGTGACAGAGGACTGATATATGCAAATTTAGAATGTAATCATGTTGCTTTAACAGATTTAATTTATTTTGTTGAACATTGTCCTGAAGATCCTATTAGTGAAATCATTAAAGTACAAATTCATGCTATTGAGCAGAAAAAAATGATATTGCATTAGTAATTTTTTTTAAATATTTTATCCTAAGTTAATTATTTTACGTTTATGTTCTGTTGTTAAATATAACCTTTCAATTATTTGTTTATTTAAAGAATTTACTTTTTTTCCTTCCAAATAATCATCAATTATATTATATTTTATACCTAATGCTACTTCGTCTTCTTTTTGTGGTTTCTCATCTTCAAGATCAGCAGTAGGTTTTTTTAAATATAAGTGTTTAGGACAGTTTAATTCTTTTAATAGAAATTTACCTTGTCTTTTATTTAATTTAGAAATTAAGTTAACATCTGTTCCGTTGTCTCCATATTTTGTAAAAAATCCAGTGACGTTTTCTGCTGCGTTTCCTGTTCCAACAACGAGTCCATTTGTTATAGCTGCAAAACTATACTGTACTTTCATTCTTTCTCTTGCTTTTTCATTGCCTTTGATATAGTCTGAGATTTGTATTCCTTGTTTTTTTAATGATCTTTCACTATTTAAAACTGCGTTTTTAATATTAATTGTAAAAATTTGATCTGGATTTATAAAATTAATTGCATCTCTGCAATCTTTTTCGTCTATTTGTACACCATAAGGTAATCTTAATGCGATAAATTGATAAGATTTTTCTTTTTTTTCTTTTCGTAACTCTTGAATTGATAACTGACATAATTTTCCAGTTAGAGTTGAATCTTGTCCCCCGCTGATACCTACTATTAACGTTTTTAAATGGGTATTTTCAATTAAGTATCTTTTTAATATCTGAATACGATTTTCTATTTCTTTTTTAGGTATAATTAGCGGTTTAACTCCTAATAATTCGATAATTTTCTTTTGTAATGTCATTTTTGTCCTGTTATTATAGTTTTATTTTAAACATTATCTTTTATACATAGAGTTCATGATTATATATTAAAAATAATAATTGCAAAAGTTTATATATAAAATATAATCTTTTAATAAAGAAATGGTAAAAATATTGAATAATTTAATTTTTGTATTGAATTGTGGCAGTTCTTCTGTAAAGTTTGCAATATTAAATCCTGATAATAAAAAGAAATATTTATCTGGTTTAGTAGAGTGTTTGTTTTTATCAAAAACATATATGAAATGGAAAGATTTAACAACAGAACATAAAAAATGTATCGGTTCTAATTTATCTCATAAAGATGCTTTAAACTTTATTTTTAATAAGTTTTTTTTGGAAAAAAAAGATATATATAAAAATATAGTAGGTATAGGACATAGAGTAGTTCATGGAGGAAATAAAATAAAATCGTCGACTTTAATAGATGATAACATTATTCAATTAATTCAAAAGGCTATTTCATTTGCTCCATTACATAATCCAGCAAATTTAATTGGTATCAAAACAGCCATAGAGAAATTTCCTATTTTTGCAAAAAAAAATGTAGCTGTTTTTGATACATCTTTTTATCAAAATATGCCAGAAACTTCATTTTTATACGCGATACCATATTTTTTTTATAAAGAGCATCATATTCGAAGATATGGCGCTCATGGTACAAGTCATCATTATGTTGCTTCCGAAGTTGCTTTGATTTTAAATAAAAATTTTAATTCACTTAATGTTATTACGTGTCATTTAGGTAATGGAGCTTCTGTTTCGGCAGTATGTAATGGAATATGCGTAGACACTTCTATGGGATTAACACCTTTAGAAGGATTAGTAATGGGTACTCGTAGTGGTGACATAGATCCTTCAATTATTTTTTTCATGTATCAAAAACTTGGTATGAGTATTGACGAAATTCATACAATACTTACAAAAGAGTCTGGTTTATTAGGTCTAAGTGGAATAAGTAGTGATTTTCGTTATTTTGAAAAAAAATACTATTTTGAAAAAAAAGCGAGATTAGCTGTAGATATATTCTGTCATCGTTTATCTAAATATATTGCTTCTTATATGTCTTTAATGGAAAATAATTTGGATGCTATAGTATTCACTGGAGGGATTGGCGAAAATGTGCCATTAATTAGAGAAATTACCTTATCAAAATTATTATTAATAGGTTTTAAAATAGATACTCAACGTAATCTTGGTATTAAAAATGGAAAACATGGATTAATTACTACAGATAAATCTCGTCCTGCATTTGTTATTCCGACAGATGAAGAATTAGCAATAGCTCAAGAAACTATTAAGATAATAAAATAAAATTAAAACTGTTTTATAGTATTTTCTACATTAAATATAAATAAAAAAAAATTATGTCACGAATTATAATGTTAATTCCTTTAAACAAAAAAGTTAGTTTAACAACAATAAGTTTAAGTATACTTTATTTTTTTAATAAAAAAGAACAAAAAAATTGTTTTAAGTCTTTTTCTTATTTACCTCTTATCAAATCAGATAATATAAACTTTATCAGGGCATATTTTTCAAAAAAAATAAATGTACTAGATGACATAAATTTTTTTAAGAAAAATTTTAATTCTGATGAATATTCTTATCTTTTAGATAAGATAATTAAGGAATGTTTTAATAAAAAAAAGATAAACGAATTCATTTTAATTAAGGGTATTAGTCGAAAAGAGCACGATGATGCAGATCAAATTAATTTTGATATTGCGCAAAATATAGATGCAGAAGTAATATTTATAGATAATTTAAAAGATTTTTCTTTAGGGTGTTTTAAAAGAAAAGAAAGAAAAATAAATGTGTTTTTACAACAAAAAAAATATAAAAATTTTTTAGGTTTAATATTTAGTGATATTAATTCTCCCTTTATTTTTAATAAAATGAAATATAATTTTTTTGATAAATTAATAATTTTGAAAAATACAAAAAAAAATACATGTATTCATGCAATTAAAAAAAATATTTTTTTTAATAGTTTTTTTCGTGTTATAGCTTTTATTCCTTGGAATAAAAAATTAGTTAAATCATCTGTAATAAATATTTTTAAATTTTTAAATGCAACTCTTGTTAATACAATAAGCATAAAAGATGCTTTTATAAAAAACATAACAATATTTGATGAAGATTCTTCAGTCATTTTAAAAAAAAGTTATGCTAATACACTAGTATTAATTTCTTCAAGTCGAATGGAAACGTTTTTCAAAACATTATATTTAGTATGCAAATCAAAAAAAATAGGTGCAATTTTATTAACAGGCGTATTAAAATTAAGTGAAAATTCTATTAAACTCTTGAAATTTTTAACCAATCAAGGTGTTCCTGTATTTTTTATAAAAGAAAACACAGTAGAAACGTTGTCTCAATTGCAAAAATTTAATTTTAATATTAATGTTCAAAACAAATATTTTATTAATAAATTATTAGAATATACCTCTAGTTTCTTTAATAAGAATCATTTAATTAGCTTAAAGAAAAAAACTACTAATTTTTATAAAAAAACATATTCACCTAAAGAATTTTGTTATCGATTAAAAATACTATCTAAAAGCAAACATAAACGTATTATACTTCCTGAATCATATGAGCCACGTATATTAAAAGCAGCTTCGATATGTCATCGATTAGGTATAGCAGAATGTATATTATTAGGTGATCCGAAAAAAATTTATAATATTGCAAATGAAAATAAAATTGATTTAAATAAAAATATTGAGATAAAAGATCCTATTTTAATAAGAGACCAATATGTCCCACGTTTATTAGAAATTCGTAAAAATAAAAAAATAGATGAAATTTTTGCAAGAAAGCAATTAAAAGATAATGTGATTTTAGCAACTTTAATATTAGAATCTGGTAAAGTTGACGGATTAGTTTCTGGAACAATTAATACAACAGCTAATACTATACGTCCAGCACTACAGATAATTAAAACTGATCCTATTTATTCTTTAGTATCATCTATATTTTTTATCTTGTTACCAAACGAAGTTTTAATTTATGGAGATTGCGCAATTAATATAGAACCAAATTCAAAAGAATTAGCTGAAATTGCAATTCAATCTGCTAATTCAGCGAAAATGTTTGGTATAGAACCACGTATAGCAATGTTATCCTATTCTACTGGTTTTTCTGGAACTGGATGGCAAGTAGAAAAAATTAGAGATGCTACTTCTATTGTAAAAAGTAAAAGACCTGATTTACTTATTGATGGTCCAATTCAGTATGATGCAGCAATTTCAAAAGAGGTGGCTAAGTTAAAAATTCCGTATTCGTCTATTTTAGGATCAGCTAATATTTTTATTTTTCCAGATTTAAATTCTGGTAATATAACCTATAAAGCAGTTCAAAGATCAGCTGATCTTATTTGTATTGGACCAATGCTACAGGGTTTAAAAAAACCAGTAAATGACTTGTCAAGAGGTGCATCAGTTGAGGATATAGTCTATACAATTGCATTGACATCAATTCAGTCTTTATAAAATTATTTTCATATTTTAATTATAATATTACCATCAGGTTCGCAACAGCATGGTAGAATTTCTTTTTTTTTGAATAGAGCTGCCATTGGTTGTCTTATTGAATAAGACACATTACCTTTTAATATTTCAATACGACATGCGCCACAGTAACCAGATTTGCATTGGTATTCAATTTTTATGTTATGTTTTTCTAAAATTGATAATAAAGATTTTTTTTTTTATAAATTATTGTTTTTTTATTGAGTACTTTAATAGTAAAATTATTCATTTTATAATTTAAAATTTTTAAATTCTTGATTAGATATTTCTGATTCGATTTGACCTACTAAATATGAGCTAATTTCTGTTTCTTGAGGAGCAGCTTGTATATAATCAGAGTTCAACCAAGAGTTAATCCAAGGAATTGGATTTGATGTTTTTTCAAAAGGCATTTTAAAACCTATTGCATGCATACGAATGTTGGTAATATATTCTATATATTGACATAAAATATCTTTATTCAATCCTAACATTGAACCATCTTGAAATAAATATTTAGCCCATTTTTTTTCTTGTTCTGAAGCAGATATAAATATTTTAATTGCTTCTTCTCTGCATTCTAAAACGGTATTTTTCATGTTTTCATTATTTTTTTCATTATTTAAAATATTTAAAATATGCTGAGTTCCAGTTAAGTGTAATGCCTCATCGCGTGCTATTAATCTAATAATTTTGGCATTTCCTTCCATGATTTCTCTTTCAGCGAATGCAAAAGAACACGCAAAACTAACGTAAAATCTGATAGCTTCTAATACATTTACACTAATTAAACAAAGATACAATCTTCTTTTTAATAATTTTAAATTAATTTCAACTTTTTTTTCATTAATTTTATGATTTCCTTCACCGAGTAAATGCCAATACGCTGTTATTCTGATTAATTCATCATAATAAATGGAAATGTCTTGTGCGCGATCATTAATGTTTTTATTAGAAATAATATCATCAAATACGATAGATGGATTATTAATAATATTTCTAATAATGTGTGTATATGAACGCGAATGAATTGTTTCTGAAAAAGACCATGTTTCAATCCACGTTTCTAATTCAGGAATAGAAACTATAGGTAAAAAAGCGATATTAGGACTTCTTCCTTGAATAGAATCGAGTAAAGTTTGATATTTTAAATTACTTATAAAAATGTGTTTTTCGTTAGAAGGTAAATTATCAAAATCTATTCTATCTTTAGATAAATCTATTTCTTCTGGTCTCCAAAAAAAAGAAAGTTGCTTTTCAATTAATTTTTCAAAAATGTTATATTTTTGTTGGTCATATCGAGCTATATTTACAGATTGTCCAAAAAACATCGGTTCTTTAAGTTGATTGTTTTTCTTTTTTGAAAAAGTTGTATAAGACACTTATGTTATATCCGAAAAATTTTTAATTTTTAATTAAATTTATATCATTATTATATCGTACAAGAGCCACTTGTACAATTATCTTCTTTTATGTTTTCAATAGATTTATTCAAATTTTGATTATCTTCAGCACCATCACGAGTATTTTGATAATAAAGTGTTTTGATTCCCAGTTTATAAGCTACAAGTAAATCATATATAAGCTGTTTCATAGGTATTTTTTCATTTAAAAATCGTTTTGGATCATAATTAGTATTTGCTGAAATAGATTGATCAACAAACTTCTGCATAATTGCAACAAGTTCTAAATATCCTATATTATTTGGTATCTCCCAAAGTAACTCATATTCAGATTTTAATTTTTTATATTCTGGAACAACTTGTCTCAGCATTCCATCTTTTGAAGATTTTATACTGATAAAACCTCTTGGAGGTTCAATACCATTAGTAGCATTAGATATTTGAGACGAAGTTTCTGAAGGCATTAAAGCGGATAAGGTAGAATTTCTTAATCCATATTTTTTAATTTTTTTACGTAATAAATTCCAATTTAAATGCAATGGTTCATTACATATTGAGTCTATATCTTTTTTATATGTATCAATGGGAAATTTACCTAAATAGTAATTAGTTTGATTGAATAATGAACAGGATCCTTTTTCTTTAGCTAACTCGCAAGAAGCTTTTAGTAAATAATACTGTATTGCTTCAAAAGTTTTATGTGTTAAATTTTTTGCGCTACCGTCTGAATAACGTACTTTATTTTTAGCTAAATAATATGCGAAATTAATTACACCAATTCCTAAAGAACGTCTTGAAATAGCTGATTTTTTCGCGCATACTACTGGATAGTTTTGATATTCTAATATTTCATCTAATGCTCGTACAGATAATGTAGATAATTCTTTAAGATCGTGTAAGTCATTAATTAAACCTAGATTAAGAGCAGATAAAGTACAAAGTGCAATTTCTCCATTTTTATCATCAATGTTATTTAATGGTTTTGTAGGCAATGTAATTTCTAGACATAAGTTAGATTGTCTTATTGTTGCTAATTTAGAATTAAATGCACTATGTGAATTACAATGATCTACATGTTGTATGTAAATTCGTCCAGTTGATGCTCTTTCTCGCATAATTAAACAAAATAAATCAATTGCATTAATACTTTTTTTTCTTATATTTCTATTTTTTTCATATTTAATGTAAATTTCTTTAAATTTTTTTTGATCAGAGAAAAAAAATTCATATAATTTAGGAACGTCGGAAGGACTAAACAGTGTAATTTTTTGCCCTAGTAGCATTCTTTGATACATTAATTTATTAATTTGTACAGCATAATCAAGATGACGTACTCTATTTTCTTCAATGCCTCGATTATTTTTCAAAACTAATAAACTTTCAATTTCTAGATGCCATATTGGGTAAAAAACAGTTGCTGCTCCTCCTCTAACTCCACCTTGAGAACAAGATTTTACGGCGCTTTGGAAGTGCTTATAAAAAGGAATGCATCCAGTATGAAATGCTTCTCCATTTCTAATAGGACTCCCCAAAGCCCGAATTTGACCAGCATTAATACCTATTCCTGCTCTCTGAGAAACGTATTTTACAATTGCACTAGTTGTGGCATTAATAGAATTTAAATTATCTGCACACTCAATTAGTACACAAGAACTAAATTGACGAGTTGGCGTTCTTACTCCTGACATTATTGGTGTAGGTAAAGATATTTTAAAAGTAGAAATTGCGTTATAAAAACGTTGAATATAATTCATACGAACTTTTTTTTCGTATTTAGAAAATAAGCATGCGGATATTAAGATATATAAGAATTGTGCACTTTCATATATTTGTCCAGTAACGCGATTTTGTAGAAGATATTTTGCTTCTAACTGTTTTACTGCTGCATAAGAAAAGTTCATATCGCGCCGATGATCGACAAATGAATTCATTTCAACATATTCTTCAAAAGAATAATTTTGTAGTAATTTTTCGTCATATTTTCCCAACTGAACCATTTTTTTTACATGATAATAAAGATTTGGCGGTTCAAACTGACCATAAGCTTTTTTTCTAAGATGAAAAATTGCAAGTCTTGCGGCCATATATTGATAATCAGGTGTATTTTCAGAAATTAAATCTGCTGCAGCTTTAATGATTGTTTCATGTATATTCACAGTGCTAATATTATTATAAAACTGAATACGTGAACGTAATTCAACTTGGGAAACAGATATATTTTCTAATCCTTTCGCTGCCCAATTTAAAACTTTGTGTATTTTATCTAAATTTATTTTTTCTTTTTTTCCATTGCGTTTTGTCACAAATAAACTATTTTTCATATTTAAATTAACCTATTTAAAAAAATATATATAAAAATATTGTTTTTGAAATGTAGTATAAAAACTCTTTTAGTTAAAATGGTTTTTTATTAAAATATTTTTATATAGGTTCTACAATTCTTTGTAAAGCAACAACTTTTTCATTTTTTGATGTTCTTATTAAGATGACACCTTGTGTATTTCTTTTTAAAACACCTATTTCTGACGCTCTAATTCTAACTAGTGTCCCTGCGTTAGTAATCATCATAATTTGATCTTTTTCTACCACTTGTATAGCTCCAATTATTTTTCCGTTCTTTTTAGTAATTTTTATTGAAATTACACCTTGTGTCGCACGTGATTTAATTGGAAAATCAGTTATTTTTGTGCGTTTTCCATAGCCGTTATTTGTTGCTATTAAAATACTTTCTTTTTTATACGGAACAATAAGGGATACTACTTTGTCATTTTTAGAAATTTTAATTCCTCTTACTCCAGAAGCTGTTCTTCCCATTGTTCTAACACTATTTTCTAAAAATTGAACCACTTTTCCATTTTGTGTAAATAACATGATATTGTTCTTACCATTTGTTAATGAAACTCCAATAAGTTCATCATTAGCTCGTAAATTAATTGCTATAATGCCTGCAATTCTAGGTTTTTTAAATTCTTTTAAAGAACTTTTTTTAACTATTCCTTGTGCAGTAGCCATAAAAATATTTAGATTATCTTTAAATTCATGAATAGGAAGTATTGCTGTAATTCTTTCCTTGTTACTTAATGGTAACAAATTGACTATGGGTCTACCTTTTGCATGTCTACTAGATTCTGGTAGTTGATAAACTTTCATCCAATATAGGATACCTCGACTGGAAAAACATAGTATAGTATCATGTGTATTCGTCACGACTAAACTTTCTATAAAATCTTCTTCTTTAATTTTAGCTGCTGATTTTCCCTTTCCTCCTCTTTTTTGAGCATTATAATCAGAAAGAGGTTGATATTTAACGTATCCAGAATGAGATAATGTTACTACTACATCTTCTTGATTAATTAAATCTTCAATGCTAATATCAGGATTATTTTCTGTAATTTCTGTTCGTCTCTGATCTCCGAAATTATTTTTTATTGATACTAATTCATCTCTAATAACTTCTCGCATACGATCGCGACTTTTTAAAATTTTTTTTAATTCTTTGATTTTTTTAGTTAAACAATCGTATTCTAAAACAAGTTTATTTTTTTCTAAACTTGTTAATTTATGTAAGCGTAAATCTAAAATAGCTTGCACTTGTTCTTCAGTAAAATGATAATCATGATCTTTTTGATTTATTTTTTCTGAATTTTTATAAATCCACGTTTTTTTTATTATTAACTCTTTTGCTTCTAATGAACTTTTAGCTTTTTTTATTAGATCAATAATACAGTTAATGTTTATTAAAGCTATACTTAATCCTTCAAGAATATGAGATCTTTTACAAGTTTTATCTAATTCAAAAATACTGCGGCGTGTAACTATTTCTTCTCTATGTGATAAAAAATGTTTTAATATCTCTTTTAAAGATAATGTTTTTGGTTGTCCTTGGCATAATGCAACCATATTTATACCAAAAGAAATTTGTAGTTGAGTAAGAGAATATAGTTGATTTAAAATTATTTCTGACATAGCTTCTTTTTTTATTTCAACTACAATTCTCATTCCATCTTTGTCTGATTCGTCACGTAAAGCAGTTATTCCATCAATTCTTTTTTCCTTTACTAGTTCTGCTATTTTTTCAATTAAACGTGATTTGTTAACTTGATAAGGAATTTCATAAAAAATAATTGATTCTTTTTTGTTTTTTTTATTTTTTTCAATTTTGTTTCGAGCACGAATATAAATCTTTCCCTTTCCTGTTCGATATGCTTCTTCAATTCCCTTTTTACCATTGATAATTCCTGCAGTTGGAAAATCTGGTCCTGGAATATGTTGAATTAATTCTCGTAGTGTAATGTTATCATCTTTTATATAAGCTAAACATCCGTCAATTACCTCATTCAAGTTGTGAGGAGGAATATTCGTTGCCATACCCACCGCTATTCCTGATGATCCATTAATTAAAAGATTTGGTATTTTAGATGGCAGGATTTCTGGAATATGTTCTGTTCCATCATAATTCGGAATGAATTCTACAGTATTTTTTTCTAGATCAGCTAACAACTCTTGAGAAATTTTAGACATACGTACTTCTGTATATCGCATTGCTGCTGCTGCATCCCCGTCAATTGAACCAAAATTGCCTTGACCATCTATTAACATATAACGTAATGAAAAATTTTGCGCCATTCGCACGATTGAATCATATACAGCAGAATCTCCATGTGGATGATATTTACCTATTACATCTCCTACCACTCTAGCAGATTTTTTATATGCTTTATTCCAATAATTACTTAATACATGCATTGCAAAAAGTATTCTTCTATGGACTGGTTTTAAACCATCTCGAACATCTGGCAAGGCTCGTCCTACTATTACAGACATAGCATAGTCTAGGTAAGAACTTTTCAATTCTTTTTCAATATCGACTTGTACAATTTCTCGAGCAAGGTGTTTCATATTAACTATTTTCTCTTTTTTGCGTTGATTAATAGAATTATATTGAGTATAAAATTATAACATAGTTAAAGTGTCAGATGCATTGAAAGAACTGATTCTAAATAATGAAATTATTATTTATAATTAGATTTTTTTTAAATAGTTAAAAAATATTTTTTATATTGTTTATTTTAAATGAAAGTATTAAAATAATGAGTTATTAGAGTATTTTATATAGATCAATACTGAATTATATAAATAATAACTTTTCTAAGTTTAATGGAAAATGAGATACTTTTATGAAAGATGAAGAAAAAAATTTAATAGAAAATTTATTTCATCGTTTGAAAAAAATTGAACTAAACTGTTCTGAGCGCGATGATACAGCAGATGTTTTAATCCAAAATTTAGTAAAAAAACAGCCTTATTCTTCTTACTACATGGTGCAAACAATCTTAATTCAAGAAACAGCTATAAAAAAAATGAATTTAAAAATCGAAGAATTAAAAAATCAAATATCAATTTTAAATTCAGATCAAGTGAATAAAAAACCAAGTTTTTTATCAAACTTTTTAAAAAAAGATCCAGGATCAAAAACTATATCCTATGATAATACTATATGGAAAAAAAACCAGAATAACTTAGAATCTTGTAATACAAATATTCCTTCTTCTTCAGCAGCAACTACCAGAAATAGCGGATTTCTTAAAAACGCATTACAAACAGCGACAGGTGTAGCAGGAGGTATGATTTTAGGAAATATGTTAATGAATTTGTTTAATCATACTACACCGGAAGAAGAAATTTTTGATAATATTAATCAGTCGTCAGCATCTGATATAGATAATGAATATGATTCTATTCAGAATAATCATTCTGATTTAGTAAATTATGATAATCAAAACGAACCACTTGAAAATTATTCTGATGATAATAATTTTTCTAATTTTGATGAAACGGAACATGTTGATGATAGCGAGATGAATGATGATAATTTTATTTGATAATGTTTAGTATTTAAATCAAAGTTGTTAATAATTTATTTTTAAATTAAAAATAAAGCCAGCATATTTTTTTTTGCTGACTTTAAAATTATCTGTTAATTTTTATGAAAAATATTTTTTTAAATATGAAGAAACTCCCTCTTGAGAAGCTTTCATCCCCTCTTGTCCATGCTTCCAATTTACAGGACATACTTCTCCGTATTTATTATGAAAATTTAAAGCGTCTATCATCCGTATCATTTCATCAATGTTACGTCCGAAAGGAAGATCATTAACAACTTGATGACGTATAATCCAATTTTCATCAATTAAGAATGAGGCTCTTAATGCTATATTTAATTCCGGATGTTCTATATGATAAGATTTTTGAATTTCATGTTTTATATCAGAAACCATAGGAAATTTTATTTTTCCAATTCCTCCATTTTCAGGAAAGGTATTTTGCCATGCTTGATGAACAAAAACACTATCAATAGAAACACCAACAATTTTTACATTTCTTTTTTCAAAAGCTTCAAAGGTTTTATTAAATTCGATGATTTCAGAAGGACAAACAAAAGTAAAATCCATAGGCCAAAAAAACAATACGGTTATTTGACCATTAGAATATTTTTTTAAATCAAAATTATTCATGATTTTACCATTTTTTAAAATTGCTGGTGCTATAAAATTTGGCGCTTTTTGTGTTACTAAAGTCATTTTTTTTCCTTTTAATTAAAAAAATAGAATAAGATATGTGTTCCTTAATAAAAAAAAGAATTTATTTTGATAAATAATTATGTGTAAAATTAATTTTTATTTAAAGTGGAGGTAATGTGAGAAATAGTTTAACTTGGAAAGATCTTTTATCTCAAGAAAAAAAAAAAATATTTTTTTAAAATTATTAAATTTCTTAAAGAAGAGCGTCTAAAAAAAATAATATATCCTGCTTCAAAAGATGTTTTCAATGCTTTTTTGTTAACTCCTTTTAGTAAGATAAAAGTTGTTATAATTGGACAAGATCCTTATTTTTCCAAAGATCAAGCTCACGGATTAGCTTTTTCAGTCCCTAGAAATCATATTATACCACCTTCTTTAAAAAATATATATAAAGAATTAAATAATGATTTTAATAAAAATCATATATTTTATCATGGTTGTCTTGAAAACTGGGCTACTCAAGGTGTTTTTTTATTGAATACTATTTTAACTGTTGAATCAGGAAAACCAAAATCTCACTATAATATAGGATGGCATATTTTTACGGATAATGTTATTTCTCTTATTAATTCTTATAAAGAATTCATTGTTTTTTTAATTTGGGGTAATGATGCAAAAACAAAATGCAATCTAATTGATACAAATAAACATTATATTTTAAAAACATCTCATCCTTCTCCTTTATCAGCACATCGTGGTTTTTTAGGATGCAAACATTTTTCGAAAACTAACAAAATTTTACTTAAACACAAAAGAAATAAAATTGATTGGTTTAAGATTTAAAAATAGAAAAAATTTTAAATTTTTTCTATTTTTAAAAAATTTTAAAAATGTTTTTTATTAATATCAAAATATATTTTTTTAAGTTTTAGAAATTACAACAGCTGCCTTACGAAGTATTGTTTTTTTAAAAATAAAACCTTTTTTCTTTACAGAAATAATATAATTTGGTTCTATTGTATTTGATGACTCAGTTAAGATGACATCATGAATTTTTGGATTGAATATTTCATTTTTTTTGCCTTCTATTTTTACTCCAAATTTTATTAATATACTTAGCAAAGATTTTAATGTTAATTCTATCCCCTGTATTGATGGTTCATCATTTAAATTTAACTTTGTAGAAATTGTTAATATGTCTTCAAGATTATTTATAATAGGAATAATTTGTTTAAAAAAGTTTTCTATTTCTGCATTTTTTATTTTTTTTATTTTTTTTTCAGTATTTTTTTTAATATTTTCTATATTTGCTAGATGTCTTAGTTTAAGATTATTTATTTCTTTTTTATTTTTGAATATTTTTTCCCTTATTTCATTCATTTTTTTATTTTGAAATATTGATTCATCATTTTTTTTTTCTTTATTTTTTTCTAAATCATTTTCTTTATCAGTATTTTGATAGTTTGTTTTTTTCTCTTGATTATCCATAATATTACCATTTTAAATGTTATTAATTAAATGTAGAGTTTTTAATATGTTTTTCAAGGTAATTTTTTTATTAAAAATATTTTTTTTATTGGGAAATTTAATGCAATGAAACAATATTTTAATTGTATTGGTATTGTTGGACGTCCGCGTCATTCAACTGCATTAATAACACATGAAATACTTTATAAGTGGTTAATTAAAAAAGGTTATCAAGTTTTTATTGAATATAATATTTCTAAAAAGCTAAATTTAAAAAACCCTAAAACTGCGACATTAATAGAAATTGGTCGATTATGTGATTTAGCAATTGTAATAGGCGGAGATGGAAATTTATTATTTACAGCTCGTATTTTATCATATTTTAATATTAAAATCATTGGTATTAATTGTGGAAATTTAGGTTTTCTTACAGATTTGAATCCAGATAATAAATTTAAAAAACTTTCAGAAGTTTTGTCTGGTAAATATTTCGTAGAAAATCGATTCTTATTAGATGTAATGATTTATAAAAAAGAACAAGTTTCTAAATCTAGTATTGCAATTAATGAAGTTGTTTTGCATCCTAAAAACGTAGCGCATATGATAGAATTTGAAGTTTATATTAATGACAATTTTGCTTTTTCTCAACGTTCAGATGGCTTGATTATTTCAACTCCAACAGGTTCAACAGGTTATTCACTTTCAGCTGGAGGACCTATTATAGAAACTTCCTTAGAATCTATTTTGTTAGTACCTATGTTCCCCCACACTTTATCTGCGCGTCCTTTATTAATTCGCAGTGATAGTGTAATTCGTTTGAGATTTTCTGATATAGAAACTGATTTAAAAATTAGTTGTGATAGTCAAATAGTTTTACCTGTTAAGAAAAAAGAATATGTATTTATTCGTCGCAGTAACTATTATTTGAATCTCATACATCCTAAAAGTTATAATTATTTTGAAACTCTAACATCTAAATTAAATTGGTCTAAAAAATTTTTTTAGATTATTAAAGATTTTTATAAAATTTTTTTATAGTTAAAGATTGTTATTAACAATATTTCATATAAAATATTATAGGTAGTGATTTTTTTATGAGTAATCAGATTGTTTTAGGAATGTTAATGATTTTTTTATTCTCGAGTTGTTCAGTATTAGAGAATAAACACTATGTTTTAAATAATAATTTAAATGAGTCTTATTTTAATTTAAATAAATTTAAAAAAAATTATAAAGGAATGACAAAAGAACAAATAATTTATATTTTTGGAAATCCAATTATTTCAGATTCCTTTAATGATGTTTTTCACTATATTATTTGTGCAGAAGAAAACGGATTTGGATGTCATCAAAAGATACTAAACATATTTTTTAAAAAAAATAAAGTGTCAAAATTAGATATTCGATAATTTATAAGTAATAATTATTTTTTTTAATTTTTTTGGAGCTGGCGGGATTTGAACCCGCGTCCAAAATTTCTATAAATAAAGATACTACATGCTTAGTTTTTCTTTATTTTTTCATTGCTTAATTTGGAAAAACTCATTTTAAGCTTATAGCTTGAAAAATTAATTTTGTGTCACTATCAAGCATAGTGCTCACATTTTTCTCTTTAAATGTCGGCCTTTCTTAAAAATTTCTCGTTCTCAAGAGAGAAGTCAGAGATGAAAGGGCTTTATACAGTTTTTTAAGCTGCTAAAGCGTAGTTTTGTTTATTATTTGCAGCTATTTTTTTACGGTTTTTTATCGAGGCAAACCGTTCCTCGGCATGCACTTTACTTTTTTGATAACTTTGTCGAATCCAAAAACAGCCCCATAATTTAAAGTTAAAATTCATTATTTAGTATTGCAAAAAAAAATGAAATTGTCTATAAAATTTTTTTAAAAGTGTTTTTTAATAAAGCATTTTATTTCTTTAACTTTATTTTGGAAAAAATATGAATGTAATTGAAAAGATAGAACGTCAAATTAAAGATAATATTATTTTAATTTATATGAAGGGTACACCTCAATCTCCTAGTTGTGGTTTTTCAGCTCAAGCAGTACAAGCTTTATCTATTTGTGGAGAAAAATTTGCATATGTTGATATTTTAGAAAATTTAGATATTAGAAAAGAATTACCAAGATACGCTAATTGGCCAACTTTTCCTCAGTTATGGATAAAGGGAGAGTTAATTGGTGGATGCAGTATTATACTCGAAATGTTAGAAAACGGAGAACTAAAAAAAATAATATCTAATGCAGTATTAAATTCTAAATAATAAATTTAAACAAAATAAGATATGACATTATGTAAAAATCAGAATTGTTATTATTAATGTCATATCTTTTTTTATAAAAAGTTTAAAAATATTTTTTTTATTATTAACTTAATATGAATTTTGTTTACTTTTTTTAACATTTATAGGCCATCCGCCTAAACCTTTCCAACGATTTACTATTTTACAAAAAAGATTAGCTGTTTGTAAACTATCGTATAGTGCTGAATGCGCTTGATTATTGTCAAATGACAAACCAATTGCCTTGCATGCTTTTGCTAACACAGTTTGACCTACGGCTAGCCCACTCAATGCGGCTGTATCAAATGTAACAAAGGGATGAAAGGGATTGTTTTTAATTTTAACTCTTTGAATAGCTGCCATTAAAAAATTATGATCAAAATGAGCATTATGTGCTACGACTATCCCCCGAGTGCATCCCTGTATTTTTATTCCATAATTTACTTTTTCTAATATTGATTCAATAGCTAATGTTTCACTAATAGCTCCACGTAAAGGATTAAATGGATCAATTTTATTAAAAGCAATAGCATCAGAATTGATAATAGATCCCTTAAATGGTTTTATATGAAAGTGAAGTATATCTTCTTTATGCAGCCATCCTAATTTATCCATTTTTAAAGTTATTAATGCGATTTCTAATACTGCATCAGTTTTTGGATTAAACCCTGCTGTTTCAATGTCGATAACAACAGGATAAAAAGTGCGAAATCGATTACTTAACAAATTGAATTCTTGAGTTATAGACATCAAAATCTCATCATTTAAAACACTTCGTGTGTAATATAGTTAACTTTTGATTTATTTTTATTAATCTTTTAAGTTATATTTTTTTGGTTTTATTGATAGATAAAATATTAAAAATGAATCAAAAAATGAGTAGTGAAAAATATTTTTGATAAAAAATTTTAAATAAATATTTTAATGAAACAATATTTTTTAATTTAGATATTGATTGAATATTCGTTATGAACCTTGTTTACAACCTAATAATTGTACTATAATTTAATAAAATATTTAAGATTAAATTACTAATTTCATCTTAAATTTATTATTTTATTTTTTTATTTATAGGAAAAAAAATGTCTTATTCCCTACCTGATCTATCTTATGCATATAATGCTTTAGAACCTTTTTTTGATGAAGAAACAATGAGAATTCATCATACGAAACATCATCAAAATTATATTAATAATACTAATTCTATTTTAGAAAGAACAAATTTTTCTTCACTTTCAATTGAAGAGTTAATGTCTATTTTTAATGAAATAAGTTTAGAAAATAAAAATGTATTACGTAATAATGCAGGAGGACATATAAATCATAGTTTATTTTGGAAAGGTTTAAAAATTGGAACAATATTGCAAGGTGATTTAAAATCAGAAATTAACAAACAATTTGGAAGTGTTGAATATTTCAAGAGTAAATTTGAAGATATTGCGTTAAACCACTTTGGTTCAGGTTGGATTTGGTTAGTAAATCAAAATGGTATACTATCTATAGTATCTACAATAAATCAAGATAATCCATTAATGGGTAAATCAATATCTGGTACTCATGGTAATCCTATTTTCGGATTAGATCTTTGGGAACATGCTTATTATTTAAAATATCAAAATAGACGATTAGATTATATTAAATCTTTTTGGAATGTAGTAAATTGGGATGAAGCATCTCGTCGTTTGTCCAAATAGTTTTTAATTACTTTTAATGTATAATTATTTTTAATATAAATCTTTAATTAATAAATGTTTTAAAATAAAAACATATAATATTTAATATTATATGTTTTTCATTTTTTATATAAATCTGAAAATGTTAAAGGATTTTTTTTGAATAAAATAAAAATGATAGTAGGATTATCTAATCCTAAAAAAAAATATCATAAAACGCGTCATAACGTTGGATCTTGGTATATTTATTCGTTAGCAAAAAATTATTTGAGTATTTTAAAAGAAGAAAAAAAATTTTTTGGTTTTACTGGTTGTTTAAATATCAAATCAAATTTTATTCGTTTACTCATACCTGATATTTTTATGAATATAAATGGTTTTTCCGTACATAGAATGGCTTCATTTTATAATATAAGTTTAAATCAAATATTAATAGTACATGATGATCTTGATTTAGCACCTGGAATTATAAAATATAAATATAGTTACGGGCATAGTGGTCACAACGGATTAAGACATATTATTAAAGAATTTAATACTAAAGTGAATTTTTATCGATTGAGAATTGGCATTGGTCGTCCAAAAAATAAAAATGAAATATCATCGTTTGTACTTTCTATACCTGATTTCAAGGAAATGAAGTTAATTAAGAAATCTATTTCATATGCAATAAAAGAAAATTTTACATTATTAAATTTGATACAATAGTCAGATATAAAAATTTTTTTATATTTTTTAAATCAATTTTGTGTAATTGTTCATTTTTTAAGGCGTATAAAATATGGGTTTTAAATGTGGAATTATAGGATTACCCAATGTGGGTAAATCTACTTTATTTAATGTTTTAACTAAAGGTAATTCGGCAGTTGCCAATTTTCCATTTTGTACTATTAAGCCAAATATAGGTATTGTTTCAGTCCCTGATAATCGCATTAATAATCTTTCTAAAATTATTTTACCTAAAAAAATAACAAATGCTTTTATAGAATTTGTAGATATTGCTGGTTTAGTGAAAGGTGCGTCTAAAGGAGAAGGTTTAGGTAATCAATTTTTAAGTAACATACGTGATACTCATGCAATTGCTCATGTTGTTCGCTGTTTCAAAGATGATAATGTTAGTCATATTTATAATCAACTACAACCTAAAATAGATGTTGATATAATTAATTCTGAACTTATATTAGCAGATTTTGAAACTTGTGAAAAATCTATATTAAAATTGCAAAAAAAACTAAATTTTAATAAAAAAGAGATAGAAGAAAAATTAGTTGTATTAAGTAAGTGCCTTGATCATTTAAAAAAATTTTTAATGTTAAAAACACTTGAGTTAGATGAAAATGAAAAGAAAATTATTAGTTATTTACGATTTTTAACTTTAAAACCCACAATGTATATTGCTAATATTAATGAACAAAAAGAGTCATGTTTTTTTTTAAATGAGTTAGAAAAAATGGCTAAAAAAGAAGGTTCTTCAGTCATTCCAATTAATTCGAATCTAGAATTAGATTTAATAAAAATGAATGAAGATGAACAAAAATATTTTATGAAATCTTTTAATATAACGAATTTAGGATTAAATAATATTATTAAATCTGGTTATAAAATACTTAATTTAATAACATTTTTTACCGCCGGAATAAAAGAGGTTCGTGCTTGGGCTATACCTAATGGCAGTACGAGTCTTCAAGCTGCTGATAAAATACATAGTGATTTTAGACGAGGTTTTATTCGGGCACAAATCATCAATTATTTAGATTTTATAAAATATAAAAGTGAGACGAAGGTTAAAGAAGCAGGGAAGTATCGAAGCGAAGGAAAATTTTATCAAATTCAAGATGGCGACATTATTAATTTTTTATTTAATGTTTAAAAAAAGTTATTTTTTATTAGAGAGGAAAATTTAATTTATCCTCTCTAATTTATATGATTATTTTTCTAATAAAAATTCTTTTAATTTATTAAAATCAGGATTAATATTATGGGATAATAATGGTAAATTATTTCTATTTTTCAATTCTTTTGGTAAAGAAATACTGTTTTCTAATATTTTTTCTACAGTATCTTTAAATTTAGACGGATGTGCAGTTCCTAAAAACAAACCGAATTCTTCTTTTTTTAATTGATCATGCAATAGCCTGTAGGCAATTGCAGCATGTGGTTCGGATACATAACCCATTCGAAATAACTCTTTAAGAGTCTCTTTAGTAACATTATCTGATACACTTCCGAATCTTAATTCTTTTAAATCCCATTTTTTACGACGAAATAATTCTTCAATTCGGGGCCAATTATTAGGGCAACTAATATCCATAGCATTAGAAATTGTTGATACAGTTTTTTTAGGATTCCATTTTCCACTATTCAGAAATCTTGGAACTGTATCATTAGAATTAGTACATGCAATAAATGATTGAATTGGCAAACCAAGAGATTTGGCTAATAAACCAGCTGTTAAATTACCAAAGTTACCGCATGGAACGGCTATAACTAAATTTTTTCTTTTTTCTTCAGAAATCAATGAAAAAGCTTCAAAATAATAGCATATTTGGGCTAATAAACGACTTATATTAATAGAATTAGCAGAATTTAATCCTATTGATTCTTTTAATTTTTTATCATCAAAGGCTTTTTTGACTAATTTTTGACAATCGTCAAAACTACCGTTAATAGAAATAGTTTTTATATTTTTCCCTAAAGTACAAAATAATTGTTCTTGTAATAGAGTGATTTTTCCCTTTGGATATAAAATAATTACTCGAATGTTTTTCATTCCATAAAAAGCATGAGCAACTGCAGCTCCGGTGTCTCCTGACGTTGCTGTCAAAATCGTAAAAGATTCATTTTTTTTATTAAGACATAGTATCATTTGAGCCATAAAACGTGCCCCAAAATCTTTAAATGCTAATGTTGGGCCATGAAATAGTTCAAAACAGCTTATATTCTTATTAATACAAATTTTTAATGGTTTTGAAAATGAAAATGCTTTTTTAACATGTTCATGCAATACTTCTTTAGAAATTTCACTACTAATAAATTTAGAAAGTATTTCAGTACTTCGTGTAATAAAATCCATTTTTAATATTTTTGATAACTCTACAGGAGTCATAATTGGTAATTTTACTGGAAAAAACAAACCTTGTTTCTGTCCTAATCCAAGTTTTACGGCAGTTTCAAAATTTACTTGTTCGTTATGGTTTTTTAAATTATAGAGTTTCATTTTTTATCCTATTTTTCGCACACCTTTTACATCTACAGCACAAATGTGAACAAATCCTGTTTTATTTTGTAAATAATTATTTTTTAGCCATAAAGATATCTTTTCAGCAGTTTTTATTTTATCAGAAATTGCAAAAATAGTAGGACCTGATCCAGATATTCCACAACTTATAGCTCCAATTTTTTTAATTTTTTCCTTGGCGTTTAAAAAATTAGGAAGTAATTTACTACGATATGGTTCTGCTATGAAATCTTGCATACATCTAGCTGCTAAATGAGATTGTTTAGTATACGATGCATGAATAAAACCTGCTAAATAACGACTATTTTTAATACAAATATCTTTTTTATATTCTTTAGGCAAAATTTTTCTTGCTTCTGCAGTAGAAACTTTAATTCCTGGCCAAGCAATAATCCAAAACCAATGTTTAAAATTAGGGATCTTTTGACTTATAATATCAGAATCTTCTAGTATTAATTGAAGACCTCCTAAATAAGATGGTGCTACATTATCATAATGTATGCTTCCTGATATTTCACCTTCTATTTCACCCATAAGTAATAGTAATTCTTTTGAATTCAAAGGATTATTACAAATTTGATTAATAGCAACTAAAGTAGCAACTACTGAGCATGCACTAGATCCTAGTCCTGATCCGATGGGCATATTTTTTTCAAGTATTATAGAAACTGGAATATTTTTTTTTATTACTTTACAAAATTTGAACCAACATTTCCAAACAATGTTTTGTTCTTTATTTATAGGTAATTTATTAGAAAAAATCCCTTTATTAATTAATTCAAATTTTTTTGATAACTTTACTGTTACACAATCACCTAACAAAGTACCATTTATTGGTATAATGGCTGCACCTAAAATATCAAATCCAACTCCAACATTAGCAACAGAAGCTGGTGCATAAATTTTAATCATTACTGTACTCCGCTGATGCTTATAATATTATACGTAGTAAGTCGGAAAACACCCCAGAGGCAGTAACATCGTTACCCGCACCATATCCTCTTAATACAAGAGGAATTGGTTGATAATAATTTGTATAAAATGTTAGTGCATTTTCACCATTTTTTACCTTATATAATGGATTATTGCTATTTATTTCCTCAATTTTCACTGAACATTTTCCATTTTTTTCTATACTTCCAATAAAACGCAGTACATTGCCTATATCACGTGCTTTATTAACTCTTTCTGAAAAGAATGAATCTAGTTCTTTTAATTTAAATAAAAATTCTTCAGAATTTTGATATTTTTTAAATCTTTCTGGTAATATGGGTTCAATGCTTATGTCTTTTAGTTCTATTGAATATCCAATTTCTCGAGCTAAAACTAATAGTTTTCTAGCAACGTCGATTCCAGATAAATCATCGAAGGGATTAGGTTCAGTAAAACCTAATTTTTTTGCTTCTTTAGTTGCTTCAGATAATAAAACACCTTCTTCCAGTTTTCCAAATATGAAAGATAAAGAACCAGATAATATACCTTTAAAAGATATAAGACAATCACCTGTACTAAATAAACTTTGAAGTGTGTTAATAACTGGTAATCCTGCTCCAACATTAGTTTCATATAAAAATTTTTTATTTTCTTTTAATGCAGTAGTTCTAATTTCACTGTAATATTTTAACGAATCTGTATTAGCTTTTTTATTCGAAGTAATTATATGAAATCCCTTTTTAATGAAACTGATATATTGCTTTGACAAAATATAATCAGATGTACAATCTATTATTACTGAATTAGAATCGCAGGTATTTTTTAATAGTTCATTTAATATTGTTAAATTAAATTTTTCTTTTGATTTTTTAAAATTTTCTTCCCAATTATTTAAATTTATTGAATTTTTTAAAAAAAGTAATTTTTTAGAATTAGCAATCATACGAAATTGTATTTTTATATTTTTTTGGTCTAAAAATTTTTCTTGCTTTAAGATTTGTTTTAATAATGCTTTTCCCACTCCACCTATTCCAATTAGAAAAACATTTATGATTGTTTTCTTAAAAAATAATGTATTATGAATATTTTGTATACCTTGTAAAAGGTTTTCTTTTTTAATTACTATTGATATAGAATGTTTTGAAGATCCATGTGCAATTGCAAGTACATTGATTTTTGATGAACCTAAAGAAGAAAAAATTTTTGATGCAATATTATTTTTTTCAGAAATATTAGAGCCAATAACTGACAAAATAGTTAAATTTTTTACTATATTAAAATCATTTAATAATCCTTCTTTTATTTCTAACGTAAATTCTTTTTTTAATATTAATAAAATATAATCAATGTCTTTTTCGAAAGTACAAAAATTTATTTGATTTTCTGAAGAAGATTGTATTATTAAAATAATTTTCATACTCTCTCTTGAGAGAATAGTAAAAATACGTGCAATTGTATTTCCTGAATCTTTTAGACAAGAACCAGAAATATTGAACATTATGATGTTATCAAGATATGTCACCCCTTTTAGAGAATTGTCACTTGGATTATTTTCTTTACCAATCCAAGTTCCCTTAGACTCAGTGTTATTAGTGTTTTTTATGACGCAAGGTATTTGAAACTGAGAAATTGGTTCAATAGTTCGAGGATGTAGTACCTTAGCCCCAAAATAAGATAATTCCATGGCTTCTTGATATGATATGTAATCCAATAGGTAAGTATTTGAAACTATCCTCGGATCTGCTGTCAAAACACCATCAACATCAGTCCAAATTTCACAACATTTGGCATTTAAGCAAGAAGCTAAAATTGCAGCAGAATAATCAGAACCATTACGTCCTAGTACTACTAATTCTCCTTCTTTATTGCCTGCAATAAAACCAGCCATTAAAATAATATTTTTTTGATCTATATTAATTTTTTTAATACGTTTTTTAGACTCTTTAATATCAATAGTAGAATCTAAATAGTTTCCTATTGATAAAAGATTTGTGACTGGATTTAAAATAGTAACTTCATGATTTCTAGATTGTAATATATTTTTCATAATATCAACTGAAAGTATTTCTCCACGAGATATTATGATAGGTTTAATACCTTCTGGACATTGTTTTATTAAAAGAATACCATTGATTATTTTTTTTAATTTATTAAATTCTATTTCAATTGTTGATTTTGTATTTTCATATGGGAAAAGTGGTTGTATTCTTTTAATGTCTTGTATTAATTCAATAAAAATGTTTTTTGCAAGATTAATTTTTTTTAAAACTTCATCATCAATCTTATTTTCAATTATTGTAGCTAAGTAATTAGTTATTTTAGCTGGAGCTGAAAGAACAACTGCAATTTGTTCCTTTTTATTTTTTTTTTCTATAATGTCAGCTACACATAAAAACTTTTTTGCATTAGCTAGCGAAGTTCCACCAAATTTCAATAGTTTCATATTTTTTTATATCCTTAAATTTATATCATAAAAAACCCGCATTATTTTTGAGCGGGTTTTTATTAAATATATACATTGTCTCATATTAATTATGATTAGTTATAATAAATAAAAACAGTTCTTCTATTTAGAGAAGAAACGATAAGAAGCAGATATTAATATTGTTGACGCAGTATCCTTGATATATAAATTAATAAAAGTTTAAAGTAATTGAATTAGTTTATTGAATAGTGTTGTTTAATAAGATTTAGAGCCGTAATTAAGAATATTTTTATTTTTTATTTTTTATTATAGCGTATATTTTAAATATTATTAATGTTATCACAGATTTAGTTTATTAATATTGTAAAAAGTTATTAGGAAAAAAAGATATGTTTTTTATTTAAAATTTTTTCTATTTCTGTATATGATTTTTTTAAAAAATAATTGTATAAAATCATTATATAATATGAAATATTAATATTTTTTGTTGATTATAAAAAAATAATAACAATTCTAATTATAGAATAAATATTACTTAACAAATGTAAAATAAATTGAACTAATTTATAAACTTTTTTATTAAATTAATATTATTTTTTTCTATTAGTAGTTTGATTTTTATAACATAATGATTATTATTAGTGCAATAGTTAAAAATAAATATTTTGTTTTTAAATTTTATATTACAATTTTTGTTGTTGAATATACTCGCTATTTTGAATAAATATCAATAAATGATTTTTAGTATAATAATTTAAAATATACATTAAAAACTTATTTCATATTATGAAACATACTATCAAAGTGATTATTTCTGAAAAAGAACTAGATATTCGCGTTCGTGAATTGGGTGAAGAAATTACTAAAAAATATAAAAATAGTAAAAATAAAATAATATTAATTGCTTTATTACGTGGTTCATTTGTATTTATAGCAGATTTATGTCGTAGAATTAAAATTGAACATGAAATTGATTTTATGACCACTTCTAGTTATGGACGTGGCATGATATCTACTGGAGATGTAAAAATTATAAAAGATTTAGACGAGGATATCTATAACAAAAATGTTTTAATTGTTGAAGATATTATTGATTCTGGAAAAACGTTAAGTAAAGTACTAGGTATTTTAAAATTAAGAAATCCGAAATCATTATCAATTTGCACTCTTTTAGATAAGCCAGAATGTCGTGAAGTTAATATTAATATTGATTTTGTAGGTTTCTCTATACCTGATGAATTTATGGTTGGATATGGAATAGATTATGCTCAATCTTATCGATATTTACCATATATAGGAAAAGTGATTTTTAAAAAATAAAAATTTTTTTAATCTCTTAGTATTATTTTTTTATTGTCAATTAATCGAATTTTTCCTAACCAAACTGATGCTATTATAATAATATTTTTGCTGTCTTTAGATATAGGATCAAGTGTTTTGGAATCATACGCATTAAATATATCAATATAAAATCCTTTTTTTATAAGATATTTACGTGATGTATGAATATTTTTTTTAATGTTTTTCCCATTGTTGTTTTTAATAAAATTACAAGTTTGTTTTATAGCTTGATATAAGTAAGATGCTTTTTGTTGTGCTAGATCGCTCAGGTGCTTGTTACGAGAGCTAAAAGCTAATCCGTTTTTTAATCTTATTATAGGTAAACTAATAATTTTTATAGGATAATTTAATTCTTTTACTAATTTTTTTATAATTAATAGTTGTTGATAATCTTTTTCTCCAAAGAAAGAAAAATTTGGTTGTATTAAGTTAAATAACTTACAAACTATTGTTGTTACGCCTATAAAATGTCCAGGACGTACCTTTCCTTCTATAATTTTAGATAATTTAGGTACATCAATATATGTGTGATTTTTTAATCCAAGAGGATACATTTCATTTACATCCGGACAAAAAAGAATTTCAACTTTTTCTTGTTTTAAAATACAACAATCTTGTTCAAAAGTTTTGGGATATTTTTTAAGATCCAATAGATCTTCAAATTGCATAGGATTAATAAAAATGCTTACTATTACAATATCTACATTTTTTTTTGCTAATAAAATTAATTTTATGTGACCATCATGTAAATTTCCCATTGTTGGTACTAATCCAATTATTTTATTCTTTTTTTTTAGTTCTTTTATTTTTTTTTCTAGTAGGTTGATATTTTTTATAATATTCATGATCATTCCAAAAATTTAAAAACTATATTTTTCACTGGGGAAATTTCCATTTTTAACTTCATTGATATATTGTTTAATAGCATTTTGAATGCTTCCATTGTGACAAAGGAAATTTTTTACAAATTTTAGTTTTTTTCCATCCGTTATTCCTAATAAATCTTGCATAACAAGTATTTGTCCGTCAGTATGATGACCTGATCCTATACCAATTACTGGAATAGATAAGTTTTCAGTTATTTTTTTAGCTAAAAGTGAAGGAATACATTCTAAAACTAGCATTTTAATTCCTGCTTCTTCTAGAATAAAGGCTTCATCTATTATTCGTTGTGCATCATTTTTTTCTTTTCCTTGAATTTTATACCCGCTTAAAAAATTTATAGATTGTGGGGTTAATCCTATATGACCACACACTAATATTGATCTTTTTGATAGTTCTTTGACAGTTTCAACTAACCATTTTCCACCTTCTATTTTTATCATATTAGCACCAGATTGTATAATTTTAGCTGTGTTTTTTAAAGTTTCTTCGATACTATAATACGACATAAATGGTAAATCAGACAATAAAAAGGAATTTGGTGCACCTCTTCTCACTGCTTTTGTATGATATTTAATATCTTGAATTTTTACAGGTAGTGTAGAATTATGACCTTGAATAGTCATACCTAGAGAATCACCTACAAGCATAATAGGAATACCTTCCTTTTCAAAAAGTCTAGAAAAACTGAAATCATAAGCTGTAATAGCAGCAAATTTTATTTGATTTTTTTTCCAGTTTTGTATTTTTGATATAGTAATAGATTCCATAATTTACCTACTTTGTTTAAAGAACATAATTGACAAAACTAAAGAAAGGATACTCGATATAATTTAATATATCAATCGAATATCCTCATCTATATATATTAACCAGCCATTTGTTTTTCTCGAATTTCTGCTAGTGTTTTACAGTCAATACACAAATTTGCAGTAGGTCTGGCTTCTAAACGACGTATGCCAATTTCAACAGCACAAGAATTGCAATAACCAAAATCTTTATCTTTTATTTTTTTTAAAGTTTCTTGTATTTTTTTTATTAATTTACGACTTCTATCTCGATTTCGTAATTCTAAACTAAATTCTTCTTCTTGAGCTGCTCGATCAATAGGATCTGGAAAATTAGTTGATTTATCCTGTATATAAAGCAAAGTATGATTAATTTCAATTGTTAATTGATTCTTCCATGTTTCAAGAATTTTTTTAAAATGTAACATTTGTTTTTCATTCATATATTCTTCATCTGTTTTTTTTTGATAAGGCTGTAAACCAGCAATAGCAAGAACGTTTAGAGATGATGTTTTTTTATTTTGTTCTTTTTCCATATTTTTTTCCAATAAAAAATTTACATGTATTTAAAATAAAAAATCTATTATTAGCATAATATTAATTATTAACAATACATGTTATTCAAAAAATGTTTACATAAAAATAAGAATAGAAAAATAATTTAGATATTATTTTTTTAATAAGATTAATTTTTATAATTGAAAAATTTATTTTTTTCTTTTTATAAAAGAAAAAATTAATATAAATAATATTAACATAAACTTTAGTTAAATATATTCTATAGAAGTATGTTGATTTAAAAAATTATATTTTTTTATCTATAATTATAGGAAATGTAATAAATGAAAGAAAAAAAAAATAAAAAATTTGCCTTAGGAGTAGAATACGATGGAAGTTATTATCATGGTTGGCAAAGTCAAAAAGGACTTTCTACTATTCAATCAGAAATAGAGAAGGCTTTGTCTAAAATTGCAAATCATCAAGTGAACGTTATATGTGCTGGTCGGACTGATTCCGGTGTTCATAGCATAGGACAAGTAATACATTTCACTAGTATTTCGTTTAGAAGTGATTTTTCTTGGATAGTGGGAGTGAATAGTTATTTATCTAAAAATATTTCTGTAAAATGGATTAAAGAAGTTTCAGAAAATTTCAATGCTCGTTATAGTGCAATTTCTCGCTCTTACCGTTATATAATATATAATCATAAATGTCGTTCTGCTATTTTTCGAAATAGATCAAATCATGTTTATAAAGAATTAAATGTTGATAAGATGTATTTTGAAGCACAATCCTTATTAGGAGAACATGATTTTTCATCTTTTCGATCCTCAGGCTGTCAATCACGTTCTCCTTTCAGAACAATTACTGATTTAAATATTCGGCGTTTAAAAAATTTAGTTATTATTGATATTACTGCTAATTCTTTTTTATATCATATGGTTCGAAACATTGTTGGTTCATTGATTCAAATCAACGATAATACAAAAAAAAATTATATAAAAAAAATATTAGATAAAAAAGATAGAAACTATGCAGGTCCTACTGTTTCAGCTCGAGGGTTATACTTATTTTTTGTAAAATATCCTATGTGTTTTAATTTGCCTATATTTAAGGATGATTTTATTATTTGAAGAATAAAAATGCACGTCAGATTACTTTTTAGAATAGTTGACTTCTTAAATTTATCATTAATTATATTCAACAAGTTATGTATATGCTTTTCAAATGAAAATTTATTTTTTTCAATAAAAAATTTTAATTAAAAGGGTTTTTGATGTATTTAAATAAAAGAAAAATAAAATTATTAGGAAAGATTTTTTATATATGAAAATAAGTCGATTAATTAATCTGAAGGTCTGGCATTTTCTTACGTTAATATAAAGTCGTATAATAAATTTAGAGCCTGGTAATTCATATTCTCAGAAAAGGTATCAAAATTTTTGAAAGGTACTCTGTATAGAGAAGTTAATACTGTTATGTAACTAGGTGAATATAACATAAAGAATAATAATATAGAATTTATACATCGTTCTTTTGACTTTTCAGATTTGAAAGAGAATGAATTTCATGTAAAGTTGTTTTTTAATAAAGATTATTTATTAAAAATTAAAAATCTTGAACATAATCGTAATTTTATTTTTTTCATTTAGAATCCAAGTTAATTGCTGTGTTAGAATCTCCAAAAGGAAAAAACATATTTTTATTCCTAAATCGAAATATTCAGAACTTTTAATTAAAACATTATTAGCAATTAAAGATAAATATTTTTATGAACATAATGATATTAATATATCTTCGATTGGAAGAGCTTTTTTAGTAAATATAATGACAGGTCGAATAGTGCAGGATGGTACTACTCTTACTTAAAAATTAGTCAAAAATCTTTTTTTTAACAAATGCTCGTTCAATATGGAGAAAAATTAATGAAATGTATATAGCTTTAATTTTAGATTGCTTTTGTAAAAAAAGATCGCATTTTAGAAATGTATTTAAATGAAGTTTATTTAGAACAAGATGGTAACGAACAAATGCGAGGTTTCCCTCTTGAGAGTTTATATTGTTTTGGTAAACCAATTGATGAATTAAATTTAGATCAGTATGCTTTATTAGTAGGAGTAGTTAAAGGGGCTTATTTATATAATCTTTGAAGCAAACCTGATTTTGCTTTAAATAGAAGAAATTTCATTTTACTTTCATTATATTATCAAGAATATATTTCAAGAAAAAATATATTTTAAATTATGTGAAAGACCTTTAAATGTTAAAACTAAGGGATATTTTATTTCTTTTTATCCTAATTTTACAGACCTTGTTCAAATAGAAATAAAAGAAAAATTAAAATTAAAAATTCTTTAGGCATGAAAGTTTTTAGAACTTTAGATATTTTTTCACAAAGTGCTACTGAAAAAGCTGTTAAGATAGGAATTCTAATTTTAAAAAAGAAAAAAAATTAAAAGATTTAGAAATTGCCATGGTTGTAGTAGATTGTTTTACTGGAAAAATTCAATCTTTTATGAGAGGTTTTAATCCAAAACTTTTTGGTTATAATTGTGCTTGACAGGTTCGTCGTGTTATTGGTTCTTTATCTAAACCAATAACTTATTTAAAGGAATTATCTTATCCTAAAAAATATCATTTACATACTTGGATTCCTGACTTTCCAATTGCAATTAAATTGAATAATAGTAAATTCCAAAAAATAATAATTATCATTTTAGAGAACAAGTTATGTTAATAGATGTATTAACCAATTCGATAAATATTCTTACTATTAATTTAAGTATGGATATGGGTTAAAAATTTTTAATGAAAAATTGATTTCATTATAGGTATTTCTAAAAAACTAATTACCCCTGTTCCCTCTATTATCTATAGGAGCAATTAATTTAACACCTATTGAAACAGCTCAAGTTTTTTAAGTAATTGCAAGTAGTGGTTATAAAATTTTTCGTCTTCAGTTTGATCAATTATTTCTAATGATGGCAAGGTACTGTATCAAAACTTGCCTCAATCTAAAAATATAAGATCTATTAAAGTCATTTATTTAACATTTTATAGTATGCAAAAAGTAGTCAGTTGCGGAACAGCAAAATCATTAGGCTCTATTTTTAAAAATTTTTCTTTAGCATAAAAAATAGGTACTACAAATAATTTAGTAAATAATTGGTTTGCGAGTATTGATGGAAGACAAATGATAATTATCTGGATAGGAAGAAATAACAATAAACAAAGTAAATTTTATCCTTTTTCTAGTGTGATGCAGATTTATAGAAGATATCTTGAATATCAAAGTCCGATGCTATGAAAATTAAAGCTTTCTAAAAATGTCAATGTTTTTTATATGAATAAATCAGGAATATTATTTTGCGAGAGAAATTATGAATATAACAAACCTTTACCAACATAGTTATTTCATGATGAAAATATATGTGGTAAATAAATCATTTTTAAAAAATTTTTAAGAAATTTAAAAAAAATAAAAGAAAATTTATATTTTTGATAAAACTTTTTTTATATTCAATTAATAAAAATAGTATTTTTATTGAATAAATTTTTATTTTTTTGACTAGTAAAATAAGTATAACCTGAGAATTATAATATGTTTATTAAATTTTTACATAAAATATTTAGTAATCGTAATGATCGTATTTTAAAAAAGTTCAAAAAGATAGTATCTTCAATTAATCAATTAGAAGAAAAATTTAAAAAATTATCAGATAAAAAGTTACAAGAAAATACAGGAATATTTCGTTTAAGATTAAAAAAAGGTGAATGTTTAGACGATTTATTACCAGAATCTTTTGCAACAGTTAGAGAAGCAAGTCGTCGTGTTTTCAATATGCGTCATTTTGATGTTCAAATTCTTGGTGGAATAGTTTTAAATAAACAATGTATTGCAGAAATGCGTACAGGAGAGGGAAAAACATTAACCTCTACCTTACCTGCTTATTTAAATGCATTAACAGGTCGAGGCGTTCATATAGTTACTATGAATGATTATTTAGCAGAGAGAGATGCTAAAAATAATACTCCTCTATTTGAATTTCTTGGTTTAACAGTTGGTTTAAATTTACCTGAAATGTCTTTTATTGATAAAAAAAAGGCTTATTTATGTGATATTACCTATGGTACTAATAATGAATACGGATTTGATTATCTTCGAGATAATATGATTTTTTCTGCTGAAGAAAGAGTTCAACGTGAACTAAATTATGCTTTAATAGATGAAGTAGATTCGATCTTAATAGATGAAGCCAGAACACCTTTAATTATTTCTGGACCTTCAGAAGATAGCTCTTTTTTATATAAAGAAATTAATAAATTGGTACCATCTTTAATTTGTCAAAAAAAAGAAGATTCAGATAAATTTCATGGTAACGGTCACTTTTCTATCGATGAAAAGTCAAAACAAATATATTTAACCGAAAGAGGTTTAGTTGAAGTTGAAAAAATATTACTTGATCGAAAATTAATGAAAAAAGAAGAATCTTTATATTCTTCAAATAATATTATATTAATGCATCATGTTATATCTGCCTTACGTGCTCATAATTTATTTACACGAAACATAGATTATCTTGTAAAAGATAACAATATTATTATTGTTGACGAACATACAGGTCGAACTATGCCTGGTAGAAGATGGTCTGATGGATTGCATCAAGCAATAGAAGCAAAAGAAAATGTTACTGTAAGAAATGAAAATCAAACTTTAGCGTCAATTACATTTCAAAATTATTTTCGTTTATATAAAAAAATAGCAGGTATGACGGGTACTGCTGCAACTGAATCTTTTGAATTTAGTTCAATTTATAATCTTGATACTGTGATAATCCCCCCTAATAAACCAATGATAAGAAAAGATCTCTCTGATTTAGTTTACATGACGGAAGAAGAAAAAATCAATGCTATCTTAAAAGATATTAAAAATTGTATAAAAAAAAATCAACCTGTACTAGTTGGTACTATTTCAATTGAGAAATCAGAAATGATTTCAAAAAAATTGAAAATTTTAAATATTAAACATAATGTTTTAAATGCTAAATTTCATGCAAGGGAAGCTGAAATTATAGCTCAAGCAGGAAAACCAAAATCAGTGACAATTGCTACTAATATGGCTGGTCGGGGTACAGATATTGTACTAGGAGGTAGTTTAGAATCACAATTAGAAAAAAATATGTATTTAGATAAAATTGAAACAATTAAAAGAAATTGGAAAAAACAACATGATTTAGTTGTTTTATCTGGAGGATTACATATTATTGGCACTGAACGTCACGAATCACGTCGTATTGATAATCAATTGAGAGGTCGATCTGGTCGACAAGGAGACAGTGGTTCTTCACGTTTTTATCTTTCTATGGAAGATTCTCTGATGAGGATTTTTGCATCTGATAAAATTATTAGTATGATGCGAAAGTTAGGACTTTCTTTAAACGAAGCAATCGAGCATCCTTGGGTGACGAAAGCTATAGAAAATGCTCAAAAAAAAGTAGAAAATCGTAATTTTGATATTAGAAAACAATTATTAGAATATGATGATGTATGTAATGAACAACGTCGTGTAATTTACGCACAGCGTAATAAATTAATTGATTCAGAAAACATTCAACAAAATATTTATGATATTTTAAAAGATGTATTACATAGTATAATCAAAACACACTTAAATTTCGATTTTCCAAAAAATACACGAAATATTCTAGATTTAGAAAATAAATTAAGCATTGAATTTAATTTAAATATTTCAATTAAAGATTGGTTGAAAAAAGATCATGATATAAAAAAAGAAAACATTATAAAAAAAATTATTGATATTGCAAAAAAAAATTATCTGAATAAAGAAATTCAAATAGGTTTTCATAACATTAGAATGATAGAAAAGTCTATTATGCTAAAAACATTAGATTCTCTTTGGAAAGAGCATTTATCCGCAATGGATTATTTAAGACAAGGTATTCATTTACGTGGTTATGCTCAAAAAGACCCTAAACAAGAATATAAACGTGAATCTTTTAACATGTTTTCTAACATGTTAGAATTATTAAAATATGAAGTTATATCTTTTCTTAGTAAATTAGATATATCTTATATAAAAAGCAATTTGCATTTAAACATGAATAATAATTCTTCTATTGTAAATAATGATATTAAAATGGGAAGAAATACGCCCTGTTTTTGCAAATCTGGAAAAAAATATAAGTATTGTCATGGAAGTTTATAATTTTTTTTTAAAAATTTGGATTCTATTTAATGAAGTATACAAATATAGTAATTGGAATAATTATAAAAAAAAATAAAATTTATATTACTAAAGCAAGAAAAAAAAAATATGTCTTAGATTTATGGGAATTTCCTGGGGGAAAGGTAAAAGAAAATGAAAATTTAACATACTCGTTGAAACGAGAATTATCAGAAGAGGTAGGTCTTAAAATATTAAGATTTCGTTTTTTTCGGTGTATTAAATATTTTTATAAAAAAATAAAATTATATTTTTTTTTAATTACTAGATGGAAAGGTAGAATATATAGTAAAGAAGGATATTTATATAAATGGATATTTCTTGATGATCTAAAATATTTTAACTTTCCTAGTCCAAATAGTCATATTATTCATGATTTACAGAAAATGATTTTTTTTAAGTGAAAATTTATATTCTTAGTAAAATTAGTTATATTATTTTTTTCATGTTTTTTGGATTGTTCTGTTTTGATAAATATATATAAAAGTTATTAAGATAATGAATATATAAACTTAACTTTTCAATATTTTTATTTTTGTTTAAAATAATATCATCTGATAATGAAATTCTTTTTTTTCTTCTAACTTGATAAGAAATAATTTTTTTAGCTTCATTAATATTTATTTTATCTCGTTTTATCATACGTCTTATTTGTATTCTTATTGGTGTATCAATTAAAAGTATTCGATTGGCTTTTTTTTGTATTTTTTTTTCAAAAAGCAATGGAACAACCCATAAACACCATGTTGATTGTATTAATTTTATCTTTTTTTTACTTTTTTTTAAAATTTCAGGATGTAGTATATTTTCTAACCATAATCTACTTTTTTTTTCATTAAAAATACAATTTCGAAGCAAAAAACGGTTTATTGAATTATCTTTATTTAATATTTTTTTACCAAATTTTTTTTTGATTGAATCTGATATTTTTTTATTTTTTTCTATTATTTTTCTTCCAATTACATCAGTGTCAATAACATTAATACCTATTTTTTTAAATCTATCAGAAACAGTAGTTTTTCCGCTACAAATTCCTCCAGTAAGTGCTACAATATAAATCATAATTTTTTATTTATTTAAAATTGAGTATTTTCTAATTATTAGAAATATAAAATATTTAATTTTTATTAAAAAAAAGAATTTTAATATATTTTTATATTATAAAATTTTTTATATCATATTTTTACTATTCAGTATAGGATTTTTATTTTATGCGTATTGAAGAAGATATTAAACTGGGTTTTAAAGATGTATTAATAAGACCGAAAAGATCTACCTTAAAAAGTCGTTCTGAAGTTAATCTCATTCGTTGTTTTTCCTTTAAATATTCCACCATGAAATGGTTTGGAATTCCACTTATTGCTGCTAATATGGACACTATAGGTACCTTTCGTATGGCTGAAGCTTTATCAAAATTTAATATATTAACAGCAGTACATAAATATTATTCTTTTGATGAATGGAAAAATTTTATTAGTGTTTCTTCTAAAGAAATATTAGAACATGTTATTGTGTCAATTGGAACGTCTAATCTAGATTTTTTTAAAATAAAAAAAATTTTTTCATTATCTTCTGAATTGAAATATATTTGTATTGATGTAGCTAATGGTTATTCCGAACATTTTGTGTCTTTTTTAAAAAAAATAAGAAGTTTTTTTCCAGATAAAATAATTTGTGCAGGTAACGTTGTTACTGGTGAAATGGTAGAAGAACTAATTTTGTCTGGCGCAGATATAGTAAAAGTAGGAATAGGACCTGGTTCTGTATGTACTACACGACTCAAAACGGGAATAGGTTATCCTCAACTTTCAGCTATCATAGAATGCGCTGACGCTGCACATGGATTAAATGGTCAAATTATTAGTGATGGTGGTTGTACTGTTTCAGGAGATATTGCAAAAGCCTTCGGAGGAGGTGCAGATTTTGTTATGTTGGGTGGTATGTTTGCAGGACATACTGAATGTTTAGGAGAAATAATTCAAGAAAAATCTAAAAAATTTATGTTGTTTTATGGTATGAGTTCGACTTCTGCAATGAAACGCTATACAGGAAAAATTCCAGGATATCGTGCATCTGAAGGTAAAATCGTGAAAATACCTTTTCGTGGGAATGTAGATGTGACTGTACGTGACATTTTAGGAGGACTCCGTTCTTCTTGCACTTATGTAGGAGCCCAAAAGTTAAAGGAATTGACTAAAAGAACTACTTTTATACGAGTTAGTGAACAAGAAAATTGTATTTTTAATAATTTTAAAAATTAAAACATATTTTTTGTTAAAAAGTTAAATAAAATCAATAAAATTAATTATACTCATAGTTAATTTTATTGATTTTTTTTAGAAAAAATAATTTTTTAAAAAATTTTTATTTTTGTAGTAAATCAAAATTATTTAATTATATAAAATTAACTATTAATATTACAATAATAATATTTTAAGTCAAATATTCATTTTGTCATTAAATATAAATACATAAGGAATTTAGACCATGTCAGAAAAGTTATATAATTATGACGTGGATCCAGTCGAAACTAATGATTGGGTGCAATCAATTGAATCTGTTATTCGTGAAGAAGGTCTTGAAAGAGCTAAATTTTTAATTGAAAAGATCTTAAAAAAATCTAAAATAACTAGAGCAAATTTTTTTAAATGTTTTTTTACAAGTGATTATATTAATACAATTAGTAGCGAAGAAGAAGTTGAATATCCAGGTGATTTAATTTTAGAAAAGCGTATTCGTTCAGCTATTCGTTGGAACGCAATAATGATGGTTTTACGTGCTTCAAAAAAAGATTTAGAATTAGGTGGACATTTATCATCTTTTCAATCTTCTGCAACAATATATGAAGTATGTTTTAATCATTTTTTTCGTTCTAAAAATGATGAAGATGGAGGCGATTTAGTTTATTTTCAAGGTCATATTGCTCCAGGTATTTATGCTAGATCTTTTTTAGAAGGCCGTTTATCAAAAAAACAAATTGATAATTTTAGACAAGAAGTTGATGGGAAGGGATTATCTTCTTATCCTCATCCTAAGTTAATGCCAAATTTTTGGCAATTTCCAACTGTTTCAATGGGATTAGGCCCACTGTGTGCTATTTACCAAGCAAAGTTTTTAAAATACTTGCAGAATCGTGAATTAAAAAATACCTCTAAACAAACGGTTTATGCTTTTTTAGGAGATGGTGAAATGGATGAACCAGAATCTAAAGGAGCAATTTCTATTGCTGTTCGCGAAAAATTAGATAATTTAATTTTTGTAATAAATTGTAACTTACAAAGATTAGATGGTCCAGTGGTAGGTAATGGAAAAATTGTGAACGAATTAGAAAGTTTTTTTTATGGTGCTGGATGGAAAGTAATAAAAGTTATATGGGGAGGAAAATGGGATTCCTTATTGAAAAAAGATAAAACTGGAAAATTGATTCAACTAATGAATGAAACAATAGACGGTGAATATCAAACATTAAAATCAAAAGATGGAGCATACGTTCGAAAATATTTTTTTGGTAAATATCAAGAAACACTAGAGTTAGTGAAAAACATGACGGATGAAGAAATATGGAATTTAAACAGAGGAGGACATGATCCTAAAAAGATGTTTAATGCACTTAAAAAAGCTAAAGAAATTAAAGATAAACCAACTGTGATTTTGGCACATACAGTGAAAGGATACGGTATGGGTGTTATTGCTGAAGGGAAAAATATAGCGCATCAAATAAAAAAAATTAATATTAATGGAATTATATATATTAGAGATCGTTTTAATATTCCTATATCAAATGAAGATATTAAAGAATTACCGTATGTTGTATTTGAAAAAAACTCAAAAGAATACTGCTATATGCATCAACAAAGAAAAAAACTAGGTGGTTACATTCCATTTCGTTTGTCTAAATTTACTAATGCACTAAACATTCCAGATTTAATAGATTTTAAATCTTTATTAAAAGAACAAAACAAAAAAATGTCAACAACTATTGCTTTTGTTCGTGTTTTAAATTTAATTTTAAAGAATCATTCCATTAAAAATTTGATAGTTCCGATTATTGCTGATGAGGCTCGTACATTTGGCATGGAAGGTTTATTTAGAATGATTGGAATTTATAGTTCTATTGGACAAAAATATGTTCCTCAAGATCGAGAACAATTAGCTTATTATAAAGAAGAAAAAAAAGGACAAATACTGCAAGAAGGAATAAATGAATTAGGTGCTGCTTCATCTTGGTTAGCTGCTGCTACTTCTTATAGTACTAATGATTTTCCTATGATTCCCTTTTACATTTATTATTCAATATTTGGTTTTCAAAGAATAGGTGATCTTTTTTGGGCTGCTGGAGATCAACAAGCAAGAGGTTTTCTCATTGGAGGAACTTCTGGAAGAACTACTTTAAACGGAGAAGGTTTACAGCATGAAGATGGTCATAGTCATATACAGTCATTAACGATTCCTAATTGTGTTTCTTATGATCCTGCATTTGCTTATGAAGTTGCCGTTATTATACAGGATGGATTAAGAAGAATGTATGGCCCTCTCCAAGAGAATATATACTATTATATTACAACAATTAATGAGAATTATTATATGCCTGCTATGCCTCAAGGTGTGGAAAAAGGCATTTGTAAAGGTATTTATAAGTTAAAAACTTTTTATGCCACTGAATTAAAAGTTCAATTAATGGGATCTGGAGCGATTTTACGTTGTATTTGTAAAGCTGGTGAGATTTTGTCTAATGATTATTGTATAACTACAGATATTTATAGTGTAACTTCTTTTACAGAATTAGCTAGAAATGGTGAAGATTGTGAAAGATGGAACATGTTACATCCGTATGAAAAGAAAAGAATTGCTTATATTAAAACTGTAATGAATTCCTCTCCAGCTGTAGCAGCAACTGATTATATGAAGTTATTTGCTGAACAAATTCGTCATTATATTCCATCAAATGAATATCATGTATTGGGTACAGATGGTTTTGGACGTTCAGATAGTCGTGATAAATTGCGTGATCATTTTGAAGTTAGTGCTTATTATATTGTAGTAGCTGCTTTAAACTTATTAGCTAAATTAAATAATATTAATAAAAAAGTAGTAGAAGAAGCAATTATTAAATTTAATATTAATGCAGATAAAATTAATCCGCGTTTAGCTTAAGAGGTGAAAAAAGTGCATATTGAAGTTAAAATGCCTGATATTGGTTTAGAAGAAGTTGAGGTAACAGAAATATTAGTAAAAATTGGTGAAGAAATAAAATTAGATCAAGGATTAATAACTGTAGAAGGAGATAAAGCTTCTATGGAAATACCCTCACCAATATCTGGAATTGTAAAAGATATTACTATAAAAATTGGTGAGAAAGTAAAAACTTCTTCTATAATTATGATTTTTAAAGTTAATAACTTGAATTCTATTAAAAATGAAAAAGATTTAAATTATATAAAAACAGAAAAAAAATTAAATGAAAACTTTTTAGAAGAAAAAAAAGATATTAAGAAAATTGTTTTAGTTCATGCAACACCAGTTGTAAGACGTCTAGCTCGTCATTTAAACGTTGATTTAAAAAATATTACACCTTCTGGTCCTAAAAATCGTATCTTAAAAGAAGATATTGAATTATATATACGAAATAATACTTCAAATAAAAGTTCTTTTAATATAGAAAAAAATAATACTACAAATTTTCATAAAGATTTGTTTAATGAAATACCTATTACAAATATTCAACAAATTATTGGTAAGAATTTACATCAAAATTGGGTCAACATCCCCCACGTTACTCAATTTGATGAAGTTAACATAACTTTATTAGAAGAATTTCGTCATAAATATAATACTGAAAAAAAACAAAAAAATAATATGTGTTCTAAAATTACTATATTACCTTTCATTATAAAATCTGTCGCATATGGGTTATTAGAATTTCCTATTTTTAATAGTTCCCTATCTGTGAATAAAAAAACAATTTTTTTAAAAAAATATGTTAATGTTGGTATTGCTGTTGATGTTCAAAATGCTTTATTTGTCCCTGTTTTAAAAAATGTTGATAAAAAAAATATAGCAAATTTATCTTCTGAATTAATATTTCTTTCAAAAAAAGCACATGAAAATAAATTAGATGCATCAGATATGAAAGATGGTTGTTTTACAATTTCTAATTTAGGTGGAATTGGAGGGAGTTGGTTTTCTCCCATTATTAATTCTCCTGAAGTTGCAATTCTTGGAGTTTCAAAAGCTTTAATAAAACCATTATGGAATGGAAAAGAATTTATCCCTTCTTTAATGTTGCCATTATCTTTATCATATGATCATCGCGTTATTAATGGAGCAGATGCCGCTCGTTTTTTAACTTTTATTGGAAAAATGTTATCTGATATACGTTTTTTAATTATGTGATTTTTTTTCTAAAGAGGTTTATTAAAATGCATCAAGAAATTCAATCTGAAGTCGTAATTATAGGTTCAGGACCTGCAGGTTATTCTGCTGCCTTTCGATGTGCAGATCTAGGTTTAGAAACTGTTTTAATAGAACATCAAGAACGATTAGGTGGTGTTTGTTTGAATGTAGGATGCATTCCCTCAAAATCATTATTGCATATAGCTAAGATAATAAAAGATGCAAGTGAATTATCTGAATCAGGAGTTTTTTTTAATAAACCAATTATTGATATTAAAAAGATTAATAATTGGAAAGAAAAAATTATTAAAAAACTTACTACTGGACTGTCTAATATGGGGGAGAAAAGAAAAGTAAGAATCGTTCAAGGAAAAGCGTTATTTAATACTGATCATAGTGTTTTGGTAAAAAATAAAAAAAATGATTTTACGATTTTTTTTAAACATGCAATTATTGCTACTGGCTCTAAACCTATAAAAATACCTTCCTTGCCTAATGAGGATAATAGAATTTGGAATTCAACAGATGCTCTATCATTAAAAAGCATACCTAATCGTTTTTTAATTATAGGAGGAGGTATTATTGGATTAGAAATGGCAACAATATATAGTGCATTAGGTTCAAAAGTAGATATTGTTGATCGATTTAATGCTTTTCTTCCTTCAGTGGACAAAGATATCACTGATATATATATAAAAAGTATTAAAAAGAGATTTAAGTTATTATTAAATACTCATGTTAAAAGTGTTGAAAAATCAAAAGATAACGATCTTATTGTAAAAATAGCTGAAGAAAACAGTGATGAAAATGTTTGTTGTTATGATAATATACTGGTTGCAATTGGAAGAAGTCCAAACGTTGATTTTTTAGGATTAGAAAAAATTGGATTAAAATTAAATGAATCTGGATTTATTGAGATAAATCAACAATTAAAAACAAATATATCTCATATTTATGCTATTGGTGATGTCACAGGTTTTCCTATGTTAGCTCACAAAGCAGTACAACAAGCACATATTGCAGCTGAAGTGATTTCTGGTAAAAAACATTATTTTGAGCCTAAAGTTATTCCATCAGTTGCTTATACAGATCCTGAAATAGCTTGGGTAGGTTTAAGTGAAAAAGAAGCTGAAAATAATGATATAGATTATGAAGTGTCTTTATTTCCTTGGAGTGCATCAGGAAGAGCACATGCATCAAATTGTACTTTAGGTATGACAAAATTAATTTTTAATAAAAATACTAACAAGATTATTGGTGGATCTATAATAGGTACAAATGCAAGTGAATTAATCAGCGAAATTGGACTTGCAATTGAAATGGGATCTGATGCTGAAGATATTTCACTTACTATTCATCCACATCCAACTTTGAGTGAATCAATTTCTTTGGCTTCAGAAGTTTTTCAAGGAACAATAACAGATCTTTTAAATTTAAAAAAATCGTTGTTAAATTAACAATTGATACACTTCTTTTCTTGGTGTAAAAGAAGTGTATCAATTTTTTAACTTTTGAATACATTATAAAAAATATAAGTTCAAAAGTTATATTTTTTTAATCATAGAGATATTTTTACCATGATATATTTCTCTCATTTCTTTCCATAACAAGTCTATAATATAAGAGTGTTCTTTTTTTGATAAATCTTTTACGTTAATATTAAATAAATAGTTTTTTAAATTAAATTCTTTTAGTAACATACGAGTATGAAAAATGTTTTCTTGATATATATTAACATCAAACATTTCATACATTGATTTTATATCATGAGACATAAAATTCTGAATAGAATTAATCTTATGATCAATAAAATGTTTTATACCATGAATATCGCGCGTGAATCCTCTAACACGATATTCAATTGTTACAATATCTGATTCTAGTTGATGAATAAGATAATTTAATGCATTAAGAGGAGAGATTATCCCACATGTTGAAACTTCTATATCTGCGCGAAAGGTACAAATTCCACTTTGAGGATGACTTTCTGGGTATGTATGAACACAAATATGACTTTTATCTAAATGAGCTAATACAGAAGATGATATAATTTTATTACTTTTATTTACAATATTTACTTTTTCTAAATTTATTGGTTCTTCGCATACTAAAATAGTTACGCTGGCACCTTGAGGTTCATAATCTTGATGAAAAACGTTAAGAACGTTAGCACCAATAATTGAACAGGTTTTTTTTAAGATTTTTGTTAGTCGAATAGCATTATATTGTTCATCAATATAAGAAATATAACTATTTCTTGAATCATTAGTATTCGCATAACAAATATCATAAATACAAAAACTTAGGCTTTTAGTTAAATTATTAAAGCCATATAATTTTAGTTTTTGCAATTTAATTACTCTCCTATATCAGGATTTTTAACTTTTATCTAATGTATTAATTATATATTGAGGTAAATAAAAACTGCTTATATGAATATTGGAATTATAGTAATTAAAAGTTAATTTTTTATCTTTTATACGTTTTTCTAAATTTTTAATATTTATTTGACGAAAATCTATATTATCAGTACCCCAAGAAAACATCATTGTTCCACCATAATAACTAGGAATAGTTGCTTGATAAAAACTTACGTCATGAAAGTTTTTTTTTAAATTTTTATAGCTTTGATTAATATCATTTTTTTGAAGAAAAAAAACGCCATTTTGTCCTACAAATATACCGTTTTTAACAAGACAATTCTTACAATGAAAGTAAAAATCTGATAAAAATAAATCTTTTCCACAACCAATTGGATCAGTGGAATCTGATATAATAAGATCAAATTTTTCTTTTGTTTTTTGTACGAAGTTTAATCCATTATCTATAACTATTTTTAGACGTGGATCTTTATATGCATTATTGTTATGTTTGGGAAAAAATTGTTTACATAAATCAATAATATTTAAGTCAATTTCAACCATAGTGATATTTTCAATACTCTTATGTCGACATATTTCTCGTAGTATACCGCCGTCTCCTCCACCTACTATTAGTACATTTTTTATCAACCCGTGATAAAATATAGGCACATGAGTTAACATTTCATGATATATAAATTCATCTTTTTCTGTTGTTTGAACGACACCATCTATTGCCATAATTCGTCCCATAATCGAATTTTGAAAAATGATAATATCATGGTATTTATTTTTTTTTTGATATAATATTTTATCAATTGAAAAATATTGTCCAACATGACGATGAAGTTTTTCATGCCATATTTTTTCGTTAATCATGGTTTTTTTATCCTGTAAAATATAAATAATTTGAGGACAAATAGTTCACTACTGAATAGTGAAATAATAGAATTTATTTTTAGACTTTTTTAAAAGAAGGATAATTATTTCTATAGTAAAAAATCTTAAAGTCGATTGATTATTGTAAATAATACATTTTTGAATATGAATTCAAAAGATACTACAAACTTATTAAGAATATAATAAAAATGTTATTTTTAATTAAATAGAATTTTGAGAACTTATTTTTTTTAATAATAATTTAACTAATTTTGAAGATTTTAACGATGCAATTGGAATGTTTTTCTCAAAATGCGAAGTAGCGTTATTATCGGATAAATCAGATATTGATTTTATTATAATAAATGGTATTTTAAAATTATGACACACTTGACCTATTGCGGTAGATTCCATATCTACTCCTATTGCTGAAGAAAATTGATTTTTTATTTTTTTTATACAATTACTTTTTCTAATAAAAGAATCTCCAGTAACAAGTAGTCCTGTCAAAAATTTAAATTTAAATTCAACAGCAATTTCTTTTAGAATTTCACGTAAATTTTTATTTGTTTTAAAGGTTTGAGGATATTCAGGTATTTGTCCCTTAGAATAGCCAAAATTTGTTAAATCTACATCATAGTAACATGTTTTTTTGGGAATAATAATATCACCTATCTTTAAACAAGCATTTAAACTTCCCGCAGAACCACTATTAATAATAAAATCAGGTTGAAATAAATTTATACTAATCGTAGTAGACATACTAGCAGAAACTTTTCCAATTCCTGATAGAATCAAGAAAATTTCTATTTTTTTAAATGTTCCTGTATAAATTTTAATATTGCCAATTTTTTTTATTTTTAAATTATTTATAATTTCTTTGATTTTTCTAATTTCTTGTTCTATAGCACCAATGATTCCAATTTTCATTTTTTCCAATAAGATATAATTTTTTTAGAGTATTAATAATTTTTAGAATTTTAATTTTTTAAAATTAATGCAATATTTTAAATACTGAAAGATAGACCGCATCCGCAGGTGTTTTTAGCGTTTGGATTAGATACTATAAATTTTGACCCTTCTAAATTTTCTAAATAATCTATTGTACCACCATGTAAATACTGTAAACTGATGGGATCAATTACAAGACAAATATTTAATTTTTTAACTAAAATATCATCTTCATTAATTTTTTCATCGAAAATAAATTGATATTGAAATCCACTGCATCCACCACCAATAATATATATTCTTAATTTTACATTTTTATTTTTTTTTTCTTTAATAATGCTTTTTATTTTTTTAGCAGCTGAATTAGTGAACTCAATGTATTTTATAGGATTTTTTTCCATTTTTAATATATTCTCAAAATATTTAAAGAAATTTTAGAAAATAAAATATTTTATTTAATTTTATCATAAAAAACAATTTTAAACATATTTTTAGTATGAAAAATGTTAAATCAATTTTTTTTACTATAAAAAATAAGTCCTTGCGCCGATAGATAATACATTAATTATTGGCGCAGGTTATGGAATAATAATATTATTTTAATTCGTTAGAATAAAAAAAGATTTACAATAATATTTCTTAATATATTCATTTTTTAAATGCTTGTAAGAAAAGTTAATCAGATCGTTTGCGAAGAAAAGCAGGAATATCTAAATATTCTGGTTCCTTTCTTTTTTTATTATCTGTTTCTTTTATTTCATTTTTTACATTTTTTTTATCTATTGCTGTAGGAGAAATATTTAAATATTGATAGCGATAATCCATTAGTATTTCTTTAGAAGATTTATTTTTTGTCTGATTGACATCTGAATATTTTTCCATTCCAATACCTGTTGCAACTACTGTTACTCGAAGTGTATCATTCATATCAGGATCTAAAGAAGTTCCTATAACCACTGTTGCGTTATCTGAAGCGAAAGATCTAATGGTATTACCCACAGTTTCAAATTCATCTAATTTTAAATCAAAACCAGCGGTAATATTCACTAAGACACCTCGTGCTCCTGATAAATCTATATCTTCTAACAAGGGGCTAGATATAGCAATTTCTGCGGCTTCTTCAGCACGATTTTCTCCAGAAGATATTCCAGTTCCCATCATTGCATATCCCATTTCAACCATAACAGTTCTCACGTCGGCAAAATCTACGTTCATTAAACCAGGTCGAGTAATTAATTCTGCAATTCCTTGTACAGCTCCTTTTAAAACGTTGTTAGCGGCACCAAAAGCATCTAATAAAGAAATACCTCGACTTAATACTTTGAGTAATTTGTCATTAGGTATTGTAATCAAAGAATCTACATGTTTTGATAGTTCTAAAACTCCTTGATCAGCAACCATCATTCTTTTTTTACCTTCAAAATTAAAGGGTTTTGTTACTACAGCAACTGTTAAAATACCTAATTCTTTTGCTATTTCTGCAACTACAGGTGCTGCTCCAGTTCCAGTTCCTCCACCCATTCCTGCTGCTATAAATACCATATCAGAACCATCTAATGCAGATTTTAATAATTCTTTATCTTCTTCTGCCGAAGTACGTCCAATTTCTGGATTGGCACCAGCTCCTAATCCTTTAGTAATATTATTTCCTATTTGTATAGTTTGTCCTACTTCTACCTTTCTTAAAGCTTGCGCATCAGTATTAATAGCAAAAAATTCAACACCTTCAATTCGTTCTCGTACCATATGTTCTACTGCATTTCCACCACCACCACCAACACCAACTACCTTAATTACTGCATTATTACTTAATTCTACAGGTTCAAACATAATTTAATTCCATTATCTATCTTTAATGTTAGAAGGTTTTTTAATTTTTAAAATTCTTTTTTAAACCAATTACTAATTTTTTGAAACCATTTTTCAATAAAAGAAATTTCCCTTTTTTGGTTTGTGTCATCAAAGTAAAATTCTTTTCCGTAGTGTAATAAGCCAACTACTGTTGAATAATGCGGTTCAGTTACATTGTCTGTTAGTCCTGAAATATTAAGAGGTTTGGCAATTCGAATTTTTTTTTGGAAAATTTTTTCTGCACATTCTGTTAAAAACGAAATTGTTGAAGCACCTCCAGTAAGAACTATACCACCTGTTAATTGATATTTTCTTCCTTCTTTATAAAGTTTTTTTTGTACATAAAGAATTCTATTGTTAATTAAATGCAATAATTCATTATATCTTGATTCAATTACTTCTATCACTGTATCTTGTTGTAAATTTTTCTGAAAATTTCCATATTTACTGGACAAATCAATGTTTTTTGATGTTCCAGGAGAAAGTTTTATTGCAGAACCATATTTAATTTTGATCTTTTCTGAATCAGAATAAGATGTACTAAAAGCATATGAAATATCTTTAGTTACAATATTACCTGCATATGGAATAACCTGACTATCTTGTATAGATCCATCAATATAAGTAATAAGGTCTATTGTTCCTCCTCCTATGTCAATCATACAAACGCCCAGTTTACATTCATCTTCAGTTAAAACAGCTTTGCTAGAAGCAAGACCAGAAAATATAACTTGATCAACTTTAATATCACACTTTTCTACTGCTTTAATAATATTTTTAGCCATATTTTGATGACATGTAATTAAATGTACTCTTACTTGCATTCTTGTTCCAGATAAACCTATAGGATTTTTTATACCAGATTGTTGATCAATAGAATACTCTTGTGGAATTACATGTAATATATGATGTTCATTAAGAATTTTTACAGATTTTGCAGTATGTATTACGTTTTCTATATCTTCTTTTGTAACTTCATCTTCAGAAATAGGAACTATGCCTATTTCATTTTGACAGTTAATATACTTACTTGACAAAGATAAATAAACAGAAGTTATTTGACAATTAGCCATAATTTCAGCTTGATGGATAGATTCTCGTATACATGAAATTACTGCATCTAAATTATTTATTCTACCTTTGTCTATTCCGTTAGATTGACATATTCCGATTCCAATTATTTTTATTTTACCATTTGTTAAAACTTCTCCTACTAAAGTTACCACTTTCGTAGTGCCGATCTCTAATCCAACTACTAATTTTCTATTTTTTGATATAATCATTATTCTTTAGCCTATACTATATTTTTAAATATTACTTTTATAATAAAACAGGATTTCTAATTTTTTATATTTATTTTATAACGTAATTATTTAATATAAATAATATTTGCTTTTTTACGGTGTTTATTTTATAGAAATGATTAATTTTTATAAATTAGTTTATTTTTTTATTTATACAAGATTATTTAAAAAAATATTATAGGATATAGCTATTTATTAAATTACAAATATCACTAATATAGTATATTCTGTTCTGATCTTTATTGAAGAAATTTTTAATTTTAAATAGTTTTATTAATCAAAAAATTAAAAATTAGTAATAATTATAAAAATTATTTTTTTTATTTATTTATTTATTTTCAAAATTTTTAATATCAGTTCATCAAATGATATTCCTATACTTTTAGCTGCCATTGGAACTAAACTTCGATGAGTCATGCCAGGAATAGTGTTTATTTCTAACAACCAAAATTTATCTTTATTATCTAATATTGCATCGATTCTTCCGCAACCTTTACATCCTAAAGAATTCCAAGCTATTTCTACAATTTTTTTTAACTCTTCTTCTTTTTGATAATTTAATCCACTTGGACATATATATTCAGTCGAAGATTCTATATATTTAGAACTATAATCGTAAAAATTATTTTTTGTAATAATTTTTATCGGAGGTAATACTTTTTTATTAAGAATTGATACTGTGTATTCCGTTCCTTTTAAAAATTTTTCAATAATTATATTATTACTATAATTGAATGCGAGATTAATAGAGTCAATTAATAGATCTGGATGATTAACTATTGTGATTCCTATACTAGAACCAGCATTATTTGGTTTTATTACAACGGGAAATTTTAATTTTAAAATTTTTTTTAAAATATAAGAATACGTATATTTTGAAATATCTTTTTTTTGTAGATATATATCTGGTAATACTCGCAGCGATAAAGATTTCCACAATAATTTAGTTCTCCATTTATCTAAAGAAATTGCAGAGGACATGATTCCACTACCTGTATAAGGAATATTTAAATATTCAAGAATTCCTTGAATACTACCATCTTCACCTCCTGTTCCATGCAGTGCAATATAAGCACTGTCAAAACCTTGTTTTTTTAGTTGCATAATAGGAAAATCACGAGTATCAATTGCATATGCGTTAAATCCAGATCTTAATAAACTTTGAAGAATTGCATATCCTGATTTAATTGAAATTTTTCTTTCAGAAGAATTTCCTCCTAATAATACTGCTATTTTTTTTTTCATATTATCACTTTTTTATTTTTTAAGATAAAAATTTTATTTATTATAGTATCTATATCTCCCGCACCTTGTATTAAAATAATATCATTTCCGTTTAAATGAGGCAGAAGATAATTTAATATTAAATTGCGATTAGTTACTAAGATTACATTTTTTTTTATTTTCTTTATGTCACTATAAAGTGAAAAACTATCTGCTCCTGAAATAAATGATTCGTTTGCAGAATATACATTTAGTATTAATAAAGAGTCTACTTGAGATAAAATTTTAATAAAATCGAAATATAGATTTCGGGTTCTTGTATATCGATGAGGTTGAAATATCATTATTAAATTTTTTTTAGGCCAGCTTTTTCGTATTGTTTTAATAGTTTCAGATAATTCAGTAGGATGATGTCCATAATCATTTATTAACATAACACTTTTATTTTGAATAGATTTTTTTTTTATAAATAATTTTCCAACATATTCAAATCGTCTTGAAGTGCCTTTAAAATTTTTTAACGATTGATAAATTTTTTCATCAGGTATTTTTTGATATGTTGCAAAAGCAATAGCAGCTGTAGCATTTAATGCGTTATGTTCACCGGGTAAATTTAAGATAATTTCTAAATTATTTAATTGTTTTTTTCTAATTAATGTAAAATTACTTATAAAATCAGATTGTTTATAAGATGTAATACGAAATTCTGCACTTTTATTAAATCCATATGTAATAACTTTGCATTTTATTTTCGGTAAAATATTAAGAATGGCTTTGTTGTCTGTACATAGTATAGCAATACCGTATGATGGAATTTTATTTAAGAAATCTAAAAATGTTTTTTTTAATAGTTTAAATTCACCATTATAATTATCTATATGATCAGGTTCTATATTAGTTATAATAGCTGTTGTTGGATTTAAACAAAGAAAAGAACCATCACTTTCATCTGCTTCTGCAATAAAATATTTAGAAAACCCAAGTTTTGCATGAGAATTAATTGATTTTATCAAACCTCCATTAATAACTGTAGGATCTAATTTATTTTGATTTAATATATCAAAAATCATTGAAGTAGTTGTAGTTTTTCCATGTGTCCCTGAAACTGCTATTCCAAATTTAAATTGCATGAATATTTGAAGCATTTCAGCTCTTAATAATATAGGAATATTTTTTTTTTAGCTGCTTTAATTTCGGGATTATCAGAAGGAATCGCACTAGATATAATAATAAAATCAGCATATTTAATATTTTCTTCAGAATGTTGAAAATAAATATTTATTCCCATATTTTTTAATTTTTTTGTCATAAAGTTTTCTAATAAATCCGAACCACTGATTTTATATCCTAAATTGAATAAAATTAAAGCAATTCCACTCATTCCTGATCCAGCAATTCCAATCAGATGAATTTTTAGAATTTTTTTTTCTTTAAAAAAATTATTTTTTTTTATCTTATTTATGTTCATTTTTTAATTTTTTAAGTAAAAATATTTAATATTTGTATTGTTAGCAATTGTTTATATTTTATTGCTAACATCGTGAATAATTTTGGAAATTTTTGATGTAGAATTTCTAATTCCAAGAGAATAAGCTTTTTTAGCCATTATAAACAGTTTTTCTCTGTTTAGAGAATTTAATATTTTTATAATTAATTCTGCAGTAAACATTGATTGTTCAATAATTTTCGCAGCACCGTTATTTTCTAGATCTTCTGCATTTAAATATTGTTGCTTATCTTTATGAGGATAAGGTATGAATATTGCACCTAATCCTACTACAGTAATTTCACTTACTGTTAAAGCACCGGATCGAGATATAATTATATCTGCCCATTCATATGCTTCTGCTATATTTTTTATAAAAGAGCTGACTATATGTTTATACGTACTATATTTTTTGTATTTTTTTCTAGTTTTTTGTAAATCATTATTACCTGATTGATGCCAAATAATAGCTTTTTCTTGTAAAAAAAATGATATTTTTGGAAGGATTTTATTGAAAATAGAAGCACCTTGACTTCCTCCAATAATTAAAATTCTTAATGGACCTTTTCTGTTTTTGAAACGTTTAATTGGAGGTGGTATATCTATAATATTTTTACGAATAGGATTTCCGACTATTTCTGCATTTAATAAAGTTCCAGAAAAAGCCTGCATATTTTTTGTAGAAATTTTAGAAAGTAATTTGTTTGTTATCCCTGCAATTTTGTTTTGTTCATGTAAAATAAAAGGAATTTTACAGCTCCATGCTGCTAATCCGCCAGGACCTGATACGTATCCTCCCATTCCTAAAATAATATCCGGTATCCAATTTTTTATTATCTTCCTCACTTGAAGATAAGAATTTAATACATTGATTGGAGTCATAATCAAATTTTTTAAGCTACTATTACGTAGTCCTTGAATTTTTATAAAATGAATTTTAATATTACATTTTGGAATAATTTCAGATTCTATTTTATTCTTTGTACCTATCCAATTAATATCCCATCCCTTTTTAATTAAGTGTTTCGCAATAGTAAGACCTGGAAAAACATGTCCTCCGCTACCGCCTGCTAAAATTATTATTCTTTTAGAATTCATTTAAATGCCTTTAGGAAAAGCTTGATGTTCGCTTAATCGTATTTCAAAATCAATTCTTAATAATATACAAATAGCCATTAAATTAACAATTAAACTTGAACCGCCATAGCTGATTAATGGTAACGTTAAACCTTTAGTAGGTAGTATACCAGTTACAGCTCCAATATTTATAAGTGTTTGAAAACTAAACCATAAACCAATTGAACAAGCTAAAAATCCTGAAAAAACTTGTTTTTTTTCAAAAGATTGTTGTCCAATATACATAGCTCGAAAAGAAATAAAAAAAATCATTAGTAATATTAAAAAACAGCCTATATAGCCTAATTCTTCACCTATTATAGAAAATATAAAGTCACTATGAGCTTCTGGTAAATAATTTAATTTTTGTATTGAATTACCTAGACCTTGTCCGAAAAAATGACCACGTCCTAAAGCTATTAAAGATTGTGTTAGTTGATACCCATTACCAAATGGATCTTTCCAAGGATTCCAAAACGATAAGATTCTTTTAATACGATATGGTTCAAATAAAACTAAAGCAGTAATAATTAAAGTCACAAAAAAAATAATTATAAAAAATTGTTTTATTTTTACTCCAGAAAGAAATAAAACTGATAAAGTAGTTAGAAATAAAACAATAACTGTTCCTAAATCCGGTTCTGCTAATAGAAGAACTGATTGTATTATTATAATTGTTATAGGTTTTAAAAAACCCCAAAAATTATTACGTACTTCATTTGTTTTTCTCGATAAATAATTAGATATATAGAAAAATGAAGATATTTTACATATTTCAGCAGGTTGTATATGTAATATACCTATATTTATCCATCGATATGATCCATGTACTGATTTTCCTATTAATAATACAATTGTAAGCAAAAAAATTGAAATAATTAATATTAAATTACTATTTTTTTCCCAAAATGACATAGGTATACGTAAAAGAATAAAAGATAATAAAAATATTAAAAAAAAATAAAATATTTCCCTTTTCACAAAAAAAAAGGGATCGTGATATAAAATTTGACCTATAGGGATCGATGAAGAAGTTACCATCACTAATCCTGTTATACATAAACCTAAAGTTAACCATACTAATACACGATCGTATAATACAATATAGTTTTTTTTTTTAAAAAAAACATTAATTTATTTCCTTGGATAATTTTATGAAAAGATTCCCTCTTTCTTCAAAATTAGAAAATTGATCTTTACTGCTGCATCCTGGTGATAAAAGAACAACATCACCTGGTTGAATTTTTTTTGATATTAAAATTATGGCTTGTTTTAAAGTTTTAGTATAGATAGATTTTTTTTTGCATAGTTTTGATAGATTAAGACCATCCTTTCCAAAACAATATATTTTTATTTTTATTTTTTCGAAATATTTTTTTAAAATATTGAAATTAGAAGATTTTCCATCTCCTCCTAGCAATAACCATATTGTTCCCTTTATCTTTAAATTTTTAAGAGCAGCTTTTGTACTGTCAACATTTGTGGATTTAGAATCATTAATCCAGGATATATTATTATTAATGTGTACTGTTTGAAATCTATGTGGTAATCCTAAAAATTTTTTAAGTACATTTATTGAAACTTTTTGATCAAATTTCATTTGGTCTGAAATTGCTAATGATGTAAGTATATTTTCATAGTTATGATGTCCATTTAATAAAATGTTACTAGTATCAACTATTTTTTTGTTTTTATGGAATAAAATTGCTTTTTCTTTTTCATAATTAATATAATAATCATTATTATTACACGTTCCAAAACTAATATATTTTTTTGATTTTGTGTTAAATGGTTTTTTTTCTCCTTTTTTTAATTTAATTAAACAAATTTTAGCTTTATTATAAATAGACAATTTAGTTTTTTTATATTGTTCAAAACCTTCTGGATATCTATCAAGATGATCTTCAGTAATATTGAGAACTACAGCTATTTTTGACTTCAAATTAAATGTAGTTTCTAATTGAAAACTAGATAATTCAAGTACATATAAACTAGCTTTTTTATTGAGCATTTCTAATACTGGGAATCCAATATTTCCTCCTAATAAAACTTTATATCCTGATTTTTCTGCAATTTTTTTTACCATAGTTGCCACAGTACTTTTGCCATTAGTACCAGTAATAGAAATGATTGGACATTTTGTTTCTCTAGAAAATAATTCAATATCGCTAATGATATCGATGCCTAATGAACGGGCTTTCATTAAAATAGGTTTAAAAGAAGAAATACCTGGACTGATAATAATTAAATCAGATTCTAAAATCCAATTTTCTTTTAAATTTCCTAACTTGTATTCAATATTTTTGGGAATTTTATTTAAAAAAATAGGTTTATTAGATTCATCTATTACTCGAGGTTGTATTCCTTTTTTTAGAAAAAAGTTAATACATGATATTCCAGTCAATCCCAATCCTAAAATTAGTATTTTTTTTCCAAAATAATTATACGACATTAATTTACCTTTAAAGATAGTATTCCTATGAATAAAAGCAGCATAGAAATAATCCAAAATCTTACGACAATGACAGATTCTGATAATCCTTGTATTTCATAATGATGATGAATAGGTGCCATTTTAAAAATTCTTTTTTTTCTAAATTTGAAGTATATAATTTGTAATATTACTGATATAGTTTCAAAGACGAAAACACCACCTAAAATTAATAATAAAAATTCTTGATGTAATAATATAGATATTGTTCCTAAAGCACCACCTAATGATAATGATCCAACATCACCCATAAATATTTTAGCTGGATAAGAGTTAAACCATAAAAATCCTAATCCTGATCCAATTATTGTCATACATAAAATACTTAATTCATTTGATTTTGATAAATAAGGAATATTCATATATTTTGAAAAAATAACATTTGAACTACAAAAAGAAAGCAATCCTAAACCTAATGATAATAAAATTATTGGCATAATTGCTAATCCATCTAATCCGTCTGTTAGATTTACTGCATTACTAGTTCCAACAATAACAAAATAACATAAAAACATATATAGATAATTGATTTTAAAAACTACTTTAGTGTAAAATGGAATTACTAATTCAATATTAGTAGTATTACTTAAATTCAAATGAATGGCATAGATAATAATAACAGCAATTATTGACAATAAAAAAAATTTCCACAAGATCTTTAATCCCTTAGGATGATTATATCGTATTTTTTTATAGTCATCTAAAAACCCAATCAAGCCATATCCTACTAAAACACCTATAACATACCAAATATCCAGATTAGATAAATTACAATAAAGAAAAATAGAAATAAAGATTGAAAAGAGTATAAATACCCCTCCCATAGTAGGTGTTTTTTTTTTAAATGATGTGTTACTGGTCCGTCTTGACGTATTACTTGATATTTTTGTAATTTTTTAAAATAAGAAATAATGTATGGAGCAAAATATAAATTAATAAAAAAAGATGTCAGTAAACTAAAAATTATTCGAAATGAAACGTAAGACAATATTTTTATATGTAAATATTGATTAAGATAAATCAGCATTTTTAAACTCCTTAATTAGGTATTCTACTATTTGTTCCATTTTTGTATTACGAGATCCTTTAATTAAAACTGTAGTTTGATCTTCTTTTAAAATTGTTTCTTTCAAACTTTGTTTTAATTTTTCTTTTTCTAAAAAATGTATGCTATTTTTACATATTTTACTAATTTCATAACTATTTTTACCTATAGTTAAGATACTATCTATTTTAGATAAATTAGCAATATTGCCTATCATTTTATGATATAGAATACTTTTTTCTCCTAACTCAGCCATATCACTGACTACTAGTATTTTGTAACCTGGCATTTTTTCTAATACCTTAATTGCACTTATCATTGATGCGACATTAGAATTATATGTATCATTAATTAAAATTTTATTTATGCTTAATTTAATTGATTCTAATCTACCAGGTAATGTAGGTGTTGATAATAGACCATCTTTAATTTGTTTTAAAGGTATATGAAGAGAAAATGCGAGAGCGCTAGCTGCCAAAGCATTAGAGACGCTTTGATATCCTAGAAAAGGCAATTTAATATCTATTTTACCAGATGGTGTGTACATGGTAAAACATGTTTTATTTGTATGTATTGTAATGTTAGTAGAAAAAAAATTACTTTCTTTTTTTTTTCGATAGAAAAATAAAAAACATTTTTATTTTTTATCTTTTTTTTCCATTGAGAAAGATGATTGCTGTCTAAGTTGATAATGACTGTACCTTGCGATCTTAGACCAGATAATATTTCTGATTTTGCTTTGGATACTCCTAATAATGATTTAAAACCTTGTAAATGTGCATGATAAATATTGTTTATTAAAACTGTATTTGGTTGTGCAATATTAGAAGTATAAGAAATTTCACCAGGATTATTAGCACCTAACTCAATTACTCCATATTTGTGTTTTTTTGTCAACCTTATCAAGGTTATAGGTACTCCTATATGATTATTTAAATTATCAATTGTAGATATTATTTTTTTATTTTTTTCTAGTATTGATTTAGTCATTTCTTTTACTGACGTTTTTCCACAAGATCCAGTAATCGCAAGTATTTTAGGATTGATTTTTTGACGAATCCAAGATGCAATTTTCCCTAAAGCAATAGATGTATCTTCTACTATTATGTAAGAAACATTATAATTTATTTTTTTTTGACTTATAATTGCAGCGCAACCTTTGTTAACTGCTTCTTTTATAAATATATATGCGTCAAATTGCTTACCCTTTAAAGCAATAAAAAGACAACCTAATGTAACTTGTTTTGTATCTATTACAATGTCATTTATTACTAAATCCCTTCCGTATAGTTGACCATTAGTAATAATGGCAATTTTCTTTAAAGATAAAGGAATCATATTTTTTTTTCCAATAATTTTATTACTACTTTTTGATCTGAATAATTAATTATTTTATTCTTAATTATTTGTTGATTTTCATGTCCTTTTCCAGATATAAAAATTATATCATCAATATTCGCTTTGAAAAAAGTAGAAGATATTGCTTTTTCTCTATTAGGAATAATTATTATTTTTTCTTTTTTTATGCACCCTTGTACAATTTCTTTGATAATTTTATTTTGATTTTCATTTCTAGGATTGTCATTTGTAATTATTACTCGATCAGCTATTTTTTCCGAAATAGATCCCATTAAAGGACGTTTTGTTTGATCTCTTTCTCCGCCACATCCAAATATACACCATATTTTTTTTTTACATAATAAGATTTAATTGCGTTTAATGCTTTTTTTAATGCATCAGGGGTATGAGCATAATCTATAATAACTTTTGGTTTTCCAAAAACGTCAAATTTTTGCATTCTACCTAGGATTGGTTGAAGTTGAATAGATGTATTAATAAGATCTGATAACTTATAGTTCATTTCTAGCATAGATGCAAATGATAATAATAGATTTTGTATATTAAAATAACCGATTAAACAAGTTGATAAGATTCCTTGACCCCAACTAGATTCGAATTCTACATCAGTAGAATTAACGTTATATTTTATACCAGTAGCATTTATCCATTTTGTAGAATATTTTTTTTGTTTTTCATTTTGTATAGTCACTGCAATTGTATATTTATCAGAGAGTTTTCTTAACCATTTTTTTGCATATTTATCATTAGCGTTTAATATTATTTTTTTTATTTTATGTTGACTAAAAAAAGACCATTTTGCTGATTCATATTGTTTCATATTTTTATGATAATCTAAATGATCTTGAGTTAAATTTGTAAATATTCCAATATAGAATGGAATGTTTTTTACACGATTTTGTACCAAACCGTGTGATGAAACTTCCATAGTAACTAAATTAATTTTTTTTTTTGCAGCGATGTGTAAAAATGATTGAATATCAATAGCTGAAGAAGTAGTATTTTTTGTAGTTTTTAATGCATTATAAAAACCATTTCCTAAAGTACCCATTGTAGCAATTTTTTTACCTAATAACTCACTCCATTGATTAATTAATTGTGTCACAGTAGTTTTTCCATTAGTTCCAGTTACACCAATAATTTTTAATGTTTTAGCTGGTTCTTTATAGACTCTTGCTGCTAAATTTGAAATTTTTTCAGATAATTTAAAAAAAGATAATATAGGAATATTATTAATATAATTGATTTCCCCATGTTTTTTTTTCTCTTTAGTTTCAGATAGTATTGCTACTACCCTTTTTTTAACTGCTTCAAAAATAAAATCATTTCCATCTTTTTTTGTGCCTTTTATAGCTATAAAAACGTCTTTAGAAGTTAGCTTTCGACTATCTAAGGATAGATTTGAAAATTTTTTTTGAGGAGTGTTTTTAATCCATGGAAATAGAATATATTTTAAGTTATTTTTTTTCATTGATTTTTTTAGAATATTACGATAATTTGTTTTTTAAATTATCTGGTTTAATTTTCATTTCTTTCAGTACTAATTTCATTATTTTACTAAAAACTGGCGCAGATACTGCACCTCCATAATATTTTTCTCCTTTAGGATTATCAATTATAATTGTTAAAGAAAATTTTGGATTGCTAGCTGGTGCTATTCCTGCAGTATAGGCTATATATTTTTTGATATAGTATCCGTGAATACCTACTTTTTTCGCAGTTCCTGTTTTAATTGCAACACGATATCCTTTAATAGCTGCTTGAGAACCACCTTCTCCAGGGTGAGCAACAGTTTCCATCATATGGATAACATTTTTTACATACCTTTTAGGAAAAATTCTTTTTTCATATAACGGATGATCAATTTTAATAATTGAAAGAGGACGATAAATTCCATAGCTTCCAATAATTGTATATAGACGAGCTAATTGCAGAGGAGTTATCATAAGTCCGTATCCAAAAGAAAAAGTCGCTTTTTCTAGATCTGATAATTTTTTTTTCTTAGGAAGAAAACCTTTTTGTTCTCCGATTAATCCTAAATTAGTTGGCTGTCCTAATCCAAATTTAATATAGCTATTAATCAGTTCTGAGGTATTCATAGATAATGCAATTTTTGATACCCCAACATTACTAGATTTTTTTAATATTCCTGTTATATTTAATTTTTCATGGTATGCAACATCTGTTATTTTATGTTTTTTTATAAAATAAGGTTTTGTGTTAATTATTGAGTTTTTTTTAATTATTCCTCTTTTTAATGCTTCCATAATAACTATTGGTTTAACTGTCGATCCTGGTTCAAAAATATCTGTAATAGCTTTATTACGAAGATTTTTGTTAATCATGTATTGCATATTATTTGGATTATATGAAGGGCTATTAGCCATAGCTAATATTTCTCCAGTTTCAATATTAATTAAAATTGCAATTCCAAAATCTGCTTGATTTTCGTTAACAGCATTATTCAATTTTTGATATACGATTGTTTGTAATTTTTTGTCAATACTGAGTATTAAATTATTAGAATTGGATTTATTAATTAAAGATTCGTTTTCGATTATTTGTCCTTGATTATCTTTTCTTATTTTTCTTTTACCTGGTGTGCCTGTTAAATATGAATTAAAACTTTTTTCTATACCTTCAATTCCCTCTCCATCTATATTATTTATCCCAATTAATTGAGCTGCGATAGCACCAGTAGGATAGTATCGTTTTGATTCTTCTATCAAAAAAACTCCTGGTAATTTTAATGCTTTAATATAATCTCCGATTTCTGGATTAATTTGACGAGCTAAATAAATAAACTTAATATTTTTATCTGAATTAATAAAAAATATTAATTTATTTAATGGAATAGATAGTATCTCTGATAATGCTTTCCAACGTATGTTATTTTTTATATCGTTTTTATTGGTAATCATTGTGGGATCTATAAATACTGCATTGACTGGAACAGCTACAGCTAATGGGTATCCTAATCGATCATTAATTATGCCTCTTCTATTTATTACTGATTGTATTCTTAGTGTTCTACGATCTCCTTCGTATGCTAATTTTTTAGAATTTATTATTTGAAGAAATATTATGCGTAATGTTAAAATTACTAAAAATAAAAAAACAATACTGCATAATGTGACAAAACGCCAATTTATATAAATTATTTTTTTTATTTTTTTTTCTTTAAATAAGTTCATTTTTTTCGTTTATATTTTTATCTATCTATATATTTTAGACATATTTTTTATTTGATTTAAAATATAGATTTTTAATGAATAGAAGGCATAGAAATAGCATTTTTTTCAATGATTAAATTTCTCCATTCATCATCTTTTTTTTTTGTTTTTAAATTTAAATTTTCTTCTTCAGCAATTAGTAGTCGAGTATTGTAGACTACAATAACAACAGAATTAGCAGATAAAATTATTGCTAATAGTAAAATTAAATGAATTTTTCCATATATAAAAAAATCTTTTTTAATTATTTTTGGTAAATCATAACGTTTTATTTTCATATTTATTCTTTTAATTCAGCTGTGCGAAGCACAGAGCTGCGAGCTCGAGGATTTTTTTCAATTTCTTTTTGAGTCGGAAAAATTCGATTAATAATTTTTAATTTACATATTCTTAATGTTTCTAATTTATTTTCTGTAATTGGTAAACCATATGGAACAGTAGCTTTTTTACTATATTTCATCATAAAATTTTTTACTATTCTATCTTCTAAAGAATGAAAACTAATAATAGAAAGACGACCTCCTGGCTTTAATATTTTTAAGCTATTTTCTAATCCTTTTTTAATTTCTTCTAGTTCTTGATTAATATAAATTCTAATAGCTTGAAAAGTTCTTTTCGCAGGATGTTTAAATTTGTTTTTTATAGGTGTTGCTTTTTTTATAATATCTACCAGTTCAAAAGTATTGTTTATTTTCTTTTTTTTGCAATAGTCTTTTATTGCATAAGCAATTCTTTTTGAAAATCGCTCTTCCCCAAAATTTTTTAAAACAAAATAAATTTTATTTATATCACTTTTGAAAAGCCACTCTGAAGCAGAAATACCAGCATGTGGATTCATTCTCATATCTAAAGGACCATTTTTTTTAAATGAAAAGCCTCTTTTTTCATTTTCTATTTGCAGTGATGATGTTCCAAGATCAAATAATATTCCGTTAACTTTGCCAATAATGTTATTATATTTTGCATAATTTAAAATTTTTGAAAAATTTGAATGAATAATATGAAAACGTTTGTCTTTAATTTGATTGCCTATAAATACAGAATTTGGATCTCTATCAATAGCATAGAGTCTTCCTTCTCTTCCTATTGTTTTTAAAATTGAAAGGGCATGACCACCCATTCCAAATGTACCATCAATATAAATGCCATTTTTTTTTATTTTTAATGATTCGATTAGTTCTTTTTTCATTACAGAAATATGTTTGATTGTTTGATTCATATTGGAATATACATGATATAAATAAAGAAAGTACATAGTCATTTTCAAATGAAAATGACTATGTTTAATGTATTTTTTATAAATTATTTTTAAATATTGTTATATAAATAAAAAATCTTTTTTTTAAAAGAATTTTTTTCAATAGAAGTTATTTTCTATGTTTACAAAAAAGTTAACCTCGAGCAATTCCCACTATCCCAGAACGAGTCATTTCAATGATTTCTGTTGTATTTCTAATTATTTTAAGAAAAGAATCTAATTTTTTTGCAGTACCAGTAATCTGTAATACATATGTTGTAGATGTTATATCTACAATTTGTCCTCGAAATACTTCGGTAATATGTTTAACATCATCTTTTTTACAGTTGTTTGTTTGTACCTTTAATAACATTATTTCACGTTCTATATGAGAATTTTGTCCGACTTTTATTACTCTTAATACATCAATTAATTTGTGTAGTTGTTTTTCAATTTGCTCAATAGATTTTTCATTTCCGATTGTTTGTATAGTCATTTTTGATAGAGAAGGATCTTCTGTTGGTGCGACTGTAATTGTTTCTATATTGTAACCTCGCTGTGAAAACAATCCTATGACTCGTGATAATGCACCTGATTCATTCTCTAAGAGAACAGATAAAATTCTTCGCATATTTTTAGGAAACCTCTTTTTTCCTTAACCACATTTCATTCATGCCACCACCTTGAATTTGCATAGGATAAACATGCTCAGAATCATCTATTTGAATATCTAAAAAAACTAAATTACCTTCAGATAGTTTTTTTAATGCTAATATTAATTTTTCTTCTAATTCTTCATTTGTTTTTACCTTTAAACCAATATGTCCGTATGATTCAACTAATTTTACGAAGTCTGGAAGTGAATCCATATATGAATGTGAATGTCTTCCAGAATAGATCATGTCTTGCCATTGTTTAACCATACCTAAAGAAGAATTATTAAGATTTAATATTAAAACTGCAAGATTATACTGTCGTGCTGTAGATAATTCTTGAATATTCATTTGAATACTGCCATCTCCAGTAACACAAATTACAGTAGCTTTCGGTAATGCTAATTTGACCCCTAAAGCAGCAGGCAATCCAAATCCCATAGTACCTAATCCACCTGAATTAATCCAACGTCTAGGTTTATTAAATTGATAATATAACGCAGTAAACATTTGATGTTGACCAACATCTGAAGTAATATAAGACGTTCCCTTTGTTAACTTAAAAAGAGTTTGAATAATTTTTTGTGGTTTTATTTTATTACTTTTTTTATTGTATTCTAAGCTTTTAATTTTTTTCCATTTTCCTATGGAAGACCACCATTCTTTTAAAGAATGAATTTGTTTTTCTTTTTTTATTAATTCAATCATTTCTTTTAAAACTTGTTTAGCATCTCCAACAATAGGAATATCTGCTGAAACAGTTTTAGAAATTGAAGTAGGATCAATGTCAACATGTAAAATAGTAGCATTTGGACAATATTTCTTTAAATTATTTGTTGTTCGATCATCAAATCGTACACCAATTGCAAAAATTACATCAGAATAATGCATAGCCATATTAGCTTCATAAGTTCCATGCATACCTAACATAGAAATACTTTGAATGTGATTTCCAGGAAATGCTCCTAATCCCATTAAAGATGTTGTTACAGGACAATTGATCTTTTCTGCAAATATACGTAATTCTTCACTGCTGTTAGAACTGATTATTCCTCCACCTGCGTAGATAATAGGTTTTTTTGCTTTTAATAGAATACGTAATGCTTTTTTGATTTGTCCCTGATGACCTTTAGTTGTTGGGTTATAGGAACGTATATGTATATTTTTTGGCCATATAAAATTGTATTTATTTGTTTTTTTTAAAATATCTTTTGGTAAATCAATAACTACTGGACCAGGTCGTCCGGTAGATGCTAACCAAAAAGCTTTCTTAAAAATTATAGGTATATCTTCAGTTCTTTTTACTAAAAAACTATGTTTAACTATAGGACGAGAAATACCAATCATGTCACATTCTTGAAATGCATCGTATCCGATTAATGATGAGGCAACTTGACCGGAAATGACGACCATTGGGATAGAATCCATATAAGCTGTAGCAATACCGGTAATAGCGTTGGTAGCACCTGGTCCTGATGTGACTAATACAACACCTATTTTCCCAGTAGATCTCGCATATCCATCAGCCATGTGAGTTGCTGCTTGTTCATGTCTTACTAAAATATGTTCAACTCCGCCAACAGTTTTTAGAGCATCATAAATATCTAGGACAGCACCACCAGGATAACCAAATATATGCTGTATTCCCTGATTAATTAATGATCTGATGACCATTTCGGCTCCTGATAATATTTCCAATTTTTTCCTCCAGGATGCTAATTTATTAGGTTTTATTTCCTAGTTTTCTATTTGTAGTTTATCCTGATAGTTTATCTAGATAAAAAAAAAATAATTTAAAATATTAAAAAATTTTTATTTTTTACTTCATTTTTTAAAATTTGTAGAAAACTTAATTTTTAGATTAATTAATTGAATTATTTTATTATTACAAATATATTTAATATTATCAATCAAGTATTGATTAAAAATTTTTTAAAACAGGGTGATATCCATGTTGAAAATGTATTATTTTTTTTAGTTATAAGACAAACTGCAAGATTTTCTCTTAATGCTAATATTTTAGCTTTTTTAAAACCTAAAATAAGTAATGCGCTATCCCAACCATCAGCTTCTAAAGCAGTTGATGAAATTACACTTACTGATATTAAGTTGTGCGTTACAGGCATTCCTGTTTTAGGATCGATTAAATGTGAAATTTTTTTGCCTTTTAAATAATAATAATTGCGATATGTACCAGCTGTACTAATAGATTTGTTTTTTAAGTGAATTAATAAATGAATTGATTGTATTTTATCAGTAGGTTTTTGAATTGCAATAATTTTAGAATTTTCTTTATTTTTTATTTTAACTAATACTGTACCTCCTATTGAAATAGTATAATTTTCTATTCCTTCTTTTTTGAGAACTGAGGAAAGATGATCTGCTGCAAATCCTTCTCCTAATGTAGAAAGATTAATTTTCATGCCATCTATATTTTTTTTGATGTAATGTTTATTAGCATTGCTAATTAAACTTAAGTGTTTCATTCCGGTAAGAGCCATAACTTGTTTTATTTTATTAATAGAAGGATAGTTATGTGGTTTTTTTTGATTACCAAATCCCCATATATTAATTAGATTGCCAATTGTAATATCTAGTTTTCCATAAGTTTTTTTATTTATTTTTAATGCTATTGAAATAATTTTAAAGAATTTTTTATCAATAGCTAATAGTTGGTTTTTTTTTAGTTTATTAAATTTAGATACTAAAGAATTTTTTTTCCAAGAAGATAATAATTTTTCATCTTCATCTAATTTTCTTTGTATTAAATTTTTTATATGTAATTGATTTGGTACATATGGAATTTTAACTTGCCAATATGTACCCATAGTTTTTCCTTTCAATTTTATAGATTTTTTTTCTTCATTTTTATGTAAAATTGTAAAAAAAATTATAAACAAAAAAAAACATTAAATATAAAATTTAAAATCATTGATATGAAATTATCCGTTTTAAAATAAAAATTTATTATAAATTATTTTTGTATTTTTATTTCGATAAATTTATTTTTTATTTAACCATCGATGGAGTTAATCAAATATCGAGTGTATACTAAAATTTATTGTGATTTAATAATAATATTTTTTATTAGTTTTATTTATAAGATCAGATTGTAATTTACGAGAAAGAAAAGATGAAAAGAATAAATATAGTATTAAGCGGGATAATGCTTTTTTTAACGCTATTACTAAGTTTTGGAATGTCTTGGGGGAATAAAAATTTTACTTCTTCTCAAAATGTTTCTTCTGTACAACTAGCTCCTAGTTTAGCTCCTATGTTAGAAAAAGTTATGCCTTCAGTAATCAGTATCAATATAGAAGGAAGCACTGTAGTTCATACTTCTCGTTTACCTCATCAATTTCAACCCTTTTTTGGTCATAATTCTCCTTTTTGTCAGGGTAATTCACCATTTCGAAATTCTCCTTTTTGTCGTTCTAATCCAAATTCTAATAGTATGCATGAAAAATTTCATGCTCTGGGTTCCGGTGTAATTATTAATGCTGATAAGGCATATGCTGTAACAAATAATCATGTTGTAGAAAATGCAAATAAAATTCAAGTACAATTAAGTGACGGACGTCGTTATGAAGCCTCTATAATTGGTAAAGACTCTCGTTCCGATATTGCTTTAATACAGCTAAAAAATGCGAAAAATTTAAGTGCAATAAAAATTGCTGATTCTGATACTCTTCGAGTAGGTGATTATACTGTAGCTATTGGTAATCCATACGGTCTTGGTGAAACGGTAACTTCTGGTATTATTTCGGCGTTGGGACGAAGTGGATTAAACATTGAGCATTACGAAAATTTTATTCAAACTGATGCAGCTATTAACAGAGGTAATTCTGGTGGTGCATTAGTTAATTTAAAAGGTGAATTAATAGGTATCAATACTGCAATATTAGCACCAGACGGAGGTAATATTGGAATTGGATTTGCTATTCCTGGAAATATGGTTAAAAATCTTACAGAACAAATGGTTAAATTTGGACAAGTAAAACGTGGAGAATTAGGCATAATAGGCATGGAACTAAATTCAGATTTAGCTCATGTAATGAAAATAAATGCTCAAAAAGGTGCATTTGTAAGTCAAGTTTTACCTAATTCTTCTGCTTTTCATGCAGGTATTAAAGCAGGTGATATTATTGTTTCTTTAAATAAAAAAACAATTTCTAGTTTTGCAGCATTACGTGCTGAAGTGGGATCTTTGCCAGTATCTACTAAAATGGAATTAGGAATATTCCGAAATGGAATAACTAAAAACGTGATTGTTGAATTAAAACCATCTTTGAAAAATAGTGTTAGTCTAGGAGATATTTATACAGGAATTGAAGGTGCTGATTTAAGTGATTGTTCATTAAATGGACAAAAAGGTGTAAAAATAGAAAATATAAAATTGAATACTCAAGCTTCAAAAATTGGTTTTAAGAAAGATGATATTATTGTAGAAGTCAATCAAAAAGTAATAAATAATTTAAATGATTTAAAAAATATTTTAGATTCAAAACCAAATATATTAGTTTTTAGTGTGAAGAGAGGGAATAATAGTATTTACTTAGTTAGTGAATAACTACTTTATTGTTCCGCCCGATATAATCACCGGGCGGTTTTCATTTTTCTATTTATCACGCAAAAGTTGATTTATTTCTACTTTATTAAGTGTTTTAGAGTCTACTCGTTTAACAATAACGGCAGCATACAGATTATATTTTCTATCTTTTGATGGTAAACTTCCAGAAACAACTACAGAGTTAGCTGGTACCCTTCCATATAGAATTTCTCCTGTTTCTCTATTATAAATTTTAGTACTTTGCCCTATAAAGACTCCCATAGAGATCACTGATCCTTCTTCTATGATTACTCCCTCTACTATTTCGGAGCGTGCTCCAATAAAACAGTTATCCTCAATAATTGTAGGATTATTTTGTAGAGGTTCTAAAACACCTCCTATGCCTACACCTCCAGATAAATGCACATTTTTCCCAATTTGAGCACAAGAACCTACCGTGGTCCAAGTATCTATCATAGTTCCTTGATCTACATATGCACCAATATTGACATATGATGGCATGATAATAGTATTAGAATTAATAAATGAACCATACCTAATTGTAGCTGGTGGAACTACACGAATTCTTTCTTCTTTAAATTTTTTTTCATTGTAATTTTCATATTTAAGAGGAATTTTGTCGTAATAGTTACTGAAACTTCCTTGAAATACGTTATTTTGATTTAAATACATATACAATAAAATGCTTTTTTTTATCCATTGATTTGTAATCCATATATTGTCTTTTTTTTCTGCAACTCTAATTTTCCCGCTATTTAATAATTCAATAACATGATGAATTGTTTGTTTTGTTTCAATATCAATATTTTTAGTATTGACTTCATTTTTTTTTAAATAAGCGTTTTCGATAATGTCATAATATTTTTTCATTTTTTAAATTGACCTAATTTAATATTTTATTAAATTTTTAATAGATTAATCATTTATTAATAAACTTAGATGGAATTTTTTCATTTTTTTGCCATGTTAAAATATCACATCCGTTTTCTGTTATTAATACAGTATGTTCATATTGTGCAGATAGAGAATGATCTTTTGTTTTAACAGTCCACCCATCTTTCATACATTTAACCTCATGACTTCCTGCATTAATCATGGGTTCAATGGTAAAAATCATTCCTTTTTCTAAAATAACATGACTTTTATTTTTATAATGTAATACATATGGTTCTTCGTGAAATGCACGTCCAATGCCATGACCACAGTATTCTTTTACAACTGAAAAGTTGTTATTTTCGACGTAATTTTGAATAACTTCACCTATTTTATATAACGGTATTCCTGGTTTTAATATGTTTAAAGATTTGTATAGACTTTCTTGAGCTATTTTACATAAACGCTGAGATAAAATATTTGTTTGTCCTACAAGAAACATTTTTGATGTATCTGCATGATAGTTTTTTTTAATAATTGTAACATCGATATTAACTATATCGCCTGATTTTAAAATTTGATTCTTATTTGGGATTCCATGACATACTACATCATTAACAGAAATACAAATAGACTTTGGAAAACCATGATATCCTAAACATGCTGAAACGGCTTTTTTTTTAATAATGAAATTATGACAAATATTATTAATTTCCTCGGTACTTATATTGGGTTTTATATAGTTTTCGATCATTTCTAATACTTCTGCAGCTATTTTTCCAGATACTTTCATTTTTTTAATTTCTGATTCTGTTTTTATTATGCAATTCATAATATTTAGCCGATTTTTATATTTAATAAAATTTTTAATATTTAAATTATACGTTTTAAATTTTACTTGAAAATAATTTTTTATTTTATTGTCAAATAAATAATATTTTGAAATAAAAAGTAAAAGACATTAATAATAATTATTATTCTTAATATTGAATATGATATATTTATATTAAACTTATTTAATATAAAATATTTTCTTCATTTATTTGAATTATCTAGTTTTATTTAAAATAATTTTTTTTATAAAATTCTTATTAATTTTTTTTATTTTGAGGAATAATCATGGAAATAGTATCAATGCGCGATATGTTAAAAGCCGGTGTTCACTTTGGTCATCAAACACGCTATTGGAATCCGAAGATGAAACCTTTTATTTTTGGTTCTCGAAATAAAGTGCATATCATTAATTTGGAAAAAACCCTTCCAATGTTTAATTTTGCTTTATCTGAATTGAAAAAAATTTCTTTAAAAAAAGGAAAAATACTATTTGTAGGTACTAAAAGAGCAGCCAGTAAAAAAATAAAAGAAACGGCTTTAAATTGCAATCAATTTTACGTTAATCATCGTTGGTTAGGAGGTATGCTAACTAACTGGAAAACTGTTCGCCAATCTATAAAACGTTTAAAAGATTTAGAGACAGAATCACAAGATGGCACTTTTTCAAAAATTACTAAGAAAGAAGCATTAATAAGAACACGAGAATTATCTAAATTAGAAAATAGTTTAGGTGGTATTAAGAATATGGGGGGGTTACCTGATTGTTTATTTGTCATTGATGCTGCTCATGAAAATATTGCGATTAAAGAAGCAAACAATTTAGGAATTCCTGTATTTGCCATAGTTGATACTAATTCTAATCCTGATGGTGTAGATTATGTTATTCCTGGTAATGATGATGCTATTAGATCAGTGACTTTATATTTACAGGCTGTATCACTTAGTATTTGTAAAAACCAAAATGGTAATTCGTTTAGCGAAATGTTGTTAGATTCAGATAAAAAAATGAACATAGAATAATCATTTCATATTTTTAATTCAAAAGAGAAGAGAAAATTATTATGAGTCATATTACTGCTTTACTAATTAAAGAGTTGAGATTACGTACCGGAGCAGGGTTTATGGAATGTAAACGTGCTCTAATAGAAGAGAAGGGAGATATTGAGTTGTCAATTGATAATTTAAGAAAATCAGGACAAGCACGAGCTGAGAAAAAAATACATAATATTACAAATCAAGGACTGATATTTGCAAAAATTAAAAATAAAATTGGTGCTATGGTTGAATTGAATTGCCAAACTGATTTTGTTGCGAAAGATACTTTATTTTATTCATTAGGTAAAGAAATTATTTTAACAGCATTGTCAAAAAAAATAAAAAATATTGATGATATTAGAAATGTTTTTGAAATAAAGAAAACAGAATTAATTGTAAAAACAGGTGAAAATATAAAAATTAATCGATTTAGTTTCATCGAAGGTGATAATATAATATCTTATATACATAGTGGTCGAATTGGTGTATTAGTAAGTGCTAGTAATTTAAATCAAGAAACACTAAAAAATATTGCTATGCATATTGCGGCAAGTAAACCTGAATATTTATCTCCAAATGACATATCTGATTCTGTTTTTAAACGTGAATATGAAATTCAATTAGAATTAGCAAAAAAACAGAATAAATCTTCTGAAATACTAAAAAAGATAGTTCAAGGTCGAATGAATAAATTTGTTAATGACATTTCATTAGTTGGTCAAAAGTTCATTATGGATAATACAAAAACAGTAGGTGCATTACTAAATGAATATAATGCGCGTATTATATCTTTTATTAGATTTGAAATCGGTGACAAAATATTTAATTGATTTTAAAAGACTATTTTAAAAAACAAAATATATATTGATCAATTTACAAAAAGTAAAAAATATTTTTAATAAAAAATTTATTTAGGTTAAAAACAATATGTCTACCAATACAAAATTTATATACCACCGCATCTTACTTAAAATAAGCGGTGAAGTCTTGCAAGGAGTCAATAAATTTGGTATTGATATAAATTCTTTAAAAAGAATAGTAAAAGAAATTAAATTAGTATTGCAATTTGGTATTCAAGTAGGTTTAGTTATTGGTAGTGGTAATTTATTTCGTGGTGCTACTTTATCTCAGTTAGGAGTAAATAGAATAGTATCAGATCATATAGGTATATTATCAACAATAATCAATAGCTTAGCTATGAAAGATATTATGAATTCTTATTCTATTCCTAGCTACGTTATGTCGTCTATACCAGTTGATGGTATATGCGAAACATATAATTACGAAAGAGCGATAGATTTGTTATCTAATAATTTTGTCGTGATTTTTGCTGCCGGTACAGGTAATCCTTTATTTACAACTGACTCTGCAGCGTGTCTACGTGGCATTGAAATTAAATCAGATATAATTTTAAAGGGTACAAAAGTTGATGGAGTTTATTCAAAAGATCCAAAAAAATATTCTCAAGCAGTTTTTTATAAAAGATTAACATATAAAGATGTTATTCAAAAAGAATTAAAAGTGATGGATTTATCGGCTTTTTCTTTAGCTAGAGATCATAATTTACCCATTCGAGTATTTAATATCAATAAACCTAAATCTTTATACCGTATTGTTAAAGGTTATGATGAAGGTACTCTGATTAAATAAATTATTAACAAATATTGTAAATTAAAGAATATATTGTATAGGTACTCATGTGATTAATGATATTTATATTAAAAGTAATGAAAAAATGAAAGTATGTATTAATAACTTTCAAATTCAAGTTAATAATGTTCGTACTGGACGTGCTTCTCCAGAATTATTAAACAGTATCTATGTTGAATATTTTGGTTCTAAAGTTCCTCTACGTCAAATATCTAATGTCGTAGTTGAAAACTATCACACTCTTAAAATTAATATTTTTGATGATTCCAGTACATCTTTAATTAAAAAAGCAATTTTAAATTCAAATCTTGACTTAAATCCTATTTTATATGGTAAAGATATTATTGTACCAATACCTGGATTAACAGAAGAAAGAAGAACACATTTAATAAAAGTAATTCGTAATAATGCAGAAAATGCACGAATTTATATAAGAAACATTCGCAGAGATGCAAATGATAAGATAAAAAATTATTTAAAAAGTAAGATTATTAGCGAAGATAACGAGCATGCTGCACAAAATAAAATTCAAACAATGACAGACGATTATATTAAGAAAATAGATAAAATATTATCGGAAAAAGAAAAAGATCTTATGAAATTTTGAAGTTACATAGAATATTTTGTAAATCATTTTCTATATTTTATCGTATTATTTTTGTACAGTCATTTTAGCAATTCAATATTATTTATTAATATTAAAAATTTTTTATGAAAAAAATAACTGTTTTAGGATCTACTGGTTCTATCGGCATTAGTACTCTGTCTATTGTTAAAAATAATCCTTCTTTATTTAAAGTTATTGTTTTAGTAGCTAATAAAAATTCTTCTATGATGTTAGAACAATGTGAATATTTTTCTCCTGATTGGGCTATCATGAAGAATAAAAAATCAGCTCATATTTTAAAAAAAAGATTAAAAGATAAAAAAATAAAAACACAAGTTTTATCTGGTAATAAAGCTATTTGTCAACTAGCTGCTTTAAAAGAATCCGATTTAGTTATATCTGCCATTGTAGGAATGGCAGGTTTATTACCTACTTTATCTGCAATAAATGCTGGGAAAACAATTTTATTAGCTAATAAAGAATCTCTAATTGTCTGTGGTATTATTTTTATGAAAGCTTTATCTTCTAATAAAGCTAAAATTTTTCCTATTGATAGTGAACATAACGCTATTTTTCAAGTTTTGCCTAAGTTTGTTCAAAAAAATTTAGGTAAAGTTAATTTAAAAAAAAATGGTGTTAAATCTATTATTTTAACTGCTTCTGGAGGTCCATTTTATAATTTTAAAAGAGAAAACTTATCTTTTGTTACTCCTTTAGAAGCATGTTCTCACCCAAATTGGTCAATGGGAAGAAAAATATCAATAGATTCAGCAACTATGATAAATAAAGGTTTTGAATATGCTGAAGCAAGATTGCTATTTAATGCCTCATCTTCAGAAATTGATATTTTAATTCATCCTCAATCAATTATTCATTCTATGGTTGAGTATATTGATGGAACAATATTAGCACAACTTTCAGTTCCTGATATGAAGGTTGCAATTTCTTATGCAATGTCTTGGCCTAATCGTATATCTTCTGGAGCGAAATTTTTAAATTTTAATAAATTAAGCAATTTGAGTTTTTTTAAACCAGATTTTATTCAGTTTCCATGCTTAAAATTAGCTATTGATGCTTTTTCTCAAGGTCAAGCGGCAATGACAGTTTTAAATGCTGTTAATGAAGTTACTGTTTCAGCTTTTTTAGATTCAAAAATTAGTTTTAATAAAATTTCGGAAATCAATACTGATATTTTAATGTCTTCTTCTTTTTCAGAACCTGTTTCCGTTGAAGAGGTTTTAGAAATTGACAAAAAAACAAGAATAAAATCTCAAAAAAAAATATCGTCTCTAATATTTTAATATTATTTTATATAATTTAAAAAATTTTTTAAGAGAAATTTAGAGAAATTATGTTATATAAATCCTCGTTAAAAAATAAAAAAAGAATTCAAAAAGAAAATCTTCGTCATATAGCAATTATTATGGATGGAAATGGAAGATGGGCTGAAAAAAGAGGAAAAATACGTACCTTAGGTCATAAAGAAGGTTTTAAAACAGCTAGAAAAATAATAAAGTATGCCGTTGAAAATAACATAAAAATATTAACATTATATGTTTTTAGTCGAGAAAATTGGAGACGTCCCAAGTTAGAAATTACAGCGTTGATGAAATTATTTTTTTTTGCATTAAAAAGTGAAATAAAAAATTTAAATAAATATAATATTCGTTTAAAAATAATTGGAGATACAAGTCCTTTTAATGAAAATTTAAAAAATTATATTCACAAAGTAGAAAAACAAACTTTTAATAATACTGGTTTAATTTTAAATATTGCTGCAAATTATAGTGGTAGATGGGATATTATACGAGGTATAAAGAAAATCATCAAAGATGTTCAAAAAGATGTGTTAGATATTGATCAAATTCAAGAACGAAATTTCTCTCAATATTTATCTACAAGTGAATTACTACCAGTAGATTTAGTGATTAGAACAGGAGGAGAAAAAAGAATTAGTAATTTTTTGTTATGGCAAATAGCATATTCTGAATTATATTTTACTGATATTTTATGGCCTGATTTTAACTGGCGCGATTTTCAGCATGCAATTGATTATTTTTTTACTCGTGAACGTCGTTTTGGAGGAATTTCAATTAGTTAAAAAACATTTTTTTAAACAGTATGGATCATATATAAAAAACGTTTTATTAAAAAAAATCAAATTTTTTATTAAAGTAATTTTTACTCAAATCTTCTTTTTTATTTTGTAATGTCTTTTATTATAATAAAATTTTAAATAAAAATGATTTTTTTTTAAAATAAAAGATATACTGTAGGAAAAATTCTAATAATAATGTTAATTAAAACTATTTTCATAATTTTTTTAATGTTTTTTAGTGTTAACGTTTTTTCAAAAAATGTATGGATTATAGAAAATATTCAATTTAAGGGATTAAAATATTTTTCAAAAGATGAGGTGTTAAAAAATATTTTTTTTAATATTGGAAGTAATATATCTGAGAATGATATTAAACATAGTATAAAATCTTTGTTCCAAACTGGAAAGTTTGAAACTATTAAAATAGTTCATTCAGGTAAAACTATTATTTTTGAAATAAAAGAGAGACCTATTATTTCAAATATTACTTTTTCAGGAAATAAAATAATTAAGGATTCTATACTTAAAAAGTATCTTACCGAATTAGGTATTAAAGAAGGGAATTTTTTTAATCCCTTTTTAAATACTGTTTTTGTAAAAAATTTAAAAGAATTTTATAGTAATGTTGGAAGATATAATTCTGATATTAAAATTTTTAAAAAAATTTCTTCAAATAACAAAATAGATTTACAAATATTTATTCATGAAAGTAACTTAGTAGAAATAAATCATATTAAAATTATTGGAAATAATCATTTTCCTCGAGATAAAATACTTTCGTTGTTTAAATTAAAAGATTGCAAGTCTTGGTGGAATTTTTTAGAGAAACGGTTTTATTATTCTCAGCAATTAGAAGAAGATTTAAAAAATTTAAGTAATTTTTATTTAAATCAAGGATATTATTATTTTAATATACATAGAAAAAAAGTACGCTTTTTAAAAGATAAAAATAAAGTGAATATTACAGTTTATATTTCTGAAGGCAAGAAATATAAAATATCCAATTTTTTTCTTAATGGGAATTTATTACAGTATTATCAATCAATTAAAAATTTTATTAATATTCATAACAATGAATTTTATAACAAAGAAAAAATTACTTTAATAGTTAAAAAAATTCAAAGATTCTTGTCTGAAAAAGGATATATTGATCCTAAAATTATTATTTATCCACAAATTAATTTTAAAGAAAAAAAAATAATTTTAAATTTTAACATAGATATTCAAAAACGTTATTTTGTAAATAAAATAAATTTTAGAGGCAACGAACTAACTCAAGATATAGTTTTAAGACGCGAAATGAAACAAATAGAAGGTGAATGGTTTAATTTAAAATTAATAGAGTTAGGTATAAAATCTTTAGAAAAACTAAAATTTTTAAGTGATATTACTGTACAAAAAGAGATATTATTTAATAAAGAAAATGGAGTTGATATTACCTATACACTAAAAGAACAGCCTACTGGTACCTTAAATTTTGGTTTAGGATACGGAAGAGATAGTGGCTTAAGTTTTAATGCATCTATTTCTCAAGATAATTTATTTGGTTCTGGAAATTCACTTAAAGCTAGTATCATCAAAAATGATAATCAAAAATATGCTGATATATCAATTATGCATCCGTATTTTATTGACGATGGTACAAATTTAGACACTAGAATTTTTTATAATGATTTTAAATATAATATAAATAGTTTTTATAATATTGTAAAAACCACTTCTGGATTCGAAAGTGACTTGAGTTTTTTAATCAATGCATTTAATAGAGTTAATATTGGTTTTGGATATACTCATAACGGTTTACTAAATAAAGAAGAAAAATTTTTTTCGAAAAATGGAAATAAATCTAGTGATAAATTTTTAAAAACTAGTTTAGTTGACGATTTCACTTTAAATTATTCTTTGACGCACGATACTTTAAAATATTTTTATTTTCCTATTTCGGGAAATCAAACTTATATCAGTGGGAAAAATACGATTCCTGGTTCAGATAATAAATTTTATAAATTTTTATTTGATAGTGAACAATATATTCCATTAGAAGAAGAAAAAAAATTTATATTTTTAACTCATATTCGTGCTGGTATTGGAAATAGTTTGAATAAAGAAAAATTACCTTTTTATGAAAATTTTCATGCCATTGATTCAAATAATATTCGTGGATTTAGGGCAAATACTATTGGTCCTAAAAAAATTTATATTAATTCTAATTTAGAAGAGTGTTTAGGATATAATAAAAAAAGTATTTTTTGTGAATCTGTAGATTCTATTGGCGGAAATGCTATGATTATTTCTAATTTAGAATTAATTACACCAATTCCATTAATTAAAACTGAATACAGTAAATTTCTTCGGTCTTCATTTTTTTTAGACGCTGGAAATATTTGGGATACTAGATGGGATAAGGAACAAAATATTCATTTTTCACAATTTCCAGATTATACTATTTTGAATAACATTCAAGCATCAATTGGTATATCTTTACAATGGTTTTCTCCTATTGGTCCATTAGTTTTTTCTTATGCATACCCTATTTATAAAAATAAAAATAATCAATTAGAAGCATTTCAATTTAACTTTGGAAAAAATTGGTAATTAGAATAAAGTTTAATGTTTAGTATTAATTTTATAAAAAATAAAAATATTGTTTTTTTTAAATAGGAAAAAATTTTGAATTCTGATGAATATATTTTTAATATTAAAGATATTTTAAATATTTTACCGCATCGCTATCCTTTTTTACTTATTGATCGGATTTTAGATTTTAAAGCATTTCAATATTTAAAAGCACTTAAAAACTGTACTGTAAATGAACCTTTTTTTCAAGGTCATTTTATAAAAGAACCTGTTTTTCCTGGTGTTTTAATGATTGAAGCTATGAGTCAAGCGGCTGCTGTTTTGATTTTTAAAAGCATAGGTAAATTGAATATTAATCAGTTGTACTACTTCGTAGGTATTGAGAATACGCGATTTAAAAAAATTGTAGTGCCTGGTGATCAAATATTTATTGAAGTAATATACCTAAAGTCTAAAAAAAACTTTATAAAATTTAAAATTTTTGCCATAGTGAATAAAAAGAATGTTTGTAAATCTACAATAATTTTTTATAAAAAAAATATCTTTAATTGAAAAGATGTTGATATAATTTTTAGGAAATTCAATGAATTTAGAAGAATTTGTACATCTTCACGTACACAGCGATTATTCAATTGTTGATGGATTGTCTAAACCAGAAGATTTGATAAAAAAATCAGTTAATTTAGGCATGAAAGCACTTTCTATAACAGATTTTAATAATTTATACGGTGCAATAAAATTTTATAACGCTGCTCATAAATGGGGTTTAAAACCTATTATTGGAGTGACAGTTAAATTTTTTTCTGAGTTAATAAAAAATGAATTAACAGAACTGACTCTACTAGCTACTAATCAAGATGGATATAAAAACTTAATTTTATTAATTTCTCGTGCTTATAAAAAAGGATATTTTTGTGAAAAATATGTAACAATAGAAAAAAAGTGGTTATCAGAATTAAATAATGGATTAATACTTCTTTCAGGAGGTTGTCAAGGTGAAATTGGAAAGACTTTATTACGTGGTCAAACTTCATTAATATCTGATTGTTTACATTTTTATGAAAAATATTTTTCTGGTTTTTACTATTTAGAATTAATTCGTACGTATAGAGAAAACGAAGAAAAATATTTATCTTTAGCAGTAGACTTATCTTATTCTCAAAATATACCAGTTGTTGCAACCAATGATGTATGTTTTTTAAATAAAGAGGATTTTAAAATTCATAAAATTAGAATTGCAATTAATGAAGGTGTAAGATTGAAAGAATCTAAGATTCAAAATAATTATAGTAAACATCAATTTTTAAAAACTGAAAAAGAAATGTGTTTTCTTTTTTCTGATATTCCAGAAGCTATTATTAATAGTGTAGAAATTTCAAAACGTTGTAATGTTTTTATAAAATCTGGTCAATATTTTTTACCTCAATTTAATACAAGAAAAATAAGTATTGAAAACTATTTAATTCAAAAGTCTAATAAGGGATTAAAAAAACGTTTAGAATCAAATTTTAAAAAAGTAGATAAAGAAATTTTTTTAAAATATAAAAATCGTCTTGATACTGAACTAGGTATAATTAATAAAATGGGATTTCCTAGTTATTTTCTAATTGTTATGGAATTTATACAATGGGCAAAAGATAATAATATACCAGTAGGTCCTGGAAGAGGTTCAGGAGCTGGTTCATTAGTAGCATATGTATTAAATATAACTGAGGTAGATCCACTATTTTTCGATTTATTATTTGAACGATTTTTAAATCCTGAACGTATTTCACTACCGGATTTTGATATTGATTTTTGTATGGAAAAACGTGATCGAGTAATTGAACATGTTGTGCATACGTATGGTAGAGAATCAGTAGCTCAAATTATTACTTTTGGTACAATGACAGCGAAAGCTGTTATTAGAGATGTTGGAAGGGTTTTAGGATATCCTTATGGATTCATCAATAATTTGTCTAAATTAGTTCCTTTAGATCCAGGAATCACATTAAAAGATGCTTTTTCTAAAAATTCAGAATTATATACTTTGTATAAAAGTGACGAAGATATTCAAAATTTAATTGATGTATCAAAAAAATTAGAAGGAGTAAATCGTAATGTAGGAAAACATGCTGGAGGTGTAGTAATTTCTCCAAGTAAAATTACTGATTTTTGCCCTGTATATTGTGATGAAAAAGGTAATAATCCTGTGACACAATTTGATAAGAACGATATAGAGTATGTCGGATTGTTAAAATTTGACTTTCTTGGTTTACGTACATTGACAATTATTAATTGTGCAGTAAATATGATTAATAAAAATTTATTATTAAGTAACAAAAAAACAATTAATATCAATTCTATTCCTCTGAATGAGAGTAAATGTTTTCTTTTATTGAAAAAATGTGAGACTACAGGAATTTTTCAATTAGAATCATACGGGATGAAAGATTTAGTCAAAAGATTACAACCAGATTGTTTTGAAGATATAATCGCATTGATTGCACTTTTCAGACCTGGACCTTTACAGTCGGGAATGGTAGATAATTTTATTAATCGTAAGCATGGGTATGAAGAGATTTCATATCCTGATCATAAATGGCAGCATATATTATTAAAGCCAGTATTAGAATCAACATACGGTATTATTTTATATCAAGAACAAGTAATGCAAATTGCTCAAATTTTAGCAGGTTATACTTTAGGAAAAGCTGATATTTTAAGACGAGCAATGAGTAAAAAAAATATAAAAGACATGGCTGAACAGCGATCTATTTTCATAGAAGGTGCTCAAAAAAATGGGATTAATAGAAAGCTTGCTATAAAAATTTTTGATTTATTAGAAAAATTTGCTGGATATGGATTCAATAAATCTCATTCTGTAGCTTACGCTTTAGTATCTTATCAAACTTTATGGTTAAAAGCACACTATCCTTCTGAATTTATGGCTTCTGCTATGACTTCTGACATAGATAATACAGACAAAATTGTAATGTTAGTTAATGAATCTATTCAAATGGGCATAAAAATAATCCCTCCAAATATAAATTTAAGTAAATATGAATTTTATGTTGATCATACAAAGAATATAGTTTATGGTCTTGGAGCTGTCAAAGGTATAGGTAGAAATCCAATACTTAATCTTGTTCAAGAAAGAGAAAAAAATGGATTGTTCTCTGATCTTTTTGATCTGTGTATGCGTACTGATCCTAATAAAATCACTCGTAAAGTACTAGAAAAATTAATCATGTCAGGAAGCTGTGACTGTTTTAACAAAAATAGAAATTATTTGCTTTCTTTAATTGAAGATGCTATTAAAGCATCAAAAGAACATTTTAAAATAAAAAAATTTCAACAAGAAAGTTTATTTGGTTCATTTAAAGAAGAATTAAATATTCTAAAAAAGAATAATAATTTATTAAATTCTTTTTCTGATGAAGAAAAAAAACTAGAAAATGAACATAAAGTTTTAGGTTTATATCTTACAGGGCATCCTATTGATCGCTATGCAGAAGAATTAAAATATTATCTTAATAATTCAACATTTTCAAAATTAAAACTTTTTAATCATACTAAAAAAAAAATTATGGTGGCAGGAATAGTTGTTTCTATTAAAACAAAAGTTACGAAAAACAAGAATCGTATAGTTATTTTAATATTAGATGATAGCACTGGTCTTTTAGAAGTAGTTATTTTTAAGAGATTATTAAACATATCTGAAAAATTAATTCAATTAAATAAAATTTTAATCGTTTCAGGTTTTTTAAACACTAATTTCATTAGTAAAAATTTAAAAATGACAGCATATGATATTATGAATTTAAATTTAGCAAGAGAAAAATATCTTGATAAATTAACGATTGTATTAACCGAAAAACAAAGAGATAAATGTTTTTTAAAAAAAATTTATCAGTTTTTTCAGAATCAAACTACAGGTATAGTTCCTGTTTATATTTTTTGTAAAAAAAAAGATCTTGATTCTGAATATAAACTAATAAAAAAATGGTTAATCACAATTAGTAATAAACTTTTAGTTGAATTAGATATCTTTTCCAAAGAAAACAAAATGCAAATAAAGTATTTCTAAAAAAATTTGATTTGTTCTTTTAAATTAAGTTTAATTTTTTTTTTAAAAAATAAGTAATTTCTTTTACCTTAATTAAGGTACTCTTGTTATTTTTTCTTTCTCTATATTCAACTTTATTTTCATTAATATGACGTGGACTAATTATAATTTGATGTGGAATTCCAATTAAATCTATTTGATTAAACATAATGCCTGGTCTTTCATTGCGATCGTATAAAATAACGTCTATTTTTTCTTTTTTTAAAATTTTGTATAAATTTTCTGTAATTTCTTTTATTTTAATACAATTTTTTGTATTTAAAGGCAGGATTACAACTTGAAAGGGAGCGATAGAATCAGGCCAAATAATTCCATTATCATCATAATTTTGTTCAATTACAGAAGCAACGATTCGTGTTATTCCTATACCATAGCACCCCATATGTATATGTTTATAGTTATTGTGTTGTTCTTGAACTAGTACGTTCATTTTTTTTGAATATTCTTTTCCTAATTGAAAAATATGTCCAATTTCAATGCTTTTCTTAATTTCTAAAGATTTTGATCCATCTGAACTTATATCTTTTTTTGTTATATTTCTAATATCTTTAATAATTGGAATAGGAAGATCTACATTCCAATTCACATTAATAAAAAATTTTTCATTTATGTTAGATCCAATAGTAAAATCTTTCATATAATATACAGAAACGTCAGCGAAAATAGGAATTTTCAATCCTAAAGGGCCTAAAAATTTTGATTTAACTCCCATTAAAGTGATTATTTCTTCTTCATTTACAAATGATAATGGTTTTTCAATTATATCGATTTCTTCTATTTTAAATAAATTTAATTCGTGTTCTTGACGAATCAATAGAGCAGCTAAGGAAGGTTGATTATTAATTTTAGTACGAACTAAAATAGTTTTTATAAAATTTTTAATGGGTTTTTTAAATTCATTAAAATTTTTTGTGCATTTTTTACTTTTTATTTGATTCGGAATTATTCGATTTTTTTCTTTTAAAAAGTTAATACTTTGCATTGATTTTGCTGTATTGATATTTGAAGCATATGCTGTATTTTTTGAAAAAACAATTTCATCTTCACCATTTTCAGACAAAGCTTGAAATTCATGAGAAATACTTCCTCCCATAGATCCTGAATCAGCATTTACTGCACGAAATTGAATTTTTATTTTATTAAATATATTTATGTAACTTTGATAAAAATCATTATAAGTTTTTTCCAAACAATGTTTATTAATATGGAAAGAATAAGCATCTTTCATAATAAATTCGCGGGATCTAACAATACCAAATCTAGGCCTTATTTCATCTCGAAATTTTGTTTGTATTTGATATATAATTAAAGGAAGTTCTTTAAATGAATTAATTTCATTTCGAATAAAATTAGTTACGACTTCTTCGTTAGTTGGTCCTAATATAAATTTCTGATTACGTCGATCATAAAATTGAAATAATTCCTCTCCATATATACTTAATCGTCCACTATTTTCCCATAGTTTTTTAGGTTGTACAACTGGCATTAAAACTTCTAAAGCATTTATTTTTCTCATTTCATTTTTGATAATGTCTTTTATTTTATTTAATACCCTGATACCTGTTGGAAGCCAAATATATATACCTGAAGATAGTTTTCTAATCATTCCACTTTTTAGCATAAGTTGATGACTGATAATTTTTGCATGATGTGGTGTTTCTTTTAAAGTTGAGAATAAATATTTACTTGCACGCATATAAAAAAAGTCTCGATTATAAGAATAAAAATAATTTTTTTTAAAATAAAATATTTATTTCAAAAATATTTAAAATGTTTATTTTAAATTATGATTAATAACCTTATTATATAATAAAATTGTATTTAAAATATTTTTTTTAAAAATATAGTTTTATTGAATTAAAATTAATTTTTTAATTAAAAAACTTTAATGGTTAAAAGTATTTAACATGAATCACGATATAAATGAAGAAAAAACAGAACAGCCAACAGAACATCATATTAAAAAATTTAGAAAAAAAGGCGAGACGAGATATTCACGTGAATTGAACTCTTTGTTAATTTTAATATTTGGTCTGTCTAATTTATGGTGGTCGAGATATTCAATTATTTTTGAATTAAAAACTATTATGTTTAATAGTTTTAATTTTAATCAAAATATTCTTACAAACCAACAAAATATTTCATTAAATTTCTTTTTTTTTATAAAAAAAATATTGATTGTTTTTTTTCCATTTTTTTCATTTTTAATCTGTATAATTATTATTCCTCCTATTTTATTTGGTGGTATAAAGTTTAATTTTACGTCATTAAAATTGAATTTTGCAAGATTAAATTTATTACATGGTTTAAAAAAATTTTTTTCTTTTCAAATATTTATTGAACTGTTTAAAACAACACTGAAGTTATTTATAATTAGCTGTATATCTATTTTTTATCTATGGATTTATTTTTATAAAATATTATTTTTAAGTACTAAAAATATTTCATCTTCGTTACTCGATGGGTTTAATGTAATTTTTTATTGCTGTATTTTAATAATACTAGGGTTGATACCGATTGTAATTTTAGACGTTTTTTGGCGACAATGGAGTTATTACAAAAAATTAAAAATGACTCATCAAGAGATAAAAGATGAATTTAAGGAAAGAGAAGGAAGTCCACAAATAAAAGCACGGATTCGACAGCAAATGAAAATAAATTTAAGAAGAAGAATGATTTCAGATGTTCCTAAAGCAGATGTTATTATAACTAATCCCATTCATTATGCAATTGCACTTAAGTATGATATTCATAAAATGAATGCTCCTAAGGTAATAGCTAAGGGTATTGGTGCAACAGCTATGAAAATACAAAAAATTGCCCTTAAAAATGGTATTGCTATTATTGCCTCTCCATCTTTAGCACGTGCATTATATCGTTATTCAGAAATAGGTCAATATATCCCAGGTCCTCTTTATAAAGCTGTAGCTGAAATTTTAGCATGGGTTTGGAAAGTGAAAAAATGGAAAAGAGAGGGTGGTATTTTCCCTGAAAAACCTAAAAATATATCAGTTCCATCAGAATTAAATGTTACAGGAGAAAGTAATGATTAATTTTTCTTCTTTTTTTCGGATTATACAAAATTTAAAAAAAACACAATGGCAAACACTAATAGGTCCTGTTTTAATTTTAATTATTTTATCCATGATGGTCTTACCATTAGCACCATTTGTTTTAGATGTTTTTTTTACCTTTAATATCGCTCTATCAATAATTATTTTACTTGTTTCAATGTTTACTCGACATACTTTAGATTTTGCTGCTTTTCCAACAATTTTACTGTTTTCTACATTGTTACGTTTAGCACTAAACGTTGCATCTACACGTGTAATATTTTTAAATGGTCATAATGGGACTCATTCAGCAGGTCGGGTAATAGAATCATTTGGTCATTTTTTAGTAGGAGGAAATTTTGCCATTGGTATAGTTGTTTTTGTTATTTTAGTTATTATTAATTTTATGGTAATTACCAAAGGATCGGGAAGAATAGCAGAAGTTGGAGCAAGATTTATATTAGACGCAATGCCGGGAAAACAAATGGCTATTGATGCTGATTTAAATGCAGGTTTAATTGGGGAGGAAGAAGCTAAAAAACGTCGTTTAAAAATAACAAAAGAAGCTGATTTTTATGGATCAATGGATGGTGCAAGTAAATTTGTTCGAGGAGATGCCATTGCCGGTATTTTGATTATGGTTCTTAATATTTTTGGAGGACTAATTATAGGTTTTTTTCAGCATAATATGTTATTAGGTAAAGCTGCAGAAGTATATACCTTATTAACTATAGGAGATGGTTTAGTTGCTCAAATTCCAGCTTTAGTTATTTCTACAGCTGCTGGAGTAATTGTAACACGTGTAAGTACCAATCAAAATGTTGGTGAGCAAATGATAAGTCAATTATTTTGCAATTCACAGGTAATTTTACTGAGTGCAATAGTTTTAGGTATTCTTGGTTTAGTTCCAGGAATGCCAAACATCATATTCTTAGTATTTACCGTTTCCCTATTATCTCTTTCTTGGTGGTTAAGTAGAAAAAAAAATAATATTAAGAAAAATGTTTTAATTTCTGACAGTAAATATAAATCAAGAGAAAATTCAATTTCTGAAGCTTCTTGGAATGATGTTGAATTAGAAGATCCTATAAGAATAGAAATAGGGTATAATTTAATACCTATGGTGGACATTCAAAAAAAAGGTGATTTATTAGATAAAATTCGTATTATTCGCAAAAAATTTGCTCAAGAAATTGGATTTCTTCCTCCATTAGTACATATTAAAAATAATATAAATTTGAAACGAACTAGTTATCAAATTTTTATCAAAGGAGTAGAAGTGGGTCAAGGTACGTGTTTTTATGGAAAATATATGGCTATTCGTTCAGGAAGAGAAACGGAACCTTTACCATTTAAAGAGGTTTATGAACCTACTTTTGGTTTATCTGGTTATTGGATCGATTTAAACTTTAAAAATAAAGCAGAAAAAAAAGGTTACTCTGTGGTAGAAGCCAGTGCTATTATTGCAACGCATTTAAATTTTTTGATTTCTAAACATATTGATGAATTATTCGGTCGTCAAGAAGCTCAACAATTATTAGATCATGTTAATTTAGAAATGCCAAAATTAACTGAAGATTTAATACCTAACATAATAAATTTAACGATTTTACACAAAATTTTAAAAAATTTACTTTTAGAAGAAGTACCAATACGAGATATGAGAACAATTTTAGAAACATTATCAGAATTTTCTATTGATCAAAAAGATCCAAATGAATTAACTAGTTTAGTTCGTATTGCATTAAGTAAAATTATTACACAAAAATTGTTTTATAAAAAAGATATTATTGAAATAATAGGTTTAGAAAAAAATTTAGAACAATTACTATTAGATAATCTAAAAGGACAAAATAATACTATAGAACCAAGTTTATTTGAATTACTTATGATTAAAACTCAAGAAGCTATTGAAAAACAAAAATTAATAAATGCTCCTATTGTATTATTAGTCACTCATCCTCTTCGATTTTTTTTGTCGAAAATTTTGCGAAAAAAGTTTCCAGAATTAACAGTTTTATCTCAATTTGAAGTAACGGATATAAAAAAAGTAAAAATGACTAGTATAATCGGTAGTTAATTTTATTTTATAAATTCAGATTGGTGTGGTTTTAGGTAGTACGTTTTTAGTACTGCGTTATTTCCCCACCTTACTGATTTTTTTAAAAAAAATAAATTATTTTTTTACATTTTTTTTATTGTTTTAATTCCTAATAAATTCAGTCCTTTTTTTATTGTTTTTGCTGTTAAAAAAGATAATTTAATCCTGCTTTTTCGAATTTTTATTTTTTCAGAAAAGAGAATTGAACAGTTTTCATAAAAATGAGAAAAATACGTAGAGAGTTGATAAAGATATTTACACATAATATGAGGAGTTCCATTTTTAGCTATTAATAGAATGATTTCTTCAAATTCTAGTATTTTAATAGCTAAGTTAATTTCACTTTCTTCATTAAGAATAATTTTCATTTTTATTTTATGTAATGGAATATTTGACTTTTTTAAAATAGATATAATTCTTGTATAAGCGTATTGTATATAAGGCGCTGTATTACCTTCAAAACTTAGCATTTTGTCCCAATCAAATATATAATTAGTGTTTCTATTTTTAGATAGATCAGAATATTTTACAGCACTTATTCCAATTATTTCCCCTAATTTGATTAATTTTTTTTTGCATAAGTTAGGTTGTTTTTTTTGAATTAAATTAGTAGCTCTATTTATAGATTCATTAAGTAGATTAGAAAGTTTAATTGTATTTCCGTCACGAGTTTTAAAAGGACGTCTATTTTTAGATAACATCATTCCAAACATATGATGTTCTAATAATAAATTTTTAGATATATAATTAGCTTTTTCAGCAATAGTCCATGATTGTAGAAGATGTTGATATTGACGAGAATCAGTATAATATATGATTCGATCAGCATGTAAGTTTTGATACCTATATTTAAGGCAAGCAATATCAGTAGTAGAATATAAAAAACCTTTGTCTTTTTTTCGGATTATAACTCCCATGGAGTCTCCCATCCTGTTTTTAAACTCATCAAGAAAAACAATAACAGCTCCATTTTTTTCAATAGCTATTTTTTGTTTTTTAAGATCTTCTACAATTTTCGGAAGCATTGGGTTATAGAAACTTTCACCCATAGTATGTTTTTCTTCCAATGTTACATTAAGTTTTTTATATATTTTGTAATTTTCTAACATAGTTATTGATACTAATTTTTTCCAAATAGCACAACAATATTGATCTCCATTTTGTAATTTTACTACAAATTCTCTAGATTTTTTTGAAAATAGTTCATTTGAATTGTATTGTTTTTTTGATTGACAATAAATATTGTCTAAATCTTGAAGTGAAAGAAGATTTTTTTTTAATTTTTTTAATAATTTTTTATCTTCTAAATACGCAATGAGTATACCAAATTGTGTCCCCCAATCTCCAATATGATTTGCTCTAATTACCTTTTGTCCTAAAAATTCTAGTATTCTTACTGTAACGTCTCCTATTATAGTTGATCTTAAATGTCCAACATGCATTTCTTTTGCAATATTGGGAGAAGAATAATCTATTACAATATTTTTTTTAGGATAAATATATTTGACACCAAGACGAGATGAAATAAATGGTATTTCTAATTTTTCAGATAACCATTCATTTTTAATAAAAATGTTAATAAATCCTGGATGTGAAAAAATTATTTTTTTATAGATCTTTTTTTTTTCTATAAGAATCAGTATTTTTTGAAATAATTTATAGGGTTTTATTTTCAATCTAGAAGATATTTTCATTAGATTGTCAACTTGATAATGACCAAGTTCTATTTTTTTACTTGATATAATAAATACTTCATAAGTGTAATTACTATTAATTTTGATTAAAGCTTGTTCAATATCTTTTTTTATTAGATATTTTATATTCATAAATAAATAACCTTTTTAATAAATTAAAAAAATAAATTTTTAGAAAACAAGATTTGCTATAAATTTTTTTTAAATGTCGTTAAATACAATATATTATTTTAATTCGTCTTAATATTTTTTATTTATAATGTTATTATAATTTCTTTCTCTTTATTAATATAACTTACTTTAATAAATTTTTTTATAAAATTAAAAATTAATTTTATTAAAAAAGGTTGACAACACGATAAAAAAAATGTAATCTCATATAAAGTTTAAAAACAACGCTCTTTAACAAAATAATTAGATAATCTGTGTGGGCACAGAAAATTAAGTACAAGATTACTTTTTTAAAAAAATCTTAAAGTTATTTTTTCTTTAAGAAAAAAGATTTTAAAACTGAAGAGTTTGATCATGGCTCAGATTGAACGCTGGCGGCAAGCCTAACACATGCAAGTCGAGCGGCAGCGAAAAGAAAGCTTGCTTTCTTGTCGGCGAGCGGCAAACGGGTGAGTAATATCTGGGGATCTGCCCAAAAGAGGGGGATAACTACTAGAAATGGTAGCTAATACCGCATAAAGTTGAAAAACCAAAGTGGGGGACCTTTTTTAAAGGCCTCATGCTTTTGGATGAACCCAGACGAGATTAGCTTGTTGGTAAGGTAAAAGCTTACCAAGGCAACGATCTCTAGCTGGTCTGAGAGGATAACCAGCCACACTGGAACTGAGACACGGTCCAGACTCCTACGGGAGGCAGCAGTGGGGAATATTGCACAATGGGCGAAAGCCTGATGCAGCTATGCCGCGTGTATGAAGAAGGCCTTAGGGTTGTAAAGTACTTTCAGCGGGGAGGAAAAAATTAAAACTAATAATTTTATTTTGTGACGTTACCCGCAGAAGAAGCACCGGCTAACTCCGTGCCAGCAGCCGCGGTAATACGGAGGGTGCGAGCGTTAATCAGAATTACTGGGCGTAAAGAGCACGTAGGTGGTTTTTTAAGTCAGATGTGAAATCCCTAGGCTTAACCTAGGAACTGCATTTGAAACTGAAATGCTAGAGTATCGTAGAGGGAGGTAGAATTCTAGGTGTAGCGGTGAAATGCGTAGATATCTGGAGGAATACCCGTGGCGAAAGCGGCCTCCTAAACGAATACTGACACTGAGGTGCGAAAGCGTGGGGAGCAAACAGGATTAGATACCCTGGTAGTCCATGCCGTAAACGATGTCGACTTGGAGGTTGTTTCCAAGAGAAGTGACTTCCGAAGCTAACGCGTTAAGTCGACCGCCTGGGGAGTACGGCCGCAAGGCTAAAACTCAAATGAATTGACGGGGGCCCGCACAAGCGGTGGAGCATGTGGTTTAATTCGATGCAACGCGAAAAACCTTACCTGGTCTTGACATCCACAGAATTTTTTAGAAATAAAAAAGTGCCTTCGGGAACTGTGAGACAGGTGCTGCATGGCTGTCGTCAGCTCGTGTTGTGAAATGTTGGGTTAAGTCCCGCAACGAGCGCAACCCTTATCCCCTGTTGCCAGCGGTTCGGCCGGGAACTCAGAGGAGACTGCCGGTTATAAACCGGAGGAAGGTGGGGACGACGTCAAGTCATCATGGCCCTTACGACCAGGGCTACACACGTGCTACAATGGTTTATACAAAGAGAAGCAAATCTGTAAAGACAAGCAAACCTCATAAAGTAAATCGTAGTCCGGACTGGAGTCTGCAACTCGACTCCACGAAGTCGGAATCGCTAGTAATCGTGGATCAGAATGCCACGGTGAATACGTTCCCGGGCCTTGTACACACCGCCCGTCACACCATGGGAGTGGGTTGCAAAAGAAGCAGATTTCCTAACCACGAAAGTGGAAGGCGTCTACCACTTTGTGATTCATGACTGGGGTGAAGTCGTAACAAGGTAACCGTAGGGGAACCTGCGGTTGGATCACCTCCTTAAAAATATATACTTTTTTTGAAAGTGCCCACACAAATTATCTAATAAAATTTTGTTTAATAAAGGCTTGTAGCTCAGATGGTAAGAGCGCACCCCTGATAAGGGTGAGGTCGGTGGTTCAACTCCACTCAGGCCTACCATAGTAAACATTATCTGGGGGCTATAGCTCAGCTGGGAGAGCGCCTGCCTTGCACGCAGGAGGTCAGCGGTTCAATCCCGCTTAGCTCCAATTAAAAATCATCTTTCTCTTTCCTTAGTAAAATAAAAACCTCAAAGCTGCTCGTGTCTTTTTTTAACCCCATTGCTTTTTTAATTGTCTTCTCATTTGTTCTTAAAAAAATATTTATTTTTTTTTCAGTTTCAAGAGAAACTGGAAGACTTGTCTTATTCTGAGAAATATGCTTTTTTATTTTCTTATAGTATTTTTTTATTTTTTTATCAAATGGGAGAATAGACATAGCGAAATTTAAATTAGATAGAGTATATTCATGAGAACAACATAAAATTGTTTTTTTTGGTAATGATTTTATAAAATTAATAGATTGATACATATCAAAAAATTTATTTTTAAAAACACGACCGCAACCTCCTGAAAATAAAGTATCTCCGCAAAAAATATATGGTTTTAAATAATATGAAACATGTCCTAACGTATGACCTGGTGTAAGAAAAACATGAATTTCACTTTTTAACAATTTTATTACATCTCCTTGTTTTACAATTTTATTTACATTTCTTGTTTTTGTTTCTTCAGGACCAAAAACAGTTACGTTTGGATATCTTCTTATAATTTCTTCTACTCCTCCTACATGATCAATATGATTATGAGTTAATAAAATTGCTATTAGTTTCCAATTTTTTTTTTCTATTTTTTTTATTATATCTTCTGAAACACCAGGATCAATAATTATACAAGAACAATTATCGTTGTATAGAATCCAAACGTAATTATCTTTTAATACAGAAATACTTGTTAAAATCATGTTTAATTCCATTAAAAAAAATTTTATAAATTTTTGTTTTGATAAAAGTTATTTTCATAAAAAAAATCTTTAACTGAAGGACTTTGAGCAGATTGACGTGCTATTTTATCACATCTTTCGTTTTCTAAATGACCCATATGGGCTTTAACCCAAAACCATGTAATATGATGATTTTTTATAACAGCATTGATACGTAACCATAAATCTAAATTTTTTATTAATTTTTTTTTAGTTGTTTTCCATTTCTTTTTCTCCCATGTAGCAATCCAATTTGTAATACCTTGCTTTACATATTGACTGTCAATTGTAATTTCAACTATGCAAGATTCTTTAAGAGATTCTAAACCACATATTACACCCATTAATTCCATTCTATTATTTGTAGTTAAAAAAAAACCGGAAGTTAATATCTTTTCATGTAATTTATAACGTAATATTGTACCATATCCACCTGATCCAGGATTTCCTAAACAAGAACCATCTGAAAACATTTTAACTAATTTTAACATTTTAATAATTATTCCAATATTAAATAACTTAAATAGATCATTTATGATGAATAATACACAAAGAATAATTGTTTTAGATACTGAAACAACAGGAATGAATAGTGTAGGTCCACCTTATCTTAATCATAGAATTATTGAAATTGGTGCCATTGAAATAATTAATCGTCGTTTTACAGGGAAAAAATTTCATACTTATATTAAACCTAATAGATTGATAGAATCTGACGCTTCAAAAATTCATGGTATTACTGATGATTTTTTATCAGATAAACCATCTTTTAAAGACATAGCTAAAGATTTTTTTAATTATATAAAAAATTCAGAATTAATAATTCATAATGCATCTTTTGATGTAGGTTTCATAAATCAAGAATTTTCAATGTTAACTAAAAAAATACAAGATATATCAAATTTTTGTAATATTATAGATACATTAAAGATAGCTAGAAAATTATTTCCTGGTAAAAAAAATACCTTAGACGCATTATGTATGCGTTATAAAATAAAAAATTCTCATAGAGTTTTACATGGTGCTATTTTAGATGCTTTTCTATTAGGTAAATTATATCTTTTAATGACTAGTGGTCAAGAATCAATTATATTTAATAAAAATATCCAAAATGAAAGAAATTTTAGATATATTAAAAAATCAATAACAAAAAAACATCGTTTTTTAAAAATAATAAAAGCAAATAAAACAGAATTAAAACTTCATAATGAATATTTAAAATTTTTAAAAGAAAAATAATGTCTATTTCGTAGTAAATTATGAATAACTATAAAAAGATGATTGACTCATTTTTTTAAAATATGTACAATGTATAAATATTAATAATAAAGGTGCGGTAGTTCAGTCGGTTAGAATACCGGCCTGTCACGCCGGGGGTCGCGGGTTCGAATCCCGTCCGCACCGAAAAAAATAATTCTCTTTAATAATTTTTTCTATTTTTTTAAATTTTAAGAACATTCAAAAATGTATAAAAAAATTATTTCTTCTGAATTAGATGCTGCATTAAAAATATTAAAAAATTTTTTAAAAAACGAAGAGCAAATAGAAAATATTGAAAAGGCAGCTATCTTAATTGCAAAATCCTTTAAAAACAAAAATAAAGTAATTTCATGTGGAAACGGTGGTTCTCATTGTGATGCAGTTCATTTTTCTGAAGAATTAACTGGTCTTTATCGAGAAAAAAGACCCGGATACGCTGCAATACCTATTTCTGATGTTGGTCATATTTCTGCAATAGGAAATGATTTTGGATATGATCAAATATTTTCACGTTATATAGAAAGTATTGGTTTGCCTAACGACGTACTTCTAGCAATTTCTACTTCCGGAAACTCTATTAATATTATTAATGCAATACAGACTGCACATAGAAAAAAAATGAAAGTAATTGTTTTAACGGGAAATGATGGAGGTCAAGTTAAACATTTATCTGATGTAGAAATTTGTATTCCATATCATGGTTATTCAGACCGAATACAAGAAATGCATATTAAGATTATTCATATATTAATATTAATTATTGAAAAAGAAATGAAAAAAATAAACTAATTAATCATTGACTTTTATTTTAATAATTATAAATCCTACAATAATTACAAATTATTTCCACTTTTCTAATAAATACTATTTTATAGTTTTGGATTTTTTTTTTATGAGTGAGAAATATATTGTTACTTGGGATATGCTTCAAATTCATACTAGAATACTAGCTCATCGACTACTTAAAACAAAAAATGCTTGGAACGGGATAATTGCTGTAAGCCGGGGAGGTCTTGTCCCCTCTGCTATATTAGCAAGGGAATTAGGTATTCGATGTGTAGACACCGTATGTATTGCAAGCTATAATTATGATTGTTTACAAAAAAATAGAAAAATAATTAAAAAAGCAAGGGGCGATGGAGAAAAGATTATTGTTGTAGACGATCTTGTTGACACAGGAGGGACAGCAAAAATTATTCGTAATTTGTACCCAAAAGCATACTTTGTAACTATTTTTGCAAAACCGTTAGGTCGATTATTAGTAGATGATTATATTATCGACATTGATCAAAACATATGGATAGAACAACCATGGGATATGTCAATATCTTATATTTCACCTCTTATTAAAAAATAATAATACTAATTTCAAAAATTAAAAAATTGTTTTTTATAAAAAATACTATAAAATTACATCAATAAATATGTATTAAATTGTAAAAAAGGTACATTTATGAAAAATAAAAAAGAAGAAAAAATTAATAATTTAAAAAAAGAAGAAAAAATTAATAATTTAAAAAAAGAAGAAAAAATTAATAATTTAAAAAAAGAAGAAAAAGAAAAAAATGATGACGTTCAAAACAAAATAATAGATTTATTAGAAATAAAGTTAAAGAAATCGCAAGAAAAAATTATTAATATGCAATTAAAGAATCATGAAGAAATTTTAAAATTAAATTATCGTTTAAATAGTGATATAGAAAAATCTAGAAAGTTTTCTTTAGAAAAAGTAATAATTGAATTTCTTCCGATTATAGACAATATCGAACGTGCTCTAAGTGTAATTAAAGATAAAAAAGAAGCATTTTATTTAGAAATTATTAATAAAATGAATTTTATTTTTTCCTTATTAGAAGAAATTTTAAGTGAATTTAATGTGTCAAAAATTAATGAAAAAAACATTTCATTTGATCCAGAAATTCATCAAGCCATGTCTATTAATTATAATGATGAAATAGAAGATAATCATGTAGTAGATGTTATGCAATCTGGTTATATGCTTCATAAAGCTCGTTTATTGCGCCCTGCTATGGTTATTGTTTCAAAAAGAAAAAATAATTAATTTTTTATTTTTTTAAACAAATATTTGATCTTTTTCTTCTTCGTTCTTTGGGATCGATTATTAAATTCCTATAAATTTCAATTCGATCTCCATTTTTTACATTTTCATTTAAATGTACTAACTTATTATAAATTCCTACATTATTTTTATAAAATTGAATATTTTTTACTGTATTAAGTAAATTTGAAGCTAATATAGCATCTTTTACAGTTGAATTGGAATCAATATGAACTTCTTTAATATATTGAATATCTGGTAAGGCATAAACTACCTTAACTTTAATAATATTCATAATTTCTTAAATTTATTTTTTAATAAACTCTTTCTAACAAACTTTTAAAAATAAATCAATATATATAAGTAAAATTTTTTAAAAAATATTTAAATATAAGTTTTTTCGGATTACATCTAATTATGTCTTATAAAAAAAAACGTTGTTTAAAATCATCTATCATTTGTAAAAATAAAAAAGCGTACTATAACTATTTTATAGAGGAAGTATTTCAATCAGGTCTTGTATTAATGGGATGGGAAGTAAAATCAATTCGATTAGGACAAGTAAATATTATTGAAAGTTACATTAATAATGATAATTTGAATGAAATGTATCTTTATAATTCTATTGTTCAACCTTTACATACATCTTCGAATTATGTATCGTGTGATTCTTCTAGAAAAAGAAAATTACTTTTGCATAAAAATGAAATTCAATATTTATGTAATAAAAAAAATAAAATAGGTTCTACATTAGTTGCATTATCTTTGTTTTGGGAAAAATCTTGGTGTAAATTAAATTTTGGATTAGCTAAGGGAAAAACTAAAATAGATAAAAGAGCGAGTGAAAAACAAAACGAATGGAAAAAAGAAAAATTAAAAATTTTAAAGAAAGTTAAATTTCAGAATTAAAAATATTTTATGAAAAGTAATCGCGATAGCTATTGGATGAAAATTGCTTTAAAATATGCATATTATGCAGAAGAAAATGGAGAGGTACCTATAGGTGCAATACTTGTTTTTCAAGAAAAAATAATAGGAACGGGATGGAATAGTGTTATTTCTCAAAATGATTCTACTGCTCACGCAGAAATTATAGCTTTACGTGAAGCAGGTAGAAACATAAAAAATTATAGATTAGTAAATACAACGTTATATGTCACATTACAACCATGTATGATGTGTTGTGGAGCTATTATAAATAGTCGTATTAAAAGATTAGTATTTGGTGCAAGTTATAAAGATTTAAAAAAAAACCCCTTTTTAAAAAAAATTTTTATAAATCTAGAAAAAAATAAATTAAAAATAAAAAAACACATAATGAGAAATGAATGTGCTAAGATATTAAGCAATTTTTTTAAAAATAAAAGATTTTAATTTATACCCTTTTTCTTAAAAATAATTATTTTTCTAAAATAACTAATGCACATGCGTACAATTTCTCATCAGATATACTGACAAATATAGATTTACATTTCATCTCTTCAGATTTTTGTAAAGCATATTTTAAAAAACGTAATTTTGGTTTACCTAAATTATTATTATATAATTCTATTTGATTAAATTTTATTCCATAACTTATCCCTGTTCCTAAAGCTTTAGAAGCTGCTTCTTTAACTGCAAATCTTTTAGCAAGAAATTTTATGGGGTTTTTATTGACTTTATATTTTTCCAATTCTTGCACTGATAAAATTCTTTCAGCTAATTTATCTTTAAAATTGTAAACAATATTTTTAATACGAAAAATTTCTATAATATCTGTTCCTATACCAATAATAGACATTTTAGTAGTAAAATTTCCTTTGTTTTAGTAAAATGTTTAGTTTGATTTTTAAAATTAGTTAAAATTTTTAAGTATTTTAACTAATTTTAAAAACTATTTTTTAATTTTCACCTTCACCCATATTATAAGATATATTTTCATATTTATTTTTTTTTCAATATCTAACCTAGATGCAATACTAATTTTTTTAATCCCTTCAGCTTTTTTTCCAATAATAATTTTTTTTTGTCTTTCATGTTTTACATAAATTGCAGCTCTAATATACAGTTTTTTTTTGAATTTTTCCTCAATTGATTCAATTTTTACTGTTATTATTGAAGGTAATTCATCTCTTAAAAAAAATATTAACTTTTGACGAATGATTTCAGATATTGAAAAAGATAAAGAATGTGTTGTAATATATTTTTTAGGAAAAATATGATTGTTATTTGGTAAATAGGGGTATATTAAATTTTCTAAAAGAACTATATTTTCTCTTTTTTTTGCCGAAATAGGTATAATTTCTATTGGATTAATTTTTTTTAAAAGAAAATTAATATGTGGTAAAATTATACTTTTATCTAAAATTTTATCAATCTTATTGATAACACAAATAATTGGAATCTTATTTTTTTTAATTTTATTTAACACTATTTCGTCATCTGTTTTCCAGACAGTACGATCTACAATAAATAAAATTAATATTGAACTTTTTATAATTTTAAAACTATCATCTTTTTCGTTATTCAAATATATTCCTGGTGTATCTACGTAGATAAATTGATGTAATTGTTTTGTTTTTATACCTAGGATGTTTTTTTGTGTTGTATTTTTCTTTTTTGATGTAATAGAAATTTCATTCTCGATTATTTCGTTAATTAAAGTTGATTTACCCACATTTGGCTTACCAACAATCGCTATGTATCCGCAATATTGTTTTCTTTTTTTCACTCTACACCTAATTTAATTAATGCTTTTCTTGCTGCATCTTGTTCTGCTTTTCTTCTACTTGTACCTTTACCAATGAAACTTGTTGAAAGTGTACTCACTTCACAATGAATAGTAAACAATTGATTGTGTGCTTCGCCATAAACTTCAACAATAAAATATGAAGGTAAGGATAAATGTTTAGATTGTAAATATTCTTGCAATCGTGTCTTAGGATCTTTTTGTGTGTCTCCAGGACTGATTTTTTCTAAACGTTTTTCGTACCATTTAAGTATTAATTCTTCTACTGTTTTAATATTACTATCTAAATAAATACTACCGATTAAAGCTTCTACAGTATTAGCTAAAATAGATTCACGACGGAAACCTCCGCTTTTCAATTCACCTTGACCTAATTGGAGATATTCTCCTAAATCAAATTCATATGCTATTTCTGCTAAGGTATTACCTCTTACTAAAGTAGCTCTCATACGACTCATATCACCTTCATCAATATACGGAAAATGCTGATATAAAGCATTAGCAATTACAAAGCTTAGAATTGAATCTCCTAAAAATTCGAGTCTTTCATTATGTTTACTACTTGCACTACGATGGGTTAATGCCTGTTTTAACAACTCTTGATGAGTAAAGGTATATCCTAATATTTGCTGTATTTTATTTGCTACGATATGGTTCATGTTATACCAATTTCAATAATATTTTAATTGATTTTTACATATAACAGGAAAAACAGTAAAATTTTGATAACATTGAAGATATATTTCAAATATTAATATATAATACTGATTATATTCTGCTATATTAATTATTATTTTTAATATATGTTTCCAATTCTTTTAATACGTATACCTGTAGGCCATTCATTTTCTTTTTTTTCAAAACTCATCCATATTTTTGTAGCTTTTCCTAATAAATTCTCTTCAGGTACAAAACCCCAATAACGACTATCTAAACTATTATCACGATTATCCCCCATCATAAAATATTTATTCTTAGGTACTATCCATATTAATTTAGGCATACCCTTTTGCTGATAATAATCGTTTATTTTACTGTTAATTCCGTCTAATATCAGTATATTATGTTTTAAATTATTAATTTTTTCTTCAACTTTCTTAAAATAAATAGAATTGTATACTTTCTCTTCTTCATTTGTTCTTGATTTCAAAAGATATATTTTCTGAAAAAAGTTGCTTAATTTAGGTTTAGAATATGTAATAAACAACTTGTTTTCACAGTTTTTTTGATTAGTATAATTAATACAAATTTTTATTTTTTTTCTATTTATATCATATTGAATTTTATCTCCAGGTAATCCTACTACACGTTTTATATAATCAATATTATTTTTAGGATGTTTAAAAACTACAATATCACCACGTTGAGGAAGATTCATTTTAATTATAGTTTTATTAGTAATAGGTTCCTTAATACCGTATGAAAATTTTTTTACTAAAATAAAATCTCCTATCAAAAGAGTCGGCATCATTGAACCTGAAGGAATTTGAAAAGGTTCATAAATAAAGGAACGTATTATGAAAACAATAAAAAAAGTTGGAAATAGAGATGATAAAGATCGAAAAAAACATTTTTTATTTTCTAAAATCACTTTATTTATTAAAATTGTATTATTATTTTTTGTTTTTTTTTTATTATAAAAGTAATTTTTAATTAATAGAATATGATCAATGATCCATAATATACCTGTAAAAAAAGTGCTTGTTAATAAAAAAATAGTCAATATATTACGCATTATTTCTCCTTATGTTTTAATCCTTATGGATATTTAAAATGTCAAGAAAAGCTGTTTTTGGCATATTGACGTTTCCTATTTTTTTCATTCTTTTCTTACCATCTTTTTGTTTTTTCAATAGTTTCTTTTTTCTACTAATATCACCTCCATAACACTTTGCTAACACATTTTTTCTTAATTGCTTAATCGTTGATCTAGCAACAATAGAATTGTTAATTGTTGCTTGAATATTAATATCAAATTGATGACGGGGTATTAATTCTTTCATTTTATTAACTATTTCACGAGCACGATTTTGAGCATTCTTATAATAAGAAATTACTGTCAGTGCATCTACTCTTTCTGAATTGATTAGAATGTCTATTCTAACCATTTTAACAGTTTTAAAATATTTAAAATCATATTCTAATGAAGCATATCCACTTGAAACTGACTTTAATTCATCAAAAAAATTCAAAACAACTTCATTCATTGGAATATGATATTTCAAAGATACTTGCTGTTCATGATAAATCATATTAATTTCTGTTCCTCTTTTTTTTATACATAATTTCATGACTGGACCGAGAAATTTAGGTGGTAATAGAATATTACATTCAACAATGGGTTCTTTAATTTTTCTTATTTTATTGTCAACAGGAAAATTTGAAGGAGTATCTAAATAAATTTTTTCACCATTATTGAATTCTATTTGATAAATTACATTCGGAGCTGTTGAAATTAGATTAAGAGAATATTCTCGTTCTAAACGTGCTTGGACAATTTCCATATGTAGTAAACCTAAAAAACCACATCGAAATCCAAAACCAAGAGCAGTTGAATTTATTGGTTCATAAAATAATGAAGAGTCATTTAAACTTAGTTTTCCTAAAGCATCTCTGAAAATTTCATATTGATCTGATGTAACAGGAAATAAACCAGCATAAATCTGAGGTTTAATTTTTTTAAAACCTGTTAGCATATTCATTGCTGGATTTTTGGCATTAGTTAATGTATCTCCAACTGGAGCGGCAGAAATGTTTTTAATGCCACAAACAATCCAACCTACTTCGCCGCATTTTAAATAGTTTTTATTTATTTTTTTAGGCGTGAATATACCTAAATGATCAACAAAATATGTTTTTCCTGTACTCATCACTTTAATCTTATCTTTTTTTGAAATTATTCCATTTTTAATTCTTATTAAAGATACTACACCTAGATAATTATCAAACCAAGAATCGATAATAAGTGCTTGTAATGGTTTTTTTTCATCACCATCAGGCGCTGGAATTTTTTTAATGATTTGTTCTATTAATTCTTCTATTCCTTGACCAGTTTTAGCTGAACATCTAATTGCATCTAATGCAGAAATACCAATAATTTCTTTAATTTCTCTCGCTACCTTTTCAGGATTTGAATTAGGTAAATCTATTTTATTTAATACTGGAACTATTGATAGTTTCATTTCTAAAGCGGTTGCACAATTGGCTAATGTTTGTGCTTCTACCCCTTGACTTGAATCAACAACTAATAACGCCCCCTCACACGCTGCTAATGATCTAGAAACTTCGTATGAAAAATTTACATGACCAGGTGTATCAATAAAATTTAAATGAAAAACATTGCCATTTTTATCTTTATAATCAATCATTACACTTTGTGCTTTAATTGTTATACCTCTTTCTTTTTCTAAATCCATAGAATCTAAAACTTGATCAGACATTTCTCTTTCAGAAAGTCCACCGCATTTTTGAATCAAACGATCTGATAAAGTTGATTTTCCATGATCAATATGAGCGATAATAGAAAAGTTTCTTATATTTTTCATTTTTTTGACCATTTTAAAATTAATTTATTTAAATTGTGTAGTTAAAAGGTATATTCAAAATTTATTTTATATTAATATTTTTTAAAAGTATAAATATTTAATATATTTCTTATATTCATTTGAATATAATATAAATTTGACTACTTAAGATATTTTAGATATAAAAAATTTAAAAAATTTTGCAATATTAAAAAATAATTTTTTATTTCAAAAAAAATATTAAATTTAATATCTTTTAAAACAATGTAAGATCTAATTATTTATGATAAAAAAAAATAAAAAAGTAATTATTGCTATGTCTGGAGGTGTAGATTCATCAGTTTCTGCTTGGTTTTTAAAAAATGAAAACTATCAAGTAGAAGGTTTATTTATGAAAAATTGGGAAGAAGATGATGAAAAAGAATACTGTAATGCCGCTAAGGATTTATCTGATGCAGAAGAAGTATGTAAAAAATTAAATATTCATTTACATAAAGTCAACTTTTCTAAAGAATACTGGGAAAAAGTATTTGAAAATTTTTTGAATGAACATAAAAAGGGAAAAACTCCAAATCCTGATATATTATGTAATAAAGAAATCAAGTTTAAAATATTTTTTAATTATGCGATTCAAGAGCTTCAATCAGATTACATTGCTACCGGTCATTATGCTCAGATTAAAAAAAAAAATGGAAAATATTTTCTTTTAAAGGCAGTAGATCTTAATAAAGATCAAAGTTATTTTTTATATACCTTAAAAGGTATACAGCTAAAAAATATTTTATTTCCTATTGGAGGATTAAAAAAAAGTCAAGTTAGAATCATTGCCAAAAAAATTGGTTTAAAAGTTGCTGAAAAAAAAGATTCTACTGGAATTTGTTTTATTGGCCCTAAAAAAATAAATAATTTTTTAAATCGTTATATTAAAGCAGAAAAGGGAGATATTATTACAACTGAAGGTACAATTGTTGGCAAACATAATGGTTTATTTTGTTACACATTGGGTCAACGTAAAGGTTTAGGAATTGGTGGAATTAAAGGAAATTATAATATACCATGGTATGTAATTGAAAAAAACATTATAAATAATACATTAATTATTGCTCAAGGTTCTTGTAATAAAAGATTAATGTCTATAGGTTTAATAGCTGAAAAAATTAATTGGATTAATGATGATAAAATAATTTTCCCTTTTTCATGTCAAGCTAAAATAAGATATCGTCAAATTGATATTTTTTGTAATATAAAATATATAAATGATTTTCTTATTAAGGTATTATTTGATTCTCCTGTTTCTTCTGTCACACCTGGACAATCAATAGTTTTTTATTCATCAAAAATATGTTTAGGTGGAGGAGTTATACAATCAAGATTACCATTGTTATGATTTATAATTTCTTTTAAAAAATAAAAATAATTATTTTAATCTTGTATTTAGATAATTACTTTTAATAAAATTTAAAGAAAAATATTGTATAATAGAAAATTCGAAAATATTTTTAATATTTTTATCTTTACAGCGTGAGAATATAAAATATGGAATTAAATTCATTAACAGCTATTTCTCCAATTGATGGTCGATATTCTAATTCTACTAAGTTATTACGAAATATTTTTAGTGAGTTTGGTTTTTTGAAATACCGTCTTTACGTAGAAATTCAATGGTTAAAAAAATTAATTAATATGCATCAAATATTAGAGATCAAAAAAGTAGAAAAAACAGATATATTATTTCTTGATAACATTTTTGAGACATTTAATGAAGAAGATGCAATATCTGTTAAAAATATAGAAAAAGAAACTAATCATGATGTAAAAGCGTTAGAATATTTTTTAAGAAAAAAACTTTCTCAATCAAAAAAATTATCTCCATTTTTAGAATTTGTACATTTTTTATGCACTTCAGAAGATATAAATAACATAGCATACGCTTTAATGATCAAGAATGCTCGTGATGAAATTATTTTACCATTATGGAAAAAAATAATTAATTTTTTAAAAAACGCTTCTTTCCAATATAGAAACAATTCATTACTATCTTTAACTCATGGTCAACCGGCTACGCCATCTACTATGGGAAAGGAAATGGTTAATTTTTACTATCGTATGCAACGTCAATATCACAAATTAAAAAAAATAGAAATATTAGGAAAAATAAATGGTACTACTGGAAACTATAACGCACATTTAGTAGCGTATCCGAAAGTTAATTGGCATGCAGTCAGCAAAGAATTTATAACATCACTTGGAATTTTTTGGAATCCATATACTACACAAATAGAACCACATGATTATATTGCAGAATTGTTTGGATGTGTATCTCTTTTTAATAATATTTTAATTGATTCTAATCGCGATATTTGGGGATATATTTCTCTTAATTATTTCAAACAAAAGTTAATAGATCAAGAAATAGGTTCTTCCATAATGCCTCATAAAATTAATCCTATCGATTTTGAAAATTCTGAAGGTAATTTAGGATTATCTAATGCTTTAATGAATCATATGATAAATAAATTACCGATTTCTAGATGGCAGCGTGATTTAAGTGATTCTACTGTTTTAAGAAATATAGGAGTAGTATTTGCCTATTCTATAATTGCATATAATTCAGTTTTGTTGGGGACAAATAAATTAACAATTAATACATCACAGTTGTTGAAAAATTTAGATAATAATTGGTCTGTTTTATCGGAAGCAATTCAAACTGTTATGCGTCGCTATACAATCGAAAATGCATATGAAAAATTAAAAAAATTAACTAGAGGGAAAAAAATAGAAAAAGTTGATATACATAAATTTATTGACAAATTAAATATTCCAAAAATAGAAAAAGAACGTTTAAAAAAGATATCTCCATCTAATTATATTGGTGCAGCTAGCCAAATTATTGATGAAATAAAATAAAAGTATACTAGTATGCATATTTATCTTTCAATTTTAAGGAATTTTTTCCAGCGATGTTAGAAATACTAATTCTTTCTATTATACTGCTAATGGGATGTAATAATTATTCAGATATAAAAAAAAAACAATAAATAATTATTCTTCTTTAAATAAAAAAAACATAGAACATACTATTCATAACTGGAATTTTCTTATTAAAAAAGCATCATATAAATATAATGTTGAAGAAAAACTAATTAAATCTATCATTTATGTTGAATCTTCTGGTAACCCTTATGCGAAAAGTAGATCAAATGCAATTGGTTTGATGCAAATAAAACCTTCTGCAGCAGGTTTAGAAATATATCGATTAAATGGAAAAAAAGGTCAACCTTCTGTCAGAGAGTTATACAATCCTAAAGTAAATATTAACATTGGTACTTCTTATCTAAATTTATTGCAAAAAAAAAATTTATTAGGTATAAAAAATAAAGAAATAATGAGATGTGCAACCATCGTTTCATATGTTAATGGAGCACATGCATTATTAAAAATATTTTCTAAAAATAGAGATGAAGCAATAAAAAAAATTAATTCTATGACAGTAAAAACATTTTTTAAGTATGTAAAAAAACACCCTTCAATACAGGCTTCACAATATTTAGAAAAAGTCATAAAAATTTATAATGTAATTTAAATATTTTTTGTCATTTTTGAGTGTAAAATATAAAATATTTTTTATATATCAAGTATATATTTGGAATTTTAAAATGGGAATTTTAAAAGGTAAAAAAATTTTAATTACTGGTATCTTAAATGAAAAATCAATTGCATTTGGTATTGCAAAATCAATGTATAAACAAGAAGCAGAATTAATTTTTGTGTGTCAAAACAAAAAAATAATTAATAAAATAAAATATTTAATTAAATCAATTAATTACAATACTATTTTCTTTTGTGATGTATCTCACGATGAAAATATTAAAGAACTATTTTTTAATATAAAAAAAGTTTGGAATAATTTTGATGGATTAGTTCATTCTATTGCTTATTGTCCTAAAAAGCAAATGCATGAAGATTTCGTTGAAAGCAGCAGTAGAAAATCATTCAATATATGTCATGAAATTAGTTCATATAGTTTTTTAAGTATGGCGAGAGAATGTAAAAATATGCTGAATAAATTTTCCTCTCTAGTAACATTATCTTATCTAGGTTCACAAAAAATAGTATCTAATTATAATATGATGGGTTTAGCAAAATCTTCTTTAGAAGCTAATGTTCGTTACATGGCTAATTCACTTGGTAAAAATAATATTAGAGTGAATGCTATTTCTTCTGGACCTATTAAAACTACATCTTCTTATCAAATTAAAAACTTTAACAAAATACAAAAAATACATAAGTTATTTTCATTAACAAAAAATCATGTATCCAGTGAAGAAATAGGAAATGTTGCAGCCTTTTTATGTTCGGATTTATCTATTGGAATTACTGGTTCAATTATTAATGTTGATCACGGTTTTAATTTAAATGGAATAAATTCTATAATTTAAATTCATGTAAATAAAATTTTTTAAATATGTTTTTTTCAGTTACTAATCTGAAATTTAACTTTAAAGTAATTTGATAAATATAATATTAATTTTCATTAAAAATTTTAGTAAAATTTATCTATGATATTTTGAAAATAAGTTATATATTAAAATTATTAATTATTTTCTACTATAATAATTAGGTAGTATCATTATGTTCCAAAACAATCCATTACTTGCACAATTAAAAAAAAATCTACATGCTAAAACACCACGGGTTGAGGGAATAGTAAAAAGCACTGAAAGAGGATTTGGATTTTTAGAAGTTGATGCTCAAAAAAGTTATTTTATACCTCCTAAAAATATGAAAAATGTTATGCATGGAGATAAAATATCAGCTGTATTAAAAATAGAAAAAGATCGTGAAATAGCTGAACCTGAAAAATTGATTGAACCTTTTTTAAATCGATTTGTAGGAAAAATCGAAAAGAAAGATAACAAACTATTTATTTTTCCTGATTATCCATTTTTAAAAGATTTTATAGCATGTCGACCTAAAAAAAGTTGTGTCCATGTTTTTCAGACAGGAGACTGGGCTGTAGCAAAATTAATTCAACACAAACTTAATGGAAACCATATATTTTATGCTGAATTAATTGAAGAAATAGTTAAAGCAAATAATCCATTAATACCATGGTGGGTAACTTTATCACGTCATAATCTTGAAAGAAAAGAACCTAAAATAGAAAAAGATGATCTTATTTTAAAAAATAATTCTCATAGAGAAGATTTAACACATCTTAATTTTATTACAATAGATAATTTTAATACAAAAGATATTGACGACGCTCTTTTTATTGAAGAAATTCATAATGGTAATCTTCGTTTAATCGTAGCTATTGCAGATCCTACGTCTTATATAAAGAGTGGTAGTAAATTAGATATAACTGCTGCGAAAAGAGGATTTACAAATTATTTACCAGGTTTTAATGTTCCTATGTTACCTCGAAGTTTATCAGAAGATATATGTTCTTTAAATCCTCATGAACGTCGTCCGGTATTAGCATGTTGTATCACAATTTTAAAAGATGGAAACATTTGTAGTAAAATTAATTTTTTTTTAGCATGGATTAAATCAAAATCAAAATTATCTTATGATAATGTATCAGATTGGATTGAAAAAAAAAGTTCATGGAAACCAGAAACAAAATCAATTGAAAATCAAATATTACTTTTACATCGTTTGTGCTTATTACGTATAAAATGGAGAACGTCAAACGCTGTACTATTTCAAGATAGTTTAGAATATAGATTTCAATTTTCTGAAACTGGAATTGTAGAAGATGTTGTTATAGAAAAAAGACGCATTGCACATAAAATTATTGAAGAATCAATGATAATAGCAAACATATCTGCTGCCAACTTTCTATCAAAAAATCTTGGATTTGGAATATATAATACACATGCTGGTTTTGATCCTATTAATGCTGAAAATGTTGTTTCCTTTTTAAACAATTATAATTTAAAATTCACTGTAAAAGAAATTACTACTTTGAAGGGATTTTGCAATCTTAGGCGTGTCTTAAATATATTATCTGATAATTATATTAATAGTCGTATTCGTCGTTATCAGTCTTTCGGAGATTTTAGCATTACTCCGAGTCCTCATTTCGCTTTAGGTCTTGTAGAATATGCTACTTGGACCTCTCCTATTCGAAAATACAGTGATATGATCAATCACCGTTTGTTAAAATCTATTATCAATCAAGATACAAATATTACTAAACCTAGTGAAGATATAAAACTAAAAATTAGTGAACAGAAACGTCGCAATAGAATTGCAGAACGAGATATTTCAGATTGGCTTTATACCTTACTTTTACAAAAAAAAGAATTTAAGAATAAAAAATTTAATGCTGAAATTATAGATGTTTCAAGAAGTGGAATAAGAGCTAAATTATTAGAAAATGGTGCAAATGTATTCATTCCTGCTTTATTTTTACATCCTATTCGAGAAGAACTAGTTTTTAATCAAGAAACAGGAAAAGTCTTTATTAAAGGTGTTTTATATTACAAGATATCTGATTTAATAACAGTTGTTTTGTCAGAAATTCGATTGCAAACACGTAGTATTATTGCTCGAATTGATCATTAAATATTATCATTTTTAATGATTTCAATATAATTGTAAAAATTCAATATAAATTAAGAGTATAATATGCATATTTCAATGTTTGATTTTTCTATATATATAAAATTTTTTGTAAGTTTATGTGCTTTAGTGAATCCAATTGGAATGATTCCTATATTTACAACTATGACTAATCATCAATCTCATTTAGAACGAAAAAAAACTAATTTAGTTGCTAATTTTTCTGCTTTTATAATTTTATTAATATCTCTTTTTGCAGGTAATAGTATTTTAAACGCTTTTGGCATATCTATTAATTCATTTCGTATTGCAGGAGGAATACTAATTATTAGTATTGCTTTTTCTATGATTAGTGGAAAATTTACAAAAAATAATAAAACAAGTAAAGAAAAAAATCAAGAAAATATAAGTGTTGTACCGTTAGCTATGCCATTAATTGCAGGACCGGGAGCAATCAGTTCAACTATTGTTTGGAGTACGTATTATTCTACTTGGTCTGATTTTTTAGGTTGTAGTATAGCTATTTTTTTATTTGCTTTTGTTTGTTGGTTATGTTTTCGAGCCGCTCCATGTGTAGTTGAAATATTAGGAAAAACAGGTATTAATATTATTACACGTATTATGGGTTTGTTACTGATGTCTTTAGGAATCGAATTCCTTAGTATTGGAATAAAATCTATTTTTTCTGCATTACTACATTAATAATTTATCAAAATTAGTATTTTCGTTAAGTGTAGATTAAATATAGTATCGATCAAATATAAAATTGGATTTTTCTCATTGAATAATAGAATTATTTTGTTTCAAAATTTCGGTTTAAAACATTGGATTGATATGTTTAATAAAATGCATGCTTTTACAGAAGTACGCAATATTAATACATATGACGAAATTTGGTTTTTAGAACATTATCCAATTTTTACTCAAGGTCTATTACAAAAAATAAATACAATTACATATAATAATGATATTCTTCATGATATTCCAATAGTCTCTACAGATAGAGGTGGTCAAATTACATATCATGGCCCTGGACAACAAATATTGTATTTTTTAATTGATTTAAAACGTCGAAAAATTACTATTCGTGATCTTATAAATATAATGCAAAATTTAATAATAGAAACTTTAAATTATTTTTCTATTAAATCACATATTAAAAAAAATTCTCCTGGAGTTTATGTAAATAATAAAAAAATATCTTCTTTAGGATTAAGAGTAAAAAAAGGATTTACATTACATGGTTTGTCATTAAATGTTGATATGGATTTAACGCCATTTAATTATATTTATCCTTGTGGTGATATTAACATCAAAATGACACAGGTTAAAGAATTTAACTCTTTTTTAACACTAAACGATATTCGTGTGATTTTAATTAAAAAGCTATCTCAGTTACTAAATGTTTCAATCATTGAAAAATTTTCTATTAAATGAAAAATACAATTTTTAGAAAAAAATTTTATTCTTATTAAGAATATAACATTGTATCAAATAATTACCTGTTAAGTTAATAATTACTATGTAAATTAAAATTTCTGATCGAGACAATTTATTTTATGAATAAAAAAAAAGATTCTTTGTTCAAAACAATAAAAAAAAATAACATAATAAATGTTATTACTACTGAAAGTTTTTCTAAAAAAATAATAAAACTTAATAAACCTGATTGGATAAAAATTAAAATACCTGTCGATACGTTTCGTATTCGTGAAATAAAAAGTGCTTTACGTAAAAACAATTTACATTCTGTTTGTGAAGAAGCTAATTGTCCAAATCTACCAGAATGTTTTAATCGCGGAACTGCAACGTTTATGATTCTTGGATCAAGATGTACTCGTAATTGTCCATTTTGTGCTGTATCTCATGGCAAACCTAATTCTCTAAATGTCGAAGAACCAAATAATTTAGCAAAAACTATATTTGATATGGGTATTGATTATGTAGTAATCACTTCAGTTGTAAGAGATGATTTGTATGACGGAGGAGCGCAACATTTTGTTAATTGTATTAAATCAATTAGAAAAAAAAATAAAGTTAAAATTGAAATATTAGTTCCTGACTTTAGGGGAAGAGTAGAATTAATTTTAAAAATTTTTAATTCAGGATTGCCTGATGTGTTTAATCATAATGTAGAAAATGTTCCTCGTCTTTATAAAAAAGTACGTCCTGGAGCTGATTATAAAAAATCGTTGTTTCTATTAGAATCCTTTAAAAAAAAATATTCTAATATTCCTACAAAATCAGGTTTAATGTTAGGTTTAGGAGAAAAAGATACAGAAATAATTCAAGTAATGAAAGATCTGTATTCAAATGGTGTTACATTGTTAACAGTAGGACAGTATCTGCAACCTAGTATTAATCACATTCCAGTACAACGTTATATACCACTTTCAGAATTCAAAAATATAAAAAAAGAAGCATTATCTATCGGTTTTACTAATGCATTCTGCGGACCTTTTGTACGTTCATCGTATCATGCTAGTTTTCAAGCAAATAAATTGATTAAAAAAATTTAATTTTTTTTATTTTAAATAAATGTTTTAAATATTATTTAATTAGCATCTTTATATATTGAAAATATATAAAACTATTTCTAATAGAGGTTAAATAGTGTTATACACTAACAATTACAATATTCCAAAAATTATTATTGCTTTAGATTTTTACAATAAGAAAGAAGCTATGACATTAGTAGATCTTCTTGATCCTTCTGTTTTTTATTTAAAAATTGGTAAGGAAATGTTTACAATTTTGGGTTTTAAATTTGTAAAAGAACTGCATAAGTTAGGCTTTAATGTATTTCTTGATTTAAAATTTCATGATATTCCAAATACTGTATTTAATGCTACAAAAGCAGCTGCAGATTTAGGAATATGGATGTTAAGTGTTCATGCATCTGGTGGTAAAAATATGCTTCTTTCAGCAAAGAAAGCGTTAAAATCTTTTAAAAAACCTCCTTTATTAATTGCTGTCACTATGTTGACTAGTTTAAAAGAAAAAGATTTAAAAGAAATTGGAATTAAAATATCATTAAAGGACTATATTTTAATATTGTCAAAGTTATCTAATGATTGTGGTTTAGATGGAATTGTCTGTCCAGGAAACCAAGCGAAAAAAATAAAATCATTATATGGAGATAAATATAAAATTATCACTCCAGGTATTAGATTGTCCAGTGATTCTTCATTTGATCAAAAGCATATTATTACTCCAAAAGAAGCAAAAGAATTTCAAATAGATTACATAGTTATAGGACGTTCTATTACCACTTCAAAAAACCCAATTAAAAAATTAAATCTTATAATAGAATCTATGCGATAATATTTTTAGATAAATAAATATTTACATAAAATAATTTTGTAATAATATTTTAAGATATATCTTTCTAAGATAAATTGTTAATTATTTTTTTAAATAATTAAATTTAGTAAAAATAGGAGAATTTATGCAATTAATTCAAATAGAAAAAGCTATTTTACCAACGCCTTGGGGGGATTTTTTGATCTTTGGTTTTGAAGAGAAAAAGAATGGAAAAAATCATATTGCTCTTGTATATGGAAAGATAAAAAAAAATATTCCTATTCTTGCAAGAATACATTCTGAATGTTTAACAGGAGATGCTTTCTTTAGTTTAAGATGTGACTGCGGTATTCAATTAGAAATGGCAATGAGTAGAATTGCATCGGAAGGAAATGGTATATTAATATATCATCGTCAAGAAGGAAGAAATATTGGTCTTTTAAATAAAATTAAAGCATATTCTTTACAAGACAAGGGTTTAGATACTGTTGAAGCTAATCAAAAACTTGGTTTTTCTGCAGATGAGAGAGATTTTTCATTGTGTGCTGATATTTTTAATATTTTAAATATAAAAAAAATTCGTTTATTAACAAATAATCCATTTAAAGTTGATATGCTTATAGCATCTGGAATAGAAATTGTAGAAAGAATTCCTATTATTGTAGAGAAAAATGATAAAAATGCTCATTATTTAAAAACTAAAGCTGAAAAAATGGGTCATTTACTATTTAAATAAAATTTTTTAAAAATATATATGTAATTTATTTTTTTAATTCATGAAATATTTTTATATAGTATGTCATTATTACGTATATGTTTTTTAAAAATTTTCATTTATGCAGTATGAAGAGTTTTAAATATTTTTTATTTTTTTTTAAATATCAGGGGTTTTTTAATGAACCCCCTAAAAGTTTTTTTTAAATTATAATAACGGACTTAAAAAATAAAAAATTTTTTCTAAAATTCTAGTCCAATATGCGCGCATAGACCAAGTATTTTTATCTAATAATCGAGAATTATCAATATATTCTTTTTGTATAGCAGATAAATGATGGCTAAATTTCCTATCGTCAATTACTAAGGTAATTTCGAAATTTAACCATAAGCTTCTCATGTCTAAATTTACAGTACCAATCAAACTAAGTTGTTGATCAATTAGTATACTCTTACTATGTAATAATCCTTTTTTAAATTGATATATTTTTACTCCTGCTTCTAATAATTCACTAAAAAATACTCTACTTGCCCATTTAACTAAAATAGAATCATGGTACAAAGGTATGATAATGCTAACTTTTACACCTCTTTGAGCAGCAGTACAAATAGCATGTAGTAAATCATCACTAGGTACAAGATATGGAGTTGTCATAATTAATTCATTTCGTGCTGAATAAATAGCAGTTAATAACGCTTGATGAATTACATTTTTAGGAAATCCTGGACCTGATGCAATTACTTGAATACTAGAGTTTTGGTTGCATTTTTTTTTTAGCATTTCTTTATTTGGTAATTTAGGTAAAATTTTAAAACCTGTTTCAATTTCCCAATCACATGAATAAATTATACCTATAGCTGTAGCTACAGGACCTTCTATTCTTGTCATTAAATCAATCCATTGACCTACACCTGAGGATTGTTTAAATAAGTATGGATCTACAAGATTCATACTTCCAGAATAAGAAATATAATTATCAATTAGTATAATTTTTCTGTGTTGTCTTACATCTAAACGCCTCAAAAAAATTCTTATTAAACTAACTTTTAATGCTTCTACAATTTCGATTCCAGATTTTTTCATAATGTCAAACCAAGGACTTCTAAAAAATTCTACACTTCCTGCTGAATCTAACATAAGCCTACAGTGTACTCCACGTTTAGCGGAATCTATTAAAGCCATGGCTACATCATCAGCAATACCTCCTGGTTTCCAAATATAAAATACCATTTCAATATTGTTACGAGCTGAATAAATGTCGCGTATTAAAACTTCAATAGTATTTTGAGTGTTAGTTAAAAGAGTTATTTTATTATTTTTAATACCATAAATTCCTTGCCGATGCTTGCACAATTGAAATAAAGAAGTAGCTACTTCACTATTTTTTATTTGAAATATATATTTATAAGATTTAAGTTTATTAAGATATGTATTAGATATAGACCAAATTTTTTTTGCTATTTTCTTTTGTCTTTTTCCTAAATACAATTCGCCAAAGAAAAACCAAATAGCTATTCCTATAAATGGAATTATATAAATAGTCAAAAGCCAAGACATGGAGGAGGGTATACTACGACGTTTAATTAAAATACGATAGGTAATATTAGCAATTAATAACCAGTATATTAAGACAACTAGCCATTTTATTAAATCATAGAAAATATCCATTCATTTGAAGGTCCTATTCATACCTTTTTATAAAATTATTTTATATTAAATTAAATATTTTTTAACTATTTAAATATGAAAAATTAACTAATAGTCTGTTTAATAAATATTAATGTTCTATAAAATTTTTCAAAATAAAAAAGTAATAATTTAGTATTTAAAATAAAAATGTGCATATTAAAATTAATGAATTCAACACTTTAAACACAAGGTAAATAACTTGTTGCATTTATAATGCATGTTATTGAATTTTAAAGTGTTGAGTCTTATTTTTTAAAATTTTTTATTAAATTATGCTGAAAATTTGTTTCTAGTAGTAGAAAATATAAAAATGTTTTTAATTTTTTAAAATTTTTATTTTAAATAATACTCATAGGTAATAATTCTCGAGGTTTTCCTGTTTCATCAATTGCTACATATATAAATATAGCCTCTGCAGCACAATAAAATTGACCTAGAGGTTTAGAATAAATTTTTTTAATCCATACCTCTAGATTGATAGTAATAGAACTGTTTCCAGTTTTAATACAATGTGCGTAACAACTTACAATATCGCCAACAGATACAGGCTTAAAAAAAGTTATACCATTTACTTGTACTGTTACTACTCTTCCACCAGCTATTTCCTTCGCTAATATTGCGCCACCCATATCCATTTGTGACATAATCCACCCTCCAAAGATATCACCATTAGCGTTTGTATCTGAACGCATTGTAAGTGTTTTTAAAACTATTGTTCCTTGTGGTAATTTGTTTTTTTTTGGCATTATTAAAATTTTCACTCTATTATATTGAAATAACATGCAATTTATTTTTCTTTTAACATTTTGAAATTTATATAAATACTTGTAATTAAAATTGAAAGAAACATTAAAAATGAAAGTCCAAAGACTTTAAAATTTACCCAAATTTTTTCTGGTAAACAAAGTGCTACATAAATATTTAAGATACTGCAAAATAAAAAAAACAATGCCCAAAAAAAATTAATTTTTTTCCAATACAAATCAGAAATTTTTATATCTTTTTCTAAAAATCTTTGTATTATAGGTTTTTTCATGAAAAATTGACTAATAAATAATATTACAGAAAATATCATATAAATTATTGTTATTTTCCATTTAATAAATTGACTGTTATGAAAGATTATTGTTAAAGAACCAAAAATAGCAATTGTAATAAAACTAAATAAATTAATTTTATCTATTTCTTTATAAATAATCCAATAAAGTAAACAAGTTAAACCTGATATAAAAATTAAAGATTTCGATGCTATAAAAATATCATAAAATCTATAAAATATGAAGAAAGTAAATATCGGTAATAAATTTAGTATTTTTTTCATATTAAAAACCTAAAAAATATTTAATTATTTAAGAACGCAAAAAAAGCATATAAAAACGAAATAAATATACAATTAAGATTGAAAAAAATATATTCATATTAATATTCAAGATTAAAAAAATAAAATTCTTACTTATTATATAAGTATTAGAAAATACTGTTGTTAAAATAAATTTAACACACATCCAAAATAAAACACTGGTTCCAACAATATTTAAATGTTTACAGGAAATAGAAATACTAAGACGTATACAATCTATTAAATTGTTTTTTTTAAACGATAAAATAATAGGTGATAACGCAAGTAGAACTGATAAAAATATACCTGGAAAAATAAAAAACATAAAACCTATTTGAATAAAAAAAGTTGTGATAAAATTTAATATAAATAAACTCGGTAAAAATTTACATAAGGAGTTCAGTGAAAACTGAATTGATTCCTTTTTATGATTAGATAAATGTGTAATTAAAGTAATTATACTACCTAACAAAAAAGTTTTACTTATCAAAAATTCAAATATTTTGAATATTGAATATTTAAGTAATTCTTTTTTTTCATATATACTCATACTATTAATTAAATCAAAGATCGAATGAGAACTTAGAAATTTTTTGTTTTCTATTATAGAAATAATATGTATATTAGGTTTGATAAGAACGTTTATTAAAATACTTATAAAAGCAGCTAATACAGATATAAAAATAATAATTTTTATTTCTTTAGATACGAAATGATACGTATCATTACACAATTCACGTATTGTTATAGACATGTATATTCCTTAATAAAAATTGTATAAAATTTAAAGATTATACACATTTTTTTAGATAAAATTTTTTTCAATAAATTTATTAAAGATAGATAAAATTTAAGTTTTTATAAACTAAGATTGTACGAATTTAGTAGCTTTTTTTAATTTACTAGTAAAATTTTTTATCTCATTTATCATTTTTTTTTCTTTGTTTAAATTTTTTTCGATTATATCGATAATTGCTGAACCACATATTACACCATTAGTACCAGATAAAATCGATTTTTGAATTTGTGTAGGGTTTTCAATTCCAAATCCTTGTAGTAGTGGAAGAGAATTATATTTTTTTATTTTTTCTATAAATATATTTGACAATGATATTGTTTTTTTTTCTATCCCAGTTACTCCTGGACGAGATAATAAATAAATATATCCCTTTGCATATAAAGAAATTTTAGATAAAAGTGAATCGTCTGCATCAGGAGGACATATAAAAATAGAATTAATATTATATTGATTTGCTATCTTGTAAAAAGGTTCATATTCTTCTATAGGTATATCTGCTATTAATACAGAATCCAAACCAGATCGAAAACATTGATAATAGAAGTTTTTAATACCGTAATTGTATACTAAATTGGCATATAATAAGATACCAATAGGTAAATGCAAATACTTATTACGTATATTCTCAATGAGTTCAAAACATTGTAAAAAAGTGTTTTTTTTATATAATGCACGCAGACTTGCTTTTTGAATAATAGGACCATCTGCTAATGGATCTGAAAATGGAATTCCTAATTCTAAAGCATCTGCTCCATTTTCAATCAGTGTTTCAATAATTTTTAATGACATTTCTAAAGAAGGATCTCCTATCACTACGAAAGGTACAAAACATCCTTCTTTAAGAAAAGATAATTTTTGAAACATTTTTTTATAACGACTCATGTTTTTTTTCCGTTTTTTTTAAAATCTCACGAACTGTAAATATATCTTTGTCTCCACGTCCAGAAAGATTCACAATAAATACTTGTTCTTTTTTAGGATCTAGATACATTAATTTTAATGCATAAGCTAATGCATGAGAAGACTCTAGTGCAGGAATAATACCTTCTTTTTTAGATAAAATTTGGAAAGCTTCTAAAGCTTCTATATCAGTAATGGATACATATTTAGCACGATGAATACTATTTAACCAAGAATGTTCAGGACCAACAGAAGGAAAATCTAAACCAGCAGAAATAGACCAAGATTTTTCTATTTGACCTTCTTGACTTTGCATTAAATGTGATTTCATTCCAAAATAAATACCTGTTCTACCATGATTTAATGGTGCTCCATGTTTTCCTGTTTCTATACCCTGACCAGCTGGTTCCACACCAATTAAATTCACGTCTTCATCTATAAAGTCAGAAAAAATACCAATTGCATTAGACCCACCACCTACACAAGCAATTATTGCATCTGGTAATCTATTTTCTTGTTCTAGAATTTGTTTTTTTGCCTCTTCTCCAATCATTTTTTGAAATTCTTTTACAATTGTGGGATAGGGATGTGGACCTGCAGCAGTACCAATCATATAATGTGATTTTTGATAATTTCTAGACCAATCACGTAAAGCTTCATTGCATGCATCTTTTAATGTTCCTGATCCACTTTCTACTGATACGACTTCTGCTCCCATTAATTTCATACGAAAAACATTCGGACTTTGTCTTTTTATATCTTTGTAACCCATATAAATTTTACATTTTAAATTAAATAATGCAGAAGCAATAGCAGCAGCAACACCATGTTGACCAGCACCAGTTTCAGCAATTATTTCTTTTTTTTTCATTTTTACTGCTAACATTGCTTGTCCTAATACCTGATTAGTTTTATGAGCTCCTCCATGTAATAGGTCTTCTCTTTTAAGATAAATACGTGTTTTTGTACCATTAGTTAAATTATTACATAAAGTGAGCGGAGTTGGTCTTCCAGCATAATTCTTTAAATAGTTAAAAAAACTTTTTTGAAAATTTGAATCTTTTTTTGCGTCAACAAAATTTTTTTCTAATTGATATAAAGCTGGCATTAATATTTGAGGAACATACATACCTCCAAATTTGCCAAAATAAGGATTAAGTAAAGTCATTTTTCGTTGATTTCCAATATGTTTTTAATATAATTGATTAAAAAGTTAGTTTTTTAAAAATTAAACTAATTTTTTTGTGATCTTTGATGCCAGGAGATTTTTCTACTCCTGAATTAAAATCTAATCCTGAACAGTTTAATTGCGATGCAATAAGAACATTGTCTGTATTAATACCCCCTGCTAGGATGACATTTTCTAGAATAGATCCTTTTAAAATCGACCAATTAAAAGTTTTGTTAGTCCCTCCTGAACCAGAATCAAAAATATATTTATCGATATGATCCCAATTTAATAATGGCAGTGTAGATTGAATAGAAAAAGCTTTCCAAATCTTTATTTTTTTACATAATTTTTTTCTTAATATATTAATATATTTTTGATTTTCAGAACCATGTAATTGAACAGCATATAAAGAAAGTCGTTGAGCTATATTAACAATTTTTTCTATATCTTGATTTTGAAAAACACCTATGAATCTTAAATTATTTTCAAAAATCATTTTTTCTGCTATTTTTTCGTTAGTTTTACGTAAAGAATTGTCTGCAAAAATTAATCCTCCATAGACTGCACCACAACTTTCTACAATTTTTGCGTCAATAATACGAGTCAGTCCACATACCTTATTATCTCCTATGATTAAAGATTTGATATTTGTTTCTAAATTTGTCCTGTACATTAAACTTGAACCTATTAAAAAACCATGAACAATGTTACTTAATTCTTTTATCTGATGGTTTTTTTTTATTCCTGATTCACTAACAATGATTTTATTTTTAATTAAAGGTGATAAAGTTCGTGTTCTATTCAAATCTATTGATAAATCGTGTAAATTACGGTTATTTATTCCAATAACAGAAGCATTCAATTTGATAGCTCGCTTTAATTCTTTAATATTATTAATTTCTGTCAGTACTCCCATATTTAATTCTTTTGCAATTCTAGATAGTTCGAGATATTGACTATCGTTTAATACAGATAACATCAATAAAATAGCATCAGCACTATAATATCTTGCTAAATAAACTTGATATGAATCAATAAAAAAATCTTTGCATAAAATCGGTTGAGATACACATCTTCTTACAACATTGATATATTCTATATTTCCATGAAAATATTTTTCATCTGTAAGAACTGAAATAGCTGAAGCATAATTTTTATAAATATTTGCAATTTCAATCAAATTAAATTTTTTTCTAATTATTCCTAAAGAAGGAGAACTTTTTTTGCATTCTAATATAAAAAAGGGACGTTTTTCTTTTAAAGAATTATAAAAGTTACGTGTTTCTTTATTAATTTTGTTTTTAAATTTAATTAATGGTTGTATTTTTTTTCTATATTTAATCCAATCTATTTTATCTTTTATAATTTTATTTAGTATTGTTTCTTGCATATTAATCTTCTTTCAACATATTAGAAACTTGCATTATATGTTTATAAACGTCTCCACTGCGAATTTTTTTCAGTGCTATTTTTGTATTTTCTTTTAAATTTTCGTGTCCAAAAATTTTTAGTAATAATGCCACATTAACTGCAATTAATTCTTCATGTAATTTTTCACCTTTACCCTGCATTGTTTTTTTAATGATATGGTAGTTTTCTTCTGGTGAATATTCTACAAATATTGATTTAGAATGTCTTTTTATACCAAAATCCTCTGGTTCTAATTCATACGAATAAATTTTATTATTTAATAATTCAGAAATATATGTCGTACCGTGCAATGTAACTTCATCTGTATCATCACCATGTAAAATTATACCCCGTTGATATTTTAGTTTTTTTAAAATTCTAGACATAGGATTTACTAAATCTTTTTTATAAACACCAATTAAAGTCAAAGGAGGACGAGAAGGATTAAGAAATGGTCCTAGTAAATTAAAAATAGTTTTAATTTTTAGGATACTACGAGTTTTAGATGCATATTTAAAAACACTGTGATATTTAGGAGCAAACAGAAAACAAATATTTAATTTATCTAAAATTTTTTTAGAATTTTCTAGAGATGTATTTAAGTTGATTTTAAATTTATTTAAAAGATCGGAAGAACCAGATTTACTTGAAACTCCTTTGTTACAATGTTTAATAATTTTAAATCCACAGGATGCAGCAACAAAAGCACTCGAAGTGGAGACATTAATAGTATTTTTACTATCGCCACCTGTTCCAACTATATCAGAAAAAATATAATTGGGTCTAGGAAAGAATTTCATTCTTTCTGAAAATGCATATATTGCACCTAATATTTCTTTTTCTGATTCACCATGCATTTGCATTGCTGTTAAAATAGATGATAATTGTATTTCATTGATTTTACCTAATGCAATTGATTTAAAAAGTTGATAGCTTTCCTCTTGATTTAAGGATTTTGATTCATAAATTTTATTAAAAATATTTTGCATGAATGACCTTTTAAAAATTTTTTAAAAAAATTGGGATTTTTTATTATCTTGATAATTTTTCACAATAATCTATTGATTAAAATAATTCAATTTAAATTTTTAAAAAAATTTATCCTTAAATATTTTATTATTTTTTATAAAAAATAAGATGTAACTATTATTAGTTTAATATGTTATATAGTCTATATTTTTATTATCTTGGAATTTTAATATGCACAAAATTATAATCATAATGTTGTTTTTTTTAGTTTCAATTACTTGGGGGACAACTTGGATCGCAATGAAAATCGCAGTAGAAACAATCCCACCTTTTTTTGCGACTGGGATAAGATTTTTAGCAGCCTCTCCATTGTTAATTATACTTTCTTATTTAACAAAAAAACCTCTTTTATTCCCGTATGGTCAAAGACGTTTTCAAATTTTTATTTCTATCTTTTATTTTTCAATACCTTTTACATTAATGTTATATGGTGGTAGTTATGTAAATTCTTCTATTTCTTCTATTATATTTGCTAATATGCCTGTTTTAGTATTAATAATTTCACATTTCTATTTAAAAAAAAAAATAAATTTTATTCAAAAAGTTGGTATGGTAATTGCTTTAATTACATTATTTTTCGTGTTATTAATAGATCTTAAATCGGAATGTTTTTTTCAGTGGAAAGGTATTTTAGCTTTACTTTTAGCATTACTTAGTCATGCTGTAATTTACGTTGAATGTCAAAAAAAATCTTGTAATGTATCTGTTATTACATTTAATGCACTACCGTCTTTAATATCTGGAATATTTTTGTCTATTATATCCTGGTTTATCGAATCTCCTAACATTAATTTTTTTTCTACTAGATCTATTTTAGCTGTTTTTTATCTTGGTAATTTTTGTGGTATTTGCGGTATTTTATCTTATTTTTATTTGCAAAAAAGAGTCAGTTCGTTCTATGCTTCTATAGTTTTTTTAATTTTCCCATTAATTGCAGGTTTTTTAGAAATATATATTTATAAAAAAACAATCTTATTGTATGAGTTATGGTTTATTATTCCGTCAGGATTAGGAATATTATTAACTTTAATTCCAATAAATTTTTTTAAAAATATTATAAGGTTTTCAAAATGACTGCAAAAATACAAAAAATATTATCTGATTTAGGATATGGTTCACGTCGTTTTATTGAATGTATGATTAAATGCGGTAAAATAAGTATTAATGGTGAAAAAGCTATTATTGGTCAGTATTTAAATAAAAAAAACCCTGGTGAAATTTTAATTGATAAAAAAAAAATAATTGTAAAAAGAAACAAAAATCTTCCTAAAGTTTTAATTTATAATAAGCCTATAGGAGAAGTTTGCACTAGAGATGATTTTCAAAAAAGATTAACTGTATTTGATAAACTTCCTAAATTGAATTTAAATCGATGGGTTAGTGTAGGAAGATTAGATATTAATACTAAAGGTTTGTTGTTATTCACTAATGACGGAACATTAGCTAATAAACTAATGCATCCACGTAGTCAAATTGAAAGAGAATATAATATTCGAATTTTTGGAGAAATGAACAAAAATAAAATAAACATTTTAAGAAAAGGAGTTAAAATTATACATGGTTACGTTTCTTTTAAAGAAATAGTACCCTTGTACGATAAAAAAGAAGGCAAAAACAAATGGTTTAAGGGTATTTTGTGCGAAGGTAAAAATCGTGAAATTAGATTAATGTTTAAATCTATTCAATGTCAAGTAAATCAATTAATTAGAGTTCGATACGGTAATATTATCTTACCAAAAAATCTAAAAGAAGGTCAATGGATGATGTTAAATTCAATATTTTTGAAAAAATTATATAATCTAATTAATTTTGATAAAGAAATAATCAACAAGAAAAAAAATTGAAAAAATTTTTATACACTACAAATTTATTTTTAAAAAGGTTAATTTTGTGAATTTACTTTTAAATTACGAGTTGTTTTTAGCAAAAGCAATTACTTTTTTATTTATTATTTTTATAACTCCATTCATTTTTAATATAATAAAAAGAAAAAGAACAGATCAGAAAAAATTTAAAATTATTTTATTAGAAGAAAAATATAAAAATATAAAAAAAGATATTTTATTATCTAAAATGAATAAATTAGAAAAGAAAAAATGGATAAAAGAAGAGAAAAAAAAAGACAAAGAATTTGAAAAAAAAAATAAAAATAATATTGTAACTTTAAAGAAAAAAACTCTTTTTGTATTAGATTTCAAAGGTGGAATTCATGCACATGAAGTTATTGGATTAAGAGAGGAGATATCTGCAATACTTTTAGCTGCAAACAAAGATGATGAGGTTTTATTACGACTAGAAAGCTCAGGTGGTGTAATTCATGGATACGGTTTAGCAGCAGCTCAATTGGAAAGATTGCGTCAAAATAAAATACGTTTGATTATATCTATTGATAAAATTGCTGCTAGCGGAGGTTATATGATGGCTTGTGTTGCAGATTATATTATTTCAGCACCATTTGCTATAATAGGTTCAATTGGTGTAGTAGGTCAGTTACCTAATTTTAACAAATTATTAAAAAAATGTAACATTGATGTTGAGTTACATACTGCTGGAGATTATAAGCGTACATTAACTATGTTTGGTCAAAATACAGAATTAACTCGTAAAAAATTTTGTCAAGAATTGAATTTAACACACGAAATTTTTAAAAAATTTATAAAAAAAATGAGACCATGTTTAGACATTGAAAATATCTCTAACGGAGAACATTGGTTTGGAACAATAGCTTTTAAAAAAAATTTAGTTGATGAGATTAATACAAGTGATAATATTTTAATGTCTAAAATGAAAGAAAAATACACTTTATTAAATATTCAATACATTTATAAAAACAAAAAATTAGAAAATTTTACATCTTTCATTATAGAAAACATTAAAATTATTATAATTAAAATATTTTCTTATAAAAAAATTTTGTGAAACTTAATTAAATAGCTCATTAAAAAATTTTAATTTTAAATTAGAGTATATACTCTAAACATTTAAAATATATATAAATTTTTTAATCTATTGTAAATTATAATTGTGACTTTGTCTTATTATTAAAGAGATTTTGATATTATTGGATAAAAATTATGTGTAAATCTTTAGTTATTGTTGAATCACCAGTAAAAGCAAAAACTATAAGTAAATATTTAGGTAAGCAATATATAGTCAAATCTAGTGTGGGTCATGTACGAGATTTAATAAATAATAAATCTAAAAACAAAAAAAATATTAAAAAATCTAATATCAAACATAATGAAAAAACAGCTTTAATACAACAAATGGGGATTAATCCATATAAAAATTGGAAAGCAGAATATCATATTTTACCTGGTAAGGAAAAAATTATTTCTGAGTTAAAAAATATTGCAAATAAAGTTCACTATATATATCTTGCTACTGATTTAGATAGAGAAGGTGAAGCAATAGCGTGGCATTTAAAAGAGGTAATTGGAGGAAATTCTCTTAAATTTAGACGTGTTGTTTTTAATGAAATAACTAAAAAATCAATTGAAAAAGCTTTTCAAAATATTGGTAAAATTAATATGAACCGGGTGTATTCGCAACAAGCTCGTCGATTTATGGATAGAATTGTAGGCTATATGATTTCACCTTTATTATGGAAAAAAATCTCAAGAGGATTATCTGCAGGTCGTGTTCAATCTGCAGCTGTTCGACTTATAACAGATCGAGAATATGAAATAAAAAATTTTATCGAACGTGAACATTGGAAAATTAGTCTTTCTCTTTTATCTAAAGAAAATAAAAAAGTCACGATGGATATAACACATTATAGAAATAAAACATTTTTATTAAATAATAAAAAAGAGGTAAATTCTACAATAGAAAAAATAAAAAATTTATCTTTTATTATTACAGATCGAAAGGATAAAATTTTCAAAAAAAAACCACCAGCTCCATTAATTACCTCGACGTTACAACAAGCTTCTAATATTGATTTGGGATTTAGTGTAAAAAAAACAATGTTTTTAGCGCAAAAATTATATGAGCAAGGATATATAACTTATATAAGAACTGATTCTTATTTTTTAAGTAATTATGCTATTGAAAAAGTTAGATCGTATATAGAAAATTTTTATGGAAGTGATTTTTTGCCTAAAAAATCAAATATATACTCAAATCAAAAATATTCTCAAGAAGCTCATGAAGCTATTCGACCTTCAGATGTCCAAGTTGTAAATATTGATAATTGTGATCCAGATGCTAAAAAATTATATAAATTAATTTGGAATTATTTTATTGCTTCTCAAATGAAATCAGAAAGATATAAATCTATTAAAACGACAGTTATGGCTGATGTATTTAAATTACAGTCAAATACAAAAATAGTGCTCTTTTCAGGATGGACTAAAATTTTGAAAAAATCAAATAATGTTAATTTTAAATTTCCTGTTTTAGATATAGGAACTACATTGATTTTAGATAAAATTTTGCCTCATCAAATCTTTACTAAGCCTCCACCACGTTTTAGTGAGTCATCTTTAGTACGTGAATTAGAAAAAAAAGGTATTGGAAGACCTTCTACCTACGCTACTATAATAACGAAAATAAAAGAAAAAGGGTATTTAAAGATAAAAAAAAATAAATTTTATGCTGCAAAAATAGGAGAAATTCTTATAACTCGATTGAAAAAAAATTTTTCTGATTTAGTTGATTATGATTTTACAGCTCGTATGGAAAAAAATCTTGATCAAGTTTCTGATAAATTAATTAATTGGAAACATTTGTTGAATTCTTTTTTTGATAATTTTTCTCAACAGTTAGAACAAGCAAAAAAACCTCCTGAAGAAGGTGGTATGGAACTTAATACGACTGTTCCGACTGAAATTGATTGCTCTTTATGTAATAAAAAAATGGGGATTAAAACCGCTGTTACAGGTGTATTTTTAAGCTGTTTAGGATATAATTCAGAACCTAATGAAAAACGCTGTAAAAATACAATAAATTTAATTTCATTAAATGATTTGAGTACAACAAAAAAAGAAGAAAAAAATTTTCATTTAAAAAATAGATGTAAAAAATGCAATTTGGTAATGGACGTGTATTTAATTAATGAAAATTTAAAAATTTTCATTTGTATAAATAATCCTAGTTGTAATGGTTACAATCTTAAAAAAGGCATATTTAAAAAAAGTTTAAATTGCTCATTAAAAAAAATAAAATGTGAAAAATGTAAAAATGATATGTTATTTAAAACAGGTAGATTTGGAAATTTTTTCATGTGCATTAATGATACATGTAAAAATACACGAAAAATTTTACCTAACGGTGAAATATCAGAACCAAAATTTGAACCTATTCCATTTCCTGATATATTATGTGAAAAATCTAATACATGGTTTGTTTTAAGAGAGGGAATTTCTGGTATTTTTTTTGCTGCAAATACCTTTCCTAAATCGCGTGAAACAAGATCTCCTTTTGTAGAAGAACTTGCTAGATTTGAATATTTATTACCAAAAAAATTACACTATTTAGCTAGCGCACCTCAAAGAGATAACAAAGGAAATAAAACTATAGTATGTTTTAATAAATTAAATAAACAGCAATATATTGCCTCTAAAAAAGAAGGAAAATTTACAGGTTGGGCAGCTTTTTTTATTGATAGAAAATGGTGTATTGTGAATAAATAACATAAACTAATTAATTATTGAAAGAGTAACATTGACTTATTTTTTCAGTAATTAATCTCATAAATTTCGAACTACTAGTTAAATTTGAAGTACAAAAATTACCTTTTTCACTTTTTTTTTCACTATTTTCAGTAAACTTACTAGTTAAACAACCTGCTTCTCTTGCTTGTAATTTTCCTGCTATAAGATTAATGGATTGTGGATTAAAATCAAATAAACAATCTATTCTACCAGAAGCTACATATGCTAAATCCAATAGAGTAGAACCTGTGCATCTAAGAGAAATTCCAGACAAAATTAACTTTTTATATATTTTTAAATAAAATAAAGATTTTGCGTAGTGTTTAAGAGGTAAATTAATAGCTATAGTGCTATAATTTAAACTGTTAATATTATTGCATCTAATACGATAACCATTTAATTGTGAACCTTGTCCCTTGACAGCTGTAAATAAATCATTTCTTATAGGATCATATATTACTGAAATTTCTGTATTATTTTTCATAATAACAGCAATAGATATACAAAAATGCGGAAAATTTTTAATGAAATTATTTTTTCCGTCTAATTCATTAATAATCCATAAAGTATTTTTTTCATTTTTTATAAGATCAGTATTTTTATTCAAAATGATATGATTAGGATAAGATTTATAAATTACTTCACTAATTATTCTATATGTTTTATACATTATGTTTTTAATAAATATTTTCTTTTTATCTAAATCTTCTTTAATAAATTTTTGAGTATCATAATTTTGTACAATAATGTTTCCTCCTTTTCGAATTGCACGAATGGCAATATTTAACATGGGATGCATTATATTCTCCTAAATTTTAAAAAAATAAATTTTTTGTAAAAAAAATATATTATTTTTTATAATATCATAATTTATATATTTGTAATATTTTTTAATTAAACTAATTATTATAACAATTATTTATATATAAAATATTTGTGAACTAATTACTTAAGGCTATTAGATGCATAAAAGTATTAATATAAAAAATATTTCTGATGATAAAATCAACTTATTAGATTTAAATCGTAAAGAAATAGAAATTTTTCTTCTTTCTCTTGGAGCAAAAAAATTTGTTACAGATCAACTTATGAAATGGATTTACAATCGTCATTGCAATAATTTTAATTTAATGTCAAATCTTAAAAAAGATATCAGAAAAAAATTAAATGAACGATCTTATATATTTGCATCAAATTTTATAGAAGAAAAAATATCTTATGATGGTACTGTAAAATGGATTACATCTATTGATAAACAAAAAATAGAAACTATTTATATTCCTGAAAAAAAACGTGCTACTCTTTGTGTTTCTTCTCAAATTGGTTGTTCTTTAAAATGCAAGTTTTGTGCTACTGGGCAACAAGGTTTTAATAGAAATTTAAAAGTGTCAGAAATCATTTCGCAAATTTGGCAAGCAAATAAAATTTTAAAAGAAAAAAAAAATAACAGTACAATTACTAACATAGTTTTTATGGGTATGGGCGAACCTTTATTAAATTTAAATAACGTTATTTCTGCAATAAAAATTATTTTAGATAAAAATGGATTTGGATTATCGAAACGTCGTATTACTCTCTCTACTTCAGGAATTGTACCAGCATTAAATAAACTTATTAAAAAGATTGATGTTAGTTTAGCTATATCTTTACATGCACCAAATGATTTTATTAGAAATTCAATTATGCCGATAAATATGAAATATAATATCAAATCTTTTTTAAACTCTGTTTCTAAATACTTAAAACATTCTCATGCAAATAGAGGTGGTGTTACTGTAGAATATGTCATGCTGAGGGGTATTAATGATTTAAATGAACATGCTGAAGAATTAGGAAATATTTTAAAAAAAATACCTAGTAAAATAAATCTTATTCCTTGGAATTTTTTTAAAAATGCAAACTTTATATGCAGTAGTAAGAATAGGATTAATATTTTTGCAAATATTTTAAGAAAAAAAGGGTTTAATACAACAATTAGAAAAAATAGAGGTCAAGATATTGGCGCTGCATGCGGTCAATTAACTGGTGATATAGTTAATCGTATTAAAAATTAATTATAAATTTTTTAAGCCTATTAACGTTTAAACGTTTTTAATATTTTATCTAAAATACTAAAATACTCTTGTAATTTATAAAGACAATATTAAGCATATATATATAACGAAAAATGAATAAATATAAAAATATTAAAAGAAGAAAATCTAATCGTATTTATGTTGGTAATGTACCTATTGGAGATGGAGCACCTATTTCTGTGCAGTCAATGACTAATACTCAAACTACAAATATAGAAGAAACAATAAAACAAATTATAAAATTGAAAAAAGTAGGAGTAGATATTGTTCGAATTTCAGTTCCTACCCTAGAAGCTGCAGAGTCATTTAAAATAATTAAATTAAATGTAGACGTTCCATTAATTGCTGATATACATTTTGATTATAGATTAGCTATTAAATCAATAAAATATGGAGCTGATTGTTTAAGAATTAATCCAGGTAATATTGGCAACAAAAGAAGAATATTAGACATCGTTAATTGTGCAAAAGACAAAAATATACCTATTAGAATTGGTGTTAATGCAGGTTCATTAGAAAATGATTTATTAAAAAAATACAAATCACCAATTCCTGAAGCTTTAGTAGAATCAGCTATCAGACATATTGAATATTTAGATAGTTTAAACTTTAATCAATTTAAAGTTAGTGTAAAGACATCTGATGTCTTTTCAGCAATAGAAGCAAATGAAATTTTAGCAAAAAAAACTGTGCAACCAATACATATTGGGATAACGGAATCAGGAGCTTTACGCAATGGGATAGTCAAATCTTCTATTGGAATAACTTCTTTATTATTATCTGGTATTGGTGATACTTTAAGAATTTCACTTGCTGCAGATCCAGTAGAAGAGGTAAAGGTAGGATATGATATTTTAAAAACTTTAGGAATTAGATTTAGGGGTGTTAATTTTATTGCATGTCCGACTTGTTCTAGGCAAGAATTTAATGTAATTGATGTAGTAAATCAATTAGAAAAAAATTTGGAAGATCTTTCAACTCCTATGAATGTTTCTATTATCGGTTGTATTGTTAATGGAATAGGAGAGGCTAAGGTATCTACATTAGGAATTGTTGGAGGATCTAAAACAAGTGCATTATATAAAGATGGTATTCGTCAAAAAAACAAGTTAAAAAATCAAGAAATTATCAAAGAATTAGAGATTAAAATTCGTAAAAAAGCAAAATCATTAGATAAATTAAAAAAAATTATTTAACTACGATTAAAAAATAAACATAAGAAAAATAATAAGAGAAAATAGTGAATAAAAAAATTAATTCAGTAAGAGGAATGCACGATTATCTTCCTGAAGAATTAAAAATTTGGAAAAAAATAGAAAATATTATTCAAAAAATATTAACTAGTTATTGTTATGAAGAAATTAGATTACCTATATTAGAAAAAACTAAAATTTTTCAAAGAGCTATTGGAAATATAACTGATGTAGTTGAAAAAGAAATGTATTCTTTTAAAGATAAAAAGGGAAATAGTTTAACTTTGCGTCCTGAAGGAACGGTGGGTTGTGTGCGTGCTATAATAGAAAATAATCTATTATTTCAAAAAAAACAAAGATTTTGGTATTTAGGTCCTATGTTTAGATATGAAAGGCCACAAAAGGGAAGATATCGTCAATTTTATCAGTTAGGTGTTGAAGTATTTGGATTGAATACACCAGATATTGATTTAGAAATTATTTTATTAATAAGTCGTTTATGGAAATGTTTAGGTATTAATCTTCATATAAAATTAGAAATTAATTCAATTGGTTCAAAATTAGATCGTATTAAATATCAAAAAGAGTTAGTTTTTTTTCTTGAAAAATATAAAAATATTTTAGATGAAGATTCTAAAAAACGATTATATACTAATCCTTTTAGGATCTTAGATTCTAAAAACGACATGATGCAGAAAATTTTAAAAAAAGCTCCATTATTAAAAAATTATATCAATACTTCTGCAATTAATCACTTTAATAGTCTATGTAATATGATGGATTCATATGGAATCAAATATATACACAACCAAAATTTAGTACGTGGGTTAGATTATTATAATAGTACTGTATTTGAATGGAAAATTGATCAAATTGGATCACAAAATACTATTTGTGCTGGCGGGAGATATGATTCTTTAGTTCAAGAATTAGGTGGAAATAAAACATCTGCAATAGGATTTGCAATAGGTATTGAACGTTTAGTTTTATTAATAAAATCATTAAATATTATCTCTTGCAAAGAAGAAGACATCAATATCTATATCATATTTATAGGAGAATTAAATAAAATTTATGCAATAAGCTTATCAGAAGAAATAAGAAATATATATCCTAAATTAAAAATATTTGTAGATTTCATGACTTGTAGTCTTTCAAAAAAAATAAAAAATGCTGTAGATTCTCTAGCTCATATTGCAATTTTAATAGGTGCAAACGAAATAAAAAAAAATTGTTTTTTATTAAAAGATTTAAAAAGGGGGAGGGAATATTTTTTTTCAAAAAGTGAATTAATATTAAAGATTAAAAAAATTTTTTACAAACAAGGTAATTAAAAGAAAATATTTTTATAAAATTTCGTTATATATGTTTGATATTTATCTTATTTTAAATTTATAGGAAAAAAATGTTTAATACAAAAATAGAATTTTCAAAATATGATCCAGAATTATGGAAAGCGATAGATCAAGAAAAAAATAGACAAGAAAACCATATAGAATTAATCGCATCAGAAAATTATACTAGTAATTACGTTATGCATGTACAAGGTTCACAATTAACTAACAAATATGCAGAAGGTTATCCTGAAAAACGTTACTATGGTGGTTGCAAATATGTAGATATTATAGAAAAATTAGCGATTAATCGAGCTAAAAAACTCTTTAATGCTGATTATGCCAACGTTCAACCTCATTCAGGATCTCAAGCTAATTTTGCTGTTTATACAGCACTGTTAAATCCTGGTGATACAATATTAGGCATGAAATTATCGCACGGAGGTCATTTAACACATGGTTCTTCTGTAAATTTTTCAGGGAAAACATATAATGTTATTGGGTATGGAGTAGATAAAAAAGGAAATATTGACTATCAAGAAATTTTAACATTAGCAAAGAAATATAAACCTAAAATGATTATTGGTGGTTTTTCAGCCTATTCTGGCATTTGTAATTGGTCAAAAATGCGCGATATTGCTGACGAAATTAACGCTTATTTTGTTGTTGATATTGCTCACGTTGCTGGTTTAATAGCGGCGAATCTTTATCCTAATCCTATAGATTATGCACATGTTGTAACAAGTACGACACATAAAACATTAGCAGGTCCTCGAGGTGGTTTAATTTTAGCTAAAAATGGAACTAATACTTTCTATAAAAAAATAAATTTATCTGTTTTTCCAGGAGCACAAGGTGGACCGCTTATGCATGTTATTGCAGCAAAAGCTATTGCTTTTAAAGAAGCTTTAGAACCTGCTTTTAAAATATATCAAAAACAGGTAATTAAAAATGCTCAAGTTATGGTTCAATCTTTTTTAAAAAAAGATTATCAAATTGTATCCGGAAACACATTTAATCATTTATTTTTACTAGATTTAACAAGCAAAAATATAACTGGACAAGAAGCTGATATTGCTTTGGGTAAATGTAATATAACTGTTAATAAAAATACTATTCCAAATGATCTTAGAAGTCCTTTTATTACATCAGGAATTCGTATTGGGACACCTGCGGTTACAAAAAGAGGTTTTAAAGAAAACGAAATGTTACAAATATCAGATTGGATCGTTCATATTTTAAATAATATTAAAGATAAAAATAGTCTTCTTGGCATAAAAAATGAAGTATTAAAACTCTGTTCAAAATATCCTGTCTATATTTAAATCAAAAAAAGCTTAGTATATCCATCTTTGTTAAAGATAATATTAATTATAATAATAATAAATTTTTGAAAAAAATTTACTTTTATATTTTATTCAGGAACCAGAATTTTTATTTTTTTAAAATTAATTGAATGTATGTTTTTTAAATAAGGAATTGTTCCTAATAATGGTGATTTAATATAACTTAACAAAGTTTGGATATAATACGAAGTGTATTTATTTTTCGGAATTATATTATTAGCAATCCATCCTAAACATGTTAAATTTTCTGAAAGAATAGCTTTTTCAGTTAAGATAGCATGATTAATACATCCTAATTTGATACCTACGACAAAGATAATTTCTAATTGTTCTTCTTTAACCCAATCTGAAAAAGACACTCTGTCAGATAAAGGTGTATACCAGCCTCCAGCTCCCTCTATCAAAATCCAATTAGATTTTTTAGAAATACGACGCAACCCTAAAGATAAATCTTTTTTCCGTATAACTTTTTTTTGAATTAAACTCATCATATGAGGAGGTATGTTGCCAGAAAATGAAATTGGATTTACTTCTTTATAATCTAATATAACAGAACTATTTTCTTTTAAAATTATAGCATCTTGATTGATAAATTTATATTTTTTTTTTTTTGCATTACAGAAGATATCATCTTACGTTTTTTTATTCCAGAAGATATCGGTTTATATCCTGCAGTTTTATATCCTAATTCATTAGCTTTTTTTAATAAAATACCGCTTACAATTGTTTTTCCGATACCTGTATCAGTACCTGTGATAAATATTTTTTTTATCATAATTGATTTAATTAGTTAAGTAAAATATACGATGTAGATTGTTTATTAAAGTTAATTGTTTTAAATTTATAAAAATTTAAGTTGGGTAACTCAACTCAGTTTATTCTATGTATTTAATTAATTTATTAATACAAAAGAATATAACGGTTGGTTACTCAAATTAAAAAATAGATATTTTAAAATAAATAAAAATATTTCTTAAAAAATATCTTTGTATTTAGTTTATTAAATTGCCGCATTATAGTATTGTGCTTTATTTACATCAGATATTTTTAAGTTTTCATTATTTTTATTTTCTTCTGTAATGCTTTGTATCTTGTAATCAGGAAAAAGATCTAATTTTTCAAAAAGTTTTTGATCTTTTTCTTCTTTCGGATTACTTGAAGTTAATAATTTACATCCATAAAAAATAGAATTTGCTCCTGCCATAAAACACATAGCTTGAGTTTCATCACTCATGTTTTCACGACCTGCAGACAATCGAATATAAGATTTTGGCATCATAATTCTTGTAGCTGCAATAACTCTAATAAATTCAAATGGATCGACATTTTCATTTTTTTCCATAGGTGTTCCTGGTATTTTTACTAACATATTTATTGGTACACTTTCTGGTTGAATAGATAAATTAGATAATTCCATTAAAAGTTCCATACGATCTTGTTTTTTTTCCCCAAGACCAATAATTCCTCCAGAACAAATTTTCATACCTGAATTTCGAACCTTTTTTAAAGTACTTAAACGTTCTTCATATGTACGAGTTGTTATAATACTGCTATAAAAATTAGATGATGTATCTAAATTATGATTATAAAAATCTAAACCTGCTTTAGCTAATTTTTTTGCCTGAGAATTATTTAATGTTCCTAAAGTCATACAGGTTTCCATGCCCATTTTTTTTACTTCTTTAACAATTTTTTCTAAATATGGCATATCTTTTTCTTTAGGATTTTTCCATGCAGCACCCATGCAAAATCGAGTTGAACCTGAAGATTTAGCTTTTTTTGCAGCTTTTAAAATTTGTTCTATTTCTAATAACGGCTCTTTTTTTAAACCAGTTTTATATCTTGAACTTTGTGGACAATACTTGCAATCTTCTGGACACGCTCCAGTTTTAATTGATAGTAATGTACTAATTTGTATTCTATTAGGATTAAAATATTCACGGTGTTTTTTTTGAGCTTCGAATATAAGATCAAAAAAGGGTTTTGAAAAAAGTTTTTTTGTATCTTCTAGGTTCCATTTTCGTTTCATATTAATCTCCAAAAAAAATATGATTTTGTTTAATTAAAAGTTTATAATGAATTATTTAATATTTTTATATATAAATCATAATGAGTCAATCTGATATATTTTTTGATCATAAACATATTTGGCATCCATATTCTTCTATGGTCAATCCTCTTCCTTGTTATTCTGTAATATCAGCAAAAGGTGTTTATTTAAAATTAAAAAATGGAAAAAATATAATAGATGGTATGTCTTCATGGTGGTCTACCATACACGGTTATAATCATCCTATATTAAATAAATCTTTAAAAAAACAAATAAGAAAAATGTCCCATGTAATGTTTGGAGGGATTACTCATCCTTCTGCTATTCTACTTTGTAGAAAATTGCTAAAATTAACTCCAAAAAAATTAGATTGTGTTTTTCTTTCTGATTCTGGTTCAATAGCTATTGAAGTTGCAATAAAAATGTTAATACAATATTGGGAAGCATTAGGACAAAAAAGAACACAAATTCTAACAATTAAAAATGGATATCATGGAGATACTTTTTCAGCTATGTCCATTTCTGATCCCAATAATTCTATGCATAAAATATATAACAAATTTTTACCTAAAAATTTATTTGCAGAAACACCTACTTCTTCTTTTCATAAAGAATGGAATTCTATTGATATCCAATCTTTTAAAAAAATAATAGAAAAAAAATCAAAAAAAATAGCTGGTGTAATACTAGAACCTATTGTACAAGGTGTAGGAGGAATGAATTTTTATCATCCTACATATCTAAAAGAAATAAAAAAATTATGTAAAGCTTATTCTATTCCATTAGTATTTGATGAAATTGCAACAGGATTCGGCCGTACTGGAAAATTTTTTGCTTTTCAACACGCTAATGTTATACCAGATATACTATGTTTAGGTAAAGCTATGACAGGTGGTACAATAACATTAGCTGCCACTTTAACTTCACGAAATATTGCACATACAATTAGCAGCAGTAAGGTAAGTTGCTTTATGCATGGACCAACTTATATGGGTAATCCATTAGCATGTGCAGTGGCTAATGCTAATATAAAAATATTAGAAAAAAATGAATGGAAAAAACAAGTTATTAACATTGAAAAACAACTTTGTCAAAGTTTATTACCGTTAATTCATCATCCAAGAGTAGTAGATGTTCGCGTATTAGGTGCAATTGGTGTAGTTGAATGTTTTCATTTTGTAAACATGGCTCTCATACAAAAATTTTTTGTAAAAAATGGTGTTTGGATTCGACCTTTTAAAAAAATAATTTATATTGTACCACCTTATATTATAAGTATGAATTGTTTAAAAAAACTTATCAATGTTATTGAAAAATCTTTAGATAATGATACATTATTTAATGTAGAAAATATTTAATTTATAATATTTCTCTTTGAAAAATTTAAATTAAAAATGAAGTTATCCATAAAGGACCGTTACCTGTTTGATATTGATTTATTTTTTTTAATTCACCTGTTTTTTGACAAATTTTATATACACTTAACTTATTAGATTTTTGTCCAATAACTATTAAATAATTATTATTTCTATCAATACAAAATGCACGAGGTTGTTCTTCTGTAAGATATTGTTTAAAAAAAATAATTGTATTATCATTTTTATTAACATGAAATAGTGAAATACTATTCAAATATCTATCGGATACATATAAAAAATTGCCGCATGAAGTTAAGTGAATATCAGAAGACCAATATTTTTTTGAAATCAAATCATTTAATAATTTTATATTTTGTATGTTTTTTACCTCTAATACTTTATTTTCTTTAGATATTTTCCATACGTCAACACTACCATTTAATTCATTAACGGTATAAGAAAAATTTTGATTAGGATGAAATATAACATGACGTGGTCCTGAATTTTTTTGAGAAAAAACTAATTTTTGTTCTGTGCTTTTCAATATACCAAAATGTGTTAAGTAATATAAATAAATACAATCATTTTTTAATGAAGTTATAAATAAAACATTATATTTACTATTGAATTTAGCAGCATGACAACCTTCAATATTATGAATAATTTGTATTGGGTCTTTAGGAATTCCATTTTTGTCTAATGGACTTACACTTATGCAATCAGCATGATAAGAACTACAGAATAAAAACTTTTCACTGCTATCGAAAGAAATATAATTAGGAGTACCAGGAACAATACTTTCTTTTTTTTTTTTCAATAAACCGTTTTTATCTATCTGATAGGTAATAACACGATTCTTAGGACGAATTCCAGCATATAATAACTTTGTATTTTTTATAATTGAAATAGGTTGTACCTGACCATCAGTTTGAACTGTTTGTATTAATTTCATATCTCCGTTGTTATATAAAATCCAGACCTCTATATTTTCACTTTCCGCGTTAGCAATATAAATAATTTGTTGCATACATTTTCCTCAATATTTTTTTAAAAAAATAAATATTTTTTATATAATTCTTCATAAAATTTTTTAAGAATAACTTTAATCTATTTTGATTTTATATTGTTTTTTTACTTAAATTTTTTAGCAAATTTTTAATCCATTTCAGACGTGTATAATCGTCTTTCAAATCATGAAAAAAATTTAATTTTATTGAATTTTCCATTTTCCAAAAATTAGGTTCTTGTTTAAATAGTTTTAATAAATATTCTGTATTGATAGAATTATGGGTATCAAATTCTATAATTCCTATTTTCCCATTAGACTTAATTCGTACAATACCAATCTCTTCTGTTAACAATCTAATTTTAGAAATTAAAATTAGATTTTTTGCAGGAATAGGTAATTTTCCAAATTTTTTTACTAATTCAGATTGAATTTTCTCTATATCATTTTTATTTTTAGAATTTGCAATTTTTTTATAGTAAAATAATCTTGTATTTACATCGAAAATATAATTTGAAGGTAATAAAGAAGGTACATAGAGCTCAACATCTGATTTTTTTATTAAATTTTCTAATGAGGGTTGTGTTGTGCTATTTTTTAAAATTTTAATTGCTTTTTTTAATAATTTTATATATAAAGAAAAACTAATATTCTGTATATGACCACTTTGTTCCTTACCTAATAATTCACCTATACCTCTGATTTCTAAATCTTCATTTGATAAGGTAAATCCTCCTCCAAAATTATTTATTGATGAAATAGCATATAATCTTTTTTGTGCATCTGGTGTAATTTTTTTCAAATTATTAACAAGAAAAAAAGAGTATGCTTGACAATTTGATCTTCCAATTCTTCCTCTAAGTTGATGAAGTTGAGATAATCCGAAATAATCTGAATTTTCTACAATAATTGTATTTGCTTTGGGTATATCAATACCACTTTCAATAATAGTTGTACAAACTAAAACATTAAAATTTTTATGATAAAACTCGTTCATTGTCCTTTTTAATTCAGATTTTTTCATTTTAGCATGACCTATTTTAATGTTTGCTTCAGGAACTAAATTTGATAATTTCCTTGCTATATTATTGATATTTTGAACTTTATTATAAATATAATATACCTGTCCACCTCTAGATATTTCACGTACAATTGCCTTTTTTACTAAAATAGGATTATATTCTTCTATAAAGGTTTTTATTTTTAATCTTTCTTTAGGAGGTTGTGATATAATAGATAAATCCCTGATACCTGTCATGGCCATATTAAGAGTACGAGGTATAGGTGTAGCTGTTAAAGTTAATATATCAATATTAGGATATAACTTTTTTATGGTTTCTTTATGATTTACACCAAATCGATGTTCTTCATCAATAATCAGTAAACCAAGATCGTGCCAATTTATTTTTTTTAGTAAAACCTTATGTGTTCCTATTAATATTTTAATATCTCCATTTTGAATTTTTTTTAAAATGTTTTCTTGTTCTTTTGCATTTCTGAATCGAGATAAAAAATCAATTTTGACAGACCAATTATGAAAACGTTTTTTAAAATTATTGAAATGTTGCTGTGCTAATAAGGTAGTCGGTACTAAAACAATAACTTGTTTATAATTTAAAACAGATATGAAAGCAGCTCTTATTGCTACTTCTGTTTTACCAAATCCCACGTCTCCACAAATTAATCTATCCATTGGAATTGATTTTTTCATATCGTTTAGTACGCATCGTATCGCTTCGTCTTGATCTAATGTGGTCTTAAATGGAAACTCTTTGCAAAAACATTGATACTTCTTTTCATTAATTTGAAATGAAAATCCATTTTGAGATGATCTCTTTGCATAAACATCCAATAAACAGGCTGCATGATCATAAAGATTTTTATTAATTTTCTTTTTTTCTTTGTTCCAAACATTATCACCTAATTTGTGAAGTGGTGTATTTTCTTCTGTAATTCCAAAATAAGGAGAAATAAGATGTAAATGAGAAATAGGAACATACAATTTATCTTGTTCCGCATATAAAATCACTAAATATTCAGATTCAATACTCGCAGTTTCTATTTTAGTTAATCCTTGATACCGTCCAATACCATGTTCAATATGTATAATAGGATCATTAAATTTTAATTGATCTAAATTTTTTTTTTTTTGAAAAACATTTTTTTTCATTGATATAAGAGATTTATTTTTATTAAAATTGGGAAAGATTTTTTTACAGGAATAAATAAAGAGTTATCTTTCATATTTATAAATGCATTATATAAATTTCCTATGATGTAAAAATAATTAATTTTTTAATTAAAATTAGCAATATTTTTTATATACTTTAGATGAATATTTTTAGATGCTAAAATCTTTGAAAACGTTTTTTTCGCATTATCTTTCTGTTAGTAAAAAAATTATCTTTCTTAATTAAAAAAGATTCTTTATAAATATATTGATAGGAATATACTTTTTGTAGAGTATTTTAGATTGTAATAATTAATAAACTTTTTTTTTAATTCTAGACAAATGATATAAAATAGAAAAACAAGAAGAAACAATTTTTTTATGACATCAAATATAATCATATAGCAATTTTTGCTAATTTGCTAATCTTGAAAAACTCTTATCTTTCTATCTATAGATTGTTTTATTAATTTTTTAATTATAAGGTGTCTTTGACATTCAGATGTAATTAATGCAACTAAGTTTGAATAACTTTTAACGATAGAAGTATATTTAAATGGTATTATTAATAATAATTAATTTATATAATATATGTTTTTCACTTTTTTTATCATCCATAATTTATTTAATTAGAAATTTTATAAAATACTTAAAAATAGATTAAATATTTTATAAAAAAATATTTTTTTCTTAAAAAATATAAATAATAATCTATTTATAGATATGTTTACATATATTTTTTAAAACTATTTATTAAATATGATAACATGTAGTTTAAAATACCCCATTATGCAATTAATATAAATAAATTTAAGTTAAATTTACTAAAATGTATAAGCCTATATATATATTTATTGGTTTACGTTATCTCTGGAATCCTTATTTACCAAATTTTAAAAAAATTATTATTATTCTATCAATTTTAGGTATAGGTATCGGCATATCTTCAACTATTATCACCATATCTATAATGAATGGATTTCAAAATAAATTTAAAAATGACATTTTATCTTTTATTCCTCATATAATTATTACTAATAAAAATCGCAATATTAACAAATTAAATTTTCCTAAAGAAACTTTAAAATTAAAAAACGTTGAAGAAATTACTGATTTTATCAGTAAAAAGGTCATTATTGAAAATAAAAATGAAATTAATATAGGAGAGATCATTGGTATTAACATAAAGAATGAAAAAAATTTAGAAAATTATAACATAAAAAAATTTTTACATACTCTTCATTCAAGAAAATATAACGCAATTATAGGAAGCGAACTAGCTAAAAAAATGCATGTTAATATTAATGATCAAATTAAATTGATTGTTTTACCCATTAGTAAAAAAAAATTTTTACAAAATGATCTCAATATAAAATTATTTAAAATAACTGGTATATTCTCAACTAATAGTGAAATTGATGAGTATCAAATACTGATTAATAAAAAAAATGCTTTAAATTTTTTAAATTATAATAAAAATTATATCACTGGTTGGAAAATAAAGTTAAAAGACCCATTTATTCTAAATATTCAAAAAATAAAAAAATTAAATAAAAATTTTATTATATTAGATTGGAAAACAAAAAAAGGTGAATTATTTAAGGCAATGAAAATTGAAAAATATATTATGTTATTTTTTTTTATTTTAATTTTATTAGTGTCAAGTTTTAATATAGTTATATCATTAACAATGAATGTATTAGATAAAAAAAATAATATTTCAATTTTTCAATCTCAAGGATTATCTCGTTATAAAATAATGTTGATATTTATTATTTTAGGTTCAACTATTTCTATAGTGGGAAATTCATTTGGAACAATAATTAGCATTATATTAATCTTTCAAAAAGATTTTTTAAATTTTTTAATTAAAATATTTTTTATTGATATTGAAATTCCTATAGAAATTTCTCTCATTCAAATTTTAACAATCAATATTACATTTATATTTCTTACTATTTTATCAACGTTATATCCAATTTGGTATGCTATTAAATCTACTCCATCTAGAATTTTATCTGATGAATAACAATATAATTTTACAGTGTATTAATTTAACAAAATCCTTTTACAGAAAAAAAGAAGAAATAAGAACATTAAATAAAATATCATTAAAAATTAGAAAAGGCGATATAACTTTTATAACTGGAAAATCTGGTTCTGGTAAAAGCACTCTTTTGCACTTATTGGGTGGATTAGATAAACCTACTTCAGGAAGTATATTGTTCGATGGTGTCTCATTACATTCTATGTCATCTAATGAAATAGCCAAGTTAAGAAACTTAAAATTGGGATTTATTTTTCAATTTCATCATTTACTTTTAGATTTTAATGTTCTTGAAAACATTGCTATCCCATCTTTAATTAGTAAAAAGAGTATTCAGGAATCAAAAGAAAAATCATATGAAATATTAAAAAAAGTTCATTTAGAAAAAAAAATAAATAAATATCCTTCTGAGTTATCTGGTGGTGAAAGACAACGTGTAGCTATCGCTCGAGCTTTAGTAAATCAACCATCTTTGGTAATAGCAGATGAACCAACAAGTCATTTAGATAAGAATAATGCAAAAATTATTTTTGATTTAATATTTGAGTTAAACAGTAATTTAAATACTTCTTTTTTAATTGTCAGTCATGATCTTCGTTTTATAAAAAAAGCACCTATTTTACTTGAAATGAAAAATGGTCAACTATTTAATAATAAAAATTAATAAAAAAAAAGACATATTCAATGAATTTTTTACCTTTTTTAATTGCAAAACGATTATATCATCGAAATAATAAAAATCATGCAGTATTATTAGTTTCTATTCTATCTAAAATAGGAATTTCTATTAGTATATTCACATTAATTTTAAGTTTTAGTGCTTTAAATGGTTTTCAAATATTGATAAAAAAAAATATTTTGTCATCTTTACCACATGGAATTATTGAATTAACAAATACATCAGCATTTACTTGGAAAGATATTACAAAAAAATTAGAATCCCTACCTGAAGTGATTTATTCTGAGCCATATGTTTTAATGAACAGTGTTTTGTTAAAAAACGATAAAATGAGATTTATTAACATTAAAAGTTTTAAAAATATAAAATATATAAAAAAATATTTTTCTTTTCAAAAAAAATTATATAATTTTTCTAAATTAAAAAAAATATATAATAATGAAATCATTATTTCTTCCGACTTAGCAAAATATTTTTCTCTCAAAGAAGGAGATTGTATTAATTTAATTATTTTAAATAAAAAAATAAGTTTTGATAAAACTCAAATTCAAAGTTTTTCTTTTAAAGTTAAATCTATATTTCATTCTAATGGAATTTCAAATTCAAATATTGGATTAATACCTTTTATATTTTTTCAAAAATTTTTTAATATAAAAAATAATATTAATAAAATTGAATTATATATGTCTGATCCATTTCAAGCAGATAAAATTATTTTAAAAATAGCTAAAAAAATAAAAACACCTCTTTTTTTTTATAATTGGATGTACAGTTATAAATATATCTATCACGATATTAAAATAATTAAAACAATAATATATGTAACGTTATTTTTAATAATAATAATTTCATGTTTTAGTGTAATATCTATTTGTTTAACATCTATATCTAAAAAAACAAAAGACATTGCTATTTTAAGAAGTATAGGAGCTAATAATATTCTTATTCAGTTGATTTTTTTTTACTATGGGATGCGTTTTATTATAATAGGAAATTTGATAGGTTTATTGACAGGAATTATAACAGTATTAAACTTTAAAAAAATTATGTTTTTTTTAGAAAAGCACTTTGAAGAAAACTGGTTTTTAAAAAATGTTTATTATAAAAATTTTTTATTACTACAAATAAATTTTTTTGATTTAATCATTATTTTTATAAGTACTTTAACAATAGGAATTGTTGCAAATTGGTATCCAATATATTATGCATCAAAGATAAATCCTAACAAAATATTAAAAGAATATTAAAATCATTTATTTTAAATAAAATATAATATTAATTATTAATAATTTAAAAAAAGGTGAAATAATGACTATTAAAATAGGTATTAATGGATTTGGTCGTATTGGACGTGTTTTATTTCGTCTAGCTCAAGAACGTGAAAATATTGAAGTTGTAGCAATAAACGATTTACTTGATCCTAAATATATAGCTTACATGTTAAAATATGATTCCACACATGGAAATTTTAAAAAAGATATTGAAGTCAAAAATAATAATCTTATTATTAATGGGAAAAAAATTAGAATTACCTCAATAAAAGATCCTGAAAAATTAATGTGGGACAAATTATTAATTGATGTAGTAATTGAATCTACTGGTCTTTTCTTAACAAAAGATACAGCTTACAAACATATTTTATCTGGTGCGAAAAAAGTTGTAATAACCGGACCATCAAAAGATGATATTCCAATGTTTGTCAGGGGTGCTAATTTTGATAAATACAAAGGAGAAAAAATTGTATCTAATGCCTCTTGTACAACTAATTGTTTAGCACCTTTATCTAAAGTAATAGATGATCATTTTGGTATTATTGAAGGACTGATGACTACTGTACATGCTAGTACAGCTACGCAAAAAATTGTTGATAGTGCTTCTAAAAAAGATTGGAGAGGTGGTCGAGGAGCATTGCAAAATATAATTCCTTCTTCTACAGGTGCAGCTGTTGCTGTAGGCAAGGTTTTACCAAATTTAAACGGAAAATTAACAGGAATAGCTTTTCGAGTTCCTACCGCCAATGTATCCGTAGTTGATTTAACAGTACGTTATAAAAAAACAGCAACATACAATGAAATTTGTGAAGTTGTTAAAAACGCTTCTGAACAGAAAATGAAAGGAATTTTAGGATATACTGAAGATGAAGTAGTATCAACAGACTTTAATGGTAAAGAATTAACTTCGATTTTTGATGCTAAAGCTGGTTTGTCTTTAAATAAAAATTTTGCCAAATTAATTTCTTGGTATGATAATGAAACAGGTTATTCTAGTAAGGTATTAGATTTAGTTGAACTAGTTGCTTTAAAATAAATATAATTTTATTTTTAATATACATAAAATATTCAAATAGTTAGATGATTGTATATATAAAACATATTTTATTTAATTTTTTTAAAATTGCAGTATTAAGTATAATTTTAATACTGCTTTTTTTATTTCTACTATTTATTGTCTAGCTAATCGAGTAAGAAAAGGCGAAAAATTAGTATTACTGCGCCATGGATTGATATCAATTCCGCCTCTTCGAGTATATCTTGCGTATACACTTAATTCTTCAGGTTTGCAAATATTATTAATATCATTAAAAATTCTTTCAATACATTCTTCATGAAATTCGTTATGAGAACGAAAAGAAATCAAATAACGTAATAAAGATGCATGATTAATTGATAGTCCAGTATATGCAATATATATTGATGCCCAATCAGGTTGTTGGGTGACAGGACAATTAGATTTAAATAAATGAGTATATAGATCTTCTTTGATTATCTTTCTTTCAGAATTGATCATCAAGAATGATGGAGTATATTTATATGATTCTATTTTAATATTTTGATTATCTATGCATATGCCATGAAAATCTGTAATTGTTTCATTTTTAATTGCATCTAAACTGAATAATTTAATAGAAATTTGTCCACATATACACTTAGTAAGATCATTAGTTAATATATTAATAAAATCAATATTATTGTTAAATTTCATTTGGTTAAAACTATTTATATAAATTTTAAAACTTTTAGATTCAATAATATTAGCGCTATTTACATCAATTTCTATTTTAGCAATGGCAATTTGAGGCAATCCATTTTTATTTAGCCAAGATAATTCGTATAAAGTCCAAATATCTTTACCTTTAAAAGGAAGATTAAGGCAGTTTAATTTAATTTTTTTTCGATGTTTTTTTCTAGATATAGGTCGTAAAAAATTAAAATTATTTATTTTAAGACTCATAGTTTCTCTTTTATATAAAATGTGTACGATTATATTTATGTTATAATAGAGATTTTTTTTGATTCAACATATTAATTTAGGATAAAATCATATTGTTTATGACTGAAAGTCAGGCAGAATACCTCCAATCCATAGATTTATTCTTTATTCTGTTTTTTCTGGCTGACGAGCTTCATCTAAAACTAATCCTACAAAATAGTCTTTGTTTAAAAGAGCTTTATAAGATTCAAAATTATATTCGATTGTAGGCCATTTTCCAACTATTTTAGCATTATTTTTCTTTAAAACTTGATATATTAAACCTAATGCGTCACAAAAATATTCTGCATAATCTTCTTGATCACCACATCCAAACAACGCTACCGTTTTATGCAAAAAATTTATTTTTTTCAAAATAGGTAAAAAATCATCCCAGTCACATTGAATTTCACCATAATACCAAGTAGGAACTCCTAATATTAGATGATCAAAACTTTCAAAATCCTTTTTAGAAACATTGCTAATATCATATAACATAGAAATATTACTACCAATTTTCTTATGAATTAATTCAGCTGCTTTTTCTGTATTCCCAGTGTCACTGCCAAAAAAAATACCTATTTTTTTCATAATTTTTTACCTATTCATCAAGGTATATTTCTTTTTGAAAATAAGAATATATTTGAAATCTTTTTTTATTTAAAAATATTTTTTTAACAAAATACATGAAAAGTGTAAAACCAAGAAATTTATAATTTTTTTTGTTATATTAGTAAAATAAATGTATTCTAATAACTTATTATTAATTTATATTTTTTAATTTTTAAAGTTATTTAATAGTTTTTTATAAAAAAAAAAGAAAAAAAATTATAACATATATTTTCAACATAATATAAATATATTAAAAAATCATGAAAAAAAATTTAATTTGGTTTCGTAACGATCTGCGTTTATATGATAATACTGCATTACATAACGCTTGTATGTTTGACATAGATAAAGTTATTGCTTTATTTATTGCTACTCCGAAACAATGGAAAGATCATTTTCTTGCTGATAAAAAAATATCGTTTATTTATCAAAATTTAATAAGTTTAGAACAAGAATTATTTAAATTGAATATTACTTTACATTATCATAAATGCTCTGATTTTTTAGATTCAATAGATTATTTAGTTTATTTCTGTGAAAGAAATCAAATAAATAATTTGTTTTATAATTATCAATACGAAATAAATGAACGAAAACGCGATTGTCTAGTAAAAAAAAACTATCTGAAAAAGGTATATTCGTAAAAGGATTTCACGATAGTTTGTTAACTTCTGCTAATAGCATAAAAAATAAAAACAAAAAAACATATAAAATTTTTTCTTTTTTTAAAAAAAAAGTAATATGTAATTTATTAAAACAAATTCCAGAATGTTTTCCTATTCCCAAAAAACGAAAAATTTGTTCTAGTTTTTCATTACTAAAATTATTTCCAGAAAACTTAGTTATTGATTTTAATCAAAAAAATTTTCCTATTGGAGAAAGAAAAGCTATTGAGAGATTAAACAAATTTTGTGTCGATAAAATAGACAAATATGTTTTAAAAAGAAATTTTCCATTTTTAAACAGTACTAGTATGCTATCTCCTTATTTATCTTTAGGAATAATATCACCAAGGTATTGTTTAAAGGTAATTTTAAAAAAATATAAAAAAATACCATTAAATATTATTTTAAATTCCGATTGGTTAAATCAAATAATATGGCGTGAATTTTATTATCATTTATTAATTGGTTTTCCTATGCTTAGTCAATCTCAATCACTAATTATATGGGAAAAAAAAATAAAATGGAAACATAATGTAAATTATTTTAACGCTTGGAAAAACGGAAATACAGGTTTTCCTATAATAGACGCAGGGATGAGACAACTAAATAAAATGGGATGGATGCATAATAGGTTAAGAATGATTACATCTAGTTTTCTAGTAAAAAATCTTTTAATAAATTGGAGAGAGGGTGAAAAATACTTCATGTCTAATTTAATTGATGGAGACTTTGCCTTAAATAATGGTGGATGGCAATGGTCAGCTTCAACAGGGAGTGATTCTGTGCCGTATATACGTATTTTTAATCCCTTGAATCAATCAAAAAATTTTGATAAATCAGGTTTATTTATACGTAAATACATTCCAGAATTAAATTCTGTACCAGATAGATATATTCATAATCCATACGAATGGTCAATAAAAAATAATTGTACAATAAATTATCCGGAACCAATTATAGATTATAAAAAAAGTAAAGAACAAGCATTAGAGGTATACAATAAAGCTCAATTAACTTCAAAAAAAGAAAAGGTTTAATAAAATGGAAAATTTTTTATTAGAAAAAATAATTAATAAAAAATTATCAAGTGATCAATATAGTGATGTTGTACCAAATGGATTACAAATAGAAGGTGAAAAAATAATTAAAAAAATTATTACAGGTGTTACAGCTTGTCAAGAATTATTAGATAAAGCATTATCTTATGGTGCAAATGCTATAATAGTTCATCATGGTTATTTTTGGAAAAACGAATCTCAATGTATTCACAACATGACAAGAAAAAGATTAACTACTATACTTTCTAATAATATTAATTTATATAGTTGGCACATACCTTTAGATATTCATCCTAAATTAGGTAATAATGCACAAATAGCTAAAAAATTAAATATTCGTATTAAAGGTTATATTTTACCTTACTTGTTCTGGGGAACTTTAGAAGAAAATATAAATGCTTTTGACTTTTCTAAAAAAATAGAAAAAAAATATGAGAAAAAACCCATACATATATATGCAAATGCTCCAATTTATATTTCGCGTATAGCTTGGTGTAGTGGAAGGGGGCAAAATTTTATAAAACAAGCTTATAATTTTGGAATAGATGCTTTTTTAACAGGTGAAATTTCAGAAGAAACAATGCATATTGCTAAAGAATTAGGTATTCATTTTTTTTCTATTGGTCATCATGCTACAGAAAAAGACGGAATTAAATCATTAGGTAAATGGTTAAATAATAAGTATGATTTAGATGTAACTTTTATCGATATTCATAATCCTGCATAATTTAAAAAATAAAATTAGAAAAATATAATAAATTTTTTAGATTTTTTTAGATTTTCTATAATAAATCATGTAACAAACAATTTAAATAAAAAATAAAATGAAAAAAAATACACTAGAAAAATGGTTTAACTCTTCCTGGTTATCTGGCAATAATCAGAATTATATTGAAAAAATATATGAGAGTTATTTAATCAATCCGAAATCTGTTGATATTACATGGCAGGATAAATTTTCAGATTTATCTAAAAAACGAAAAAATATTTTAAAAGAAGAAAAATTTGTTTATAAAAATAATTCTTTTAAAGAAATTAAAATTGATAAACAAGAAATATTAGAAAAAAAAATTAATTATATTATTAATACTTTTCGAAAAAAAGGTTATAAAAAATCTTTAATAGATCCTCTTAAATTAAATGAACAGAAAAAATATAAGTATTTAGAACCTACTTTTTATCATTTTAGTGAAGATGAATTAAAAAAAACTGTGAAAATCGATTTTAAAAATTCTTCTCAATATGAAATAAAAATCAGAGATTTATATGAACAATTAAATAACAAATATTGCGGTTCTATTGGATTTGAATATATGTATATTGAGAATTCATTTGAAAAAAAATGGATTACAAAACATATAGAGTTATTTTTTAAAGAAAATTTATTTATAAAAAAAGAAAAAATAAGATTTTTAAAGGAGATTCTTTATGGAGAAACTTTTGAAAAATACCTAGGAAAAAAGTTTTCTGGTACAAAAAGATTTTCTTTAGAAGGAGGAGAAACATTAATTAGTATTCTGCATGAAATTATTCGATATTCAAAAAAAAATGATGTATCTGAAATCATTTTAGGCATGGCTCATAGAGGTAGACTAAATGTATTGGTAAATGTATTAAACAAAAATCCACAAGTTCTATTTAATGAATTTTCAGGTATTAATATACCAAAAGAATATAGTGGTGACGTAAAATATCACATGGGAGGCATTACAAAGATAAAAAACGATAAAAAAAAAATATATTTAAAACTAGCATATAATCCATCTCATTTAGAGATAGTGAATCCAGTTGTTTTAGGTATAGCACGAGCATCTATAAATCAATTAAAAATTTCTGAAAATAAATTTTTATCTATTAATATACATGGTGATGCTTCTATTATTGGGCAAGGTGTAATTCAAGAAACATTAAATATGTCTCAAACAGAAGCCTATAAAATAGGTGGTACTATTCATATAGTAATTAATAATCAAATTGGATTTACTACATCTAATCCTAAAAATCTTCGTTCTAGTAAGTATTGTACTGATGTTGCTAAAATGATTCAAGCACCTGTGTTTCACGTTAATGCTGATGATATAGAAGCTTCTATTTTTGCAATTCAATTAGCTTTAAAATTCAAAAAAAAATTTAAAAAAGATGTTTTTATTGATTTGGTATGTTATAGACGACATGGACACAATGAAGTAGATGATCCTTTTGTAACGCAACCTATTATGTATAAAAAAATTCATAATCATCCTACTATAGGTCAAATATATTCTAACTTACTAATTTCCGAAAAATTAATTACATCAAATGATATTGAAAAAATAATAGAAAAATACACTACTAAACTAGTACAAGGAAAAAATGTTTTATCGCAAGAGAGAAATATCACATTCCAAAATGGGAATAAAAATTTTTTTATAAAAAAACAAAAAGAAAATACACAGTTAAATTTTTTAAATATTAAAGATTTATTATATTCTATTAATACTATTCCTAACTCAATTGAAGTGCATAATCGAGTTAAAAAAATTTATCAAGAAAGAATAGGTATGGCTGACGGACAAATATTGTTGGATTGGGGTACAGCTGAATTATTAGCTTATGCTACAATACTTAAAGAAGGTATTTCATGTCGTCTATCAGGAGAAGATATAAGTAGAGGAACTTTTTTTCATCGTCATGCTTTTATTCATGATCAAAATAATGGTTCTATTTATGTTCCTTTACAAAATATAGAAAAAAATCAGGGAAAATTTGAAATTTGGGATTCTGTTCTATCAGAAGAAGCAGTTTTAGCTTTTGAATACGGATATTCATTATTTCCATCAAATAATTTAACAATTTGGGAAGCACAATTTGGAGATTTTGCTAACGGTGCTCAAGTAGTAATAGATCAATTTATCAGTTCAAGTGAACAAAAATGGAATCAAAAATCAAATTTAGTTCTTTTCTTGCCTCATGGGTATGAAGGGCAAGGACCTGAACATTCTTCTGCTAGACTTGAAAGATTTTTACAACTTTGTGCTGAAAACAATATACAAGTATGTATACCTACTGTATCTTCTCAAATATTTCATTTATTAAGGCGTCAAATTTTTAGCAATGTTTATAAACCATTGATTGTTTTGACTCCTAAATCACTTTTAAGAAATAATGTGGCAAGATCTTCTTTAGAAGTTTTAGTAAATGAAAATTTTAAAAATGTAATAAATGAAATAGATAAAAATCAAAAAGAAGTGAAACGTATAATTTTTTGTTCTGGTAAAATATATTATGATCTTTTGGAATATCGTAATAAATGTGACATTAATAATGTTTTATTAATTCGAATTGAACAATTATATCCATTTCCAAAAGATGAAATATTAACAATACTCAAAAGTTATTCTTACGTACAAGATTTTATTTGGTGTCAAGAAGAACCCCATAATCAAGGTGCATGGTTTTATATTAAAGACCTTCTATCTACTCTTTTACCACTTAATTCTCATTTAAATTATGTTAGTCGTCCATCTGCTGCATCACCTGCAGCTGGTCATATTCTAATTCATAGAAAAGAACAAGAAAAACTAATAAATAATGCATTCAATTTTAAAATAGCATAGAAGGACATAAAATGAATAGAATAAATATTCTTGTTCCTGATTTACCTGAATCTGTTAACGATGCAGTAGTTGTAAAATGGTATAAAAAAATAGGAGAACAAATTTCTTCTGAAGATAATATAGTAGATATTGAAACAGATAAAGTAATGCTAGAAGTGTCTGCTCCATGTAATGGAATATTAAATGAAATTTTAGAAAAAGAAGGTTCAATTGTTAAATCAAATCAAATATTAGGAAACATTGTTGAATCAAAAAATATTGAAAGTAAAACAAAATCAAAACTGGAAAAAAGTAATAAATATTTTATAAAAGATAAAAATTTTAATATTTCTTTTAAAGAAAAAATATACAATTTTCCACCTTCTATAAGACGTATAATAAGAATTAAAAAAAACAAAGAAATATTTAATGAATTAAATTATATCAAAAATCAAGAAAACATAATTGAAGAAAAATTAAATGATCAATCTTTTTCTAATGAAAAAGAAAAAAAAATTTATGAAAATAGAATAAAAATGACGCGATTGCGTCAAAAAATTGCTGAAAGATTATTAGAAACTAAAAATAATACAGCTATGCTTACTACCTTTAATGAAGTAAACATGCAACCAATAATATCATTACGAAAAAAATATGGCGAATTTTTTGAAAAAAAACACGGTGTCCGAATCGGATTTATGCCTTTTTTTGTCAAAGCAGTAGTGGAATCCTTAAAAAAGTTTCCAGAAATAAATGCCTCTATTGATAAAAATGATATTGTTTATTATAAAAATATTGATGTTAGTATTGCTGTTTCTACTCCGAGAGGAGTAATAACACCAGTTTTAAGAAATGCAGATAATATGAGCATGGCTGATATAGAAAAAAAAATAAAAGAATTTTCTATTAAAGGTATTGAAAATAAAATAAAAATTGAAGAATTAATTGGAGGAAATTTTACTATAACGAATGGCGGTATTTTCGGTTCTTTAATGTCTACACCTATTATTAATCCACCTCAATCTGCTATATTAGGCATGCATCTTATTAAAGAACGTCCTATGGCTATCAATGGAAAAGTAAAAATCCTTCCTATGATGTATTTAGCATTGTCTTACGATCATCGACTAATAGATGGAAAAGAATCTGTGAGTTTTTTAGTAACTATAAAAAACATATTAGAAGACTTTAATCGAATTATAATTAATGTATAAATGTGTTTTTATGAAAAAAAACGTTTATTTTTTAGTGTATCTTAAAAGTACAAAAAATTCTTAATTATGAATTGTACTTTTATATTCATAAAAATTAATTTTTTATTTAGTCAAAAACTAATTTTTAATCAAATAATGATACACTTATATATCAAAAATAGAAGATGAAAAATGAAAACTAATAAATTAGTCTTAATTAGACATGGTCAAAGTAAATGGAATAAATTAAATAAATTTACTGGATGGCATGATATAGAATTAAGTGACAATGGTATAAATGAAGCTCTAAAAGCCGGTTCTCTCTTGAAAAAAGAAAAATTTTTTTTCGATTATGCACATACTTCTATGTTAAAAAGAGCAATACATACTTTAAGATATATTTTAGATACATTAGATCAATCTTGGTTACCAGTTCAAAAATCTTGGCGTTTAAATGAAAGACATTATGGTGCATTGGAGGGATTAAATAAAGATGAAATGATTTCAAAATACGGTGAAGAACAAGTAAATTTATGGAGACGAAGTTTTGAAATTATACCACCTCAAATCAGATTAAATGATAAAAGATTTCCAGGAAATGATATACGTTATTCGAATATAGATAACAATGAACTTCCGTTAGGTGAAAGTTTAGAATTGACTGCAAAAAGAGTGATTCCTTATTGGAATAAATTTATTTTACCACAAATAAAAAAAAGAAATAGAGTTCTTATTGTAGCACATGGAAATTCTCTACGTGCATTAATTCAATTTTTAAATAAAATAGATAATAAAAAAATTTTAGAATTAAACATTCCAACTGCAACGCCAATTATCCTAGAATTCAATGAAGAATATAATTCTATTAAATGGTATTATTTATAATCAATTATTTAAAATAAAATATTTTTCTGTCAAAAATTACTATGTATAAAAAAAATTTTTTAATATTTTTAATAATTTTAAAAAAAATTACATACAAAAATATATTTATATATTGTAAAAATACATTTTTTATTAAGTTGAAATTTTATCAATAATCAATAATAGGAAAAACAAATTTTTTTATAGTAGTTAAAAACGGGATTTTTATGATAAAAAAGATCGGAGTATTAACTAGTGGTGGAGATGCTCCTGGGATGAATGCTGCGATTAGAGGTGTAGTAAGAACAGCATTGAGTGAAAAATTAGAAGTATTTGGTATTTATGATGGATATTTAGGTCTATATGAAAATCGTATGACATTGTTAGATAGATATAGTGTTTCTGATATGATTAATAGAGGCGGAACATTTTTAGGATCTGCTCGATTTCCTGGCTTTTACAAAAATGAAATACGTACTATTGCAGTAAATAATTTAAATAAAAGAAATATAGATGCTCTTGTTGTTATCGGCGGTGATGGATCTTATATAGGAGCACAAAAATTAACGAAAATGGGAATTCCATGTATTAGTATTCCAGGTACAATAGACAACGATGTAGCAGGTACTGATTACACGATAGGTTATTTTACAGCCTTAGAGACAGTGGTTGAAGCGATTGATAGATTAAGAGATACTTCTTCTTCTCATCAAAGAATTTCTATTGTAGAAGTTATGGGGCGATACTGCGGAGATTTAACATTAGCTGCTGCAATAGCAGGTGGTTGCGAATTTATTGTTCTTCCAGAAATTCATTATAAAAAAGAAGAATTGGTTTCTGAAATTCAGGCAGGAATCGAAAAAGGGAAAAAACATGCAATAGTCGCAATAACAGAATATATTTGTGATGTAGAAAAATTAGCGAAATATATTGAGAAGAAAACCAATAGAGAGACAAGAGCTACAATTTTAGGACATATCCAGAGAGGAGGAGCACCAGTAGTATATGATAGAATTCTTGCTTCAAGAATGGGAGCATATGCAGTAGAATTGCTGATAGAAGGCTACAAAGGGAAATGTGTTGGAATACAAAATGAAAAAATGGTATTTAACGACATAACAGATGCGTTAAAAAATATGAAACGTGTTTTTAAAAAAGATTGGTTAATTACAGCTAAAAAGTTATACTAATATAAAATTAGTGCCGGTTTTTCCGGCGCTCTAAAATTTTAATTTTATTTTTAAATAAATAAAATTATTTAGGTATTCAAATAATGAATTTTTGTAGTAAAAAAAAAATATTAAAACAATGTTTTTTTGAATTTTTAGGAACAGGTTTAATAATATTTTTAGGAATTAGTTCTCTTGTCGTATCAAAATTAACAAATTTTCATTTTAATCACTGTGAAATTAGTTGTATTTGGGGATTAGGAGTATTTATATCAATTTGTTTTTGTTCTTCAGTCTCTGGAGCGCATTTAAATCCAGCTATTACTATTTTTCTTTTTTTATCTTCTCAATTTAATAAAAAAAAAGTAATACCGTATATTCTATCTCAAATATCTGGTACTTTTTTCTTTACTTTTTTAATTTATCTTATTTTTAATAATCTATTAAATTCATTTGAGTCTAAATACAATATTGTTCGAGGAACAAAAAAAAGTCTTGAATTAGCTTCATTATTCTGCGTTTTTCCTAAAGAAAATTATAATTTTATTCATGATTTTATATTAGAAATATTAATTGGAATTATTTTTATAATTATATTGATGAAATTGAGTGAAAAAAATAATTTATTTAAATTTTATAAATTTATCAATCCCTTTTTAATAGGAACATTAGTGATAATAATTAATTTATTTTTAACTTCATATAGTAATATTACTTTAAATCCAGCTCGAGATTTAGGTCCTAGAATATTTTTAAGTTTAATAGGGTGGGGAAAATTAGCATTTACAGGCGATGATAATATCATTTTTCCTTATTTTTTAATACCCACTATTGCTCCTATTATCGGTATCAATTTAGGTGGATGGATATATATCCTTTATATAAAAAAATAGTTTTTTATAAAAAACTATCTGATATTTTTATAATTTTTAAAAATTCTTCATGTTTTAAAGATGCACTACCGATTAATAATCCATCAATATCAGGTTGTTTAAGAAAATTTCCTGCATTTAATGAAGTAACAGAACCTCCATATTGTACAATCAAATTTTCTGCACTGACAATGTCATATTTTTTTATATAATTTTTTATAAATTTATGTATCAGTTGTACATTTTTAGGATCCGCTGAAACACCTGTTCCAATAGACCAAATAGGTTCATATGCAATAACTGCATTTCTAAATGCTTTTTCTCCGAAAGAATTAAATATAGAATTTAATTGTTCTTTTAAAATTTTTTCAGTTTTGTTAGATTTTTTTTCTGCTTCAGTTTCACCTATACATAAAATAGGCACTAAATTCAAATTTTTTACTAAACAAAATTTTTTCGCAATGATTTCATTGTTTTCATTATGAAGTAAACGTCTTTCAGAATGACCAATAATAATATATTTAACACCAATATCTTTCATCATTAAAGCAGAGTTCTCACCAGTAAATGCACCTGTTAGATTTACATCTATATTTTGTGCAGCAAGATGAATATTTATACTATTTATATCTTTGTATACTCTTTCTAAAAATACAGTCGGAGGTGCAATTATAATAATATTGTTTTTTAAAAAAGATGAAATTTGTGATTTTAAAAAAGTTAAAAAATAAGAAATAGTTTTTATACTACCATTTAATTTCCAATTAGCTGCAATAATTTTTTTTTTCATATTAATATACTCAATTTTTTAACGTTATAGAAACTAAGTTTTTTATAAAAAATTATATCAACTTAGTTTCTATTCAACAAGTATTAAAATATACTATTTATAATTAGCTCGATCTCGTAGTTGTTTTCCTGGTTTAAAATAAGGTATATATCTCTCATTCAACTTAATTTTTTTACCAGTTTTCGGATTTCTACCTATACGAGAAGATCTATAATGCAAAGAAAAAGTACCAAATCCTCGAATTTCAATTCGTTTCCCCTTAGATAACGAAATTGATATATATTCAAGCATTTCTTTTACAGCGCATTCTATTATTTTGTTTGAAATATGAGCTTTTCGTTCAGCAATTCTTTCGAATAATTCTGACTTTGTCATAAATCCTCTATAATTAATATATTTTTCTTTTTTAAATAATTATTCAGTATTTTGAGCTGCTTTAAAAGCTTCAGCCATTACGTTAGAAAAGGATTCATCATTTGATTTGACGTTTATTTTATTTTTTAAATCTTTTTTATTATTATTTTCATCTAAAATATGAAAAGTAAGATTAATAATTCTATTTTTCCGATCAAAATTAGATATTTTTACTAAAATAGTATCATCAATTTTTAGTTTTTTTATTATTTCTTCAGAATTAACACGAGAAGAATCAGAAAATTTTATATTACCTTCTACTCCGTCTGATAATTTTACTGTAACAGTTTTCTTATCAAAATCTTTTATTATTCCAGTAATTATAGCACCTTTTTTATGATTCGAAACATATACATTAAAGGGATCTTCTTCTAATTGTTTAATTCCTAATGAAATACGTTCTCGTTCAGCGTCGACTTGTAAAACTACGGCTGATATTTCATCACCTTTTTTATAATTTTTAACTGCTTCTTCACCTGATATTTTCCAAGAGATATCAGATAAATGCACTAATCCATCAATACCACCTTTTAAACCAATAAAAATACCAAAATCTGTAATAGATTTTATTTTTCCAGAAACATGAATTCCTTTTTTGTGAGTTTCAGAAAATTCTTGCCAAGGATTTATTTTACATTGTTTTAAACCAAGAGAAATACGACGACGTTCTTCATCAATGTCTAACACTATAACATCTACTATATTATTCACTGCAACTACTTTGGAAGGATGAATGTTTTTATTCGTCCAATCCATTTCAGATACATGAACAAGACCTTCTACTCCTTCTTCAATTTCTACAAAACAACCGTAATCCGTTAAATTTGTTACGCGACCACTTAATTTAATTCCTTCTGGATAACGATTAGAAATAGCTATCCATGGATCTTCACCTAATTGCTTTAATCCCAAAGAGACACGTGTTCTTTCTTTATCAAATTTTAAAATTTTAACATTTATTTCATCACCGACATTAACTATTTCACTTGGATGCTTAACTCTTTTCCATGCCATATCAGTAATATGTAATAATCCATCGACACCACCTAAATCCACAAAAGCTCCATAATCTGTTAAATTTTTAACAATTCCTTTAATTTCTATACCTTCTTGTAAACTTTCTAATAATTGATCTCTTTCAGCACTATTTTCAGATTCAATAACAGCTCGTCTAGAAACAACAACATTATTGCGTTTTTGATCTAATTTTATTACTTTAAATTCTAATTCTTTACCTTCAAGATGAATAGTGTCTCTAACAGGACGCACATCAACTAAAGAACCAGGTAAGAAAGCACGTATTTCATTTAATTCTACAGTAAATCCACCTTTTACCTTTCCATTGATAATACCAATAACTGTTTCTGATTTCTCATGAGCTTGTTCTAGTATCAACCATGCTTCATGTCGTTTTGCTTTTTCTCGAGATAAAAGTGTTTCTCCAAATCCGTCTTCAATAGCATCTAAAGCAACATCAATTTGATCCCCAACTTTTACATCTAAAAGTCCTTGAGCATTTTTGAATTGTTCAACTGGAATTGCTGATTCAGATTTAAGACCTGCATCAACCAATACTATGTCTTTTTCTATAGAAACAATAGTACCCCTGATAATTGATCCTGGCCGAGTTTTAATCTCTTTTAGTGATTCTTCAAATAGTTGAGCAAAAGATTCATTCATATTAATAATATTTAAAAAATTTTTATCAAATGTTTATTTTAACTTCGTGTTAAAATAAGCTTGTTTTATATATCTTTTAATAATCCATATTAAAGAGTGCAATTTTTCTAAATAAAATTTAGATTTTTTTGGTAATATACATTTTAGAAATTTTAATTATTTAACCAAAACTAATATTTATTGAATCTAATATTATAGCATTTTATTATGGGTATAAAGGAGAAATTAATTGATTTTGATCTATTTTATTGCGAATGTGTATTTTTCTTAATAGTTTTTAAAATTAAGATGATGTCTATTTTTTTAAATTGTAATATTCTTCTAAGATAAAAAAATTCTAAACTTAAATATGAAAAAATTTGTTATAAAATCTAGAAAAAATATTTTATTCATATCGCTCTTTTTTGCTATTAAATTAAAAAAAATGAAAATATCATTAATAATGAAGTAAAATTTTTCTGATTTTAGAAAAATTTTTTAATTTAACAGTAATCTGATTAACTGTTGAAAGATTTATTTTGTTTAAATCTATAATTTCTTTTTTTTATTTAAAAAAAATAGAACAACCTAATGTTTTATAATAAGAATTATTTTTCTTTCTCAAATAGAATTTTTATTTCATATTAAGGGTAATATAAATCGGTATATTTTACTGAATCCTAATATAGACTAATGCCATTTCTGAACTCTTATTCCTAAAATCAGACTTTTATATATACCACCAGAACCTTTAATGATAAAAAGGTAGTTTTATTTTTCATTTTTATAAAAGTACAAAAAAATTAAATTTAAACATATAAAACTATCTATAATGTTAAAAATCAATCAAATCTGCTAATCTTTAAAAAATTTTCAAAATAAGATGGAAAAGTTTTAGAAATACAATTTGGATTAAGTATCCTAACACTTATTCCAGATAAACATATGAGAGAAAAACACATAGCCATACGATGATCATTATATGTATCAATTTCTGCAAATTTGAAAAAATTAGGAGGAGTAATAGATAAACAATCTCTTCCTTCTTTAATTATTGCACCAACTTTTTTTAATTCTTTACTCATTGCAGATAATCGATCAGTTTCTTTAACACGCCAGTTATATATATTTTTAATAATTGAAGTTCCTTTTGCAAAAAGAGCTACTATTGCAATAGTCATTGCTGCATCAGGGATATGATTCATATCTAAATCTATTTTTTCTAATTTATTATGCCTGCAAACAATGAAAGAATCACCCCAATCAATAATAGCTCCCATTTTTTCAAGTACATCAGCAAATTTTATATCACCCTGAACGCTTTTTTTACCAACTCCAACAACTTTTACCGAACCACCTTTAATAGCAGCAGCAGCTAAAAAATATGATGCTGAAGATGCATCGCCTTCAACTAAGTAATTTCCTGGTGATTCATATTTTTGATTCCCTTTTATATAAAAAGATTTATAACAATCATTTACAATATTGACACCAAAAGATTTCATGAGATTTAATGTGATATCAATGTAAGGTTTAGAAACCAAATTTCCTTTAATAAATATATTAGTATTTTGTAATGCTAGTGGTGCAACCATTAATAAAGATGTTAAAAATTGACTAGAAATACTTCCATCTAGCATAATAGAACCACCTTTAAACCCACCTTTCGTCAAAACAGGAGGATATCCTATACCTTTTTTATATTCAAGAGTTGCTCCACCTTGTTTGAGAGCATCAACAAGATGTGCAATCGGTCTTTCATGCATTCTGTCATCTCCACTTAAGACAACATTGTTTTCATATAACGATAAAGCAGCAAGAAGTGGTCGCATAGCTGTTCCCGCATTGCCTAAAAATAATGAAATAGGATGCGATAAATGAAAAGCTTTTCCAATACCATGGACATGACAAGTAGTATTATTATTTGATAAAAAAAATTTGATCCCAATTTTTCTTAAAGCATTTAACATATATTGAGTATCTTGACTATCTAGTAAATTTGTCAAACAAGTAATACCATTAGCCATAGCAGATAACAGTAAAACTCTGTTCGATATACTTTTTGAACCAGGTAAATAAATCGTTCCATTAATATAAGAAACTGGTTTTAACTCCAAAAATTTTTGCATAATAAAAATACGCTCTAATTAAAATAAAATTTTTAATTTATTTCTTCAAAAATAAAAAAATGTTTTATCCATACTTTTTTTCAAAATATAACATAAATTTTGCTAAAGACTGAACACCTTCTAATGGCATAGCATTATAAATAGAAGCACGCATTCCTCCAATGACATTGTGTCCCTTCAAAGCATTTAAACCTGCATTTTTTGCTTCTTTTAAAAATAAGTTATCTAACTTAGAATTATATAAATGGAATACAACATTCATTTGAGATCGATTTCTTTTATCTATATCATTAATATAAAAATTGCTATTATCAATTATTTGATATAATAAATTTGATTTTTTTTGATTTAGTTGTTCAATTTTTTTTATTCCACCTTGCTTTTTTAACCATTTAAACACTAATCCTGATAAATACCAAGAAAATGTAGGTGGTGTATTAAACATAGAATTATATTTTGATATTATGTAGTAATTAAAAATAGAAGGAGATATCTTAGAGGCATATCCTATTAAATCTTTCCTAATAAGAATAATTGTGATACCTGAAGGACCGATGTTTTTTTGAGCACCTGCATAAATTAAACCATAATTTTCAATATTAATTCTACGAGATAAAATAAATGATGAAAAATCTCCTACTATTATTTTATTTTTAAAATTTGGTTCTTCATAAATTGACATTCCATCTATAGTTTCATTCGGGCAATAATGAATATATGCAGAATTATCACTTATATTCCACTGAGAAGGTTTTAACAGAAAACTTTTTCCATTCTTTTTTTGTCTAACTGATATATTTTTAGGAATACAATATTTTTTAGCTTCTATTAATGCACAATTTGACCAATATCCACTATTAATATAATCTGTTTCTTTAAAATTGCCTAATAAATTCATTGGAACAGCAGCAAACTGCCCTCTAGCACCTCCTTGACAAAATAATATTTCATATGAATTTGATATATTTAATAAATCTCTCAAATCTTGTTCTGCTTCTAAAGCTACTTGAATAAATTCTTTACTACGATGACTAATTTCCATAATAGAACAACCTATTTGATTCCAGTTTTGTAGTTCTTTTTTTGCTTGATAAAGAACATCTTTTGGAATCATAGCTGGTCCAGCACTAAAATTATAAATCAAATTCATTTTTTCACCAATAATCATTTTTTTATATATTTAATTAATTTATATATTCTATACCTTGCATATATTTTTTTTGTAAAATTTTTGGAATAGTAACTCGACCATCACTATCTTGATAATTTTCTAATATAGCAGCTAATGTTCTACCAATTGCTAAACCTGAACCATTTAATGTATGAACAAAACTGTTACTTTTTTCCTTTTTTTTCTTATAACGAGTTTTCATACGACGAGCTTGAAAGTCGCTCATATTAGAACACGAAGAAATTTCTCTGTATTTTTTCTGAGAAGGAAACCATACTTCTAAATCATATGTTTTAGTTGCAGAAAAACCCATTTCTCCTCCACATAAAAGTACCTTTCTATATGGTAATTCTAAAAGTTGTAGAACTTTTTCTGCATGATGAGTTAACAACTCTAAAGCATTCATAGACAATTCAGGTTGTATAATTTGCACAAGTTCTACTTTATCAAATTGATGTAATCGAATTAATCCCTTACTATCACGTCCATAAGAAGAAGCTTCAGATCGAAAACAAGGAGTATGAGCAGTTAACATAATAGGCAGTTCTGTTTCATTTAATATCTGATTAGAAAACAAATTCGTTAATGGTACTTCAGCTGTCGGAATTAATACATATTTTTTTTTATCAATAGAATTTATATGAAATAAATCATCAGTAAATTTTGGTAATTGCCCTGTTCCGTATAGCGAATCATGATTTACTAAATAAGGTACATAAGTTTCTGTATACCCATGCTTTATAGTATGTAAATCTAACATAAATTGACTTAATGCACGATGTAAAAGAGCTATATTTCCTTTCATAACAATAAATCGTGCACCTGATATTTTTGCTGAAGATTTCCAATCTAATTGATTCAATTTATTTCCTATTTCTACATGATCTCGAACTGCAAAACTATATTCCCTTTTTTTACCCCAATATTTTACAATTTTATTGTTTTCTGATGAATTTCCTTCTGGAACATCATCAGAAGGAATATTAGGTATAGATAAAGAAAAATTATGAATTTTTTCTTGTAATAGATTGAGTTCAATTTTTAATTCAGATAAATTTTTACTAGATTTGGTAAGTGTTCTTTTTAAATTTTCATCTAATTCTTGAATTTTTTTTTCTTTTTTAAATAACGCTGATAAAGTATTGTGCTTGTATTGCAAATTGTCTGTTTTAATTTGCAATTTTTTCCGTTTTTTTTCTAAAGAAGATATTAGTGATATATCTAATTTAAATTTTTTTTTTAATAATTTTTTTGATATTGCATCTATTTGGTTACGTAATAAATAAGGATTTAACATAATTTTTAAGTCTTTATAATTGATAATGAAAATTATTATAAATATATTATAAATTTTTTAAAAAAATAAAAATGATATCTAATATATTAAAAGATAAAACTAAAATTAATTTATATTATAATAAAAGAAACAGATTTTTTAATTATAAGATATATTTAGAAAAAAATTATTATTTTTTTATTTAAATTAATAGAATATATTATTATTCCTTTTTTATAAAAAAATTTATATTTATATTTTATATGTCATTCTAAAATATTTTAAGGAAAAATAACATGGAATTAAAAAATCATAAAAAAATAATAATTTTAGGTTCAGGACCAGCAGGATACACTGCTGCTATATATAGTTCTAGAGCTAATTTAAATCCTTTATTAATTACTGGTATTAATAAAGGTGGTCAATTAATGAATACTAATGAAATTGAAAATTGGCCTGGTGATTTTAAAAAAATTACTGGTCCTGAACTAATGAATCGTATGCATGAACATTCATTAAAATTTAAAACAGAAATTGTATATGATAATATCATTTCAGTAGAATTTAAAAAAAAACCATTTTTTTTACTGGGAGAATATAATAAGTATACATGTGATGCAGTAATTATTGCTACAGGTGCAAATCCTCGTTATTTAGGATTAAGTTCAGAAAACAAATTTAAAGGAAAAGGTATTTCTACTTGTGCTGTATGTGATGGTTTTTTTTATAAAAATAAGGAAATAGCAGTAGTAGGAGGAGGGAATACAGCTATAGAAGAAACATTATATTTGTCAAATTTTGTAAAAAAAATATATTTAATTCATCGTAGAAACAATTTTAAAGCTGAAAAAATTCTAATTGATCGATTATTAAAAATTGTAAAAACTAAAAAAGTGATCCTGCATTTAAATTCAACTATAGAAGACATTTTAGGCAATAATAAAGGTGTTACGCATTTACTAATTAAAAATAAAAATTTAAAAGAAAAGAAAAAACTAAAAATTGCAGTTTCTGGATTATTTGTTGCAATTGGTTATATCCCGAATACAGATATATTTACTGATCAATTAAAAATGAAAGATGGATATATTAAAATAAAAAAAGGGACACATGGAAACTATACACAAACGAATATACCAGGTGTATTTGCAGCAGGTGATGTAATTGATCATGTATATAGACAAGCTATTACATCATCTGCTAGTGGTTGTATGGCTGCATTAGATAGCGAACGTTATCTTAATTCATTATCTTAATCCTGTTATTTTAATAAATTAATAAAAACATACTAGTCAAAATGACTAGTATAAGATATAATAAAAAATGCTCAATATTTTAATAATTCTTTAAAAATAAATGTAAATAGAGAAAAAAATGACTAAAGAAGATAACATTGAAATGCAAGGAATTGTTATTGATACATTACCAAACACAATGTTTCGTGTTGAATTAGAAAATAAACATGTCATTACCGCTCATATTTCGGGAAAAATGAGAAAAAATTATATTAGAATATTAACAGGAGATAAAGTTACTATTGAGTTAACTCCCTACGATTTAACAAAGGGGCGAATTATTTTTAGAAGTCGTTAAGTATTTTACTTTTTTTAAATTTAATTAATATTTGAATATTTATAAATAAAAAATCACTTAAAAATAGAATTTAGCAATCTACCTTATTTCTTAAACTCCCAAAAAATATTTCAAAAAAATTTTTTATTATCTATTAATCATAAAGATTAAAAAAATTTTTTTTAAAATCAAGCACATCTTGAAGAGAATTTATGCGTACTAAATATTGTGGAAATATTAGAATAATTGATTTACATAAATCAGTGATTTTATGTGGTTGGGTACATAAAATAAGAAATTTTAGTCAATTTATTTTTATTGACATGAGAGATTGGACAGGTATTGTCCAACTTGTTTTTGAAAAAAAAAACAATAAAGTTTTTACAAAAGCTGTAAATTTAAAGAACGAATCTTGCATTCAAGTTATAGGAATTGTCAAAAAGAGAAACGCTAACAATAATAATCTCGATACTGGAGAAATAGAAATATTAGTAAATAAAATAAAAGTTTTTAATATTTCAAAAAACCTGCCATTAGACTATTCTAACAATAGTAATGATGATATACGATTGAAATATCGTTACTTAGATCTTCGTCGTTCTGAATTATTAGAAAATCTTAAAATAAGAAATAAAATCACTCATTTAATAAGAATTTTTATGGAAAATAAAAATTTCTTAGATATTGAGACACCCTTTCTGACAAAATCTACACCAGAAGGAGCTCGAGACTATTTAGTTCCTAGTAGAAATTATCCAGGCAATTTTTATGCATTACCTCAATCACCACAATTATTTAAACAAATATTAATGATTTCTGGTATTGATAAATATTATCAAATAGTTAAATGTTTTCGTGATGAAGATTTACGTTCAGATCGACAACCAGAATTTACACAAATTGATATTGAAGCTTCTTTCGTAAGTTCTACTAAAATTAGAAACTTGGTAGAAACATTAATAAAAAAAATTTGGCTTAAAGTTATTAATTATAATTTAAATAAATTTCCTAAAATTTCTTTTTACGATTCTATGAAACGCTACGGATCAGATAAACCTGATTTAAGAAATCCAATGGAAATTGTTGATATTTCTGATATTGTTATTGAAGAAAAAGTTGCATCATTTTTTCAAATTAATTTAAAGAAAAAAAATAGAATAGCTTTATTATGTTTTGGTCAAGGTAATAAGATAAGTCAGAAAAAAATTGATGAATATTCTAATTATGTAAAAAAATTTGGTGCAAAAAAACTATTTTATATAAAAATAAATAAAATTGAAAATAGATTTCAAGATATTCAAAGTTCAATAAAAAATATTTTAGATAAAAATACTTTAGAAAACATTTTAAGAAAAACAAATGCAAAAAATGGAAATATTTTGTTTTTACTTGCTGATGAAGAAAAAATTGTTAACAAATCTCTTGGAATGCTACGTATAAAATTAGGTAATGATTTTATATTTTTTAAAAAAAATACTTGGAAACCTGTTTGGATTGTAGATTTTCCTATGTTTAAACAAAATTCTGATGGAAAATTTTCTTCTAATCATCATCCATTTACTGCTTTAAAAAAAAATAATCAAAATAAACTTGAAAAAAATCCGAATCTTGCTATTTCTGACAGTTATGATTTAGTTATAAATGGTTATGAAATAGGTGGAGGTTCAGTACGTATACATGATGCTAAAATACAAAAAAAAGTTTTTAACATTATTGGAATTGAAAAACAATTCCAAAGGGAAAAATTTGGTTTTTTGATAGAAGCACTAAAATATGGTCCGCCACCTCATGCAGGAATAGCTTTAGGATTAGATAGAATAGTCATGCTTTTAACAAATACTAATAATATTAGAGATGTAATAGCTTTTCCAAAAACAACGTCAGCAAATTGCCTAATGACTGACTCTCCTAGTAAATTAAAAAAATCAATTTTAAATGAGTTAGGTATAAATATATTAAAGAAATAAAAATTTTTATATTAATTTTTTTATATTACTTAATAAGTAAACACAAGAAGAAAATAAAACAATAGATGGACTAGTTGGAACGTTGTAAAAAAAAGATAAAAAAATTCCACCTGTAACTGAAATAATACTTATTAATATTGAAAATCCAATCGTTTTTTCTGGAGAATTAGAAAAAATTTGCGCAGTTGCAGGAGGAATAATTAGTAATGAAGTGATTAATAGTACTCCAACAAACTTAATAGCAATAGAAATACATATAGCAGTAGTTAACATTAAAGTTAAACGTGCATAAAAAATATTAACACCATCAATTTGAGCTAATTCTTCATTAACTGTCAGTAATAAAATAGAATTCCAACGAAAAAATAAAATAGTTAAAACAATTAAACTTCCTAAAGCAATAATACATAAATCAAATACCGTTACAAGTAATAAATCACCAAATAAATAATTACTAAGATCTATATGATGAGAAGTAGACATCAAGCTAATACAAATTATTCCTAAAGATAATGAACTATGCGATATTATACTTAATATTGTTTCTAATGAAACTGATAATAATTGTTCCATCCATACTAATATAATAGCAAGAAAGCTCATAAAAAATAATTCTGTATAGAAGGAATCAATTTGAAATAAAATGGATATAGCTAAGCCGAGTATAGAAGAATGAGATAATGTGTCACCAAAAGACGATATACGACGCCAAATAATAAAAGAACCTAGAGGTCCAGTTGCAAAAGATAATAAAATACCTGCTAACCATCCTGGATAAATTAATTCAAACATGATAAAAAATACTCTATAATTTTAATATTGATGTACATGATCATGATTATGTTGATAAATTGCTAATTCCCTTATATGTTTTAAACCAAATATAGAAATAAATTCTAAATTTTTAAATACTGTTTGTGGAGTACCAGAACAACAAATATGTTTGTTTAAACAAATTACGTAATTTGTTTTAGCCATAACAAAATTTAAATCATGAGAAACTATTAAGATAGAACATTGCATTTCAGATCGAATTTGATTAATTAGTTCATATAAATCAAGTTGACCCATTACATCCACTCCTTGTGTGGGTTCATCTAAAACGAGCAAATTCGGATTATTTAATAATGCCCTAGCTAAAAGAATACGCTGCATTTCTCCACCAGATAAATTTTGTAATCGAGAATACTGAAGCGACTGTGCTTTTACACGTTTTAGTATTTTTAATATATTTATGTTTTTTTTTCTTTTTGATAATTTCATAAATTTTTCTACTGTAATAGGTAATAAATTATTAAAATATAATTTCTGAGGTACATAACCAACTGATATTTTAGGAGATCTAATAATGTTTCCTAAATTAGGTTGTATCAGTCCTAAGATGACACGTATTAAAGTGGATTTTCCAGCTCCATTAGGTCCTATTAAAGTTATAATACGATTGGAAAGTAAAGAAAAAGATATATTAGAAAGAATAGAACGACCAGAGAAACTAACATGAATATTTTTTAAAGTAATGAGTTCCAGCATATTAAATAAATTCTGTTTTGAGATATTAAAGCAGATTAATTATTATAAAATATTTTTTTTAAGATGAACATAAATATTATGTTAAAAAATAAAAAGAAAAAATTTTTTTCTATATTAGCAATACTATTCATATTAATGCCAAACAATTCCTATGCTTCGATATTGACTGTATTTAAACCTTTAGGTTTTATTGCAGCAGCAATTGCACACAATGTAACTAACGTGGAAGTTATTCCACCAAATGGAACGACAGTAGAAAATTATTATTTACTTCCATTTGATTTAATCAAAATAAAACATTCTGATTTTATAATTTTAATAGGAGATCAGATAGAACCTTTTTTTTTTAAAAAGGCAGTGAAGTACTTTAAAAAAAAAACTATTGTATTAACTAAAATAAAAAACATCAAATTTCTTTTAAAACATAAATCTAATTTTAAAAAAGGGAAAAAAAAACAAAAAAATACTTTACAAAACAAAAAAGAAATTAATAATATATCATATGATATGTATCTATGGTTATCACCTCAAATTGCATTAGAATCAGCAATAGTTATACATGACATGCTATTGAAATCAATGCCTCAAAAAAAAATTACTATAGATAAAAATTTAAAATATTTTAAATTATGTTTATCAAAAACAAATAAAGATATAAAAAAAAATGTATTATCTATCAAAGAAAAAAAATATTTTACCTTTCATAACACCTACAAATATTTTGAAAAATTTTATGGACTGCATCCATCAGGACAATTTAAAACATATCCTGGAATAAAAACAGGAGTTCAATATTTATATAAAATTAAAAATGAACTATTAAAAAAACAAGCAATATGTGTTTTTATAGAACCACAATTTCATGCCAACATAATTGATTTTATAATACAAGGAACAAATATTCAAAAAGAGAATCTTGATCTTTTTGGTACAGCTATTCCATTAGTACAAGATAGCTATGTAAATTTTCTTGTAAAATTATCTAATCAATATATTAGCTGCTTAAAAAAAATTTAAGGAAAAAAAAGTGCAGCAAATCTATAAAATAATTTTTCTATCTTTTAATCAAGATTTTTTTTATAAAACAATTAAAATTTTAATAAATATTATTCTTATAGTTATTTTTATACTACTATCAAGTTGCAATTTTTTAACGGATAAAAAAGCGTTTTTTTTAAATAAAGAATTCTCTCAGAAAGAAAAAGAATTTAAAAGATTAAAAGAAAAGAAAGAATATTTAAAAAAACATACAATACACAAGCATATTTTTTCTTATGGAAATACAATAAGTATCTTTTTAAAAAAATCAGGAGTAAAAATAAATGATATATTAAAATTAATCAAAATAGATAAAAATTTAAATAATATAACAATTGGACAAAAAATTGTTTGCAAAGTAGATAACTTAGGAAACTTAATTAAGTTAAAATGGTATATTTCTAAATTTCAAAAAAAAATATACAAAAGATATAAAAATACGTTTAAATTCATCAAATATACGTATGACTCTTTTTTAGAAAAAAAAAGTATTTATATTAAAAAAAATTCTAACTTTTTTAAAAGCGCCTATCAATCAGGATTGAATAAATCTGAAATAAATAGTGTTATCAAAGCAATAGAATGGCAAATAAATTTTAATAAATTACATATTGGTAGTAAATTTAATGTGATTTTTTTAAATCAAAAAACAAAAAATAAAAAAATATTATTAGGTGTCAAATTAGATAATTTAGATAGAAAGTATTTTTCAATAAGAGCATTTAATGGAAAATTTTATGACTCTGATGGTTTTAATAAATCAGAAGAACTGATAAATTTTTCATTTTTAAAAAAATATCGAATCTCTTCTCCATTTAATTTACGCCGTGTTAATCCAGTTACACATCGTATTAGTCGTCATTTAGGAATAGATTTAGCTATGCCTCAAGGAACACCTGTAATTGCTACTAGTAGTGGTAAAATTATAAAAGCACAATTTAATAAAATTGCAGGTTTTTATATTTCTTTAAAAAATAAAAATTATTATACTACTAGGTATATGCATCTTAAAAAGATTTTAGTTAAAGTAGGTCAAAAAATTAAAAAAGGTGAAAAAATAGCTTTATCAGGCAATACTGGACGTACCACTGGTCCGCATTTACATTATGAAATTTGGATTAATCATCGCGCAATAAATCCTATAAAAGCAGAATACATTTTGTCGACACAGCTAACAAAAAGTGAAAGAATCAAATATTTAAAAGAGTCTAAAAACATATTATCAAAATTAAAATAAGTTTTTCTAATAGAAATTTTTAATATGTAACTCTTAAAATTCTACTGGTATTCGTTTTACCTATTTTCCCCATTATGTCACCTTGAGTGACAATGACTAAATCATTATTAAATAGAAATTTTTTCTTGCACAAAAGAATTATTGCTTCATTAGCAGCTTCAACACCATCCTTATCACTATCAAAATAAATAGGAATCACACCTCTATAGAGAGCAGTTAAATTTAAAGTTTTTTTATGTTTTGATAAAGCAAAAATCGGTAGTCCAGAAGTAATTCTAGAAGTCATTAATGCTGTTTTACCAGATTCTGTCATAGTAATAATTGCTGTAATTCCTTTTAAGTGATTCGCCGCATACATTGATGACATAGCAATGGCTTCCTCAATGCTTTGAAATTCTACATTAAGACGATGTCTAGAAACATTAATACTAGGAACTTTTTCTGCCCCTTTGCAAACTTTAGCCATACTTATCACAGTTTCAGATGGATATTTTCCAGATGCAGTTTCCGCAGACAGCATGACTGCATCGCTTCCATCTAACACAGCATTGGCTACATCCATAACTTCTGCACGAGTAGGTAACGGATTTAAAATCATTGATTCCATCATTTGTGTTGCAGTAATTGCTACCTTATTTAATTTTCTAGCAGTTCTAATTAATTTTTTTTGAATACCTACCAATTCTGCATCACCAATTTCGACACCTAAGTCTCCTCTAGCAATCATAATTGCATCTGAAGACAATATTATATTTTCTATAGCATTTTGATCAAATACAGCTTCGGCTCTTTCTATTTTAGCTATAATTTGAGCGTTACTACCAGATTTTTTTAATAACTCTCTGGCTTTTATTAAATCATCAGCACAACGAGGGAACGATACGGCCAAATAATCTACATCAATTTCAGAAGCAAGAATTATATCTTTTTTATCTTTTTCTGTTAATGCATCTGCTGATAAACCACCACCTAATTTATTAATACCCTTATTATTAGATAGAATGCCACCTATAATAACTTTTGTAAATATTGCACATTTTTCAATTTTTATTACTTTTAATTGTATTCTTCCGTCGTCTAACAACAAGATATCATTTACATTTAGGTCATTTGGTAATTTTTTATAATCAATTCCGACTCTTTCATTGTTTCCATTTTTTTCATTTAAATTTGCATCTAATATAAAAACGTCATTAACTTTTAAAAAAATACTGTTTTTTTTAAATTTAGAAATTCTGATTTTTGGTCCTTGTAAATCACCTAATAAAGCAATATGACAATTTAATTTAAACATTATTTCTTTTGCTTTTTTCGCTCTTTTTTTATGTTCTTCAGATGAACCATGAGAAAAATTTAAACGAAGAACATTTGCTCCAGATAAAATAATCTTTTCAAGATTATTTGCTTTATCTGTAGAAGGTCCTAAAGTTGCTACAATTTTTGTTCTTCTAACACGATTTAACATAAAAACCTCTTAATTTTATTAATTATATGTATTTTAAAATTTTAAAAATTTAATCGAAATATAAAAGAGTAAGAAATTTTATAATCAGTTTTTAATAAAAGTGCAAAAACTCAAATAACTATGTGAAATATTCATTTATATTTTTTTGTTTATTTAGTAAAATTAATAAAAGCAAATCTATTAAAAAATATTTTAAATAAAGTATATTTTAACATATAAATATTTTAAAAAAAAATGTAAAAACGATGTATATATTTTAAATTTTAAAGAGAAAATTATGATTATAGAAACTAATCAAGCTTGCGATCTAGTGATTTTTGGAACAAAAGGAGATTTAGCAAGAAGAAAATTGTTACCAGCTTTATATAAATTAGAAAAATCTCAAAAAATACATCCAGATACACGTATAATTGGTACAGGTCGTGCTGATTGGAATACAGAAGATTATATAAAGATAGTAAAAAAAGCAATAAAAATGTTTTTAAATGAAAAAATTGATGAAAAAATTTGGAAAAAATTACGTTCACGTTTAAATTTTTTTTATATTGATGTATTTCAAGATCTTCACTTTTTAGAATTAAAAAATATATTAAATCAAAAAAAAAACATTATTATTTATTATTGTGCAGTTCCTTCAAATACATTTAATGCTATTTTTACAGGATTAGGAAAAGTTAATTTAAATTCTTTTCCATCAAGAATCATAATCGAAAAACCACTCGGTGTATCTTTAGAAACATCAAAAAAAATCAATAATCAAATTGCTAAATATTTTTTAGAATCGCAAATCTTTCGTATTGATCACTATCTTGGAAAAGAATCAATATTAAATCTTTTAGCATTACGTTTCTCAAATTCATTTTTTTTTCATAGTTGGAATAATAAAATTATTGATCATATTCAAATTACTGTATCTGAAGAAGTTGGTATTGAAAATAGATGGAATTATTTTGATCAAATGGGACAAACACGAGATATGGTACAAAATCATCTCCTGCAAATTCTTACAATCGTTTCTATGGATAAACCAAAAAATATTACACCTGAAGGCATAAGAGATGAAAAATTAAAAATATTGCGTTCTCTTAAAAAAATTGACTTAAATGAAATTCATATTAAGACAGCACGAGGTCAATATGCATCTGGAATTATAAATGGTAAAAAGGTACCTTCTTACATAGAAGAAAATGGTGCAAACAAACATAGTAAAACAGAAACATTTGTTTCAATTAAAGTTGATATTAATAATGATCGATGGTTTGGAGTTCCATTTTATTTAAGAACGGGTAAACGTTTAGCATATAAATACTCTGAAATAGTTATTGTCTTTAAAAAAATATCTAAGAACTTGTTTCAAGAATTCAATAAAAATTTATCACCTAACAAATTGATTATACGTCTAGAACCTAATGAAAGTATTAAAATATATTTTTTAAATAAAGTACCAGGACTCAGTAAGGAATATAAATTAAAAAGTGATAAAATGGAATTTAATTTTAATATAAATAATACTAAAAATTTTGTCGACGCTTATGAAAGGCTATTATTTGAAAGTATGAGAGGAATACAATCATTATTTGTATGTCGAGAAGAAGTAGAAGAAGCGTGGAAATGGATTGATCCAATAATAAACGGTTGGAAAAAAACAAATATAAATACTGTACAGTTATATAAATCTGGTACATGGGGGCCAAAAAGTTCGGACGAAATCATTATGCGAGATGGTCGATTTTGGGAAACATTTAATTAAAATCCACTCTGAATAATTTATCTATCTTGACTTAATTAAGAAAATTATGTTAGCTTAAAAAATTATTTTTTAATACCTTTATTTTCTATAATTAACATTATAAATTTAAGTTTAAAAAACATTTTTATATTTTCTTTAATTAAATTTCTTTTTTTAATTAAAACTATTTTATCTAAATTGAGGAAGATAATATCTTATGATACGTATTATTCTTTTCTTATTAACTAATTTAGCAGTTATGCTAACATTCAGTCTGATTCTTGCTGTGACAGGAATTCAGTCTGAAAGTATTTACGGTCTATTGATTATGTCAAGTCTATTTGGTTTTAGTGGATCTATCTTATCACTTATTATGTCTAAATGGATTGCATTGCGTTCTGTAAATGGTAGAATCATTAATCATCCTAGCAATGAAACAGAAAGTTGGCTAATTGATACTATTCGTCAACAATCTATAAAAAAAAATATTATTATGCCACAAATAGCAATATATGAAGCTGCTGATATCAATGCATTTGCTACAGGTGCTCGTCGTAATGCAGCTTTGATTGCTATATCAACAGGATTACTAGAAAATATGACACGTAGTGAGGCAGAAGCAGTAATTGCTCATGAAATTAGTCATGTTTCAAATGGTGATATGATCACAATGACTTTAGTTCAAGGTGTTGTAAACACTTTTGTAATCTTTATATCTCGTATTATTTCACAAGCATTGAGCAGCTTATTATCGAGTAATAGAAATGAAAATAGTGAAGATGAAAAAGATTCATTTTTATTTTTTTTAATTTCTACATTTCTAGAAATAATTTTTGGTGTACTTGCAAGTATTATTACTATGTGGTTTTCTAGACATCGAGAATTTTATGCTGACGCAAGTTCAGCAAAATTAGTCGGAAAAGAAAAAATGATTTCTGCCCTAAATCGTTTAAAGTCAAGTCATGAGCCTCAAGAATCAGATAGCATAATTGCATTTTGTATTAACGGAAAATCTAATTCATTTATAGAATTATTCGCCTCCCATCCATCTTTAGAAAAAAGAATACAGGCGCTAAAAAATAAAAAATATATGTAATCAATAGATATCAGAAATATAAAAACATTATCTCTCTTAGTAGAAAACTTTTCTATTAAGAGATAAAACTTATAAAAACACTTTTCAAATAATTTTTAAACTTGTTTTTTAATATAAACATGATTATAATAAAAAATATTATATTTTATATAAAAATGTTTTTTTAATCTAAAAATTTTAAATATTAAAAATATTAATAAAACTTTTCTTAAAACTCTTAAATTCATATCTTGTAAAAACCATTAATATTTATTTTCTTAATTTCTATATATAGAAAATCTTAAAATTAATACATTTTATTTAGAAAATAAATTAAACTAAATTTTAAAAAAATTTATAAAATAAGAAAAAATAGTGGTAAAAAAAATTCTTTTATACTTAAACTCGATAAAAATATTAAAAAGTAGTTAAGAAGATAAAAATAATACTAAAAATTTAAAAAAATATTACTGAAAGGTAATGCAATTTATCTATAAAAAAATATATTTTACTGAAATTTATTCTTTTTTTTAAAATTAATTTAAAAAAAAAGACTTTATTGATAAATGTTTATCAAATTTAAAATAAAATTTTACTTCAACTGAACTAAATATAATAACTTCTAACTTCATATGAATGCAGTCTTGCAAAATCTTTTTAATCAGATATGGTCCATATTTTATCTCAACTATTTTTTAATTTTCTTGATATAATAAAATATTATATAATCTCAAATTACATTATATCTTAAATATTTAGATATATTAAATATTGGGCTGTCCTATTTTTTTTACGGAGTTTTTCTGATGGAGTTTTTTTTAGACCCGTCAATTTGGGCCGGCTTATTAACATTAGTTGTTTTAGAAGTAGTATTAGGGATTGATAATTTAATATTTGTAGCAATTTTATCAGAAAAATTACCTCCTAATCAAAGAGATAAGGCACGTTTAATTGGTTTAGGACTGGCTTTAATTATGCGATTAGCGTTATTATCATTGATATCTTGGGTAGTAACACTCACTTCTCCTATTATTAGTAATAATTTTTTTTCTTTGTCAATACGTGATTTAATATTACTTATTGGTGGTTTATTTCTTTTATTTAAAGCTACAATTGAATTACATGAAAGACTAGAAAATGAAGACCATGAAAATACAGAAAATAAAAATTATGCCAGTTTTTGGGCTGTAGTTATTCAAATAGTTGTATTAGATGCAGTGTTTTCCTTAGATGCAATAATTACAGCAGTGGGCATGGTAAATCAATTATTAATCATGATGATAGCAGTTGTATTAGCTACAATATTAATGTTATTAGCATCGAAAGCATTAACAAATTTTATTAATATACATCAAACTGTAGTTGTATTATGCCTTAGTTTCTTATTAATGATTGGTTTTAGTTTAGTCGCAGAAGCTTTAAAGTTTTATATTCCAAAAGGATATTTATATGCAGCAATAGGTTTTTCTATTTTAATCGAGATTTTTAATCAAATTGCTCGTCATAATTTTATGAAAAATCAATCTAGAAAACCTATGAGACAAAGAGCAGCTGAAGCAATTTTACGTTTAATGATAAGAGAAAAGAATAACAATAAAAATAGAATAAAAACTGATAATAAAGCAGAAATAGTACTTTCATCTTCCTTAGAAACAGAAACTTTTAAAGATGAAGAAAAATATATGATTAATGGAGTTCTTACTTTAGCCGGTCGATCAATTAAAAGTATTATGACTCCACGAAGTAATATATCTTGGGTAAATACAGAAAAAACAATCAATGAAATTCGATTACAATTATTAGATACACCTCATAATTTATTTCCTGTTTGTAAAGGTGAATTAGATGAAATAATCGGTATTGTACGAGCTAAGGAATTATTAGTCGCTATTGAAAAAAATATAGACGTTTATACATTTGCCTCTCAAATACCACCTATTATTATACCAGATACTCTTGATCCTATAAATTTACTTGGAGTACTTCGTCGTGCTCAAGGTAGTTTTGTAATTGTCAGTAATGAATTCGGTGTTGTTCAAGGATTAATTACACCTTTAGATGTTTTAGAAGCTATAGCAGGTGAATTTCCAGACGCAGATGAAACTCCAGATATTATAAAAGAACAAAACAGCTGGTTAGTTAAGGGAGAAACAGATTTACATTCTTTACAACAATTACTTAATACTAAAGAATTAATTAAACAAGATGACTGTGCTTCTTTAGGAGGATTGCTAATTTCTCAAAAAGGTCAATTACCTCTCCCAGGAGAAACAATTAAGATTAATTCTTTTTCTTTTCACATTGTTAATGCTACAGAATATCGTATCGATTTAGTGAGAATAACTAAAAATTAAGATATAAATAGCAAGTTTTCTAAGTAATTTTTTGTTTAAAAAAATTTTTTACTGAACTTATTTCGAGTAAGATATGTCTGACATAATTTTAGCCATTGATACTTCAATTGACCACTGTTCAGTTGCTGTATATAAAAAAAAGGTAATTTACTCTTTGTCTGAAAATTGCAAAAAAGAACATACAATAAAAATATTGCCAATGATTAAAAAAGTATTAATGAACGCCAAAATTACATTGAAGGATTTAAATTATGTGGCTTTTTCAAAAGGACCAGGCAAGTTTACTGGAATACGTATTTCAATAGGAATCGCACAAAGTTTATCTTTAAGTTTAAAAATACCTATATTTGGAATTTCAACTTTATCTATTTTGGCTCAAAAAGCATGGCGAAAATATAAAAAAAAGCAAATATTAGTCGCAGTTAATGCAAAAATAGGACAAGTATACTGGGGTGAATACCTGAGAAACAATACTTTATTATGGACAGGAGAAAAAACAGAATCTTTAATTAAAATAAATAAAATAGAAGATAAAATGAAAAAACTTAAAAAAAAATGGATATTAGTTGGTGATGGGTGGAAAAAAATTAAACGGGAAAATTCTTTAAAATTCGAACAAAAAAAGATTTTATATCCTAATGCAAAAGATATTATTCCCTTTTTGTTTTCTGAAAATTCAAAACCGAGAATTTTGTCATTTTTCTAAAATAAGTAATAATTATTTAGATCATTTATTTTAAAAATATTTCAAAATTAAAAAAATCAATACTGAAGTATTAAATATAGTTCAGTATTGATTATATCGAATTATTATTTTATATATAGAATATATGTTTAGTTCTATAAAATATTAATATATACTATCTTTTATAGATTGTTTCAAAAATCTAATCGGGTAAAATAATATTTAATTCTAATACAGAAATGTCTTCATTTTTTTGTTCTAATTGTATTGTAACCATATGAGGATCGATATTGACATATTTACAAATTACAGAAAGTATTTCACGCTTTAGCTGTGGCAAATAATCTGGTTCACTTTTAAATTTTCTTTGTTCTGCAACAATTATTTGTAATCTTTCTTTTGCAACATGAGCTGTGTTTTTGTTCCGGGATAAAAAAAAATCTAATAACGCCATATCTATCTCCCGAATAAACGTCGTAAAAAACTTTTTTTTTCTTCTTCAATAAAGCGGAATTTATGATTTTCACCTAACAATCGATTGACTGTGTCAAAATAAGCACTTCCTGCATTAGAATTTTGATCTAAAATGATAGATTCACCTTGATTAGATGCTCTCAATACAGACGCGTCCTCTGGAATCACACCAATAATTGGTATACGAAGTATTTCTATAACATCTTTCATACTTAACATTTCTCCTTTTTTAACACGTGTCGGATTATAACGTGTTAATAAAAGATATTCCTTTATAGGAGTTATGTTTTTTTCAGATCTTTTTGATTTAGACGATATAATACCTAAGATTCTATCAGAATCGCGAACCGAAGATACCTCAGGATTAGTAGTCACAATCGCTTCATCTGCAAAATATATTGCTAAAATAGCACCAGTTTCAATTCCTGCAGGCGAATCACAAATAATAAAATCAAATTCCATATTTATAAGTTGATTTAAAACTTTTTCCACTCCTGAATATGTTAATGATTCTTTATCACGAGTTTGAGATGCTGGTAAAATAAACAAATTTTTTGTTTTTTTATCTTTAATCAACGCTTGTTGAATTCTAGCATCACCTTGAATAACATTAATAAAATCATATACTACTCTGCGCTCACATCCCATTATTAAATCTAAGTTTCTTAATCCTATATCAAAATCTATCACAACTGTTTTTTTCCCTTTTTGTGCTAAACCAGTTGCAATAGCAGCACTTGAAGTGGTTTTACCTACACCTCCTTTCCCTGAAGTAACTACAATAATCCGTGTCATATAAAATTTCCTAAAAAAACAGAATTAACTGAGAGAATTAATAGTTAAAAATTTATTTTTTAAGTAAATTTGAGCTGATTTACCAATAAAATGTGATGGTATTTGATCTGATAACCAATATTGACCTGATACTGATATTAATTCAGCAAATAATGTGGTACAAAATATTTTACTTGTGATATCTCCATTAGCACCAGCAAGTACTCTACCTCGGACTGAACCATAAACATGAATATTTCCATCTGCAACTAATTCTGCTCCAGCACTTACATTATTTATTACTACTAAATCAGAATATTTAGCATAGATTTTTTGTCCTGAACGAACAGGTGTATTTATAATATGAGTTTTTTCTATTTTTTTAACTCGTAATCTTTGTTCATTTTTTGTTTTTTTTAAAGTAGAAGTATGATAAAAAGAACGTAAATCTTTATTTGTATTAGTTGTGTTACTTTCTAACAAAACAGGTAAGCCTGATTCAACAATAATTTTTTTAAAATAATTATCTTTACATCCACTGACACCTACAATATAAAAACCGTATTCAATAATAATTTCTTGTATTTTTTTCCAATTTACTTGATTTAGCAAATTTGATACATTCACAATAACAGGAACGTTTTTAAAGAATTGAGGATATTCTTGAATTTTTTTGTATAGTGATTTACTTATTAAGTCTACATTGTTAGTATTTAAATATAGTACTAAAAATGTAAAATTGCTACCTTTAAGTTCAATAGGCATTTTTTGCATATATATTGCTCAATAATGTTTAATTATATGCACATGAAATATAAATTATGTTTTTAGAAAAAGTTGAAAACTTAATGAAGTTTAATTAAATTATAATATAAATATTATATGATAACAATTTCTATTTTTTATTAAAATTATTAAAAATCAAAAAAACCTTAAATAAAATTCAATTGGTTTATAATTTTAAAAAACTCTATAGTTTAGATTTATCAAAATTTTACAAATTAAAAGGAAAAAAAATATTGATATTCTCTAAAAATAGTCAACTTATATTACGCCATCAAAAAATTTTTAAAAATAAAATAGTTTTTTTTTCAGGTAATATAGAAGATGAATTGCCTATAAATTTATTAACTATAAAAACTAAAATACATCTTCAAAAAAGCCAAAATTTTTTAAAAATAAACAATAATAAAAACATTACTTTTTATCGTAAATTATTAGTATCACAAGATACTGTTCAAGACTGTAATATATTAATTTATTATTGGCCTAAAAATAAATCTGAAGCAAGGTTTCAATTGTTTAATATACTATCTTTTTTACCTATTAAAAGCGAAATTTTTATTGTAGGAAGCAATTCAAGTGGAGTAAAAAGTGCAAAGTTAATATTAGAAGAATCGATAAAATTAAAAAAAATAGATAATGCAAATCATTCTATTTTAATGTCGGGTATTCTTATTAATAAAACAAAATTTAAATTAGAAAAATTTTTTAAAATACACATTTGGAAAAATTTAATTATAAAATCCCTACCCGGCGTTTTCGGCCATAAAAAAATAGACGAAGGCAGCAAATTTATTGCATCTACGTTTTCGGAAAAAATTAATGGAAAAATATTAGATGTAGGATGTGGATCAGGTTTTTTATCAGTATCTATATTAAGAAAATCACCTAAATGTGTTGTAACAATGATAGATAGAAAGTTATCTGCATTAGAATCGAGCAAAGCGACTCTTGATGCAAATTTTTTTAAGGGAGAAGTTTTATCAAGTAATATTTATTCAAATATTTTTAAAAAATTTAATATGATTGTTTCTAATCCACCATTGCACGATGATTTAAAAATAAATTTTGATATAACAAAAAAGATAATATTTAACTCTAAAAAGCATTTAAAAAAAAACGGAGAATTAAGATTTGTTACTAATCATTGTTTTAGTTATGATTTTTACTTGAAAAAAGTTTTTTCTGAATTTCATATAATGAAGAAAGATAACAAATATAAAGTTTATCAAGCGTTTTTAAAATAAAAATATTTTTTTGGTACCCGGAGCGGGACTTGAACCCGCAAAGCTTTAAAAGCCGAGGGATTTTAAGTCCCTTGTGTCTACCAATTTCACCATCCGGGCTTTATTAAAAAGGTTTTAGGCGTATCCCGGAATCGAACCGGGTTATACGGATTTGCAGTCCGCTACATAGCCAATCTGTCAACACGCCTTTACTTAAATATATTATAGAAAAAAAACAATAAAATTACAAACAAAATTTTATTAATAAAATATTTAAATTTTAAAAATAAAAAAATATCTTTACTTTAGGTAAAGTAATGTTTTAATATTAGAAAATATTTTATAGATTTTTAATCTATTTTTTATTTGGAGAGGTGGCCGAGTGGTTTAAGGCAGCGGTCTTGAAAACCGCCGATGAGCAATCATCCGAGAGTTCGAATCTCTCTCTCTCCGAAAAAAATAAAAAATAAAAATTAAATAACATCTCCTTAAAATATTTTTTATATTTAAATATTTTATTAATCAGACAAAACTTCAATTTCCACACGACGATCAGGTGCTAAACAACTGATTAATAAAGGTCTATCAGATACATCCTTGCATATCTGATTAGTTAAAGAAAATTCATTACCCATTCCTTGAATACTTATTTTATCTTGCGATATACCATGTGAAGTAAAATAATTTTTAATACTGTATGCACGATTTTCAGATAATTTTTGATTATATTCTTTATTTCCTATTCTATCAGCATGACCAGATAACATAATAAAAATATTTTTTGATTTAATATTTTTTATTTCTTTTTGTAATTTCTGTAATTTGTCATGAGATATAGGTTTAAGTTCTGTACTATTAAAAGGAAAATTAATATTTTCATTAAGAGCAACATATTGTTTATCTGACGATTGAGGAATATATGAAGAAAATATTTCGTTTATATTAGATTTTCCAAATTTCCATCCAAAAGACAGAGCAACATCTCCTAAAACAGGTTTCATAGATAAATTCATTATTTTTGCAATATTACTTTTCCAAGTATAATCTAATCTAGTAATAAATTTTTTATTAAAAATATATTCAGCACCTAAAGATACATTAGGGATTAATCTGCTTTTTTCAGTAAAGATATTTTGTAAATCTTTTTTAAAAGATAAATTATCCCAAAACATCATTCCGCCTAATTGCGTATAAATATGAAAATCGTCTGTTATAGGATATGACAATTTTGTAGCTAGTTGAAGACTATTAATTTGTATATTTTGTTCATTTTTTTGAAAAATCAAATGAGGAGAAAATCCTGTTGTATCATTTTCTATTTCAAAAGAAAAATACGGATTAAATTCATAACCTAAAAATAATCCGAATACAGGTGCACCTAATGGATTTTTTGTATCAATTTTTGTATCAAAAGGTGTGATATCTTTACTTCTATATTCTAAAATATTAAAATCAGACCATCCCATTTTGGTACCTAAATACCAGTGATCATTTTCTTTTGCTTGAATGCCAGTCACTAAGCTTACTAATAAAAAAATAATAGTAAGAGCTTGTTTTTTCATTTGAAACTCCGTTTTTTAATTAGATAAATTAAAAATAATAAAACATATAAAATACTTTTTATATTTTTGACAAAAAATACTTATAATATTAAATTATAATACAAATACTATATTAGTATTAAAAATAATATATTTAAATTAATTTTTCCATATATAATCATTTTTTTTGAAATAATTTATCAGAATAATTCAATAAACGTATTCCTAAAAAATGTAAAGCAATTAAATATACTATTCCAGAAATTGATAAAATAGTAAATAAACGTATTATCTTATCAAAAAATGAACCAATCTTCCAAGAAGGAATAAAATATAACATAAAAATTAAAAAAAATGTCATGACTAATACTGCAATTAATAAACGAAAAATAAAAATAAAATCATTCAATTTAAAATTGATTATTCCCTTTTGATATAATTTCCAATAAAGTAAAAAAAAATTTATCCAGCTAGCTATACTACAAGACAAAGCAAGACCTGAATGCTGAAAATAAAAAATTAAGAATGGATTCATTAATTGTGTTAAAAACAATGTTAAAATTGAAATTCGCATTGGAATATTGACTTCTTGACAAGAATAAAAAGCTGAAACTAAAATTTTGACTAAAATAAAAGAAACTAAACCAAAAGAATACAATTCTAGTGCTTTTTGAGTCATTAGAACATCAAAATCTGTAAATTTTCCATATTGAAATAAAATAATAACTAATGGTTTTGAAAACATAAATAATATAACAGAAATAGGTAAAGACAAAATTAAACCAAAACGAATTCCCCAATTAAGTAATATTTTATATTCTGATTGAGTATTATTTGAATAACTACAAGAAAAAGATGTAAATAAAATAGTACTTAAAGATACACCTATAATACCTATTGGAAATTCAATTAATCGATCAGCATAATAAATCCAAGATATTGAACCAGAGTGCAAAAGAGAGCTAAAAATAGTATTAAAGATTAAAGAAATTTGATTGGCACAAGAACCTAAGGTAGAAGGTCCCATCTTCTTTAAAACCTTTATAAGACCAATATTTTTAAAATTAATCTTAGGAAAAACCAACATTTTTATTTTATACAAATGTGGAAATTGATAAAATAGCTGAAAAAAACCACCTATCATAACAGACCATGCTAAGGAGATTATAGAAGGTTCAAAATAATCACTAAAAAAAAATGAAAAAACTATTATACTAATGTTTAACAGACTAGAAGAAAGAGAAGGGATAAAAAAATAATTATAACTATTCAAAATAGATGAACATAATGATGATAAAGAAATAAATAAAATATAAGGAAACATAATTTTTAACAAGTTACTAGCTAATTGTAATTTTTTAGACGATTCAGAAAATCCTGGAGCGCTAATAAAAATAATATAATCAGAAAAAATTATTCCTAAAATAACAAAAGTAGTTAAAACTAATATAGTAAAACCACATGTAGATCTAATGAATTCTTGTATATATTCCTTGTCTTTTCTTGATTTGTAATCTATTAAAATAGGAATAAAAGATTGATAAAATGCCCCTTCAGCAAAAATTCGACGTAATAAATTAGGAATTTTAAAAGCTATAAAAAAAGCATCAGTAAACATAGAGGCACCGAAGATGTGAGCAATTAAAACATCACGAAAAAAACCAAATATGCGTGATATTAATGTCATTATGCCTACTGATATTAAAGACTTTAGAATATTCATTTGAAATTAATCTAACCTATGAGGTTAAAACATTATAATCATAATTTAGAATTAATTTTTAAAAAATAAATATATTTTTACATATAGAGTGTTTTAATAAAAAAATGTTAATATATAAATATTTTCTACATTAATTAAAACTAAAAATGTCTAAATTTTTAAAAAAAATTAAAATTATAAAACCTGATGACTGGCATGTTCATTTAAGAGATAATGAAATTTTAAAAAAAGTTTCTCAATACACTGGAACATTTTATAAACGTGCAATCATTATGCCTAATCTCGAAGAACCTATTACAAATTGTTTTAGATCAATCTCTTATCGTCGTAGAATTTTAAATTCTATGACACCAAATACTGCATTTCAACCATTAATGATTTGTTACTTAACAGAAAAAACTTCTCCTGAAGAATTACAACAAGGTTTTTTTAAAAAAATTTTTGTAGGAGCAAAATTATATCCTCATTGTTCTACAACTAATTCAAAATACGGTATAAAAAATATTAACAATATCTATCATTTATTTAATATTATGGAAAAAATAAAAATGCCATTACTTATTCATGGAGAAGAAAATAATTTAAATATCGACATATATGATAGAGAAGCAAAATTTATTGAAAATACACTAAAACCATTACGTAAAAAATTTCCAGAATTAAAAATAATACTAGAACATATTACAACAGAAGAAGCAATATCGTACATTGAGGAATGTAATTCTTCATATTTAGCTGGTACTATTACACCTCATCACTTAATGTTAAACCGAAATAATATGTTTATTGATGGAATTCAACCACATCTTTATTGTTTACCTCTTTTAAAAAGAAAAAAACATCAAATAGCTTTGAGAAATGTCATATCAAGTGGTAGTAAAAATTTTTTTTTAGGCAGTGATACAGCTCCACACTTTCATAAAAATAAAATCAACACTTTTGGTTGCGCAGGTATATTTAATGCTCCATCTTCTTTATTATGTTATGTTAGCGTTTTTGAAGAAATGAATGCATTACAGCATTTTCAATCTTTTTGCTCCGAAAACGGACCTAACTTTTATAATATGCCAATTAATAAAGAAACCATTACACTTGTCAAAAAACCTCATAAAATTTTAGAAAAAATTAATATTGGTAAAAATATTATTGTTCCCTTTTTAGCTGGGAAAAGACTAGATTGGTCTATTGAAAAGTAAAAAATAAATTTTTTAATTTTCTAAATGACCATCAACACCATATGTGGTATTATTTTGGTTTAATCTATATTTTTGAAAAGTGTTTAAAAAACGTTGATTTAAATAAAATTTTTCATTTAAAATTATCTTGTTTTTTATATTTTTCTTCTTAAGTAAAAAACATATAGAAATAATTTCATCCCAATGTAAATTTAATTCATTAAATTGCAAATAGGGTGGAAAAATATTATATCTTTTTTCAAGGAATGATTTTTCTTTTTTTAAAGATGCAATTTTTCTTAAAAAGAACTCTTTTTCTTCTATAATTAATTTTATTTTTTTTATATTAATTTTAGATTTTAATAAATTATCATATTCTTGATGCATTAAATTTTGTAAAGACATAAGATTTTCTTTTATATCTTTAATTATATTTATTAATTTTTTCATTTTTCTAGAACACTCATTAATTATATTTTTTTAATATATGCTTTTATTCCATTTTTATAAAAAAACTATCACTTCACTATTATTATTAATTACTCCAGTTAAAACTTTACCATTTTTTAATTGTACACGTATCTTTTGTCTTTCAGCACCGTTACTTAAAGATTTTCCTACAAAAATAACCTCAAAATCAACTCCTTTCATTTTTACAGTAACCAATTGATTCATTTTAACTAACCAGTAAGGGCGCGTCATAAAGGAAGTAATCGGTTGAAAAGGAAAAATATCACGTAAATTCACTCTATTAATAAGATCTTTTTCATTAAGATATGCACCACGGGGTAGTGTGTCTAAACGTCCTACTACCTTTATTAAGTCATCTCCTCTTATTTTTGTCCCCCTTAGTATTTTTTTCTTCGCTATAACATATTCTCCTTCTGCTTGTAATTCAACTTGTAAATATTTATGTTGCGATCCACAAATTAAAATAATGTCAATTATTCCAAAATTATGAAGATTATTCACCAATGAAAAAACTGGTTTTTTACAAAAAAAATTTTTTTTTAATGGAGTATGTATTATTGTTTTTATATTTTTTGTTTTAAGAGAGTATTCTTTTTTAAAAAAATTATTTAATTGATCACTTAAATTGTACGCAGTAGCTTTAAAAGACTTAAAAAACAAAAAAAATATGAATAAACAAAAAAATATTTTTATTAGTTTCATTTTTTTCCTTAATTTATTGAGTAATATAAATTAATATTAAATTTATCAACACTATTTAATAAGTATATTATATTTTTTAAAGTTCTTTTCTTGATGCGAAATATCTAATAAAGGTATAATATGAATTTATTTAATAAAAATAACAGTTTAAATTTTATAACATAATCATATTTTGATTATGTAAAAATTTATTTAATATTACAATGTAACGTTAAAAACATTTCTTTACTTAAAACCAATCAGGAAAAAAAATGTTTGATAAAATAAATAAGACACTTGATTTTAATCAAAATTTATTAAATCTTTATGCTAAAAGACAAGAAATCTTATCGTCAAATATAGCAAATGCAGACACACCAAACTACAAAGCAATGGATATCAATTTCAAAGATGAAATGGATAAAATAACAAAAAAAAGTAATTTGGATATTACATTGACGAAAACTTCATCACATCATTTGAATCCAAGAAAAAAAAATTTTTTTATATTCGAAGTTAAACCTATAACAAGTAAAGAAATTCAATCAAATGGCAATACAGTAGATATGAATCGAGAAAGAATAGAATTTATAAAAAATACCTTAAAATATGAAGAAAATTTAGTTTTTATAAAAAACGAAATTAAAAATATAATGAATGTATTAAAGGGATAAAATTATGTCTTTATTAAATATACTTAATATCGCTGGTTCAGCTATGAGTGCTCAATCAGAAAAAATAAATGTTATTGCTAGTAATTTAGCTAATGCAGAAAGTATAGTATGCAAAGATGGAAAATTTTATCCATACATTGCAAAAAAAGTTATTTTTAAATTAGATCCATTAAAAAATTCTTTAATCGGTGGTGTAAAAGTTTTTTCTATAATAAACGATCTTAATCCAATGAAATTGATATACGATCCAAGTAATCCTTTATCTAATAAAAATGGATACGTTTTACAAACTAATGTTAATCCAGTTTCAGAAACAATAAATCATATTTCGGCTTCTAGAAGTTATCAAGCTAATGTAGAAGTATTAAAAACTGCAAAATCTATGATAATGAAAACATTATCAATTGGAGAATAAAGGAAGAAGAAATGGGTACTGTCAATATTAATTCTTCTATAAATAACAACATTATTGAAAATAATACTAATAATGTAAAAAATAATTCTAATGCGCTAGACTTACAAAAAAACTTTTTAAGTTTACTAATGGCACAAATGAAAAATCAAGATCCTACAGATCCTATTAAAAATAGTGAACTAACATCACAATTAGCTCAAATCAATACAGCAACAGGAATTGAAAGATTAAATAGTACTGTCGGAATATTTTCTAATAAAATTAATCAAAGTCAAAATATACAGGTATCTTCATTAATTGGACATCATGTAATGATACCTAGTTCTCAAATTGTACATACTAAAGGTATTGAAACAAAATATGGGATAGAATTGATTAGTGATGCAACAGCAGTAAATATACAAATAACAGACAAAAATGGAAAAATTATACATATTCAAAAAATTAAAAATTTAAAATCCGGTATACACAGTTTAACATGGGATGGTCAAAATTTAGATAAAGAAGATATGAAAACTGAAAAATACAACGTTACTGTTATAGCTAAAAATCAGAATAGAGAGATTCCTGTCCAAGTTTTAAGCGAAGCTTTAGTCAATAGCATTATTACTTCTTCTTCCATTGATCCAATTATTGATCTAGGAACAGTAGGCACTGTAACATTATCAAAAATTCGTAAAATTCTGAAATAAAGATAATTAAATTTAAAAAAAATGTTATATTTAAAATTATTAAGGAATAAATTATATGTCAATCATAGAAACTATCAATGGATTAATGATTAATAATGATTATATAGACATTGTCTCAAATAATATAGCTAATGCTTCTACTATTGGATTTAAATCTAGTACTCCTTCATTTTTTGACATAGTTTCTCATTCATTCTATTCTAATCAAATAATAAAATCTGGAGTTGGAATTTCAAATTTAGTTCAAAATTTTAGTGATGGAGTATTAGTTCAAACAAATAGAGATTTAGATTTAGGAATTGTACAAGATGGTTTTTTCCGAGTTTTAGATTCTAAAGGTTACGTATATTATACAAGAAACGGTCATTTTTTACTTGATAAAAATAAAAATATTGTTAATGGACAGGGCATGTACTTAACTGGTCAAAATCAATTTGATTTAAAAAATAATTTAAACAGTATATCTAATTTAGAACCTATTAATTTAAGAAAATCTGATTTGTTAAGTGCGAAAGCAACAAGTCAAATAAAATTAAAAGCTGATTTAATAAATGATTTTAGTTCTACAAATAGTATAACTGGAAAAAATGATGACATATCTAATTCAGAAATACATGATATTACTATTTATGATAAAAATGAAAATCCTCACAAATTAAATATTTCTTTCAATCAAATTGATGATCATCAATGGAAATTAAATATACAATTAAATGACGAAAAAATACCAGATAATGAAATTATTAATGATAATTTTATTTTAAAATTTGATTCTGAAGGTAATTTAATTTCAAATTCTTCTCTTCAGATTAAATCAAAAAATTCTAAAAATATTATTTTAGATCCAATTACTCTAAATTTAGAATGTTTTCTTGAAAAATCAGAAACAAACATGCCTTCAATAGAATTGTCTCAAAACGGATATACAAAAGGTTTTTTAAAACATTTTGAAATTTTAAATAATGGTGAAATTATTGGACAATACACAAACGAAGAAGAACAAAAGATAGGGCAAATATTTTTAGCAAAATTTATCAATCCAGAAAAGTTAAAACCTGAAAGTGGCAGTATTTGGTCAGCAACACATGAATCTGGACAAGAAAAGATAGGAGCAGCTGGAGATCAAGGTTTTGGTTCACTATACACAAAATTTTTAGAATCATCAAATGTTGATTTAAATAAAGAACTAATTAACATGATTATTGCTCAGCGTAATTATCAATCTAGTGCTCAAGCTTTTAAAACAGAAGATAGAATAATTAATACATTAGTTAATTTAAAATAATTTTATAATCAAATTGGATCATCTAATGAACAAAGCAATATATGAATCTATGAATGCTGCTATTAAATTATTAGATAAACAAGCAGTTATTGCTAATAATTTAGCTAATATATCTACAGTTGGTTTTAAAGAATCATTTAATCTTTTTATAAAAGATAGAAATCTTCAAAATTTAAAAAAAACATATAATCAAAATGTAAAAGAATATTATAATTTTTATCCAGGAACTTTAATTCACACTCAAAGAAACTTAGATTTAGTTATTAAAAATAATGGTTGGCTAGCAATAAAAGATATAAATGGTCAAGAAGCGTATACAAAAAACGGCCATATAAAAATAAACAAAGAGGGAAAGATGACTGTTCAAAATTACGAACTCATTGGAAATAATGGAAATATAAAAATACCAAATAATGTAAACTTAAAAATTTCATCAAACGGTATAATTAAGGAAATTAAGAAAAATAAAGATAGTATTATCGAATCAACAATAGGTTCATTAAAATTGGTACGACTACAAAATGATAATCTTATACAAAAAGAAAATGGTTTGTTTTATCTTAAAAAAGATAATTTAAATAAATATAAAAATATTCTTCATGATAGTAGTGTACGTATACAATCAGAAATGTTAGAAGCAAGTAATGTGAATCCAACAAAAAATATGATTGATATGATTTCAAATGCTAGACAATTTGAAATGAATATGAAAATTATATCTATGTGTGATCAAAATACAGAATATGCAAATCAATTATTTAATGTTAATAATTAAGTAAAGGGAAAAAAAATGATTCCTTCTTTATGGATTTCTAAAACAGGTCTTGATGCTCAACAAATAAATATGAATGTTATTTCTAATAATTTGGCAAATGTAAGTACAAATGGATTCAAACGTTCTAGAGCAGTATTTGAAGATTTAATGTATCAAACAATGCGTCAAGCAGGAACAAATTCATCAATTGATACTACCTTACCATCTGGATTACAATTAGGAACAGGAGTTAGACCAGTATCCACAGAAAAAATTTACAGTCAAGGCAATCTTTCTAAAACTGACTCTTCAAAAGACGTAGCTATTAATGGACCTGGTTTTTTTCAAGTACAACTTCCAGATGGTAATATAGCATATACTAGAGACGGTTCCTTTCAATTAGACCAAAATGGTCAATTGGTAACTAATAGTGGCTATCCTATTATTCCTGAAATTAATATTCCACCTAACTCAATAAATATGAATATAGGAAGAGATGGTATTGTCAGTGTCACTATACAAGGACAAACTCAACCAATTTCTATAGGTCAATTAAATTTAATTAATTTTGTAAATCATTCTGGACTAGAAAGTTTAGGAGAGAATTTATATCAAGAAACACAAGCTTCTGGAAATCCTATAGATACTACTCCTGGTTTAAACGGTACAGGTTTGCTGTATCAGGGATATGTTGAAACTTCCAATGTGAATGTTGCTGAAGAATTAGTAAATATGATTCAAACACAACGTGCATACGAAATTAATAGTAAATCTATAAATACTTCAGATCAAATGTTACAAAAATTATCTCAACTATAAACATTAATTTTGATTATTAATAAAATAAATGTAAACAATATATATTTTAAAATGTTTTAATTAAGGACTGTTTTTCCGTGGTAAAATTATTCAGTTATAAAATTAAATATTATTTAACTGCTTTTTTTATAATAATTATCCAAAGTTGCGCTTCTGTTGAACATAAACCTTTAGTTGACGGTATTACAACTGCTATAGCACCTAATATAATACCTAAAATTAAAAATGGTTCTTTATTTCAAGAAAAAACACCTATAAATTATGGATATCAACCACTTTTTGAAGATCATAGATCTCATAATATAGGTGATACGATAACTGTAGTATTGCAGGAAAATATCAGTGCTAGTAATAGTTCTTCTTCAAATTTGACTCGCGATGGAAAGGCAAACGTAGGAGTGACAGTAACGCCAGGAACATTAAATCCTATATTAGGGCTTAATGTTAATGATAACAAAACAGGAATAGATAGTATAGGAAAAAATGACTTTTCAGGAAAAGGTAGTAATTCTGCTAAAAATACATTTACTGGTCTTATTACTGTTACTGTAAAGAATGTTCTTCCAAATGGAAATTTAAAAGTGATTGGTGAAAAACAAGTTGCTATTAATCAAGGTACGGAATTCATTCGTTTTTCAGGTGTAATTAATCCTAACAATATCAATAAAAATAATTTAGTTGCTTCCACTCAAATTGCTGATACACGCATTGAATATGTAAGTAATAATCGTATTAATGATATTCAAAAAATGGGTTGGTTACAGCGATTTTTATTAAAAATTTCACCTATTTAATCATAAAAAATACTGAAAAAATAAATTTTTTTAAATAAAACTCATAAGGGATTATTTAAATCCTTTATGAGTAAAGACTAACATATTTAAAAAAATAAAATTTATTAATAAAAAAATTTTTCATAGACGAAATGTTTTATATATAATAGATATAAAAACAGAATCAATAAGGTAAATGAATATAAGGTATGTTATGTCTAAGACAATATCATTATTAAAATTTATTATTTGTATTTTAATAAGTTTATGTTCTTTTACATATGCTGAAAAAATACGTGATTTAACAAGTATTGAAGGTATAAGAGATAATCAATTAATCGGTTACGGTTTAATAGTAGGTTTAGATGGAACAGGTGATCAATCAACACAAACTCCATTTACCAATCAATCACTACATAATATGCTATCTCAATTAGGCGTAACTATCCCCCCTGATACCAACATGCATTTAAAAAATGTAGCTGCCGTTATAGTTACAGCAAATTTACCTCCCTTCAGTCATACAGGAGAGGCAATAGACGTTGTAGTATCATCAATGGGTGATGCAAAAAGTCTTAAAGGTGGAACGTTATTAATGACTCCTTTAAGGGGGGCTGACAATCAAATTTATGCGATTGCTCAGGGAAATATATTAGTATCTGAAAAAAATAATTTAAAAAAAAATAACTCTATTTTTTCAAACCAAGTCAATTCAGGAAGAATTAATCATGGTGCCACAATTGAACGAGAAATAAATACTGATTTTGGAAAGAAAAAAATAATTAATTTACAGTTAAACAAAGAAGATTTTGGTATAGCACAGAAAATAAGTGATATGATTAATGTACAGTATCCAGATACAGCAACAGCTTTAAATTCTAAAACAGTACAATTAAATACATATGCTAATAATACCATACAAGTTCATATGCTTTCTAATATTCAAAACATAGATATTTCTATGCCATCTCAAGAAGCTAAAGTTATAATCAATCCTCGTACTGGATCTATTGTTATTAATCAAGAAGTAAAATTAGGAACATGTATTGTTTCTCATGGAGATTTATCTATATTAATAGAAAAAAAAGAAGAAGAAAAAATCAATTCATTTTTGTTTGAAACACTAAGAAAAAATCAAAAAGAAAGCTTTTTGAAAAATATAATTAATAGAAATTATATTAATAATAATTCTGTTAAAAATACAAGTTTAAACAACATTGTTCGGGTATTAAATTCTTTAGGAACAAAACCTAACGAATTGATATCTATTCTGCAATTAATGAAAAATGCTGGTTGTCTTCATGCTAAATTGGAAATTGTTTAATGAAAAACGATTTATCTTTATTTAATATAATAAACTATAGAACAAAATTTATTAATGATTTAAAATATCAAGTAAAAAATAATCCCAAAAAATATCAGCTAGAAACAGCAAAGGAGGTAGAGAGTCTTTTTATTCAGATGCTATTAAAAAGTATGAGAAATTCTTTAACACAAGATAATTTATTAGATAGTAATCAAAGTCGTTTCTATACAGAAATTTATGACCAAAAAATTTCAAAAGAAATAGCTAAAAGGGGTATAGGATTAACACATATTATTTTACAACAAATTCAAAAAATAAATAATAACTTTTATTTATGAAAAGGGAAGTCAAATGAGCTCTATATTAACTTCTACTGTCACTGGAATAGATGCTATAAAGATATTAATCAATAACACTGCTGACAAAATTATTAATTCAAAATACAAAGACGAAATAAAACATAATGTTTTTGTAGAGAATACTGTAGATGAATCTAATTTTAATGCAGGAGTCAAAATAAAAAAGATATATGATGACTACAACGATTTTCTTAAAGAAGAAAAACGAAAAATTAGCGAAAGAGTACAAGACGAACAAACGAAAATAGAAGAATATTTAAAACTAGAAGATTTATTTGGAGAAAAATCAAATATTTTTACTCTTTTAATAAATCAACTTTATTCTTCTATAGAAAATGATATTGTTAATAACCACGGTAATGTCTTTAATGAAAACATAGAAAACAATTTAAATACAATTATTCATGAATTAAAAAATTTTGATGAAAAATTAAGTTTTTTAGAAAGAGATGTTAAAGAATCAATAAAAGAAAAAATAAAACAAGCTAATATTTTAATAAATAAAATTTATGATACTAATATCGACATTCGATTTTTTCCCACTGCTCAATTGCCTAACAGAATAGATAGTTTTATAGATAAAAGAGATAAATTAATTGATGAATTAAATGATATAATAGGAGTTAAGGTAATTAAAGAAAACAGTACTTTTAAAGTATGCTTAAATAATGGTATGTGTATTATAGATGATTATAATAAAAAAAATTTAATGACATTAACTTCTGACACTGACGATAAATATATAAGCGTAGGATACTTTGATGATAATGAACAAAGATTAAAAAAAATAGAACATATGATTCCAAGTGCATCTCTAGGAGCTCTTCTTACGTTTCGTAGAGAAGACCTACAAAATGCAAAAAATAAAATTGGACAATTAACTATAAATTTTGCTGATAGTATTAATAGTGTACATACACTAGGATACGATATTCTTGGTAATATTGGAAAACAAGTTTTTAAAATTAGTAATCCAGAAATTATATCTAGTTCACAAAATCAATCGTATCTTCCTACATCTATTAAATGGGTTGATACTGCTGATGCACAAGATACTAATTATATCGTTTTTTTAAAAAATAATCATTGGACAGTTACAAGATTGCGAGATCATTCAGTAGTCGAACCAGATATATATCAACAAGATAACAATACATATATTACTTTTGATGGAATTGAATTTAAGATTGAAGGAAATGATGCTGAAGGTAATATGTATATGATTAAACCATATTCTAAAACTTTAAATGAACTGGAATTATTAATTATTAAAAATGATCTTTTTTCAATTTCTTCATCAGATGATTTAAATCAAAAAAATAGAAATAATGCAATAAAAATACAGCATTTACATCAAGAAAAAATAGTTAACAAAAAAGAAACATTATATGAATCTTATCTCAGATTTTTAAAATCTATATCTTATAAATGTAACGATCTTGAAGAAAAGGTACCTTTTAAGCGCAATATGATTGAAATATTAAATAATAAAAAGCTATCAGAATCTGATGATATGTATGAAAATTATCAAAATTTAAATTATGAACAAAAATGTTATCTTGCAAATGTTAAGGTTTTAAAAATGGCTGAAACAATTTTTGATGAAATTGTTGATTGTTATAGTTAATTTTAAAAAATTAAACAATATTTTATAAAAAATAAAAACTTACTTAAAATGGTAAGTTTTTATTTTTCATAAAAATTTTATTTTTAATAAATAGTGTATTTATGGATTTTTTGAAAAAATTTTAATATTAAACAAATAATTTTATTCTGATTTTTTAACAGGAGAAGTAGAAAAATTTGTAGCAGAATGTGCTCCAGCTGAATTTTTAATTTTTTTATTTGATTTTTTTAAAAAAATTGAAGAATTCATAATTTTTTGATTTTTGCTTAAAAATACATCACTAAAAATTTTTGTTATTGGTGCACTTGATTTATTTTTTGTATTTTCTTTTTTCAAAGTTTTATTTAAAAAAAGTTTTTTTTGATTTGAAATTAAATAATCATTTTTTTTAGATGTTAATTTTACTTTTAATTTTGAAATATTTTTAGTAACAGTTTTATATTTAAAGGATGTTTCAAAAAAATATGATTTTGTATTTTTTTTGTTTTTTTTATACAAATGATTAATTTTAATTTCTTCAGTTGTAAATTTTTTTGGCCATAAAACTGAATTTTTAACAAAATTGTTTTTTTTATGAATAAAAGATGAATTTAATTTTTTGTAATTATTAATTCTTAGACGTTTTTTTACTTGATTTTCCTTAAAAGAAGAACATTTTTTTGATGATGGTTCTAATATTAATTCTAATGAAAAAATATTAAGAGGAGTCATTAAAATTGAAATTTTAATAGGAAAAAATTTAAAAAATTCAGAATTTTTATATATTTGAAAAATTGTTGAATTAATATTAACTAAAATATTATTAGGATAACAATTGTTAAAAATAATATTATATAATAATTTTTTTTTAAACGATGTATTATTTTCTAAATCTTTTTGAAAACTTTCATAACAAATCATATCGTTTTGACTTTTAATATTTTCAAAATCTTTAAATTTATTTTTAGCATATTTTTTTGTATATAAAAAATTATATTTACTAAAAATATAAAAATTATTTTTTTTTAAAAAATTTAAACTATTTAATTCAAAATCAATAGTATTTTTTTGAAAATCAATTTTTTTTAAAGATGTATATTTAGTATTATTATCAAATACGTGACTATATTGGTGGTTATTATTTTTTTTAACTTTATTTAATAATTGCTTTTTTTTATTATTATCAATAGAAGATACTTGATTATCTTTTTTATGAATTTCTTCTATACTATTAAACTCTTCTTTTTTAGCAAAAAGAATATTTTTTTTATTTTGAAAAATATTTCGTTTAAAACTCTCATTTTTAACAAAAATATGCTTCTTTAAAAAAGAATTTTTTATCCAAACTATAAATTTAAAAAAGAGATTTTTATTATTAAATAATGCATTAATAATAGAATTATTGTAATTTTTTTTTCTTAAAAATTTTTCTTTCTCTTCTTTTTGTTTATCAAATGAATCATCAGATAAAGAAATATTTGTTAAAGTAGAATTTAATTTGTGTTTTTTATCTACAATTTCTTTTTTAATATTATTAAATATTTTATTCTTTCTAACATTAGAAAGACAATAACTCATAGAACGTATTTGTTCACCTTTTCTTATTCTAGATACAAGATAATGCGGAGTTTTCATATTTTTATTAGGAACAATAATAGTTTTACCACCTGCTTGACGTTTTTCAATTGCATATACTGCTTCTCTTTTTTCATTTAATAAATAACAAGCAATTTCTATTGGTACAATTGCATGAACTTCATATGTATTTTCTTTAAGAGCTTCTTCTTCAATTAAACGCAAAATAGATAAAGATAAAGATTCATTATCTCTAATTGTACCTGTACCTGTGCATCTAGGACAAATATGATGACTAGATTCACCTAAAGATGAACTTAACCTTTGTCTAGACATCTCTAAAAGACCAAATTTAGAAATATGACCAATTTGAATACGTGCTCTATCTTCGCGAACAATTTCACGTAATTTATTTTCAATAATTTTTTGATGACTTATAGTAGTCATATCTATAAAATCAATAACTATTAAACCTCCTAAATCACGTAATCTTAATTGACGAGAAATCTCTTCTACAGCTTCTAAATTGGTATTAAATGCTGTCGTTTCAATGTCTGCTCCACGAGTAGAACGAGAGGAATTAATATCAATAGCTGTTAATGCTTCCGTGGTATCTACCATAATTGACCCACCAGAAGGTAGTCTTACCTTTCTCTGAAAAGCAGAATCTATTTGAGATTCAATTTGATAATAACTAAAAAGTGGTATTTCTCCAGTATATAATTTAATTTTGTTAATAAAATCTGGACGTCCTAATGCTGTAATATGTTCACGTGCAATATCCAATATTTTCGGATTATCAATCAAGATTTCACCGATATCTTGGCGCAAATAATCTCTAAATGCACGGACAATAACGTTACTTTCTTGATAAATTAAGAATGGTGCAGATTTTTTTTTCGAAGCTTTTTTAATAGCATTCCAATGCTTTAATCGAAGAGATAAGTCCCATTGTAACGATTTTATAGATTTCCCTACACCAGCTGTTCTAATAATCAAACCCATTTTTTCCGGTATTTTTAAAGATGATAATAATTCTTTTAACTCTATTCTATCACTTCCCTCAACTCGTCTTGATATGCCAGCAATTTTAGGATTATTAGGCATTAAAACCAAATAACTGCCAGCTAAGGTAATAAAGGTAGTTAATGCAGCTCCTTTGGTACCTCTTTCTTCTTTGTTTATTTGAACGATAAGTTCTTGACCTTCTCGTAAGATATCCTTAATGTTTAGGCGTACATCACAATTATAATTTTCTGGAAAATAATTTTTAGAAATTTCCTTTAATGGTAAAAAACCATGTTTTTCCATGCCATAATCTATAAAAACAGCTTCCAAGCTGGGTTCAATTCGAGTAATTTTCCCCTTATATATATTTGATTTTTTTTGTTCTGATCTAGAACTTTCTATGTCAAGATCATATAAACGCTGACCATCAACAAGAGCTACACGTAACTCTTCCTGCTGAGTTGCATTAATTAACATTCTTTTCATTATAACGTTTTCTCTCTTATTTTTATAAATAAGTAAATACATCAACAGGAAATATATACTTTTAAAAAAAATTAATTTTTTAATATTTAATTCTGATCTTTACTTGAAATATATATAAAAATAAGTTGTTTTAAAAAAGTATTAAAATAATTTAAAAATAAAAAAAGTCTTTAAAAAATCAAAAAATTGATTTTTTCTATAATTTAATATTATAAATATTTAATTATTTATACTAATATATTTATATATTTAATTATATTATAATCAATAAAAATTAAAAAAATTACTAAATTTGTAGAGATTTTTTTAATGAAATATAAAACGACATCTGTATCTATTATATATATTAATGAAGATATGATAAATCAACGTATAGATAATTTTTTACAAAAAAAACTTAAAAACGTACCAAGAAGTATGATTTATCGTATTATAAGAACAGGAAAGATTCGAATTAATAAGAAGAGAATCAAACCAGATTACAAATTAAAAATTGGAGATAAACTAAGAATTCCACCGATAAAAATACTATGTGAAAAAAAAAGCAGTCTTTTAACAACTGAATATAAAAAAAATTTATTAAATAATATCCTGTATGAAGATAATTATTTATTAATAATAAATAAACCTTCTGGTATTGCAGTACATGGTGGAAGCGGTATAAACTTAGGAGTTATAGAATATTTTCGAAAAATTCGACCATTAGAAAAATTTCTTGAACTCGTACATCGTATCGATCGAGATACGTCTGGCGTACTAATGTTGGCAAAAAAAAGAAGATCTCTCTTATCTCTACATAAACAAATAAGAGAAAAAAAAGTGCAGAAAAAATACATAGCATTAGTACACGGTCTATGGCCTCTTTCTTTAAGAAAAGTATCTGAGCCTTTATTAAAAACTCATTTAAAAAATAAACAAAGAAAAATTTTAATTAATAAAGAAGGAAAACCTGCAGAAACATATTTTAAAATAAAAAAACAATATTTATTCACAACTTTAGTTTCTATTACACCGAAAACTGGTCGCACACATCAAATTCGTGTACACACACTGCATGCAGGTCATCCAATATTATTTGATAAACGTTATGGGAAACGCGATTTAGATTGTAATATAAAAAATAAAACAAAAATTAATAGACTTTTACTTCATGCTACTTCAATTAATTTTATACATCCTGAAACTGGGAAAAAAATGCATATTGTAGCACCACTAGATGTATATTTTAAAAATTATTTAAATACGCTTATATAGTATATTTAAAACATTCTAAGTAAATATTATACAATAAAATCTTTTTTTACTAAAATTTTATATTAAAATACTCATCTTACATAAGATTATCATAGAGAGAAAAATGGCTGTTCAAAAAAGTAAACCAACTCGATCTAAAAGAGGAATGAGACGTTCTCACGACTCTTTAAAAGAAATAACTTTATCTAAAGATAAATTTTCTGGAGAAATGCATATTCGACATCATATTACTGCTAAGGGATACTATAGGGGGAAAAAGGTAATTTAATAAATAAAAAAAAGGTACTTTTTTTAAAAAAAGTACCATTTTAAAAAAAATCATATTTATTTTAAAATAATTTATATCCTCAAAAAAGATAAATTTAATGAACTCATTTGCTATGTTATTTCCAGGTCAAGGTTCTCAGTATAAAAACATGTTATCTTCTTTTTTTCAAAAGAAAAATAATCTTTTTAAAAAAATATTTGATGAAGCATCAGAATATGTTAATTATAATTTATTAAATTTAATAAAAAATGGAGCTAAGAAAAAAAGAGATGATTATAAATATATACAATCAGCTATTTTAACTTCATCAATTGCAATTTATCAATTGTGGAAAGAAAAAAATGGAAGACGTCCTGCATTGATGTCAGGACATAGTTTAGGAGAATATTCAGCATTAGTTTGTGCTAATGCAATAAAATTTTCTGATGCTTTAAAAATAGTTAAATTAAGAAGCAAATTAATGCAAAAAATTATTATAAATAAACCATCTTTAGTACAGGCAATTATTGGTTTAGATAAAGTCATTATTAAAAATATATGTTTACAATATTTACCAAAAATTGTTTCTATAGCAAGCATCAATTCTGATGATCAAATTATTATTTCAGGAGAGAAATTAGCAGTGCGTGAAGTTGGTTTAAAGTGTAAAAAAAAGGGAGCGAAGTATGTAATAAAATTAAATATTAATACACCAATACATAGTCAATTAATGAAACCTGTTTCAGAACAAATTAAATACTTATTAAAATCTATTAAAATAAAATCTCCACAAATACCTGTCATTAACAATGTAGATGTTATATGTGAAAAAAATGAAAAAAAAATAAAAAAAGCATTAGTTAGACAATTTTACAGTACTGTAAGGTGGAAAGAAATAATCGATTTAATAAAATCAAAAAAAATTTTTACAATGTTAGAAATAGGACCAAATAAAATTTTAAGTAATTTAATAAAAAAAAACGATAATATTACTGTATTAAATACAAATAATTTAAAAAACTTTTTAATAGCATTCAAAACAATCCATTAGAAAAATAATGAAAATTGAAAAAAAAACCGCATTAGTCACAGGAGCAAACCAAGGTCTTGGAAAAGAAATTGCTATAAAATTATCACAAAAGGGAATACAAGTCATAGGAACATCTACAACTGTAGATGGAGTAAAAACAATTAACAAATATTTAAAAAAAAATGGATTCGGTTTTATTTTAGATTTAAAAGACACTGATTCAATTTTAGAAAAAATGAAAGAAATTTGTCAAAAAAAATATTCTATTGATATACTGATTAATAATGCTGGAATTACATCAGATAATTTATTAGTTTATATGAGTAATAAGGAATGGGAAAATGTAATAAAAATTAATCTAACATCAGTATTTTATATGTCAAAATCTGTTATTCGTTCGATGATTAAAAAAAGATATGGTCGTATTGTTACAATTGGTTCTGTAATTGGATACCTTGGAAATCGAGGTCAAATAAATTATAGTGCTTCAAAATCAGGACTGATTGGATTTCATAAATCACTAGCATTAGAAGTAGCACAAAAAGGTATTACCGTTAATATTGTTTCTCCAGGTTTTATCAAAACTAATCTTACAAAAAATTTAAATGTTTTTCAATATAAAAAGCATTTATCTAAAATTCCTATGAAAAGAATAGGAACTGCAGAAGAAATAGCTAACGCAGTAATATTTCTGTCTTCCGAAAAAGCATCCTATATAACCGGACAAACAATCCATGTTAATGGAGGTATGTATATGACATAAATTTTTTGTATCTAAAAATCTAATTTTTTATGATAAGATAATGATAATTAAAAAAAATGAGATATTTAAAATGAATAATGTTGAAAAAAAAATAAAAAAAATAATTTCAAAAATACTGAATATTAAAGTAGAAAAAATACTTAATAATGCGTCTTTTTTAGATGATCTTAGTGCTGATTCATTAGATATAGTAGAATTAATTATGGCTATAGAAGAAGAATTTGATATTGAAATATCAGATGAAGATGCAGAAAAACTTAATACAGTACAAAAATCTATTGATTATATTAATAATAAAAATAAAAAATAAATTTTTATATTTATTCCTCAATAGTACAATTAAAACTGTACATAAAAAAATTAAAAATGATGATAAAAAGTAAATTTATTGTAATTGAAGGATTAGAAGGTGCTGGAAAAACACACGCTTGTATTTGCGTCCAACGTATTTTAAAAGAAAATAATATAAAGAATGTCATATTAGTACGTCAACCTGGAAGTACACCTGTTGCAGAAAAAATAAGAAAATTAATAAAAAATAACACTTATATTGAAGATTTTGAAAAAGAGACAGAATTATTACTAATGTATGCTGCAAGAATACAACTAGTTAAAAAAATAATACAACCAGCGTTAAAAAAGGGAACTTGGGTCATTTCAGATCGTCATGATTTATCTTCTTTAGCCTATCAAGGTGGCGGGTTGGGTATAAAAAGAAAACTAATCAATAAACTGAAATATTTATTTTTGCAAGATTTTATTCCTGATCTAACTATTTATTTAGATGTTTATCCTGAAATTGGTTTAAAAAGAGCATCAAAAAGAAATCATTTAGATCGAATAGAACATCGATCTTTAACATTTTTTAAAAAAACAAGAGCGAGCTATTTAAAAAATATAAAATTAGATAAAAAAATAATAAAAATAAACGCTAATTTAAATATTAAAATTGTTACTCAAAACATCAAAAACCAAATTTTAAAATGGCTTCAACAAAAAGTCGTATGAAATGGTATCCTTGGTTAATTAAACCATATAAAAAAATTATTAGACTGCATGAAAGAAAAAAAGCACATCATGCAATTTTAATAAAAACTCAAAAGGGAATGGGAGTTTTTAAACTAGTTTGGTTCATTAGTAAATGGTTACTATGCTTAAAACCCAAAGGAACAAATTTTTGTGATAACTGCCATGGATGTAAACTAATGTCTGCAAATAATCATCCAGATTGGCATACTATAATTAATGAAAAAAATGATGTCTTTGATGTTGATTCTATTCGAGTCATTAATGAAAAAATATTTAAACGTGCGCAACAAGGAAACAATAAAATCATTTTTTTACCAAATGTTCATAAATTAACAGAATCAGCAGTGAATGCATTATTAAAAATTTTAGAAGAACCACCAGAAAAAAATTGGTTTTTTCTAATAGATTACAATTATTTAAAATTACATTCTACATTAAAAAGTCGTTGTTTTTTATATAGATTACCCCTTCCCTTAGAAAAAGAAAGTTTAAATTGGTTAAAAAATAACAACAAAAAAGATAACATATCAAATTTGACTTCATTACGTATTAATCAAGATTCTCCTATATCTGCAAAAAATTTTATTGAAAGCGATCTATGGGATGAAAGAAAAAATTTATATAAATCTTTATCACATTCTATTAAAGATAAAAACCTATTAAAAATATTGCCAGTCTTATGTAAAAAAAATACTATAATGAAAATAGATTGGATATGTTTACTATTATTTGATGCTGTAAAAACAAATTTCAACGAAAGAAAAAAATTAATCAACTGCGATCAAATAAAATTAATTAATTTTTTTTCTAAAAAATACAATAATATTCTTTTAAATAAAAGTATTCGAAAGTGGACAAAATGTCGATATATTTTATCAAGTGTATCTAGTATTAATAGTGAATTACTACTCTTAGAACAATTACTTTTATGGGAAAAAATTTTATGTTTTATAACACCTTAAGTTCTACATAATTTTTAAATTAAAGAGAGAAAATTATGTTCTTAATTGATTCTCACTGCCATATTGATCAGATGAACATTGATCAAAAAAATGATGATTTATTACATCAAGAAATAGAAAAAATACTCAATAAAGCATATGAAAATCATGTAAAAAAATTTTTGACAGTATCAACTTCCATCCAAAATTTTTATAAAACAAAAAAATTGTTAAGTACATATGATTCTATATTTTATTCTTGTGGTATTCATCCATTATACTGTCAAAAAGAAATAGAATGTCTTAATGAATTAAAAAAATTATCTTATGATAAATGTGTTATAGCATTAGGAGAAACGGGTCTAGATTATTATTACTCATTTGAAACAAAAAATCTGCAAGAAAAATTTTTCAGAGAACATATTAGAATTGCAATAACACTAAATAAACCAATCATAATACACAGTCGGAATGCTATAAAAGATACAATAAAAATTCTAAAAGAAGAAAATGCAGAAAAATGTGGTGGAATTTTACATTCATTTACTGAAAGTGAAAAATCAGCATTTGAACTATTAGATATGGGATTTTATATTTCTTTTTCTGGAATAATTACTTTTAAAAAATCAATTGAATTATGTAATACATTAAAAAAAATACCACTAGAAAAATTATTGATAGAAACAGATTCTCCTTATTTAGCACCTATACCATATAGAGGGAAAAAAAATCAACCGGCATATTTACTGGATATAGCAAAAAAAATAGCCCTTATAAAAGAAATAAGTTTAAAAGAATTAGCAAAAATCACTACAAATAATTTTTTTACGCTATTTAACTTAAATTTTTAATAAAAATATATTATTTAATTTATTTGACATTTTAGATATACCTAGGAGTTTTTAAATATGTTTAAAAATGTATTTTCAAGCCTTCAAAAGGTTGGTAAATCACTGATGTTACCTGTTTCAGTACTTCCAATTGCGGGAATACTTCTTGGTATAGGATCAGCTCATTTTACTTTAATACCGGAAATAATTTCTCAAATTATGGCACAAACAGGGGGCTCTATTTTTTCTAATATGCCATTAATTTTTGCAATTGGTGTAGCTCTTGGATTTAGTAATAATGATGGTGTTGCAGCATTAGCTGCTGTTGTTGCTTACAGTATATTAATTCAAACACTATCTGCAGTAGAACTAAATATATTAAATACAGATGCTAATACAATAAAAAATAAAAATTTTTCTGATATTGGTATATTAGGAGGAATTATAGCAGGAGCCATTTCAGCATATATGTTTAACAAATTTTATAAAATTCAGTTACCTGAATATTTAGGTTTTTTTGCTGGAAAAAGATTTGTTCCTATTATTTCAGGACTATTTGCAATATTTGTAGGATTAATATTATCTCTTATTTGGCCTAGTATTGGCAATAAAATACAAATTTTTTCCGAATGGGCTGCTTATCAAAATCCTATTATTGCTTTTTCTTTGTACGGTTTAGTAGAAAGAGCATTAGTACCTTTTGGTCTACATCATATATGGAATGTTCCATTCCAAATGCAAATTGGAGAATATAAGAATTCTATAGGGCAAATTTTTCATGGAGATATTGCAAGATATATGGCAGGTGATACAACAGCTGGGAATTTATCAGGTGGATTTATTTTCAAAATGTATGGACTTCCAGGAGCAGCTTTAGCAATTTGGCATACAGCTAAAAAAGAAAATAGAAAAAAAATAGGTAGTATTATGATTTCTGCAGCTTTGACAGCTTTTTTAACAGGAATTACTGAACCAATTGAGTTTTCTTTCATATTAGTTGCTCCAATATTATATATTATTCACGCTATTTTAGCAGGATTGTCTTTTCCATTATGTATTTTTTTAAATATGCGTGCTGGAACAAGTTTTTCTCATGGATTTATAGATTTTATAGTATTAAGTGGGCATAGTCATAAAATATTTCTTTTCCCAATTGTTGGAATTTGCTATGGTCTTTTATATTATAGTATATTTTATTTTTTGATAACAACATTTAATTTAAAAACACCTGGACGAGAAGAAAATAAAAACACTGTTTTTTTTAGAAATAATATAGAAATAGCACCGTATATTGTTGAAGCATTGGGTGGAAAAAATAATATTAAAAATTTAGATGCATGTATTACTAGATTACGTATTACAGTCTCAGAAATATCAAAAGTTAACGAAGAGAATCTAAAAAATCTTGGGGCAGCAGGTGTGGTTATTTCAGGATCTGGGGTGCAAGCTGTCTTCGGTACTAGATCAGAAAATATAAAAACTGCAATAGATGAATATATAAATAATATATAAAAAAAAGGGTGAGTAAAAATTTAACTCGCCCTAGTATTTATAAAATTTAATATTAATTTAAATTATACAAAAGAATATTTTATGAATAATAAAGATTTAATTTTTCAAAAAATAATAAAAAGAGAAACATCAACACATATTATTTACCAAGATAAAATAGTAACAGCTTTCGAAGATATAGCTCCAAAAGCTCCGATACATATAATAGTTATACCTAATATTTTTATAAAAACGTTAAATGATATTAATCAAAAAAATAAAAATATTTTTGCACATATGCTTTATATTGCTGTTAAAATTGCTAAAAATAAAAAAATTAGTGAAGATGGATATAAAATAGTTATGAATTGTAATAAAAATGGTGGCCAAGAAATAAACTATCTTCATATGCATTTACTAGGAGGAGAAAAACTGAAAGCACTATATTAAAAAATATTTAACTTTTTAAAGTTCAAAACTGAATAGAATTTTATTACTTTTAATTTTTTTATTTTTTGCAAATAGCTCTTCTTTTTTTAAAAATATAAAAAAATAATTTTTCTTAAAAAAAACAGTTCGTATTTTTATATTTTGAAAAAAAATTGAAAATATTATTTTAGAAATTTTAAATAATAAAGATATTAATATATTCAGTAGAAATAAAGCAATTTTAATTTTATGTGATAACAATCTAACCTATGACCTTGATACATGTATCAAAGAAGATCATGATATTTTTTGTATTAAGAGTGCCATTCATACTTGTAAAGACAGGAGAAATTATATCTTTGTAAGATAGAAGAACTTTATTAAAAAAAGTTAGCAATAAAAACACTTCTATTTTAAAGAAAAATTTACTTTCTACTAAAAAATAAAAAATAAATTTTTTATTTTTTATAAATCAGTAGAAAGCTTTTATTTTCAATAATTAATTCTAAAAAATTTATAAAATATCAAAAATTATGTTAAATAACATTAGAATTGATAGACTACTCCAGCACCAATAGTATTATCTGTAGGAATTTGATTTTGAGAAATAAAATCATTTTCTTTTAATAAATTGATTTTATAATTCATATACGTTGAAACATTTTTATTAAATTCATAACGAGTAGAAATATTGATTTGTTTTGCTAAATCTAATTCTTTTTTCGGTGAATTTGAATTTTGTCCTTTAGAATCTAAATAACTTAAAGAAGGATGAAATCCAGAGTCAAAACTATATTCTGCAATTGCTTCAATATTTTGTGTTTCGTTAATAAAAGAATCACTTATGTGCATATTATAAGGCATTAAATTACGCGCAGAGCCATAAAAAGCAGCAACATATACATTATTAGCATCATATTTAAAACCCAATCCATATGAATCTACAGATGTATTTTTTAAATCTTTTTTATTTGAAGATATCATTCTTTCAGAGGTAAAACAAGAACCAACAGCAGTCAGTCCAGAATCACTCTCATACTTTAATGATGCCCCCCAACCAGAAGAACTTTTTCCCTTATTTAAATCTCTATTTTTAATTTCATCTTGATATTGTAATGCAAAACTGATACCGTCTACTAAGCCAAAAACATTATTATTTCTATAAGTAAGTAAACTGTGATTTCTACCTACCATATAATTATCGTTATATGCAAAAATGCTTTTTTTATTAATGTATGGAACATGATCTGTTAACGATTGTGCGTCATGAATAACACCATAATTACGACCATAATCTATCGATCCTAAATTACCATATTTTAAACCAGCATATCCTAAACGCACAGTGTTAGGTTGTTGTTTATTCATTAAATCTTCTGGCATAAAAAAATTGTTTTTATATTCAATTTGAGCATAACTTGACAGTTTATCAGTAATTTTTATTTTCCCTGATAGCCCTAAAATAGCGTTTGTATTATCTTCTTTAGAAGAAATTTTAGTAGATAAAAATTCATTAGAAAAATTATGATTAGGATTAATACTACCGTATAATTCTAATTTATTACCATTTTTATTAAAAATTTCTATAGCGTTTACTGCAGTACTACCAGCAAATAACATGGGTATTAATATTGCTAAAGATTTATGATTTTTCATAATTTTTGTACTACCTTTTTAGTAAAAATAAGTGAAATTAAAATAAATTGAAATTAAATAATTATCATATTTTCATAAAATTTTAATTAATAAAAAATTATTAAAATAACAAATAATTTTATATAAAAAAAATTTATTAAAAATCAGCATTTTTAACAGTACGAGGGAATGGAATAATATCTCTTATATTCGATATTCCAGTAATATAAGATATTAACCGCTCAAAACCCATTCCAAAACCTGAATGATGGACCGTACCATAACGACGAAGATCACGATACCACCAATAATCTTCTTTTCTTAAACCTAATTCTGATAAACGTAAATCTAAAACAGAAATACGTTCTTCACGTTGAGATCCACCTATTAATTCTCCAATACCTGGAACTAATAAATCCATTGCAGCAACAGTTTTTTTATCATCATTTAATCTCATATAAAACGCTTTTAGTTCTTTAGGATAATTTATTATTACTACAGGCGCTTTAAAATGCTTTTCTACAAGAAATCGCTCATGCTCAGCGTTAAGATCAACTCCGAAAGAAACAACATTATCAAATTTTTTTTTAGAATTTAATAAAATATCTATAGCATCTTTATAATTTATACGTATAAAGTTTACTGACAAAAATTTTTTAAGACGATTAATTATATCATTATCAATGTAATTTTTAAGAAATTTAATGTCGTTAATACAATATTTTAAGAGAGATTTACAAATATATTTCAACATATCTTCAGAAAATATTAATATTTCATCTAAATTACAAAACGAAGATTCAATTTCTAACATCCAAAATTCTGCTAAATGACGACTAGTATTAGAATTTTCAGCTCGAAATGTAGGACCAAACGTATATACTTTTGATAAAGAACAAGCATATGCTTCTAAATTAAGTTGTCCCGAAACAGTTAAAAAAGATTCTTTTCCAAAAAAATCTTTTTTAAAATCAACGGAACCATTTATTTTTTTAGGAATGTTTCTCATATCCATCGTTGAAACACGAAACATCTCTCCTGTACCTTCTGTATTAAGTCCAGTAATAATCGGTGTAGGAATCCAATAATAGCCTTGTTTATTTAAAAATTTATGTAATGATTGAAATATATGATGCCTTATTCTTACTATTACGCCAATCAAATTAGTTCTAGAACGTAAATGTGCTACTTCTCTTAGGTATTCTAGACTATGCTTTTTAGCAGATATTGGATAAGTATCTGGATTTTTAATCCATCCTAACACTTGAAACTTTGTTGCTTTTATTTCATATTTTTGTTTATCTCCAATAGATAAAATAAGAATTCCAGTTATTGTTACAGAACATCCAATAGTTAAATGCAATATATCTTTGTAATAATTAGATAAGGTTTTATCGGCAACAACTTGTACAGAATTCAAACACGAACCGTCATAAACCGTAATAAAAGAAAAACCAGATTTTGAACTTCTACGACTTCGAACCCATCCAAATATAGTGATAGGGGTATTTACTATAATATCATCTTTATAAATTTCTGATATTGATATTCTACTCATAATTTTGCCTTGTATATTTTTAAATAGTCTATCGAAAAATAGCAAATCAAAGTGACTAGTATTAAATTACACTGTCAAAGACAAATCAAATGCTTTACATAAAGATTTAATAAAATTTCTATCTAGACAAAAGGTTTTACCAGGACTATCAGATAATTTAGCAACTGGTTTACCATTACATTTGACAAGTTTGATTACTATATTTAACGGCTTAACATTTGGAATATCACAAGTTAATTTTGTTCCGATGCCAAATATAATATTTACTCTATTATTAAATTTTTTATAAAGAGATATCATTTTTCTAAAATTTAAATTATCTGAAAATAATAACGTTTTAGTAGTAGGATCAATACCTAATCGTTCATAATGTTCAATAGCTTTTTCACCCCATTTTACTGGATCTCCTGAATCATGTCTGATACCTTGATAAGATTTTGAAAAAAATAAATTAAAATCACGTAAAAACGAATCCATTGTAATACAATCTGTAAGAGCGATGCTTAAATGTTGATTATATTGAGACAACCATGTTTTTAATGCTAATGTTTGACTATTTCTGAGATTGGAACTAATTTGTTGGTGTGCTTGAAACCATTCATGAGCTTGGGTACCTACTGGCAATAATTTTAAAATACGTGATATATGATAGTTACTTGAACCAATTAAAAATGGAAATGTATCTTTTAATCTTTTGATAATTGAATATTGTACATCATAAGAAAATCGTCTTCTTGTTCCAAAATCTACTATTTTTAAACGAGATAAATCTACATCTCTGTTTTTTTTAAAAAATTCTTTTAATTTTTTATTTAAATGTTGTACTGCAATATTCGAAGTAATTTCTGGATAACAATGTCTATGAAAAATTTCACTAATTAATGATAAAATAGGGACTTCCCATAAAATTACTTCTTTCCATAATCCACTTATACGAATATGAAGTTGACCATGATAATTATCAACTTTAACTTGTGTAATATTATAACGAAATTTTTTTAACCAATGTAAATATTCTTTTTTAAAAAATGGAAAAGTAGTCATATAAAGATACTCTTCATGACTAAGAGATAAGGAAGACATCATATTAATTTGGTCTAATAAAATATGAGAATAACAACCTAAAATATTAGGACCTCTGCAAATAAATTCTGCAACTACATCGACATTTTTATAATGATAAAAAACAGCTTGCTGCATATAAAATTTATATGCATCAGTATCAAGTAATGTTTTCACTATTGGATAATTATATTGTTTCATAATATATCTATTTTTTTATAGTATTATTTTTTATAGTATGATAATTATGATATAACTTTATACTTAAAATTATATAAAAATATTTAAAAAATTAAAAAATGATCGATATTTATATAAAAATATAACATAAATAAAAAGGTTATCAATTTTAAAAAAAATAGTATTTTTTATTAAAAAATCAAAAAATAAATAAAAATTTTTTTCTTTTAAAAGAATTCACACTTTTTTATAAAAAATATATATACAATTTTTAACTATTCTTAAAAAGGAATTATAATGTTTTACTATTTAATTCGTAAACTTTTATTTTTGATTGATCCTGAAAAAGCACATACATTAGTATTAATGTACTTGAATTCTAAAAAAATACAAATCTTAAGAAAAATTTTTATCAAACCGATTCCATTAAAACAAATAAAATGTATGGGATTAACTTTTAATAATAAAATTGGTTTAGCTGCAGGGATGGATAAAAATGGGGATTATATAGATTCTTTATCCAAAATAGGATTTGGTTTTATCGAAGTAGGAACAGTTACTCCCTTACCTCAATACGGAAATCCAAAACCTAGGATTTTTAGAGTGCCTTCAATAGAGGGAATTATTAATAGAATGGGGTTTAATAATTTAGGAATAGATTATTTAGTTAATAATGTAAAAAAATCGAAATTTAAGGGAATAATCGGTATAAACATAGGAAAAAACAAAGATACAAAAATTGAAGACGCCATAAAAGATTATTTAATTTGTATAGAAAAAATATATTTTTATGCTAGTTATATTGCTATAAATATTTCATCTCCAAATACTATTAATTTAAGAAAACTACAATATGGTATATTATTCGAAAATTTATTAAGAGATATAAAAAAAAAACAAAGCGAAATGCATTCTAAATATTCTAAATATGTACCAATAGTAATTAAAATTTCTCCAGACCTATCAAAAAAAGAATTAATTCATATTTCTAATAAATTAATACACTATAAAATAGATGGAGTTATTGCAACTAATACAACATTAGATCATTCATCTATACCTAAAATTAAAAACAACAAAGAAGAAGGAGGGTTAAGTGGTTTACCTTTACAAAAAAAAAGTAATGATGTGATATCAATATTATATAAAAATCTAAAAAGAAAAATTCCTATTATCGGAGTAGGCGGTATTAATTCTATAAATTCTGCTAGAGAAAAAATTATGTGTGGAGCTAATTTAATACAAGTATATTCTGGATTGATATATCACGGTCCAAATTTTATTAGAGAAATAATTAGAAATCTATGAATTAAGTAAGAGTATGAAGATCAATTAACAATCTATTTTAAACAAAAATTACTGATTTTTTATATTAACAAATCTTTTTAGATGTTAATTTTTTTAAAAAATTTTAAATATTTAATCAAATAAAAGTAAAAAAATGAATTATTTATTTGCTAGTACAAATTTTGGATGTGAAGAATTATTAGAAAAAGAACTCCGAGCATTGGGAGCTAAAAATTTAAAAGTTGTAAAAGGCGGTATCTATTACGAAGGAGAAGATTCAATACTATATAATAGTTTAATGTGGAGCCGAATTGCTTCAAGAATTTTTTTATGTATAAAAAAATTTACTATAAAAAATAGTAATGATTTATATAAAAACACCTATAACATTAATTGGACCCAAATATTATACTTAGAAAAAACTTTTTTAGTTAAATTTAGGGGGACTAATAATATTATTCGAAATAGTTTATTTGGTGCATTAAAAATTAAAGATGCAATTGTTGATACATTTTACCAAAAATATTCAGCTCGTCCTAACATAAATCTTCTTACTCCTGATGTTCGTATCATATCATATTTATGTCAAAATTTAGTGCATATTATGTTAGATTTAAGTGGTGAAGCTCTAAATAAAAGAGGATATCGTAAATTTTTTAACATTTCTCCTATCAAAGAAAATTTAAGTGCAGCAATTATATTAAGTTCAGGATGGAAAAAAAATACTCCTTTAATAGATCCTATGTGTGGATCAGGAACATTATTAATTGAAGCAGCCATGATTTCTTCTGATCGAGCTCCTGGACTAAAAAGAACAGAATGGGGATTTAAATCTTGGAAAGGACACAAGGAAAAAGTCTGGAAAGAAACTCTAAAAAAAGCAAAAGAAAGATTTAAAATAGGTATAAAAAAATGTCTTAAAAATTACTTTATAGGATATGATTGTAATCCCGATGTTATCAAAAAAGCTCAAAAAAATGTAATAAATGCAAATCTAGAAAATATAATTAGTTTTTTTGCATGTAATTTAAGTCATCTTAAAAATCCTTATCAAAAAGAAGAAATCGGCACATTAATAAGTAATCCTCCATATGGAGAAAGATGTAAAACCGAAAATAATTTAATAGCTTTGTATATTGAATTAGGAATTATGTCAAAAAAATATTTTGAAAAATGGAATTTATCAGTATTTAGTTCTTCTGAATTTTTATTAAATTTTTTACAAATGAAATCATATAAAAACTTTTGTTTAAAAAATGGACCGTTATATTGTACTTTAAAAAACTACGAAATATTTTTAAATAAATTTAATAATACAAATAAAGAATATGAAAATAGATTAGAAAAAAACTTTAAAAAATTAAAAAAATGGAACGATTTAAAAGAAATAGAATGTTTCCGTGTATATGATTCAGATCTTCCAAATTATAAACTAATAGTAGATGTTTATAAAAAATGGCTAGTGATTCAAGAATATCAGGCACCAAAATCAATAAACTATGAGAAAGCACATAAAAGATTATGCAGTGCTATTTACCATAGTAAAGAGATATTATCTATTCCTACAAACAACGTAGTAATAAAATTTAGAAAAAAACAAAAAAGAAAAGAACAATACCAAAAATTATTTAATAGCAATAGTTTTTTTATAATTAGAGAATATCATGTAAAGTTATTAGTTAATTTAATTGATTATTTAGATACTGGTTTATTCTCAGAACACCGACTTGTAAGAAAATTAATAGGATCAATGTCTAAGGGAAAAGATTTTTTAAATCTATTTTCATATACTGGTGCCGCTAGTGTTTATGCAGGTTTAGGAAAATCTAAAAGTATTACTACTGTAGACATATCTAATACGTATATTCAATGGTCTATGCGTAATATGTCTATTAACAACTTAATAAATAGTAAAAATATTTTTATTCAAAAAGACTGTTTAGAATGGATTATTTCAACTAAAAATAAATTTGATTTAATTTTCATAAATCCGCCTACTTTTTCTAATTCTAAGAGAATGAAAAAATCTTTCGAATTAAAAAGAGATTATATTAAATTAATGATAAATTTAAAACAAATATTACGTAAAGATGGTAACATTATTTTTTCAAGTTCAACACATAATTTTGAAATTGATTTAAACAATATTAAAAAAATCAACCTATACGCAAAAAAAATTACTAATTTAGTGAAAACAAAAGATTTTTTAAAAAAAAATTATCATTCTTGGTTAATAAAACACATTTAAAAAATTCAAAAAAAAGAGAAATATATGCCTCTAATCAGTATCCAAAATGCCTTTTTAGCATTCAGTGATTTAGAAATCTTGAAAAATGCTGTACTTTATATAAATAAAAAAGAAAGAATCAGTTTAATTGGAAAAAATGGTGCTGGAAAATCAACTTTATTAAAAGTAATTAATAAAAATCAAGAATTAGATCATGGTTCTATTATTTATCAAAAAAATATAAAAATATCTTATTTAAAGCAAGATAACCCAAAAAATTTAGATATTTCTATATATGATTTTATTAAAAATCAATTAAAAAAAGAAAACAACAAAGAAATAAATATTAATACAATTGTAGAAATAAAAAAAATAATTAAAACTTTTCAAATTGATAAACATTCTTTACTTTCAGAATTATCTGGAGGTTCTTTAAGAAAAGTGGTACTAGGTTCAGCATTATTAAGTCAACCAGATGTTTTGTTACTTGACGAACCAACTAATCATTTGGATATTAACACTATTGCATGGTTAGAAAAATTTTTAAAAAAATTTTCAGGAACAACATTGTTTATATCACATGATAGATCTTTTATTCAAAATTTATGCACAAGAATTATTGATCTTGATAGAGGAAAATTAACTTCTTTTCCAGGAGATTATAAAGAGTTTATAAAATTAAAAAAAGAAAATAATCGGATTGAAAAAACAAAAAAAAAATTATTTGATCAACATTTAGAAAAAGAAGAAATCTGGATTAGAAAAGGAATTAAAGCTCGTACTACTCGCAATGAAGGAAGAGTAAGAAATTTAAAAGTATTACGAAAAGAATATAAAAACTATAAAAAAATAGAAAATTTCAATAATGTTATAATCAATGAAATTAAAAATTATTCAGGAAAAATAATTTTTAAATTAAAAAATATAAGTTTTTTTATTGAAAAAAAGACTATTATTCAAAGTTTTTCTTCAATAATACAATATGGTGATAAAATAGGATTAATAGGTAACAACGGATCTGGAAAAAGTACTATGATAAAAATACTTATGGGAGAAAAAAAAATTCAAAAAGGTTCTATTCATTTTGGAACAAAATTAAATATAGCATATTTCGATCAAGATCGATCAACTTTAGATTCTAATAAATCTATTTTAGAAAATGTAAATAATGGAAGAGAAAAAATCGTATTAAATGGAAAAGAACAACATTTGATAGGATATCTAAAAAAATTTCTTTTTAAACCAAATCAAATGAAATGTTTGGTAAAAAATTTATCTGGAGGTGAATGTAATAGATTACTTTTAGCAAAATTATTCTTGAAACCAAGTAATGTTTTAATTCTTGATGAACCGACAAATGATTTAGATTTAGATACACTTGAGTTATTAGAAAACATTATTATTAAATATTCAGGAACAGTTTTAATAGTAAGTCATGACAGGAATTTTATTGAAAATACAGTAAATAAATATTGGATATTTAAAGGAGATGGATTGATAAATACACATTTTAGTTCACATAACAATATAATAAAAGAAAAGAACAAAAAAATTCAAAAGAAATATGTATTAAATCCAATTAAATCTAATATTAGTTTTTTAAAAACAAAACAAAATCAAGTAAAAAAAGAACTAAAAAAAGTATTAAATGAAATAGAAAAAATAGAAAATAGTATTAAAACTTTGAAAATTCAAATGAATGAACCGGATTTTTTTAAACAGCATATTAAAAATCAATTACCAATTGTAAAGCAATTTAATATAGAAGAAAAAAAATTAGAAAAAATATTAATATATTGGGAAAATTTAGAAAAAAAATTATAAATTATTTTTTAAAAAAATAATTTATAGATGCTGCATACAGTATTTAGAACAACATTTTTTAAATTTTATTGTACAATCTTTACATTGAATAAAAAGAAGATGACATAAATTAAAATTGCAATTTACATATCGATCTGAAGGCTTATCACACTGTTTACAAAAGGATATAATCTTATCTGAAATTTTTTCACTCATTCTATTATCAAAAACAAAATTACTTCCTTGGAAAAGAATAGGTAATCCATTTTTGTTAGCATCATGAACATAACCAAGAATACCATTCTTTAAATGATACACGTATTTAAAACCATTAAAATGCATCCAAGCGCTAGCTTTTTCACAACGAATACCACCTGTACAATACATTACAATTTTTTTATTTTTAGCATAATGCATAATTTGAATCACTTTCTTTAATTGTTCTCGAAAAGTTTGACTTTTAATTTCTATAGCATTTGGAAAATGTCCAATCTCATACTCATAAGAATTTCTCATATCAATAAATATTACATTTCGATCACTTAACATCATATTAACTTGCCTTGATTTGATATAAATACCTACTTTTTTAAAATTAAATAATGGATTTGTAATACCATCATTAACAATCTTTTTTTTAATTTTAACAGAAAGAACCCAAAATGCTTTTTTGTGATTACTTAACGATTTATTAATGAATAAATTATTTAATTCTAAATCAGAATTATATAAAAAATTTTTTACAAAAAAATAAAATTTTACAGGAATACTAATTTGCGCATTAATACCTTCATCAGATACATAAACTCTTCCTAAAACATTATATTTATAAAAATTTTGATAAATTCGATCTCTATATTCTTTTGTGTTTTTTATTAAAAAATATTTGTAGAAAGAAACTACAATACGCGATTCTTCATTCATTAATATCTTTTTTTTTAATTCTTTTTTCGAAATACGATTACATAAATTTGACATCATAAAAAACCTTTAATTAAAAATTTTATTTTTTTTGCAAAATGCGTCATGAAGAGATTCTAATTGTTGCGATAGTGTTAAATATATTTCATTTAAGCTTTTTAATTTTTTTATTTCTTTATCAATTATATTTTTAGGAGCGTAAGATAAAAAATCTTGATTAGACATTTTTTTTTCAGAAATTAACATTTTTGATTTTATTTTTTCTATTTCTTTATTTAATCTTTTTAGTTCAATTTCTTTATCAATTGCTTTAAGTACAGGAACTAAGATATCCACTCCATCAATAATTTCTTTTAAAGATAGACAAGGTTCATCATCTTGTTTAGATAAAATACTGATTTTTTCTAAAGAAGCTATATTTTTTAATATAAATTTATTTTCTTGAATTACTTTCTTTTTTTCAGAATTAATATTTTTTAAAAACAATGATAACAATTTAGTTGAACTAATATTCATTTTAGATCTAGTATTTCGTATAAAAATAATGATTTTTTTTATCCAATTAATATTAGACAATGTACTTTTATCAAATAATTGATCGTTATATTCCGGAAAAGATTGCAACATAATTGTTCTATCTTTAATATGTTTGATTATTTTTACCCGTTGCCAAATGGCTTCTGTAATGAAAGGCATTATGGGATGAGATAATCTTAATAATAATTCTAAAACATGAATTAAAACATTTTTAGTAAAATATATATCTTGATACGAACCTGATTTTATAACAGATTTTACAAATTCTAAATACCAATCGCAAAAAACATTCCAAATAAAATCATATAAAATATTTGCCGCAATATCAAATCGATAAGAATCTAATGAATTTCTATAGGATTTAACTGTATTATTAAATTTTATTAATATCCATTTGTTTATTAATAACATATTATCGTTAACTGAAAAATTAAAATAATCATGATCTTTGGTATTTTTCAAAACAAAGCGACTGGCATTCCAAAGTTTATTACAAAAATTACGATATCCCTTTAACCTATTCATATCCCATTGTATATCACGTGTATTAGAAGCTAAGGCAGAAAAAGTAAAACGCAATGCATCTGTACCTGTTGCACTTATTCCATTAGGAAATTGTTTTATAGTATGATAACGAATTTTTTGAGATAAATGAGGTTGTAGTAAATTACTTGTTCTTTTTTCAATTAATTCATTTAATGAAATGCCATCTATCATATCTATTGGATCAATAACGTTTCCTTTTGATTTTGACATTTTTTTACCTTCTTCATCACGTATCAAGCCTGTTATATAAACATCTTTAAATGGTATTTGAGGATTTCCATAAGAATCTTTAACAAGATACATAGTTAACATAATCATTCTAGCAATCCAAAAAAAAATGATGTCAAAACCACTTACTAAAACGTCAGTTGAATGAAAAATTTTTAAAAATTCTGTTTTTTCAGGCCAACCTAATGTGGAAAAAGTCCATAAACCAGAAGAAAACCAGGTATCTAATACATCATTGTCTTGATTTAAGATCATATCATCTGATATATTATATTCTTCACGTATTTTTTTTTCACTATGACCAACATATATATTTTTTTTGTCATCATACCATACTGGAATTTGATGACCCCACCATAATTGACGTGAAATACACCAATCCTCAATATTATTCATCCAAGATAAATACATACTTTTATATTGATTAGGGATAAATTTAATTTTTTTTTCCCTAACAACGTCAATAGCTGATTGAGATAAATGTGATGTTTTTAAATACCATTGATTAGTTAACATTGGTTGAATAATAACACCACTTCTTTCACTGTAAGGAGTAAAAAAATTACATTCTTCAATTTTTTCTAACAATCCTAGTTTTTCAATTTCATAAATAATTTTTTTTCTTGCAGATAAAATATCTAAATTTTGAAATTCAGTTGGAATAGATGAATCATAAAAATTTGATTTACTACCTTGATAATCATAGATAGAAAAATTAGATTTAATTTTTCCATTAAAAGTAAAAATATTAATCATAGGTAATTTATGTCTTTGTCCTACTTCATAATCATTAAAATCATGCCCCGGAGTTATTTTGACACACCCCGTATCTTTATTCATATCTGCATAATGATCTGCAATAATCGGTATTATTCTATTAACAATAGGACATATGACAGATTGACCAATTAAATGATTATATTTATCATCTTTGGGATTTATAGCTAAGGCTGTATCGCCTAATAATGTTTCTGGTCTAGTTGTAGCTACTAATAAATATTCAATATTTATATTTTTTATATTTTTAATAATTGGATATCGAATAAACCATTTTTTACTTTTTATTAAACGATGTTCTACTTCTAAATCTGAAATTACTGTTTCTAATTTAGAATCCCAGTGTACTAATCTTTTTTTTTGATAAATTAAATTATTTTTATATAAAATGATGAAGGCTTCTTTAACAGAATTAGAAATATCAGGATCTAAGGTAAATTTTTCTCGATCCCAATCAACAGAATTTCCTAATCGTTTCATTTGTTTCTTAACAGAAAAATTAGATTTTTTTTTCCATTTCCATATTTTTTTAATAAAATCATTTCTACTATAATCTTTTTTCGTTTTTCTTTCTTCTGAAAAAATTTGACGTTCAATTAAAATTTGAGTTGCTATTCCAGCATGATCTGTTCCAACTTGCCATAACGTATTTTTTCCTTGCATTCGATTGTATCGAATTAATATATCCATAATTGTTTGTTGAAAAGCATGCCCCATATGCAAATTACCCGTAATATTAGGAGGTGGCATCATAATACAAAAAGCTGGTTTGTTTAAATTATTATTAGGTTTAAAAAATCCATTTTTTTCCCAAAAATTGTATAAATGTTCTTCAATATCTTTAGGGTTATAATTTTTTTTCATTATATTCAACTGTATTTATGATTTAAAAAATAGCAATATTGCTGCATCAAAAAAATAAATTTTTTTATATTATTTAAAATTTTAAAAAATTAGATTCATTTAATAAAAATTGACTTAATAGTTCAACAGGACGACCTGTTGCACCGTGATTTTTACCAGATTTCCAAGCAGTTCCAGCAATATCTAAATGAGCCCAAGTATATTTTTTCGAAAATTGAGCAAGAAAACAAGAAGCAGTTATTGCACCTGCTTTACCTCTTCCAACATTTGAAAGATCCGCAAAATTAGAATGTAACTCTTTTTCATATTCTAAAGATAGAGGCAAACGCCATATTTTATCGTTAGTTTGTCTTGATGATTTTTCTAATGCATAAGCAAGTTGATCATCGTTTGAAAAAAGACCGCTAAAATGATTTCCTAATGCGACAACACATGCTCCAGTTAAGGTAGCAATATCAATAACTATGTTTGGAGAAAAACGCTGTACATATGTTAAAACATCACATAAAACTAAACGTCCTTCAGCATCAGTATTTAATATTTCTACTGTTTTACCTGACATCGTAGTTATAATATCACCAGGTCTAAATGCATTTCCTCCTGGCATATTTTCACAACCTGCTAAAATACCTATAATAGTTAGTGGTAAATTTAATTTAGCTGCAGCAATTAAAGTGCCATATACTGCCGCAGCACCGCACATGTCATACTTCATTTCATTCATATTGTTAGACGGTTTAATAGATATACCTCCAGAATCAAATGTTAATCCCTTTCCTATTAATACAATAATTTTTTCTTGTTCAGTATTATTTATTCCAGAATATTTGATTACAGACATATACGGTTTATTTTTAGATCCCTTTCCAACTGCCACATAGGCGTTCATACCTAAATTATTCATTTCTTTAATGTCAATAGATGTAACATGGATTTTATCTTTATATTTTTCAGATAATTTTTGAGCTTGTAAAGATAAGTATAATGGATTACAAATATTAGGTGGTAAATCAGCTAAATTTTTTGCAGCTGTAATGCCAGAATTAATTGCTAAAGCATGTTTTAAAGAATTATTTGCTATATGAAAATCTTTTTTTTCTATTATATGAAATGAAATTGAATTTAAATAAACCTCTTTTTTTAAAAAAGCATTTATCTTAAAATTTTTATATAAATATTTATTGATAGAATTAACTATTGTCCTAATCGACCAATATATATCATAATTTTCAATATTTATTTCAGTTAAAGAAAAAATAATATTTTTAATAGAAAATTTATTTAAAATTTTCATACTTTTATTTATGATCTTATCAAGATAATATCTATTTAATCTATTTTTTTTACCGCATCCTACGAGTAGTATTCTTTTAGAAACAACATTAGGAACATCATACAATAAAAGTGTTTCACCTACTTTTCCTTGCATATCACCTTTTTTAATAAAATTATTAATATAACTACAAATAGATTTATTTAAATAATTGTTTGAATATTTAAATTCACAAAATTCAAAAACGCCAATTACAATACAATCACTTTTTTCTTCTTCTAAAAGAACATTTTTTATAAAAAATTTCATAATTTTTTCTCAAAAAACATAATCAAAGTTGTTAGTTAATTATACTTTTTATTTATTAAAAAAATAAATAAAATATAAAAAAATATTATATACTATATAATTCTATTTTTTACTTTTAAATTTAACTTCATTAAAAATATATTTTTATCTAGTTATGGAGTATTCAAGTTATGAATTGTCTTTATCAACGTGACTGTTTAAGATTATTAGATTTTACTACTGCAGAATTAAAACACATTATTACATTATCTGAAAAATTAAAAAAAACAAAACAAAATCGTCAAGAAATCAAATTACTAAAACAAAAAAACATTGCTTTAATTTTTGAAAAAGAATCAACTCGTACAAGATGTTCATTTGAAGTTGCCGCTTTTGATCAAGGTGCAAATGTTACTTATCTTGGACCCGGTAGTACTCATCTTGGAACAAAAGAATCAATTGAGGATACAGCAAGAGTACTCAGTCGTTTATACGATGGAATTCAATATCGAGGTCATAATCATAAAACAATAGAAATTTTAGCACAGTATTCTACTGTACCAGTCTGGAATGGATTAACTGAAAAATTTCATCCTACACAATTAATTGCTGATTTACTAACTATAAAAGAAATTTTTCCAAATAGAAATTTTTCTGATATAAAATGTGCTTATGTTGGTGATTCGCGTAACAACATAGGAAATAGTCTTTTAGAAGCAGCTTCAATTGTAGGATTAAACTTGTATTTAGTCTCTCCAAAACAATATTGGCCTGAAAAGAATCTTTTTATTGAATGCAAAAAAATAATAAAAAAAAATCAAGGTAATATAATATGTACTGAAAATATCAGCGAGGGTGTTAAAAATGCAGACTTTATCTATACTGATGTTTGGGTTTCTATGGGAGAACATCACAAAATATGGAAAGAAAGAATTGAATTATTAAAGAATTATCAAGTAAATGATTCTATGATAAAAATGACAAATAATTCTAAAGTAAAAATACTGCATTGTTTACCTGCTTTACACGATCAAAAAACAAGTATAGGAAAATCTATATTGAAAAAATATGGATTAAAAGATGGAATGGAAATCACAGATAATATTTTTCAAAAACATCAAAAAACAATTTTTGAACAAGCAGAAAATAGATTACATACTATAAAAGCACTCCTTGTATCAAGTCTTATAAAAGAAATGAATTTTTAAAAATTAATTAATATCTTTTATATTAAGAAAAATCATATATAAATATAAACAAAATATGAAAGTTTTAATATATAAAAAAATCCTCAATAATTTTTTTTCTTATCTCTTTATATATTGATCAGCGTATCAAACGCTATCTTTTTCATTATAATTAAGGAAAATAAAAAATTGAGAAATTCTCTATATAAAAAAAATATAATTTCAATTAGTGATCTTAATCAAAATGAATTAGAGTTAGTATTAAAAAAATCAGCTTTTCTAAAAGTAAAAGCACAACCTAATTTATTAAAAAATAAAATTATTGCCAGTTGTTTTTTTGAAGCATCAACACGTACTCGTTTATCTTTCGAAACTGCTGTTCATCGTTTAGGAGCATCAATAATAGGATTTTCTGATGGATCAAATATTTCTTTAGGAAAAAAAGGCGAAACTTTATCAGACACTATTTCAGTTATAAGTTCATATGTAGATGCAATTATTATTAGACATCCCCAAGAAGGATCAGCACGTTTAGCCGCACAATTTTCTAATGGAGTCCCAATATTTAACGCAGGAGACGGAGCTAATCAACACCCTACACAAACACTTTTAGATTTATTTACCATCAAAGAAACACAAAACAAGCTTAATAATTTGAATATTGCTATGGTAGGAGATTTAAAATATGGAAGAACAGTTCATTCATTAACACAAGCATTGGCCAAGTATAAAAATAATCAATTTTTTTTTGTTTCACCTGATTCATTAACTATGCCAAATTATATTAATGACATGCTTTATAAAAAAGAAATTCATTGGAAAAGATATAAAAATATAGAAGAAATAATTTCTGAAATTGATATTCTTTATATGACTCGTGTTCAAAAAGAAAGACTTGATTCGACTGAATATGCAAGTGCTAAATCAAAATTTGTATTACAAACTTCTACTTTAAAAAATGCACGTAATAATTTAAAAATATTACATCCACTACCTCGTATAGACGAAATAGATAACAATGTTGACTTCACACCTTATGCTTGGTATTTTAAACAAGCAGCAAATGGAATTTATGCACGTCAAGCAATTTTATCATTAGTATTAATAGAAAAACATTTTGAATAAAAAATATATGCAAATAAATAAACTTCAAGTTGAAGCTATTAAATCTGGTAGTGTAATTGATCATATTCCAGCACATATTGGTTTTAAATTACTTTCATTATTCAGATTTACAGAAACAGAAAAAAGAATTACTATTGGATTAAATTTACCTTCTCAAAAATTAGATAAAAAAGATATCATAAAAATTGAAAATACTTTTTTAAGCGATGATCAAATTAATCAATTAGCTATTTATGCACCATGTGCTACAGTTAATTATATTGAAAAATATAATTTAGTAGGAAAAATATTTCCTTCTTTACCTAAAAAGATAGATCGTATTCTAATTTGTCCCAACAGTAATTGTGCTAGTCACAATCATTTCATAACTTCTAGCTTTATTTTTACCAAAGATATAAATAATGAGATAAATTTAAAGTGTCAATATTGTGAAAAAGAATTCGCTAAAAACATAGTTTTATAAAAAACTTAAATATTACATATTTCATGTTTTTTTCTATTTAATAAAATTAAAAATGGTGCTTTATGAATGTTATAGTTAATACTGAAAATGCCCCAAAACCTATTGGACCATATTCACAAGCTATAAAAAATGAAAATTTTTTGATTATTTCTGGTCAAATACCTATTGATGTTAAATCAGGGAAAATACCAAATAATATCTCTGAACAAACATATATTGTATTAAAAAATATAAAATCAATTATTATTGCGTCAAAATATACAATACAGGATATTATAAAAATTACAGTTTTTACTACTAATTTAGAAAAAATTCATATAATTAATGAAATATATGAAAAATTTTTTATAGATAACAAATCATCATTTCCTACAAGATCTTGTATAGAAGTTCAAAAATTACCAAAAAACGTAAAAATTGAAATGGAAGCAATGGCATTTAAAAAATAAATTTTACAAGAGTTTAAAATAAATTCCTACTATAATATTTTCAATATGCCGCAAAGCGGCATAAAATCAAACACTTTTACGACGAAAAAAAGATGATTTCGTTTCGTTTTTAATACTACTAGATTTATTTAAACGGTTATCAGAAAAACGACGCTTATTATTTTTATCTTTATTAAAGATAGAACGATTATGCGTTCTAGTTTCATAATTTTTAATATCACGTAATAATTTTATGTTTATTTTCTTATTCAAAATTTTTGTTTTTATGAGACGTTGTAATAAATCTTTAGATAATCCTTTAGGTAATTCTACAATTGCATAAGAAGAAAATAGTTTAATATTTCCAATATTGCGACTATTAATATTTCCTTCATTAGCAATAGCTCCAACTATATGACGGACTTCTACTCCATCATTTCGACCTGCTTCAATTCGATATAAATCTATATCTTTTAGCTCTCGACGTTCACGACGATTTCGATTGTTATTACGATGATTGTCTTCACGTCTGCGATCATCTTTAAACGAAAACTCTCTAGATGGACGTTGTAATAAATCTTTTTTAATAATCAAAGGTCGTCCCCCTTGAGCCATTTTTAATAAAGCAGAAGCAAGAGTCTTTATATCTAAATCATCAGGAGAGTATAATTTATCTAATAATGCACTGTATTCATCTAAATCTCTACTTTCTAATTGTTCTTGTACTTTTTTTGCAAATCGTTCAAGACGTCTTTTACATAAGACTTCAATTTTTGGCAACTGAACTTCTGGAATAGTTTGATTTATTGTACGTTCAATGTTACGCAATAATCGACGTTCACGATTTTCAACAAATAATAAAGCCCGACCAGCTCGACCAGCTCGACCTGTACGACCTATACGATGAACATAAGATTCTGAATCCATGGGAATATCGTAATTAATAACAAAACTAATGCGATCAACATCTAAACCACGAGCAGCTACATCTGTGGCAATTAAAATATCTAATCGACCACTTTTTAATCGTTCTAAAGTTTGTTCTCTTAAAGCTTGATTCATATCTCCATTTAATGCAGCACTATTATATCCATTACGTTCTAAAGCTTCAGATACTTCTAAAGTTGCATTTTTTGTTTTGACAAAAATAATTGTTGCAGAAAAATCTTCTACCTCTAAAAAACGAATTAAGGCATCAGTTTTTCTACCGTAAACCATCCAATAACTTTGTTTAATATCTGGACGTGTAGTGATATTCGATTGTATCTTGATTTCTTGAGGATTTTTCATAAATCTTTTAGAAATACGGCGTATAGCTTCTGGCATTGTTGCTGAAAATAAAGCTGTTTGATGCTCTTTAGGTATTTGAGACATAATTGTTTCTACATCTTCTATAAAACCCATACGTAACATCTCATCTGCTTCATCTAAAACTAATGCATATAAATTTGAAAGATTAAGAGTTCCTCTTTTTAAATGATCTAATAAACGTCCTGGAGTTCCTACAACAATTTGGGGCCCTTGTCGCAGTGCTCGTAGTTGTACTTCATATCGTTGCCCACCATATAAAGGTAATACATGTATTCCCATTATATATTTAGAAAAATCTGAAAAAGCTTCAGCTACTTGAACAGCCAACTCTCTTGTTGGAGCTAATACTAAAATTTGAGGCGCTTTTAAATTAATATTAAGATTATGTAATAATGGTAATGAAAATGCTGCTGTTTTTCCACTTCCTGTTTGTGCCATTCCTAATACGTCTCGTCCTTCTAGAAGTAATGGAATACAAGCCGCTTGAATAGGAGAAGGTTTAACATATCCCATTTTTGATAAAGATTTGATAATAAAAGGATTTAAACCAAGAAAAGAAAATGTGCTTTCAGTATGAGTCATGCAATAGATATGCCTTTTAAGTTACAGTGGCCAGTCTACATAGCTCATGATGAAAATATATATTATTGACTATTCTCATTGAAAGTTGTGAACCGGCTCAAATTAAATGATCTAATAAAAACACTAAGAGAAAATGATATTTATTAGTTATTGCTAATGATGCTTTAAATACATAAAATATAACATTAGCAAATGGTGAGAATAATTTTTAACAATTATTTTTCTACTAATTAATAGAAAAAAATTAAAAATAATCTAAAAAATTAAATTTTATTTATGTACTATTCATATGGTACTATCTGATAAGATATAAATCTATATTTTATTAAAAATAAAAATTTTTTAATTTCTAAATTTATGATATAATAGATGAATCACATAAAAAAGATTAAGTTTTGTACTATTTAAAAATATAATTATATCAGATATAAATATTATTTATAGATTTATTAGAAATAATAGAATTTTCTACTTCTTTAATACTTAATCTTAAACGACCCTGACGATCTATTTCCAATACTTTTACTGAAATTATCTGATCAACTGTCAAATGATCAGAAACTTTTTCAACGCGTTTATTAGAAATTTGTGAAATATGTACTAATCCTTCTTTTCCAATACCTATTGAAATAAAAGCACCAAAATCAACAATACGAGTAACTTTTCCAGAATAAATACGTCCAACTTCAATTTCTGCTGTAATTTCTTCAATTCTACGAATAGCATTTTTTGCTTTTTCTCCAATTGTTGCAGATATCTTAATTGTACCATCATCTTCTATTTCAATTATTGTACCTGTTTCTTCAGTTAACATGCGAATTACAGAACCCCCCTTACCTATTACATCTTTAATTTTTTCAGGGTTTATTTTAATTTTATGAATACGAGGTGCAAATTCAGAAATTTCGTTTCTAGGTTTACTTAATGCTTGTTTCATAACATTTAAAATATGCAATCGAGCAGATTTCGCTTTATTTAGTGCAATACGCATAATTTCATTAGTAATCCCTTCTATTTTTATATCCATTTGTAAAGCGGTAATACCTTCTTCTGTTCCAGAAACTTTAAAGTCCATATCTCCTAAATGATCTTCATCACCTAAAATATCTGAAAGTAAAACATATTTATCTCCCTCCTTAACTAGACCCATAGATATTCCTGCAACAGCAGATTTTATAGGTACTCCAGCATCCATTAAAGCCAAAGATGCACCGCAAACAGAAGCCATAGAAGAAGAACCATTCGATTCAGTAATTTCAGATACTATTCTTATAGTATAAGGAAAATCATCTAATTTAGGCATAACTGCTAAAAGACTTCTTTTAGCTAAACGACCATGTCCAATTTCTCGTCTTTTAGGTGATCCTACTATTCCAATTTCTCCAACAGAATAAGGAGGGAAATTATAGTGAAATAAAAAATTATCTGTTTTATCCCCTAGTAATTCATCTAAATTTTGTGCATCTCGAGATGTTCCTAAGGTAACAGAGACTAAAGATTGCGTTTCACCTCTAGTGAATAAAGAAGAACCATGTGTACGCGGTAATACACCTGTTCTGATATCTAATGCACGAATCATATCTTTCTCTCGTCCATCAATACGATTTTCATTATTTAGTATACGTTTTCTTACAATATTTTTTTCAATTTTTTCAAAAATATCTTCAATCTCTGATATATCTATATTTGAGTTTTCACTAAAAAATAATTTTATTATTTCTTCCTTAAGAAAATTTAGTTTTTCATATCTTTCTTGCTTATTAAATATTAAATAAGCATTACTTATGTCTTTTTCAGCCAATTTGGTTATTTTTAATTCTAATTCTGTATTTATTTCAGGATAAGATATTATCCAAGGTAATTTGCTGGCTTCATTAGATAAAGAACGAATATTGTTAATAACAACTTGTTGTTGTTGATGACCAAACATAATAGCACCAAGAATTTTATCTTCACTTAACACTTTTGACTCTGCTTCTACCATTAAAACAGCATTTTGAGTACCCGAGACAACTAAATCTAAAAAACTAGATTTCATATCGTCAATTGTAGGATTTAAAACATATTGATTATTAACAAAACCAACTCTAGCAGCTCCAATTGGTCCATAAAATGGTATTCCTGATAGACTTAATGCTGCTGAAGCACCTATAATAGAAATTATGTCAGGATTTATTTGAGGATTAACTGATACTACCGTAGCAATTATTTGAATTTCATTACAAAAACCTTTTGGAAATAAGGGTCGAATTGGTCTATCAATTAGTCGAGCAGTTAATATTTCATTTTCACTTGGACGTCCTTCTCTTCTAAAAAAACCTCCAGGTATTCGACCTACAGCATATGTTCTTTCCTGGTAATTTACTGTAAGAGGAAAAAATTTTTGACTAGAATTTGTTGTTTTTTCTCCAACAACAGTAACAAAAACAGCTGTATCATCCATGCTAGCCATGACAGCTGCTGTTGCTTGGCGAGCCATTATACCTGTTTCTAAGGTAATTGTATGTTGGCCATATTGAAATTTACGAACAATGGGATTTAGCAAAATAATATCCTTAATATAAGACTAATTTTCTATTCATTATAAACTTTTAATATTAAACATTATTTTTATAAATCAATATAGTATTTGATCTACAAATTATAAATATAAATTTTTTTAATTTTTTAAAAAAATTGTTAATTAATGCATTTTTAATTAAAATATAAGAAAAAATGTAAAAAAGGGCTAAAAAAAGCCCTTAATTAAAAAATTTTTTATCTATTAATTTAAAATTTTTAAATATTTTTTAATCTTATAATTCTTTAAAAAAACTATTTATCGTCTTAAATTTAAACTTTCAATTAATTTAGTATAACAAGATATATTTTTCTTCTTTAAATAATTTAGCAATTTACGACGTTTTGAAACCATTTTTAAAAGACCTCTACGACTACAATGATCTTTTTTATGTTGAGAAAAATGCAGTTGAAGATGATTAATTTGATTCGTTAATAATGCAATTTGAACATCTGTTTTTCCAGTATTTTTTTCATTTTTACCATATTTTAAAATTGTTTCTTTTATAGTCATTATACCTAGAGACATGTGATACTCCATATATTTGAAACTATGTAAAATTAATTATAATTTAATAAAATTATTTAAAAAATAATATCATGCTATTATTAAATTTAATATAGATCAATTTAATTAGTTAACATAGAAACTAATCGATACGGAATTAACGTTTTTTCAGAATTAATCTTTCCTAATCCGATAAATGTATTATTATCTTTTTCAAAAACACGGACTAAACCATTTGTGATAGAAGATGAAAAATTAACTTTTTGTCCTAATCTAAAAACAGATAATTTTTCAATAGAAATATATATCTTAGGCAAAAAATAAACTGGAGTATCAACTGGCATTAGCAAATCATCTATTTTTTTAAAAAAATTTATTTTTACAACATTTTTTTCATTTAATAAATTTTCTAAAAAAGATAGCTTGACTAATTTAGAATAAGAAAGTAATCCTATTTTTAAACGACGTAATCTAATTACGTGAGCTCCACAAAATAATTTTTCACCTAAATCTTCAATAAGTGTTCGAATATAAGTACCTTTTGAACAATGCACATTTAATTCAATCCAATTATCTTTTTGATCAACAAGATCAATCTTATATATAAAAACGCATCTAATATTACGTTTAACATTTATTCCCTGTCGTGCATATTTATACAAAGGAATACCTTTATATTTAACAGCTGAGTACATTGAAGGTATTTGATTAACTGAACCTGTCAGTGCTTTTAAAGCTAAACTAAGTTGAATAGGCGTAAATAAAATGGGTCTTTTTCTTACAATTATTCCATCAGAATCCGAAGTAGATGTTTTTTCTCCCAACCTAGCAATTACATTATAGTGTTTGTCTGATGCATTCAAATAATTAGAAAATTTTGTAGCTTCACCAAAACAAATCGGTAAAATTCCAGTAGCTAAGGGATCTAAGGTACCAATATAGCCTGCTTTTTTAGCCTTAAAAATAATTTTTACTTTCTGTAAAACATTGTTAGAAGTCATTCCCTTAGGCTTGTCCAACAATAAAAATCCATTAACATTACGTTTTTTATGAAAAAACATTTACCTATCCTTATATTTTTATTCATAATGTAATGTTATTCTTCTCTGTTAATATATTTAACAATTTAGAAATTTTGTTACCTTTAAAAAAGGAATCATCATGAAAAAAAACAATAATTGGAATAATTCTTAAATTCATTTTTTTACATAATAATTTTCGAATGTATCCAGAAGCTCTATTTAATAAAATTAATACTTTTTTTACAGTTAAATTACTATTAGTTTCTAAAAAACTAACAAATACTTGAGCATAAGATAAATCTTTTGATAATCGCACTTCAGAAACAGTGATAATAGTTTTAATACGTGGATCTTTAAGAGAATGTTGTATAATAAAAGCAATATTTTTTTGTAGTTCTTGAGCAATTCTAAAAGATCGATTAAACAATTTGTCCATGATTTTATTACCAAATTTAAAATATTCTAAAAAGATATAATTGTCTATAAATTTAAATTTATAGTATTCTTTTTATTTCTTTAACTTCAAATACTTCTATAACGTCTCCGATATTTAAATCATGATAATTTTTTATACCAATTCCACATTCCATTCCATTTCGTATTTCATTGATATCTTCTTTAAAACGACGCAGTGATTCTAATTCACCTTCATATACAACTACATTATTCCTCAATATACGAATTGGATTATTTCTTTTAATAATACCTTCAGTAACCATACATCCTGCAATTAATCCAAATTTAGGAGATTTAAATATATTTCTTACTTCAGCTAAACCAATAATATTTTGTTTATATTGAGGAGATAAAAGACCTGTCATAGCTGCTTTTACTTCGTTAAGTAAGTCATAAATAACTGAATAATAACGAAGATCTAAATTTTCTAAATCAATTATTTTTTTAGCAGAAGCATCTGCTCGAACATTAAAACCCAAAATAATAGCATTAGAAGCTAGAGCTAAAGAAGCATCTGTTTCTGTAATTCCTCCAATACCTGATCCTATAATATTTACTTTTACTTCATTAGTAGATAATTTAAATAAAGCACTAGAAATGGCTTCTAAAGAACCCTGTACATCAGATTTAATGATGATCTTTAATTCAGAAAAATCATTTTTTTTAATATTCTTAAACATATTTTCTAAACTTGATCTATTCTGATTAGCTAATTTAATTTCACGAGATTTATTTTTTCTATAGGAAGCTACTTCTTTTGCTTTTTTTTCGTCACGTACTACAGTTACCTTTTCACCAGAGAAGGGAACTTTAGACAAACCTAGAACTTCAACTGGCATAGATGGTCCTGCATGTTTAAGTGTTTTTCCATTTTCATTACGTAAAACTTTAATACGACCGTATTCAAAACCACATAATATTATATCTCCTTTTTTCAAATTTCCTTTTTGAACTAAAACAGTTGCTATTGGTCCTCTTCCCTTATCTAAAAAAGATTCTATTACGACACCTTCGGCCATACCTGTAGATATAGCTTTAAGCTCTAATATTTCAGATTGTAATAAAATAGCATTTAATAAATTATCTATACCTTTTCCTGTTTTTGCGGAAATAAGTACGAATATATTCTCACCTCCCCATTCTTCCGAAAGAATGTTATATTTTGTTAAATCATTTTTAATTTGATCTATATTAGAATCTACTTTATCTATTTTGTTAATAGCAACTATAATTGGAACATTTGCTTCTTTTGCATGTTGAATTGCTTCAATAGTCTGCGGTTTTACTCCATCGTCAGCTGCAACAACTAATACAACAATATCGGTAATTTTAACTCCACGAGATCGCATGCCGGTAAAAGCAGAATGTCCTGGTGTATCTAAAAAGGTGACAGAACCAAAATCAGTAGTAACATGATAGGCACCAATATTTTGGGTAATTCCACCTGCTTCACTAGAAGCTACTTTTGTAGAACGAATGTAATCTAACAATGATGTTTTTCCATGATCAACATGTCCCATAATAGTGACTACGGGAGCACGAGTTAAAGAAATATTATTTCCTGTATCACGGTCTTTCATTATTAATTCTTCTAATTCATTTTCACGACGTAAAATAACTTTATGACCCATTTCTTCTGCAATCAATTGCGCTGTATCTTGATCGAGAACATGATTAATTGTTCCTATTATTCCCATATTCATCATGTTTTTTATTACTTCAGAACTTTTTATAGCCATTTTATTAGCTAAATCACATACAGTAATAGCACCATTGATAACTACATCGCGATTAATAACAGATTCTGGTTTTTTAAAAACTTGTTGTAACAAAATAGATTTGTTTTTTTGTTTAACATTTTTTCTATTTTTAGAAATGCGAACTTCATCTTTTTTAGACTTGATTTGATTGTTTTGTTTATTATTTTTCTTTTGACGATAATTTTTTATATTTCGATGGAAATTTCTTTTATTTTTTTCTATTTCACGGTCTCTATTATCTTCTGTATTGCGATTATGAATAAATGTTGTTAAATGATAATCTTTTTTTTCTTCTTTGTATAATTTTTGATTTTCAGTATTATTTTTTATTGTTTTTTTTGAGTAAAATGAATGATTATTAAAGTTTATATTTTTTTTCAAAGATTTATTTTTTTCATTCTTATTAAAAACATTAGATTTTGTTAATTTATTTAAATTTTTAAAATTGATATTAGCTTTACTTTCTTCTAAAATGTCAATATTTTTTTGAGATTCTTTTGCTTTTGAAATAGTGTTTTTTAACGATTTCAAATTATTTTTTTCTTTGTTTTGCAATAAATTTTTATTTTTTAATAAAGGTTCTAATTCAGATTTATTATTTTTAAGATACATTCTTTTTTTTCTTATTTCTATTTGAACAGATTTATTTTTACCTCCAGGAGTAAATACATTTAAAGTACTTCGCGTTTTTCTTTGTAAGATAAAAGTATTTAAAAAAGGTTTTTTTTTACTCTCTAAATATTTTAATAAATTTTTCTTTTCTGTTATACTGATGCAATCGTTTTCAGTTTTAGAAATACTAATTTCAGATAATGTCTTTATTAATTCTTTAATAGATATTTTCATTTCATTTGATAAAATTTTTAAACTGATATCAACCATACTTTTTTTCCTATTATCAGACTTTGCTGCTAAACCAACATATATTACGAGCTGCCATAATTAACAAACCAGCTTGCTCAGAATTTAAATTTTCAATATCAATTAAATCATCTATTCCCTGATTAGCTAATTCTTCCACAGTAAATATATTTTTTTCTGCTAACTTTAAAGCTAATAGCTCATTCATACCATTTACATTCAATAAAGCTTGTTCAATTTTTTTATTTTTGATCTGATTTTTTTGATCTAACTCAAGAAGAAGCAATCCATTTTTAGCGCCTTCACGAACTAATTGCACTTCTCTCTCTGTTAAATTATTAATTTCTAACAACTCATTAAGTGGTATATACGCTAATTCTTCGAGAGAAGAAAAACCTTCTTTAACTAAAGTTTTAATGACTTTTTCACTAACATTTAAATTTTTCTTAAAAATATTAAAAGCAGCATAAGCTTCTTCTTTGTGTTTAGATCTAAGATCTTCTGTAGTCATAACATTAAGTTCCCAACCACTAATCTGAGAAGCTAAACGAACATTTTGACCATTACGTCCAATCGCTTGTGCTAAATTACTCGAGTCTACAGCAATGTCCATAGTATGGTGATCTTCATCTACTATAATAGAAACGACATCAGCAGGAGCCATAGCGTTAATGACAAATTGAGCAGGATTATCATCCCATAAGATAATATCAATTCGTTCTCCACATAATTCACTAGATACAGCTTGTACTCGTGCACCTCTCATTCCTACACAAGCTCCTATTGGATCAATTCGTTTATCATTGGTTTTTACTGCAATTTTAGCACGAGAACCTGGATCACGTGCAGCTGCTTTAATTTCAATAACTTCTTCTCCAATTTCGGGAACTTCTATACGAAAAAGCTCAATAAGCATTTCAGTTTTTGAACGACTCAGAAACAACTGTGCGCCACGAGCTTCTGGATATACTCCGTATAAAATACCACGAATACGATCTCCAGGACGAAAATTTTCTCGAGGTAACATACCTTCACGTAAAATTAAAGCTTCGGCATTATTACCTAAATCTAAAGTCAAATTATCTCGACTAATTTTTTTAACTATACCGGTGATGATTTGACCAATATGTTTACGAAATTGATCGACTAGCATTGCTCGTTCTGCTTCACGTACTTTTTGAACAATGACTTGTTTAGCAGTTTGAGTTGTTATTCTATCAAAATTTACAGATTCAATTTTATCTTCTACATAATCATTAATTTTAACTTGTTCACCTTCAAAACAAGCTGCTTCTAAAGTAATCTCTTTTGTTGGATGAACAACAATATCTACTACCATCCATCGTCTAAAGGTACTAAAATTTCCAGTTTTACGATTTATACTAACTCTTACATCAATTTCTTGTTCATATTTTTTCTTAGTTGCCGTTGCTAATGCAATTTCTAAAGCTTCAAAAATTTTTTCACGTGGCAGTGATTTTTCATTAGACACAGCTTCTACAACAGCTAAGATTTCTTTATTCATCTTAGACAACCTCAAACTAAAAATTTTCAAATAAAGATTATAATAAAAAACCCCGAAATTTCGGGGTTTTAGGTAAGATCACCCTATTTTTAATAAAAATAAAATATTGCTTATACTACAACACTTTTTTCATGAAAAAAAATATATATTTTTATTTTTTTTACTAAAAATAATACCGAGGATGGGACTTGAACCCATATGCCTAAAGGCACTATCCCCTCAAGATAGCGTGTCTACCAATTTCACCACCTCGGTAGAGAATATATATAAATATAAAAAATCAAAAATTAAAGTGGTAATTCACTATTTAATATTTTCTGCTCTTTTTTTTCATTTATAGTTTTTTTTTGTGTATTTTTTTCTAAAAAAACATCTGAATTAACTTTTTTATCATTAATGTTACATAAAATAATACTAAAAATTAAAAAAAAACCAGCAAAAAAACCAATAATATTTTTTATAAAACCACCGCTTCCAACACTATTGAAAAAATTGAAATTGTTTGATGTATTCAAATGTATAGTATTATTAAACCCCTTTCCTGACTGCAATAAAATTAAAAAAATCAAAGAAAAAGAAATAAAAATTAAAAAAATTAAAAAAAATAAATACATAAAATATTATTTTTCCTTTTTATAAATTATTTTTAAATATACATCAATTTACATTTTATTTAAAAATTATTTTATACTTATAAAATAATTATATTTTTAAATATATATATGATTTCTTAAAAAAATTTCGTTTTAATTTTTAAAAAAAATTTCTGTTTATCTAGATATTAAGATAATATATTGTAAATTTTAAAAAATTAAAGAAAATTTTTTTATTCGTACATATTAAATACATTTAATTATATCTGAAATATCATAAGCCAATTTTTTTATTTTAAGATAATTTTCACCTTCTACCATGATACGAACGTATGGTTCTGTACCAGATTTTCGTATAAAAAAACGACCTGATTTACCTAAAATTTTTCTAGATTTATAAAGAATAGATTGAAATCTTGTATCTTTTTCAAAATCTTTTTCTTTATTAAAAAAAACGTTCAACAGTATTTGGGGGAATAATTTTACTTGGTTAGATAAAAAATATAAAGATTTGTTATTTCTAATCATCGTTAATAATATTTGTAAACTAGCTATAATTCCGTCACCAGTAGAATGTTTATCCAATAAAATAATGTGTCCTGATTGTTCAGCACCAAGAATCCATTTTTTTTCTTTCATTTTTTTATATAAATAACGATCTCCTATTTTTTTTGTTACACAAAAGGGAATACCAAGTTTTTTTAGTCCAGAAATAATACCCATATTCGTCATTAAGGTACCTACTACTCCACCTTTTAATTGATTGTTTGTTAAATATTCTTGAGCAATTATATAAATAATTTGATCTCCATTTACTTCATTTCCTAAATGATCTACCATAATAACACGATCTCCATCACCATCAAATGCTAAACCAATATCTGCTTGTGCTGATATCACTAGTTTCTTTAACTTCAAAATATCAGTAGATCCAGAATTTTTATTGATATTAATTCCATTTGGACAAATAGAAGAAGTAATGACTTTTGCACCAAGATCTTGAAAAATTTTAGGTGCTACATGATAAGTTGAACCATTAGCACAATCTAGTACAATAGTAAATTTAGATAAGTTTATATTACGAGGGAAGGTACTTTTACAAAAATCAATGTATTTTTTTACAGCATTTCTAATTTTTTTGGACAAACCAAAATTTTGTGAATAAGAAGAATTATATAAAGAATTATCCAATTGTTTTTCGATAAAAAATTCTTTTTCTTCAGTTATTTTTATTCCATTTTTTAAAAAAATTTTTATTCCATTATCATAAAAAGAATTATGAGAACCAGAAATAATAATTCCAGCTGAAGCATTTAAAGATCGTATTAAATATGCAATTGCGGGAGTAGGTATACAACCCGCTAATAAGGTCGAAAACCCTTTTGACAAAATTCCAAATTCTAAAGCATATTGTAACATACATCCCGAAATTCGTGTGTCTCTTCCTATAATAATTTTTTTTTTTATTTTTACCTAATACGGTACTGATAACTTGTCCTAACTTTAATAAAAAATCTGGAGTTATAGGTTTTTCTCCTACCGTACCACGTATGCCATCTGTACCAAAATATTTTAAATATTTCATAATAATTTTATCCTTTTATTCGTTTAGAATATTTTTTAATATTTAAACACAGTAAATATTTCTACAACAAAATAAAAAGTAATGCTAAATTTTAGAAAACAAGATGAAGCTATAATCAATTTATGACTTCATCTTATTTTAATGCTTATTTAAAAAATAATGTGATTCACATTAAAATTTTATTTCATTAATAAAGGGTAAATAAAAAATAATAACTTATTTTAAAATAATTTATTTAAATATCTTTCTTTTGATCAACTTCCAACCATCCTTTTGGTTTGCGCACTTCGCGTCTTTCCATTAAATCATCAATTTGCAACGAATCAATAGTTTCATATTTTATTAGAGCATCCTTCATAGCATGTAAAATATCAAGATTTTCATTTAAAATTTTTCTAGCGCGATTATAATTAACTTCAATTAATAGTTTTACTTCTTCATCAATAATTCTAGCTGTTTCATCTGACATATGTTTTGCTTTAGCAACAGAACGACCTAAAAAAACTTCTCCTTCTTCTTCAGCATATAATAAAGGACCAAGCTTATCTGAAAATCCCCATTGAGTTACCATATTTCGTGCTAAATTTGTAGCAACTTTAATATCATTAAATGCACCAGTTGAAACATTTTGAGAACCATAAATAATTTCTTCTGCTAAACGACCTCCATAAAGTGTAGATATCTGACTTTCTAGCTTTTGACGACTAATGCTAAGTATATCTGATTCTGGCAAAAAAAAGGTTATTCCTAATGCTTGGCCTCTAGGAATAATTGTTACTTTATGTGCAGGATCATGATCAGGTACCAATCTTCCGATAATTACATGACCAGCTTCATGATATGCAGTTGATTCTTTTTGAAAATCACTCATAACCATGGATCTACGTTCAGAACCCATCATAATCTTATCTTTTGCTTTTTCAAAATGTATCATAGATACTACTCGATTATTAAAACGAGCAGCGAAAAGTGCAGCTTCATTAACTAAATTAGCTAAATCTGCTCCTGAAAAACCTGGAGTACCACGAGCAATTATCATTGGATCTACATCTTCAGATAACGGAACTTTACGCATATGTACTTTTAAAATTTGTTTTCTTCCACGAACATCTGGAAGCGCTACAATGACTTGACGATCAAAACGACCGGGACGAAGTAGAGCAGGATCTAAAACATCTGGTCTATTAGTAGCAGCTATCAAAATTACACCTTCATTGCCATCGAATCCATCCATCTCTACCAGCATTTGATTTAATGTTTGCTCCCTTTCGTCATGACCCCCACCTAATCCAGCACCTCTTTGACGACCAACCGCATCAATTTCATCAATAAATATAATACAAGGTGCAGATTTCCTAGCATGTTCAAACATATCTCTTACTCTAGATGCTCCTACTCCAACAAACATTTCAACAAAATCAGAACCAGAAATTGTAAAAAATGGAACCTTTGCTTCACCTGCTATTGCTTTTGCAAGCAATGTTTTACCAGTTCCAGGAGGACCTACCATAAGTATACCTTTAGGTATTTTCCCTCCTAATTTTTGAAAACGACTAGGTTCTTTTAAATATTCAACTAATTCACTGACCTCTTCTTTTGCTTCATCACATCCTGCAACATCAGCAAAAGTGGTCTGAATTTGATCTTCTGATAGCATACGTGCTTTGCTCTTACCAAAAGACATTGCTCCTTTTCCACCACCCATTTGCATTTGACGCATGAAAAAAATCCAAACACCTATTAACAATAACATCGGGAACCAAGAAATAAAAATAGAGATTAGAAGACTCGGTTCTTCGGGTATTTCACCAACAATTTTAACATTTTTTGTTAAAAGATTATCTAATAACTTGGGATCGTTAATAGGAATATACGTAATATATTTACTACTATCTTTTTTAGTAACACTAATTATCCGTCCGTTAATATATGCTTCACGGACTTGATCTTGATTAACTTCTGATAAAAAAGTAGAATAATCAACTCTATGATTACTAGTATCGCTAGAATTAAAATTCTGAAAAACAGACATTAAAACAACTGTAATAACTAACCAGAAGATCAGGTTTTTAACCATGTCACTCAAGGGAACAACCTCTCATTAACATCTATTTTTAAAGAACAACACAGATTATTATTTTTTTATCTGGTTGCTAGCATGAATATTTCTCGAGATCTTGATCGAGAAGTTTTAGGTTTACAAATTTTGATTTTTGAAAACAAATTTTTCATCTGCGCAAAAAATTCATTAAAACCTTCTCCTTGAAATGATTTTACTAATACAACACCATTTCGAGATAGTACATGATCGGATATTGTAAAAACTGTTTTACATATTTCAATAATCCGTGGCATATCAATAGATGAACAACCTGTGATATTAGGTGCCATATCAGACATAATTAAATTTAAATTAACATTAGACAAATTGGTTAGTATCAAATTTAATGTTTTTTTATTACAAAAATCTCCTTGAAAAAAATCAACACCTTTTATTTTTTTCATAGGTAGTATATCACAAGCTAAAATATATCCTTTTTTCCCTATTTTTTTAGCGGCATATTGAGACCAACCCCCAGGAGAAGATCCTAAATCAAGAACATTCATTCCAGGTTTAAACAATCTATTATTTTTATCAATTTCTTCTAATTTAAACCAAGATCTTGAACGTATTTTTTGCTTTTTAGCCTCCTTAACATATTGATCTTGAAAATGTTCTGACAACCAACGATTAGAACTATTTGATTTTTTTTTAGAAATCATATTTTTATCAAATATCTTTATATTATAGAAGATTGTATTTCTTATTATAAAAAAGTATATATTTAAATATAATCTATTTTTAAAATTTTATATTTAACATTACCTGATGGTGTATGTATAATAGCAATGGTGTTAACAGTTTTACCAATTAAACCTCTTGACATCGGGGAATTAATAGAAATTAAATTTTTTTTAAAATCTGATTCATCATCACCAACAATCTGATAAGTAAACACTGCATTGTTCTTTATATTTAAAATAGTTACTGTAGAACCAAAAACTACTCGTCCATCATTTGATATTTTTGTTATATCTATAATTTGAGAATTAGATAATTTGGATTCAATTTCTTGTATACGTCCTTCACAAAAACTTTGTTCTTCTCGTGCTGAATGATATTCAGCATTTTCTTTTAAGTCGCCGTGCTTTCTAGCTTCTGCTATTTGGACAGTAATGCGAGGACGTTTTACATTTTTTAATTGTTCAAGTTCTTCACGAAGTTTTTCGGCACCTCTAACAGTCATTGGAATTAAATTAATCATATAAAATACCTCATTATGTTACTTCTTAAAAAAAATATAAAACGAATCTTTTTTTAAGCATAAAAAAATATTTATAAAACACTATTATTTTTATAAATTTTTTAAATATTAAAAAATTTTTATTTTATATCAGTAATGATTCAAATAAAAATATAGTAATATTACTTTATCATTGATAAAATTTAATCAGTTTTAAATCAAAAAAAATAATTTTTTCATATAAAAAATTTTATTATTTTTTAAAATATATGCTAGTAATATATATTTAAATAAACTCTAATTAACAGTATATATATCTATCTTAGATATCTATTTTAATGTAAAAAATCAAATTTATCAAAATTTTAAAAATTTAATATTTTATAACAATCATTCAAAAGTATATTTAAAAATGAATAAAAAAAAAATAATATCAATTCTAAAAGAAAAGTTAAATTTAAAAGATATTTATGTTACAGAAGATAATAATCATTATGAAATCACAGCTATAGGAAACGTGTTTAAAGGACTAACTCAAGTTAAAAGACAAAAAAAAATCTATAATCCTTTGATTGACCTAATTACAGAAAATAAAATTCATGCTATATCTATAAAATCTTACTCTTTAGAAGAGTGGGATAAAAATCAAAAATAAAGTATATTAAAAATAGTATAGAGATTTCATAGTAAATGAATAAATTATATATAGAAGGCGATAAGAAATTAAATGGAAATGTTATAATTTCTGGTTCTAAAAACGCAGCTTTACCTATTTTATTTATGACTATATTAACGGAAAAAAAAATTAAAATAAGTAATGTACCAAAATTAAGAGACATTAATATAGCAATCCAATTGCTAAAAAGTTTAGGAGCACAAATAAAATATAAAAAAAAAAATTTATATATTGATACAAGTTCAATAAAAATTCACTCTCCACCCTATGATTTAACAAAGCAGATAAGAGCATCTATCTGGATGCTAGCACCTCTTCTAATTCGTTTTGGTAAAGCTAAAATATTTTTACCAGGAGGTTGTAAAATAGGTGCTAGACCGATTGATCTTCATATTAAGGGCCTAATTGCATTAGGCGCAAAAATTATTTTAGAAAAAAATTATATTTCTGCTTCTATTAAAAAACCCTTAACAGGAAAACGTATTTATATAGAAAAAATTAGTGTAGGAGCAACTATTACTGTTATGAGTGCAGCTACACTAGCTCAAGGTACAACGATTATTGAAAATGCAGCTCAAGAACCAGAAATTATTGACACGGCAAAATTTTTAAACACCTTAGGAGCAAATATTATTGGAGCAGGTAGTAATAGAATATTTATCAAAGGTGTTTTAACACTTATCGGAGGTAAACATAAAATTATACCAGATAGAATTGAAACAGGAACCTTTTTAATTGCAGCAGCAATATCTAAAGGATATATTATTTGCCATGATACTGAACCTAAATATTTAAAAAATGTATTAATGAAATTATCAGAATCAGGAGCGGAAATTAAAACAGGAAAAGATTGGATTCAATTAGATATGAGAGGTAAAAAACCGAAATCTATAAATATTTCAACTTCTCCATATCCAGGATTTCCAACAGATATGCAACCACAATTTGCTTTACTAAATAGTATTTCTCAAAGTAAAGGTACTATTACTGAAAATATATTTGAAAACCGTTTTATTTATACTTCAGAACTGATTAAAATGGGAGCAAAAATAAAAATAAAAAACAATTCTATTGTCTGTAAAGGTGTTCCTAATTTATATTCTCAAAATGTCTTTTCTAACGATTTGAGAGGATCAGCAACACTAGTTCTAGCCGGTTGTATTGCTAGAGGAACGACAACAGTTGATAATATTCATCATTTTGAAAGAGGATATGAAGCATTTTCTGAAAAATTAAATAAATTAGGAGCAAATATTAAATATATATAAATATTTTTTATATTTTAATAAAACAATTTATATTTATTTAAACTCAAAATTGAATTTTAATTAACAATTAAAATTTTTTTAAAAAATAGGAGCATTATTATGTACGCAGTTTTTATGAGCGGTGGAAAACAATATAGAGTAAAAAAAAATCAAATTATTCAATTAGAAAAATTAAATAATTCACCAGGTTCAATAATTGAATTTGACAAAATTTTAATGATTTCTGCTAAAAAAGAAGTAAAAATAGGTGAACCTTTTTTGAAAGGAACTAAAATCAAAGCTCACGTTGAAAATCATGGTAGATTAAAAAAAATAAAAATAATAAAATTTAATCGCCGTAAACACTATAAAAAAAAACAAGGTCATCGTCAATATTTTACTAATGTCAAAATTTTAGATATCAATAATTTTAATGGGAAATAAGTCAACATGGCACATAAAAAAGCTGGTGGATCTACAAGAAATGGCAGAGATTCTAATGCTCAAAGATTAGGAATTAAATGTTTTGGTGGTGAACTTATTCCAGCAGGTAGTATTATTGTAAGACAAAGAGGAACTAAATTTCACCCTGGGAAAAATGTCGGTTGTGGAAAAGATCACACTATTTTTGCTACTGTAAAGGGAAAGGTAGAATTTAAAAAAAAGGGAATTAAGAAAAGAACTTATATTAACATAGTAAGATAATATTAAAATTTTTATGAAATATTAACTATAGAAAAAACCCCTTTTTAAATAAGGAGGGGTATTCTTTTCTTAAACTTAAGAAATAAAATATTAAAAATACATAGTAAATAATTTTTTTAAAAAATAAAGAATAAAAAATGAAATTTATTGATCAAACAATAATTCAAGTTATTGCTGGGAATGGTGGAAATGGATGTGTTAATTTTAGAAGAGAAAAATACATTCCTAAAGGTGGTCCAGATGGTGGAGATGGTGGGGATGGTGGAAACGTTTGGTTACAATCTGATAACAATTTAAATACTCTAATTGATCTTAGATTTAAAAAAACATTTCAAGCTCCTCACGGAGAAAATGGATCTGGAAAAAATTGTTCTGGTAAAAAGGGAAGTGATATAAAAATATATGTTCCTGTTGGTACAAAAATTATCAATTATCAAACACGTGAAATAATAGGTGATTTAATTAAGCATAAGCAAAAAATATTAATTGCCAAAGGAGGTTGGCACGGATTAGGAAATACTAGATTTAAATCTTCAATAAATAGAACACCAAGACAAAGAACACTTGGATCAGTAGGAGAAAAACGTGATATACAATTGGAATTAATTTTAATAGCTGATGTAGGGACGTTAGGTATGCCAAACGCTGGAAAATCTACTTTAGTAAAAAGTATATCTGGTGCTAAAACAAAAATCGCAAACTATCCGTTTACTACATTAAATCCTGTTTTAGGAAGTGTTAATACAGAAGGTAAAAAATTTATTATAGCTGATATTCCTGGAATAATGCAAAATGCATCTCAAGGATTTGGTTTAGGTGTGCGGTTTTTAAAACATTTAGAAAGATGTAAAATATTGCTTCACATTGTTGATTTATGTCCTACAGATCATTCTAATCCTGTAGAAAATATAAGAATTATTTTAAATGAATTAAAAAAATATAATACAAGTTTATATAATAAACCAAGATGGTTAATTCTTAATAAAATTGATTTAATAAAATCTTCGGAAATAAAAAAAATTATTGATAAAATTAAAAATTTTTTAAAAGTAGAAGAAAGGTTTTATTTAATCTCTTCGATTAAGAAAATAGGTGTTAAAAAACTATGTTCTGACATAGCATTTTACTTGCAAAAATAGCAATTTTTTCTTTTGACTTTTTAATTTAAAATAAAAATTTTTACAATTATGAAAACACAAAAAAGAACTCGGTTTATTATAAAAACCAAGTTCTTTAAAAAAATTAGTTAACGCTTAGAAAATTGTGTACGTTTTCTAGACTTACGAAAACCTACTTTTTTTCGTTCAACTTGTCTTGAATCACGTGTAACAAAACCTGATTTCCTGAGTTCAGAACGTAGTAAATGATTATATTTGATTAAAGCTCGCGTAATTCCTTGTCGAATAGCACCAGCTTGTCCAGACACCCCTCCTCCTTTTACCGTAATGTAAATGTTAAAATTATTCATCATATCAACTAATTCTAATGGTTGACGTACAACCATACAAGAAGTTTCACGACCAAAATAATCTTTCAAAGAACGTTTATTTACAGTTATTTCTCCATCACCAGATCTCAGAAAAACTCTAGCAGAAGAACTTTTACGACGTCCAGTTCCATAATTTTGAATTTTAACCATTAATTTTTATACCTTTTTAAATATTTAAAAATTGAGGACACTGTGCTATATGATCATGATTTTCATTAGAAAAAACTTTTAATTTTTTAAACATTGAACGGCCTAAAGAGCCTTTTGGTAACATTCCTTTTACAGCTATTTCTATTACCTTAGCAGGATTTTTTAACATAATTTCTTCAAATCTTAATTGTTTTATACCACCGATATAACCAGTATGGTGATAATAAACTTTGTTAATTTTTTTTTGTCCAGTAACTAATATTTTTGAAGCATTTAAAACTATAATATAATCTCCAGTATCAAGATGAGGAGTGTACTCAATCTTATGTTTACCTCTAAGACGAATAGATATTGCACTTGCAAATCTACCTAATATTTTATTTGTTGCATCAACATAGAACCAATTTCGTTTTATATCATTTAGTTTTAATGAAAAAGTTTTCATTTCATAATTCACTTAAAAATAATTATTCACAGAGAAAATAATACTATGATTATAATTAATAAGATATAGTAAAATACATTATTGCCAATAATACTTTTTAAAATGTTTTTGTAAAAAATTAATTAAGAATATAGATTATTGTAATAAAAATAGAATTACATCATTCTAATTTAAAGATTAATATTTACCTATATTTTAAGTATATAAAAAATAAAAAATTTTTATATAAAACATATAAAAAAATATTGATTTATATAAATATTATTTTTTTTAAAAATAAAAATGTATATTAAAAACATATTTTATTTCAATTTAAAAACACTAAATTTTTAACAGGTAAAATAAATTATGCCATCTAAAAATGATTTATTAAGTTTTCGAAGTGAAATCAACAACATCGACAAAAATATTGTTCAATTATTGGCAAAAAGAAAAAAATTAGTATTAAATATAGCAGAATCTAAAATAAAAAATAATCAACCTATACGAGACATAGAAAGAGAAAAAATTTTATTAGAAAAACTAACTAATTTAGGAAAAAAAAATAATTTAAATACTAATTATATAACACGTTTATTCCAATTAATAATTGAAGAATCTGTATTAACACAAAAAAAATTATTAAATAAGTTTTGCAATGATAATAATCTTGACCTTGCTAGTTTTTCTTTTCTTGGTCCTAAAGGTTCTTATTCACATATTGCTGCATCTCAATATGCAGAACAAAATTTCAAAACATGTATTGAAAATGCATGTTTAAGTTTTAACGAAGTTATACAATCAGTTGAAAACAATCAAACAGATTATGCTGTTCTACCGATAGAAAATAGTTGTTCTGGATTTATTAATGAAATATTTGATATTTTAAAAAAAACAAACTTATTTATTATTGGAGAAATTAACATTTCGATAAATCATTGCTTACTTGCAATAAAAAAAATAGAGCTTAACAAAATTAAAGCAGTATATAGTCATCCTCAACCATTTCAACAATGCAGTTATTTTATAAAAAAATTTCCAAATTGGAAAATTCAATATACTAATAGTACTGCAGATGCAATGAAAAAAATTGTCAAATACAACATAACAACCAATGCTGCTTTAGGAAGTGAATTAGGAAGTAAAATTTATGGATTAAAGGTATTGTACAAAAATTTAGCAAATAAAAAGAAAAATATTACAAGATTTATCTTATTATCAAGAAAACCTGTTAGTATTTCTTCAAAAATCCCTACAAAAACAACGTTAATATTCAATACAGGTCAAGAATCAGGCGCTCTCGCTGAAGTATTATTAATCTTGAAAAAGAATAAATTAATTATGAAAAAATTAACTTCTCAAAATATTTATAAAAATCCATGGGAAGAAATGTTTTATATTGATGTTCAAGCTAATTTATCATCTTCCTTAATGCAAGAAACTCTTGAAAAAATAGGTAAAATTACTAAATTTATAAAAATTCTAGGTTGTTATCCAAGTGAAAATATAACACCAATAATCCCATAACATTGCTTAATTGTAAATTAAATTTTTAGATACTCTTTTAGATTTAAAAACATTAATAGTAAATTAAAAAAAAATAATAATTTAATATCAATTTAAAAACGAGTAAGAAAAAATGTTTAATAACTTAACTGAACGTCTTTCACAAAGTTTACGTAAAATTATTAATAAAGGAAGACTGACAGAAGAAAATATTAAAGATACTATACGAGAAGTAAGAAAAGCACTTTTAGAAGCAGATGTAACACTGTCAGTAATAAAAAAGTTTATACAAAATGTTTCAAAAAAAGCAATTGGTCATGAAATAAATAAAAGTTTAACGCCCGGTCAAGAATTTATAAAAATTGTAAAAAATGAATTAATTTTATCAATGGGGGAAAAGAACCATGATTTAAATCTTTCTATTCAACCACCAGCAATAATATTAGTCGTAGGACTACAAGGAGTGGGAAAAACAACTACTTTAGTAAAATTAGCAAAATGGATTAAAGAAAAATATAAGAAAAAAATATTAACAGTATCAACTGATATTTATCGAGCTGCTGCAATTAAACAATTACAGATATTATCTGATCAAGTTAAAATAGATTTTTATTTATCTGATACAACTCAAACACCAATAAACATCACAAAAGAAGCGATTGAACATGCAAAATTAAAATTATATGACTTGTTATTAATCGATACAGCAGGACGTTTACATATTAATACAGAAATGATGAATGAAATAAATACAATACAAAACATTTCAAAACCTATTGAAACATTATTGATAGTAGACTCAATGATGGGTCAAGATGCAATCAACATAGCAAAAAAATTCAGCGCATCTTTATCTATATCCGGTATAGTGATAACTAAAACAGATAGTGATGCTAGAAGTGGTGTTGCTTTATCAATTCGTCATATTACTGGAAAACCAATTAAATTTATAGGAACTGGAGAAAAATTACACCAATTAGAACCATTTCATCCTGAAAGGATAGCTGATAGAATTTTAGGAATGAATCAAGTTATATCTCTGATCAAAGATATTGAAGAAAAAGTAAATCAATCTCAAGTAAAAAATTTAACTAAAAAATTTAGAAAAGGTGATGATTTTAACTTAAATGATTTTTTAATACAACTAAAAGAAATGAAAAATATGGGAAATTTAAACTATTTTATAGAAAAATTCTCAAAAAATAAAATTCTATCTAACAATCCATTATTAGGCGAAAATAAAAATACTCTAAATAGAATAGAAGCAATTATATATTCTATGACTCATAAAGAAAGAATGCATCCAATAATCATTAAAGGTTCTCGAAAACGCAGAATTGCCTTAGGTTCGGGAACAAAAATTCAAGATGTAAACAAATTATTAAAAAATTTTGATAATATAAAAAAAATAATGAAAAAAATAAAAAAAGGAGGAATTGGAAAAATGATTCGAAACATAAGCAATATACTACCGAAAAATTTTTAAAAAAGAAATAAACTAATAATTTTTGTTTAATATATAAAACAATACACAATAAATTAAAATTTTTATATTTAAGAGAGGAAAAAAATGGTACGAATTCGATTAGCTTTATATGGCACTAAAAAACGTCCATTTTATAAAATGGTAGTAGCAGATAGTCGATTTTCTAGAGATGGACGATTTATTGAAAAATTAGGTCATTTTAACCCAGTTTCTAAATGCCAAAATTCAACTCTTAAATTGAATTTAAATCGTATTGAATACTGGCAAGGAAAGGGAGCTCAAATTTCAAAAAGATCTCAAAAACTAATAAAATTATTTAATAAAAAAGAGGATACAGTATAAATATTTTTTTAAAAAAACCATTACATCCTATTTTAATAGGAAAAATAGGAAAAGCTTATGGAATATTAGGTTGGGTAAAATTTTTTTCTTTTACTGAAAATAAAGAAAAAATATTCAGCTATTTTCCATGGTTTATTCTAAAAAAAAAATGGGAAATCATTCATGTTGATAAATGGAAAAAACACAACAATAATTTTATTATTCATATAGAAAATATTCTTGATCGTTCAACAGTCAGTAAATTTACTAATTTAGAAATTTTTATAGACAAAAGTATACTTCCGATATTAAAAGAAGATGAATATTACTGGAATGATGTAATTGACTGTAAAGTATTTAATTCGAGGAAAGAGTATTTAGGAAAGGTAATTAATCTAATTAGAAATCAAAATAATGACGTTCTTATCATAAGAAATAACTTAAAAAAAAATAATTTTAAAAAAATAATGATTCCTTTTATTCATAAAAAAATAGTTAAATATATTAATGTTAAACATAAAATTATAACAGTTATATGGAATTGAACAAACATGATCAAACTAAAACAAAATATGATAACACTTTAATATGGTTCTGTATTATTACAATTTTTCCGGAAATGTTCTATGCAATTACAAATTATGGAGTAACTGGAAAAGCAATTCGTAAAAATATTATAAATATTAAATTTTTTAATCCAAGAGATTTTACTGATAATAAATATAAATCTGTAGACGATCGTCCTTACGGAGGAGGACCGGGAATGTTAATGAGTGCAAAACCATTATATTTAGCAATTAAAAATGCAAAAAATCTATTAAAAAGTGCAATAGTTATTTATTTATCTCCTCAAGGAAAACGATTAAATCAAAAAAAAATTCTAGAAATAATCAAAAATAAAAAAATTATTTTTGTTTGTGGTCGATATGAAGGAATAGATCAAAGAATTATTGATTGTCAAGTAGATGAAGAATGGTCTATAGGAGATTATATACTGACTGGAGGAGAACTGGCAGCCATGGTTGCAATAGATTCTATTTCCAGATTTATCCCAGGAGTAATTAAAAAAAAACAATCAGTACAAGAAGATTCATTTTTCAATGGTCTTCTTGATTATCCGCACTATACAAGACCTAAAATAATAGAAAAAATGAAAGTACCAGAAATATTACTTTCAGGAAATCATGATAAAATTCGTTTGTGGCGTTTAAAAAAATCTTTGGAAAAAACTTGGACAAAACGACCAGATTTATTAAAAAATAAAATTTTAAAAAAAGAAGAAAAAATACTTTTAAATGAATTAAAAAAAATTAATAAAAGGTAAATAAAAAAATTATTAATTTTTTATCAAAAGGAAAAAAAATGACTAATATTATTCAAGAAATTGAACAAGAGCAATTGAAAGAAAACATACCTCATTTTCGTCCTGGAGACACAGTTGAAGTAAAAGTATGGGTGATTGAAGGTTCAAAAAAACGTCTTCAATCTTTTGAAGGAATAGTCATTTCGATAAAAAATCGTTCTTTAAACTCATCTTTTACTGTTCGTAAAGTTTCTAATGGTGAGGGAATTGAACGTGTTTTTCAAACTCATTCCTATAGTATTGACTCTATCTTTGTAAAAAGAAAAGGAAAGGTAAGAAAAGCAAAATTATATTATTTAAGAACGCGTACTGGAAAATCTGCACGAATTAAAGAAAGAATCGAATAAATTAGTTTATTAAAAAAATATTGAAATATGCAGTCATGACCTTATTCTTGACTGCACCAGTATATATAGAAAATAAAACTTTTTATTTTAAAAAATTAAACAGTTCCACCTACAGTCAACTTTTCTAATTTTATAGATGGCTGACCGATTCCTACTGGAATATTTTGACCGTCTTTTCCGCACATACCCATACCTTGATCCATTTTTAAATCATTTCCAACCATTGATATTTGTTGCATTACTTCTAAACCAGAGCCAATAAGAGTAGTATTTCTAATTGGTGAAAAAATTTTGCCTTTTTTTACCAAATATGCTTCTGAAGTTGAAAACACAAATTGTCCAGAAGTAATATCAACTTGCCCTCCAGAAAAATTAATAGCGTATATTCCATAATCAACACTATTAATAATATCTTCTAATTTAGATTTACCAGGTATCATATAAGTATTCGTCATACGAGGCATAGGTAAATGAGAATAAGATTCACGACGTCCATTACCAGTAGATTTTGTATTCATTAAACGAGCATTAAGTTTGTCTTGCATATATTTTTTTAAAATACCGTTTTCGATCAGTACATTACATTGTCCTGGAACTCCTTCATCATCAATATTTAATGAACCACGTTGGTTTTTCATTGTTCCATCGTCAATTATAGTACATAATTCTGAAGCCACTTTTTTTTCAATCATATTAGTAAAAATTGAAGTTCCTCTTCTATTAAAATCACCTTCTAAACCATGTCCTACTGCTTCATGTAATAAAACACCAGGCCATCCAGATCCTAAAACAACAGGAAATGTACCGGAAGGTGCTTCGTGTGAAGATAAATTTAATAAAGCTATACGAACAGCTTCCTTTGTCCAATAATCAATTCTATTTTCTCCAAAACAATCATCTTGAGTTATGAAGAAGCTATAATTAGTACGACTTCCTCCTCCACTTCTGCCTTTTTCTCTCCTACCTCTTTCTTCGACTAAAACACTAACAGAAAATTCAACTAATGGTCTTATATCTGTAGCTAGATTACCTTCAGTAGAAACAACTAAAATTTCTTCATATGATCCACTTAAATTGGCGTTTACCTGTACAACACGATTATCGGTCTTACGCGCTATATGATCTACTTTATAGAGTAAATTAGTTTTTTCACTAGATGTAAACGTTTTTAACGGATTAATAGGATCATAAAAAAATTTTTTTTCTTGATTTAATAAAGGTTTAATTTTTATTTTTTCTTTTTTATCAAAAATACTTTTTGCCATATGAGCACTTTTTCTTACTGCATCTATTGATATTTGATCAGCATATGAGAATCCTGTTGTTTCTCCAGAAACGGCTCTTACACCTACTCCTTGATCTAAATGATAATCACCTTCTTTAATAATTCCATTTTCTAGTGACCAAGACTCACAAATACGAGATTGAAAATAAAAATCTCCATAATCTATATTATGAGTGCAAAAATCTTCTAGACAAGAAAAAACATCTTGATGATTTATTTGATTTTTAGTCAATAAAGACTCAGTAACTAATTCTAATGTCATTTGAATTCACTTTTTAAGTTAAAATTTTTTATTGTATATTTATTATACAATATTTTTTAAAGAAATAAACAATATTTTTTATAGATATTATTGTATAATATCTTTAAAATTTTTAATAAAAAACTCTAAATGGGGATATTTATTTAAGATGATAATGAAAAAAAATATAAACGTATTGTTGATAAATGGACCGAATTTAAATCTTTTAGGAGATAGAGAAAAAAATATTTATGGAGATAAAACTTTATCTTGTTTAATAAATGACTTAAAAAAAAGATCAGAAATACTAAATATATCATTAAATGATATTCAATCTAATGCAGAACATGTAATAATTGAAAAAATACATTCTGCTAAAAAAGAAAAAATTGATTATATCATAATTAATCCTGCTGCATTTACACATACAAGTATAGCAATTAGAGATGCATTAATTGCTGTTACTATTCCATTTATTGAAGTTCATATTTCAAATATTTATGCAAGAGAAAATTTTCGTTCACATTCATGGTTATCTGATATTTCTAAAGGTGTTATTACAGGTTTAGGCCTTGACGGATATTTTTGGGCACTAGAAACGATATCAAAAAGATGTTGTGTATAAAATAGAGATATAAAAAGATTAATTTCAAGTTGCACCTTCTGTACTAAACAAATTATAGAAAGTGCAATAGGATTTAAAACATAGGATTTAATATTATTTTTAAATTAATTCATACCATACCTTTTCAATTTTTTTCGCAAGGTACTTCGATTAATACCCATAATAGAAGCGGCTCGTGTTTGATTTCCGCGCGTATGTTGCATTATTATGTCTAATAATGGTTGTTCTAGTTCAGATAAAACTAATTGATATAGATTACTGACACATTGGCTTTTATCTAAATGTAAAAAATAATTTTCTAAGGATTTTTTTATTAATATACGTAAAGGTTTTTTTACAGTTTTATCTTGTTTATCTTTAGTATTAATAACTAAAAATCCTGTATCCATTGACTCTTCTGACATAGATTGATCGACTCTTTAATCTTTTTTAATGTGTATATATTATTAATTAAATTCTTTATTAAAACAATAAATCATAATTTGAAAAAAATGATGTGTTATTTAAAAAATTAATTATTTTCAATCTTGTTTAAGATATTATATATTTATTTCTTTAAATATAAAAGAATGTCTTTCATATCTTGTGGCAAGGAAGCTGACCAACTCATTACTTTTTGAGTAAAGGGATGAATAAATTCAATGTAATCAGCATGTAATGCTTGACGAAACAAATTAAATTTTCGATAAATGTTTCTATTTTCTTGAAAATAGTTACAACCATAATCAATACCACCATATAAAGGATCTCCTAAAAGAGGATAGCCAATATGTAACATATGAACACGAATTTGATGTGTACGACCAGTTTCTAATCTAAAAGAAACGTGTGTATGAAATTTAAACCGATTAATTATTTTATAATGTGTAATAGATTTTTTTCCTAAAGAATCAGTTGTCATACATATTCTTTTAAAAGGATGACGCATTATAGGATAATTAACAATGCCACCTGAAATCATGTTTCCTTTGATAATACCTTGATATTTTCGAATAATTTTTCTTTTTTTTAGTAATGTAACTAACTTATTATATGAAAAGATTGTTTTTGCAATAACCATTAATCCACTTGTATCTTTATCTAAACGATGAATAATTCCACATCGAGGTATACTACTAATATTAGTATAACGATATAGTAATGCATTTAAAATTGTTCCATCTTGATTACCCGCTCCTGGATGAACAACTAAACCAGGAGGTTTATTAATAATTAGTATATTGCTATCTTCGTAAATAGTATTTAATGCAATATTTTGAGGTAAATTAATAGGTAATTTCTCATCTGTAGAATAAATAGTAATTTTTTCGCCACCTAATATTTTTTTATCAGGTTGATTTTCAATTTTTCCATTAATATAGACATTATTCATAATAATCCATTTTTTTAAACAGGAGCGTGAATATTGCATAAAAAGTTTAGATAAAATTTGATCTAGTCTTTTTCCTGAAAAGCCCATGAAAGGTACACAAGCACTTAATTCTTTTTTTTCCAATGTAATAACCCTTATTTTTTAATAAAATATATTTATATAAATCTAAATCTTTAATTTTTACAAAATATGATATTCTATAATCTTACTGAAATTAGTAGTAATTTATGTAGTATTAAATATAAATATGATTCAAAAAAATTTTTATTAATTTAAAGAAAAACACTAATGAAAAAAAAAAATACTGTATTTATTTTTATGATATTATTTTTAAGTTTTGCAATATATTCTAAAAATTTAAAAAATTATAATCTTATATTAAATAATTATTTGTATCAAAAATGCAGAAAAGAATTAAAAGAGAAAAATTTTTATAAAGCAATATTTGATCTAAAAAAAATTGAAAATAATCATGCTATTAATTTTAATAACGATAAAATTAAAATGAATTTGATTTATGCTTATTATAAAGTTTCAGACTTCAATACAGCTGAAAAAAATATAGAAGAATTTATTAAAAAATATCCGAAACATTTAAATATAGACTATATCTTTTATATACAGAGTTTAATTAATATATCTTTAGATAAAAAAATATTTCACAACGTTTTTCCTATCCAAATTTATAAAAGCAATCCTATTTACGCAATTAAAGCATTTTTTCAACTTAAAAAGTTCGTTTATAATTATCCTAATAGTATATATGTTATAAATGCAAAAAAAGATTTATTTTATTTAAAAAAACGTTTATCAGAACACGATTTAACAATATTAAAATATTATTTTTATCACAAAAAATATATAGCAGTTATTAATCGCGGAGAAGAAATACTTCAAAAATATCCAGAAACATCAGCTGCAATAGATACACTTAAATATATGGAAAAATCTTTTCTTGCATTAAAAATTTTTGATACAGCCAAAAAAATATCTAAAATTATTTTATTAAATAAAGTGTAAATTTTTTTATAAATAAATTAATTTTTATTTTTAATATTTAAGTAAAAAAAATGAAAAAAACAACAAATGAAATAAGACAAAGTTTCTTAAATTTTTTCAAAGAAAAAGAGCATGTAATCGTTCCAAGCAGTTCTTTAATTCCAGAAAATGATTCAACATTACTTTTTACTAATGCAGGGATGAATCAATTTAAAGAGTATTTTTTAGGTCAAAAGAAAAAATTTTATCCACGTGTTACAACTGTGCAAAATTGTTTGAGAACTGGAGGTAAACACAATGATTTAGAAAATGTAGGCTACACCAAAAGACATCATACATTTTTTGAAATGCTTGGTAATTTCAGCTTTAATGATTACTTCAAAAAAGAAGCCATTACGTATGCATGGGAATTACTTACATCAAGAAAATGGTTTAATATAGATAAAAATAAATTATGGATTTCAGTCTATGAAGATGATGAAGAAACATATAAAATATGGCGTGATATTATACGTATCCCTTGTCATCATATTGTAAAGATAGGTAGTAAAAACAATTCTCAATATGATTCTGAAAATTTTTGGCAAATGGGTGAAACTGGACCTTGTGGTCCATGTACAGAAATATTTTATAATTATGATGATTCAAATAAGTCTAATGATTTTTTAAAAGATAAAAATGAAAGTTTTATAGAAATTTGGAATATTGTTTTCATAGAATTTAATCGTATTTCAAAAACAAAAATAGTACCTTTGATAAATAAATCCATAGATACAGGTATGGGTTTAGAAAGAATATCTGCTGTCTTACAAAACGTGCATTCAAATTATAAAATCGATATTTTTCAAAAATTAATACAAAAAATATCTAACTTTACTGAAATAAAAGATTTAAATAATATTTCTTTAAAAATAATAGCAGATCATATTAGATCTTGTGCGTTTCTTATTGCTGAAAACATTTTGCCATCTAATGAACATCGAGGCTATGTTTTAAGAAGAATTATCAGAAGAGCACTGAGACATGGTCATAAAATTGGAATAAAAAATAATTTCTTTTATAAACTAGTTCCTAGTCTAATAGAAATTATGGGTGATTCTGCAAAAATATTGAGAAAAAAAGAAAAAATAATAGAAGAAACATTAAAAATAGAAGAAATACAATTTTCTCAAACACTTGATAAAGGTTTAAAAATACTAAATGCAGAAATAAAAAAAAGCACTAATAAAACAATTTCTGGAAAAACCGCATTCTATCTTTATGATACATTTGGCTTTCCTATTGATTTAACATCTGATATTTGCAGTGAAAAAAATATAAAAATTGATTTTAAAGGTTTTAATATAGCTAAAGAAGAACAAAAAAAAAGATCTAGTATAAAAAACAAATTTTATAAAGATTATAATAAAGATATCATTATTAATGATACATGTATATTTGAAGGTTATAAAAAAAATAAAACAAAATCATTAGTAAAATATATTTTTATAAAAAATGAGTCTGTTTTTTTAATTTATAAAGGTCAAACCGCAACTATTTTTCTTGATAAAACATCTTTCTATCCAGAATCTGGTGGGCAAATAGGTGATATAGGTGAATTGTATCACAAAAAATCGCGCTTTATAGTAGAAAATACAAAAAAATATGGAGATACAATTGGACATTATGGAAAGTTAATTTCAGGTAAAATTATTGTTAATGATTCCATATATAGCAAAATTAATCACGTTTATAGAAATGCTATTCAATTAAATCATTCAGCAACACATTTACTTCATGCTGCATTGCAAAAAGTTTTAGGAAAAAATGCTATTCAAAAAGGCTCTTTAGTAAGTAATACACATTTAAGATTTGATTTCTCTTATTCTGGAAATATAAATTTATCTCAAATACAGAACATTGAAAATATCATTAATAAAAAAATTCGCAGTAACGATTTAATTAAAATTAAAAATCTAAGCTTAGAAGAAGCTAAAAAGAAAAAAGCTATAGCATTATTTGATTACAAATATCAATCTTCTGTACGAGTTGTATTTATAAAAGATTTTTCCATAGAACTGTGCGGAGGTACTCATACGAAAAGAACTGGAAATATTGGATTATTTAAAATTATAGAACAATCAAGTGTATCGTCAGGAATTAAAAGAATTGAAGCAGTAACTGGACAACAAGCAATAGATTATTTGCATATTAAAGACAATGATATGCAAAACATATCTTTTCTTTTAAAATGTCAAAATTCTAAAATAACAGAAAAAATAAAAAAAATAATAATACAAGTTGAAAAGTTAGAAAAAAAAACAGACCAATTGCAGAAAAGAGAAAATATATATCAAATTAAAAAATTAAGTAAAAAAATTAATAATATTAAAGGAATAAATTTATTAATTAATACATTTACCAATTACGATCAAAAATCGATGAAAATGATAATTGATCAATTAAAAAAAGAACTAAAAATCTCAATAATTATATTTATAAATAAAAACAAAAATGATTTTACAGTTATTATTAGAGTTACGAAGAATTTAATTAATTATATAACTGCATTAAAAATCATTAATATTTTTATTAAAAAGGCTAATGGTAAAGGAGGAGGAAAAAAGGAAATTGCTGAAGGAGGAGGTATGAACATAAAAAAATTACCTATGATTTTAAATTACATAAAATCGTGGATAACAATACAATTAGAAAACATAAAAACAAAAAATTTTAATAATTAGTATTCAATTATTCTTAATTAAAATTGAAAAACTCGTTTTATATTTTATAATTATTTTTTAAATAAATTACTTATAATTAAAAAAAATTTTTTGTAATGATATACTATTAAAATATTTTATGATTTGTGTTGAACCCGATCTTATTTATGAAGACAGGAACCAGATGGGTTGAAATCTTTTATTTCAAGGAAAAAAGAATGCTTATTCTAACTCGTCGAGTTGGCGAAACATTAATAATTGGCGATGAAATAACTGTAACAGTACTAGGAGTTAAAGGTAACCAAGTTCGCATTGGTGTAAACGCCCCTAAAGAAGTTTCGGTACATCGTGAAGAAATATATCAACGTATTCAAGCTGAAAAAAAACAAAAAAAAAGTTGATAATAAATACTGCATCTTACTTACTTTAGGTAAGATGCCTTTTTTTATAAGAAAATTTTTTAAAAAAAAATTGACTTATATCAAAAAAAAAGTAAAATTAAAATAATAAAAATTTCCTTTAGTCAGGTGAGATGGCCGAGAGGATTAAGGCGCTCCCCTGCTAAGGGAGTGTGCAGAAATAATCTGCATCGAGGGTTCGAATCCCTCTCTCACCGCCATTATTATACATGACGTTTAATAAATTCAAATTGCATCCGTAGCTCAGTTGGATAGAGTACTCGGCTACGAACCGAGCGGTCGGAGGTTCGAATCCTTCCGGATGCAAAAATAATAATCCAAAAATGTCCTAATCAAGCAGATACCATAAAAAATAAATCCTTAAAAATTAATACATTTAAAAAAAGATAATCTTTTTAAAAAAATTAAGGAGTAAAAATTGATAGAGGATATCTCAAAAAAAATTTCTTGGCTAGAAAAAAATCCTGAAATAATAAAAAATATTTTTCGAGGTATTGAACGCGAAACTTTAAGAATTAAAAAAAATGGAAAATTTTCTAATACTAAACATCCTTATTTGCTTGGCTCGCCTTTAACACATAGATGGATTACAACTGATTTTTCAGAAAATTTATTAGAATTTATCACACCTACTAGTAGTAACATAGATTATTTAATAAAATTTTTAAAAAATTTACATTCTTTCGTCTCATATAAAATAAAACATGAACGAATGTGGCCATTTAGTATTCCATATCTTTATAATAAATCAACAGCTATTAAAATAGCTGAATACGGAACCTCTCATCTTGGAAAAATAAAAAATATCTATAGAAAAGGTTTAAAAAATCGATACGGTGATTTAGTAAATACTATCTCAGGAATACACTATAATTTTTCTTTACCTAAAATATTTTGGAAGAATTGGAAAAAGTCTGAAATAAATCTAAAAAATGAAGATTATATTTCGTCTGGTTACTTAAATTTAATTCGTAATTATTATCGATTTGGATGGGTTATTACTTATTTATTTGGAGCATCACCTGCAATATCAAAATATTTTTTAAAAGATAAAAAATACAAATTTAAAAAAAATATAGAAAATATACTATATTTACCGTGGTCAACTTCATTAAGATTAAGTGATATTGGATATACTAAAACACCTACTATAAAACTTAATATTATGTTTAATGATTTAAAATCATATATTAAATCTTTACGAAAAGCAATAAATACACCTTCAAAAAAATTTTCTAAAATAGGAATAAAAGATAAACAAGGCGAATTTCTACAATTAAATACAAATATATTACAAATGGAAAGTGAACTTTATACCCCAATAAGACCAAAAAGACAAACTAATCCTGGCGAATCACTTTTAGAAGCTCTCGGAAAAAGAGGTATTGAATATATAGAAATACGTTCCTTAGATATAAATCCATTCTCCTCAATAGGAATAAATAAAAAACAAATACTTATACTAGATTTATTTCTAATCTGGTGTGCACTGATTCATGCACCTCAGATGAATAAAGAAAACTTTTTAGTAAATAATAAAAATTGGAACAAAATTATTTTTGAAGGAAGAAAACCTCATCAAAAAATTTATATCAATAGTCAATATGAAACAAAAACATTAATTGAAATTGGGCAAATAATTTTTCAAGATTTAAAAAAAATTGCTAAAATACTTGATTATCAATCTAAAAATTTTGAATATCAAAAAGCATGTCAAGAAACGATACTTTTTTTTAAAAATCCAGAGTTAACTTATTCAGCAAAATTTCTACAACTTCTAATAAAACATGGCATAAAAAAAACTGGATTAAATTTAGCAAATAAATATCACAAAGAATTTATTAATAGATATAATTATAATTCAGAAAAAAACATCTTAGAACGGGAAACTATACTTTCGCATAAGAAGCAAAAACAGATAGAAAATAATGAAATTTCATTTAAAAAAAATAATTTCTCCCATGCTAACAATTAACATGGGAAATAATTAAAAATCAACATAATTTTCCGTATTAAGTTCATTTTACTATACTAGTAAATACATATAATATATTTAATTTATTTGTTTGCTATAAGAAAAAAATACCAATAATTTTTACTGCAATAATTCGTCTACTTTATCTAATTTTTCCCAAGGAAACTCCTCCCTTCCAAAATGTCCGTATACTGCTGTATTAAGATAAATTGGTCGAAGCAAATCAAGCATTTCAATTAATCCATAAGGACGTAAATCAAAAATGTTACGTACTAAATTAATTAAAGACTTATTACTTATTTTCCCTGTTCTAAAAGTTTCTATCATAATTGAAGTAGGTTCAGCAATTCCAATAGCATATGATAATTGAATTTCACAACGATCTGCTAATCCTGCTGCAACAATATTTTTAGCTACATATCTTGCTGCATAGGCAGCAGAACGATCCACTTTTGAAGGATCTTTACCAGAAAAAGCACCTCCTCCATGTCTTGACATTCCACCATAAGTATCAACAATAATTTTACGCCCTGTTAAACCACAGTCTCCCATAGGACCTCCAATAACAAACCTACCTGTAGGATTTATAAAAAATTTTGTATTTTTAGTTAACCATTTATTTGGTAAAACTGGTTTTATAATTTCTTCCATAACAGCTTCTTTTAAAACATCCTGCGTAATACTTTCTTTATGTTGAGTAGAAAAAACTACGGTATCTATTCCAATAATACGTCCATTTTTATATTTAAATGTTACTTGGCTTTTAGCATCTGGTCTAAGCCAGTGTAAAATATTTTTTTTTCTTAACTCAGATTGTTTTTTTACTAATAAATGAGCATAGGTAATAGGTGCAGGCATTAAAACTTCTGTTTCATTAGTAGCGTAACCAAAAATAATCCCTTGATCTCCTGCTCCTTGTTCTAAGGGATTACAACGATCTACCCCTTGGGTAATATCAGGAGACTGCTTTCCTATAGTACTAAGTACTGCACAAGAATTCGCGTCAAAACCTGTTTCAGAATTAATATAACCAATATTGTTAATAGTATTTCTAGTAATTTCTTCAACATCAACCCAAGCTGTAGTTGTAATTTCACCTCCAATTAAAACCATACCTGTTTTTACATAAGTTTCACAAGCTACTCTAGCTTTTAAATCTTGTTTAATAATTTCATCTAATAAAGCATCAGAAATTTGATCTGCAATTTTATCAGGATGTCCTTCTGAAACTGATTCTGATGTAAAAAGATATTCAGTCATTTTTTTATTTACCTTTTTTTAAAATTATGAAATATTAAAAAATATTTCAATGAAAGATATGCTAATATTTCTATCTAATTTAGAATATTATTAAAAATAATACTTGATTAAAGTATGTATTTAAAATAAAAAATAAAGAATTTATTATTTAATAAAATTAAATTTTGAAAAAGATAAAATAATATGATAAAAAAAATAATTTTTATAATAATCAGTATATTTTTTTTTTGTATTCGACTAAAAAAAATAGTTTCAAAAAAAAATATATACAAAATTTTCAACAAGTTAAAAAAATTGCAATTAAAATTCACAAAAATGCACCTGGATCGTTTTATTGCGGATGCAAAATTATTTGGAGTGGAAAAAAAGGCATACCTGATTTATCAACATGCGGATATAAAATTCGAAAAAACAAAAACCGAGCAACAAGAATTGAGTGGGAACATGTAGTACCAGCATGGGAATTTGGACATGATAAAAAATGCTGGAAAAATGGAGGACGAAAAACATGCATAAAAAATAAACTATATCAAAAAATTGAATTTGATCTTCATAATTTACAACCTGCTATCGGAGAAATAAATGGAGATCGATCTAATTTTAGATATGGTCAATTAAATAATTATACTAAAAAATATGGCAAATGTAACATAAAAATAGATTTTCAAAAAAGAATAGTTGAACCACCTAAAAGAGCTAGAGGGACGATAGCTCGAACTTATTTCTATATGAGTAAAAGGTATAAAATTAAATTGTCTAAAATAGAAAGAAATTTATTTAAAACGTGGGATATTAGCTTTCCTGTAACTAAATGGGAATGCGAAAGAGAAAATTTAATCTTTCAAAAACAGGGAAATCATAATAATTACATTTATAAAAAATGTAAAATTTATTATTCAAAAATAAAAAATTAAAAAATGAAAAAACGTATCCCAAGAATTTATATCAAATATTTTTTACAAATTAATCAAGTAATATCATTATCGAAATCTTATACGCATTACATAAAAAAAGTACTACGGATGAAAAAAAAAGATAAATTAGAAATATTTAATAATACTAATTATATTTTTTTTTCTGAAATATTAGAAATAAATAATCACACAATAGAAATAATTATTTTAAAAAAACAAATAAAAAATCTTGAATCACCGCTGTTAATTCATTTAGGACAAGTGATATCAAAAAATGAAAAAATGAATTTTTCTATCCAAAAATCTGTTGAGCTGGGAGTAAATACTATTACACCATTATTTTCAGAATATTGTAACTTTCAAAATAAATTAATATGTTTTCCAAAAAAAAAAATACATTGGGAAAATATAGTAATTTCTTCTTGTGAACAATGTCATCGTAATAATATTCCTGAAATTAAAAATCCAGAATATATACTTCCATGGTGTAAAAGAACATATGAAAATGAAACAAAAATAGTTTTTAGTCCAAGTGCTACTTTCACTATTAATGAATTGCCTGAAAAAATCAATTGTGTTCGATTATTAATCGGTAGTGAAGGTGGATTTTCATTTTTAGAAATAGAAAAAATAATTCAATATGGATTTATTCCTATTAAATTAGGACCTAGAATTTTAAGAACAGAAACAGCTGTAATTGCAGCAATTACTGCTTTACAAATAAAATTTGGTGATTTAAGTTAATTTTGATGAAAAAAGTGTATTTTATTAGGTGTTAAAACAATAGGTAGGGAAATATCCCAAGGCTGTCTAGGTATGTAATTTACGAACTGAAAATCATAAGCCATTCCTATTGGAATAAATTTTTTTCTTTCCCAATTTTTTAAAAACTGATCATAAAAACCTCCACCCATACCTAGGCGCACACCTCTACAATCAAATGCTACTAAAGGTACTATTATTAAATCTAAATCTGATTCTAAAATAATATCTTTCATATTATAAAAAGGTTGTAATATGTTATATTGATTATAATATAAAATAGATTTACAAGTAAACGGCACAAAAAATAATTTTCTTGAATAACTAGAACTTACTATAGGAAGAAATACATTTTTATTGTTTAACCATAATTTTAAAATTAAGGGATATGTATTTATTTCTCCATCAAATGATAAAAAACAAGCAATGTTTTTAGCATTATAAATAATATTACAATTAAATGCAGTTCTCACAATTTTATTTGATTCATCATATTTTTTTGTTAACGTTACTGAATTGCGTACTATTCTAATATAGGAGCGAATTTCTTTTCGATTTTGTGAACGTTTAGTCGACATAATAATCTATATAAATTATATTATTGATAGGTTTCAAACGGTTTTAAACGGTTTTAAACGTTAGTAGAATTAATTTTTGATAATCTCAACTCCTTTTTGAGTACCTATTAAAACAACATCTGCAACTCTCGAAGCAAATAAACCAACGCTAACTACTCCAGGTAGTGAATTTATTTTTTTTTCTACTGATATAGGATCATTTATAAATAAATTGTAAACATCTATAATTACATTACCATTATCTGTTATAATATTTTCTCTTAATTTTGGCTGTCCTCCTATTTTTAATATTTCTTTTGAAATATAAGAAAATGCTATAGGAATAATTTCAATAGGCAATGGAAAAGTGCCTAAAATATTTACTTTTTTTGATTCATCAATAATACAAACAAATTTTTTTGACATCGCAGCAATGATTTTTTCTTTTGTCAAGGCTGCTCCACCACCTTTAATCATTTGCATGTCATTATTAATTTCATCTGCACTGTCTACATAAATTTCTAAGAAGTCAAAGGTATTTAAATCTAATACCCTTATCCCGTTTTTTTTCAATAAAACCGTAGAAGAATTAGAACTAGAAACAGCTCCAGATATTAAATGTTTTACTGTACTTAAAGCTTGAATAAAATAAAAAACAGTACTACCTGTTCCTACTCCTATAACAGTTCCAGGATAGATATAATCTAGCGCAGCCCATGCCGCTTTTTTCTTTAATTCATTTAAATTCATAGTATAAAAAACCTATTTTATTTTAAATAAATATTCTAAAATAGAAAAGAATAATAAATTTTTAATGTCATTAAATTAACAATTTAATTTTGTAGTTTTATCAAAATAAAAAAAATAATTTATATTTTTAGAAAAAAAATTTTTTTATGTTTAGAGAAGAAAAAAGATATTTCTAGAATGGCTGGGGTACCTGGATTCGAACCAGGGATGCCGGTATCAAAAACCGGTGCCTTAACCACTTGGCTATACCCCATTATCATTACATATTTTCTTGGAAGAATATTTTATTAATATACGGGAGGCGAGATTTGAACTCGCACACCTTACGGCGCCAGAACCTAAATCTGGTGCGTCTACCTATTTCGCCACTCCCGCTACTAAAAATAGTGGCTACGACGGGAATTGAACCCATGACCCCAGCGTTATGAGTGCTGTGCTCTAACCAACTGAGCTACGTAGCCTGATTAAAAATAGAAAATATTTTTTAAAAAAATAATACTTTCTTTATTTTATAATATAAAAAATAAATAATCAATATAATTATTAATGTAAAATAAGTAATTTTTTATATAAAAAAATCAAATGAGATTTAAAAAAATGAACAATAAAATAGAAAAAAATGATAATAATTTTATTTATAAAATTATTAATGAAGATTTCAAAAAAAATAAAAATTTGTTATTGCATACGCGTTTTCCTCCTGAACCTAATGGATATCTTCATATTGGACATGCTAAATCAATATGTTTAAATTTTGAACTTGCAAATGTATACAATGGATATTGTAATCTTCGTTTCGATGATACAAATCCAGTTAAGGAAAACATCAAATATATAAACTCAATCAAAAACGATATTAAATGGTTGGGTTATCAATGGCATAAAAAAGTTCGTTATTCTTCTGAATATTTTCCAATACTGTATGAATATGCTAAAGAATTAATTCAAAAAGGTTTAGCATACGTAGATGAATTAACAAAAGAAGAAATACGTGAATACAGAGGCACTTTAAGTACCGTAGGAAAAAATAGTCCTTATAGAAATAGAAGTATTACAGAAAACTTAAAATTATTTGAAAAAATGAAAAAAGGAGAATTTAAAGAAGGAGAGGCATGCTTACGTGCAAAAATTAATATGAGTTCTTCATTTATTGTTATGCGTGATCCTGTATTATATCGAATTATTTTCTCTACACATCACCAAACTAAAAAAAAATGGTGTATATATCCTACATATGATTTTGCTCATTGTTTATCTGATTCTATTGAAGGTATAACTCATTCTTTTTGTACATTAGAATTTCAAGACAATAAAAATTTATATAATTGGATTTTAAAAAATACTAGTATCAAGCATTATTCAAAACAATATGAGTTCTCTAGATTAAATCTAGAATACTCAATTTTATCTAAAAGAAAAATTTCAATTTTAATTGAAAAAAAAATAGTTAACGGATGGGACGATCCAAGAATACTAACTATTTCTGGATTGAGAAAAAAAGGATATACAGCATCTTCTATTCGTGATTTTTGTCATAGAATTGGTATCACTAAACAAAATAATTTAATAGAATTTTCTATGCTAGAATATTGTATTAGAAAAGAACTAAACAAAAAAGCAATACGTACTATGGCTGTATTAGAACCAATTAAAATATTTCTATATAACATAGATAATGATCATGAAGAAAAATTAATAGTTCCCAATCATCCAAAACATCTACATTTAGGGACTCACGAAATTATCTTTACAAATACAATATATATTGAACGAGAAGATTTCAAAGAAAAATACGATAAAAAATATAAAAGATTAAAAATTGGAGAAGAAGTTCGTTTAAGATATGCATATATAATAAAAGCAGAAAAAATAGAAAAAGATGAAAGTGGTAATATTATCAAAATAATATGCTTCTGTGATATTAACAGTTTAGGGAAAAAACCAATTAATAGAAAAAATCCTGCAGTAATACACTGGATTGCAGTAAAAAATTCATTTCCAGCTAAATTTAAATTATACAATCAATTATTTAAAATAAAAAATCCTGATCAAGAAAAAAATTTCTTATCTTATTTAAATTCTAATTCATTAATAGTAAAAAATGGCTTTGTCGAAAAAAAAATAGCTCAAAAAATAATAAAAAAAATGAGTAATAATTTTATAAAATTGTTTTTTCAATTTGAAAGAACTGGCTACTTTTGTGTAGATGAAGTTGATTCAAAAGAAAATAAATTAGTTTTTAATCGTACTGTTAGTTTAAAAGATTCATGGAATTTAAAAAAATGAAAAATTAAAATACATACTATACTTAATATCTTCAAATAAAATTTAAAAATTTTTATATTTGAAAATCTATTGAATTTATTTTACTAAAATAATTTAATTAAATATTAAAATTTTAAAACTATCTATTCATTTTAACTGATATTTTTATATTTCGCATGACTAAAAATTATATTTTTATAACTGGCGGCGTAGTATCATCTTTAGGAAAGGGTATTGCAGCTGCTTCATTGGGAGCTGTATTAGAAGCTCGAAATTTAAAAATAACTATTATGAAATTAGATCCATATATTAATGTTGATCCAGGAACAATGAGTCCTATTCAACATGGAGAAGTCTTTGTTACTGAAGATGGTGCGGAAACAGATCTAGATTTAGGTCATTATGAACGTTTTATTCGAACAAAAATGACATGTTTAAATAATTTTACTACTGGAAGTATTTATTCTGAAGTTTTAAAAAAAGAAAGAAGAGGTGATTATTTAGGTTCAACTATTCAAGTAATACCGCATATTACTAATGCTATTAAAGATAGAATAATTTTATGCTCTAAAAATAGCGATATTATCCTTGTCGAAATAGGTGGGACAGTTGGAGATATTGAATCTTTACCATTTCTTGAAGCAATTCGTCAACTAGCCGTGGACATTGGGCGTAAAAATGTAATATACATACATTTAACACTTGTACCGTATATAAAAACAGCTGGAGAAATTAAAACTAAACCTACTCAACATTCAGTAAAAGAATTGCTATCAATTGGAATACAACCAGATATTTTGATTTGTCGTTCTCAAAAAACAGTTCCAATAAACGAAAGAAAAAAAATTGCATTATTTTGCAATGTTCCAGTGAATGCTGTAATCTCTTTAAAAGACGTAGATTCGATATACACAATACCAAAACTGTTAAAAGATCAAAAATTAGATAATTATATTTGCGAATATTTTAAATTAAATGTCCCTCAAGCTGATTTAAAAGAATGGGAAAAAGTTATTTATGAAGAAAAAAATGCTAGTAAAGAAATTATTATTGGTATAATAGGAAAATATATAAAATTGCCTGATGCATATAAATCAGTAATAGAAGCACTTAAACATGCAGGATTAAAAAATAAAATTAAAGTAAAAATAGAGTTAATTAACTCTCAAGAAATAGAAAATAAAAATTTTAAATTATTACAAAATCTTAATGGTATTCTAATACCAGGTGGTTTTGGAGATCGGGGTATAATAGGAAAATTATTATCTGTTCAATACGCACGTGAAAATAATATTCCTTATTTCGGAATATGCTTAGGAATGCAAATAGCAATCATAGAATTCGCACAAAATGTTATAGGAATTAAAGAAGCGAATTCTACAGAATTTGATCCACAATGTAAATTTCCCGTGATCGATTTAATTAAAACTAAAAAAAATGATATAAAAGATACAAGACAAGGAAAAAAAAATAATAAATCTAATTTTGGAGGTACTATGAGACTAGGAAGTCAACCGTGCAAATTAATTTTTAATAGTTTGTCTAGAAAATTATATAAAAAAGATACCATTATAGAACGGCATAGACATCGATATGAAGTAAACAATTTTTTATTAAAAAAAATAGAAAAAAATGGATTAAAAATAGCAGGACGTTCTAAAAAAAATAATATAGTTGAAATCATAGAAATTTTTGATCATCCATGGTTTATTGGTTGTCAATTTCATCCTGAATTTACTTCTACACCGCGCGATGGACATCCATTATTCATAGATTTTATTAAATCAGCAAAAAAAAATAAAAAAAATAATTTTAAAATAAAGGTAAAAAATGTCTAAAATATTAAAAATAATTGGTCGTGAAATCATCGATTCTAGAGGTAATCCTACCATAGAATGTGAAGTTTTGCTTGAAGGAGGTTTTGTTGGTTTAGCTTCAGTACCTTCCGGAGCATCTACAGGTTCTTTTGAAACATGGGAATTAAGAGATCAAGATAAAAATCGATTTATGGGTAAGGGTGTGCAAAAAGCAGTAGAAATAATAAATAATAAAATTTTCTACTCTTTAAAAAATAAAAATGCAATAGATCAATTTGATATCGATCAAACCATGATTAATTTAGATGGTACAGAAAACAAATCTAATTTAGGTTCCAATTCGATTTTGTCAGTATCTTTAGCAACTGCTAAAGCAGCTGCATCTTCTAAGGGCATGCCTTTATATCAACACATTGCAGAAATTAATAATACACCAGGCGTATTTTCCATGCCTTTGCCAATGATTAATATAATTAACGGTGGAAAACACGCGAATAATAATATTGATATTCAAGAATTTATGATACAACCTATTTCAGCAAAATCCATTACAGAAGCTATACGTATAGGAGCAGAAATATTTCATTCATTAGGAAATTTACTAAAAGATAAAGGAATGAGTACTACAGTAGGCGACGAGGGAGGATATGCTCCAAATTTTAAATCTAATGAAGAAGCATTAAATGTAATTCAAGATGCAGTACACAAAACTAAATATAAGTTAGGAAAAGATATTACATTAGCTATAGATTGCGCAGCTTCTGAGTTATACAATAAAACTAGAAAAAAATACCAATTCATCGGAGAAGGAACTGAATTTAGTTCACAAGAACTAACTCATTATTTAAAAAAATTGTCTAATAAATATCCTATTATTTCTATTGAAGATGGACAAGACGAATCAGATTGGGAAGGTTTTTTATATCAAACAAAAGAATTAGGTAATTCACTGCAATTAGTAGGAGATGATTTATTTGTTACTAATAAAAATATCTTAAAAAAAGGAATAAAAAAAGGTGTTGCAAATGCAATTTTAATAAAATTAAATCAAATTGGAACATTAACTGAAACAATTGAAACTATTAAAATAGCAAAAAAATTTAATTATGGTGTTATTATTTCTCATCGTTCAGGTGAAACAGAAGATACATCAATAGCAGATTTATCAGTAGGAACAGCATCAGGGCAAATTAAAACAGGATCAATGAGTCGTTCTGATAGAACTTCTAAATACAATCAATTAATCAGAATAGAAGAAATATTAAATAAAAAAAGAGCGCCTTTCTACGGACTAAAAGAAGTAAAATCATCTTTTTAAAGATAAGATATATTCTTAAAGAGAATCAGGTATTTTAAAATATATGCCTGTTTCTCATTAACATAAAATACTAATCATTTTTTATGAGTCTAATTATATGTATTATCCAATTAATGAAATATTTCAAACTATACAAGGTGAGGGATACTATACTGGAACACCATCAATCTTTATTAGATTACAAGGATGTCCAGTACATTGCAAATGGTGTGATACTAAATATACATGGAAGTGTAATAATGAAGATCAAATTTCTTACGAAAAAATAATAATGAAAAAAAAATCTAATAGAAAATGGAGTTATATGAATGTTAAGGAAATTATTCTGATAATAAAAATTAAAAAATGGACAGCTAAACATATTGTTATTACTGGTGGTGAACCATGTTTATATAATCTTTTAGAAATTACAAAAGAACTAGAAAAAGAAGATTATAAATGTCAAATAGAAACAAGTGGGACTGAATTAATTAAATGTTCTCTAAATACTTGGATTACACTTTCTCCTAAAATTAATAAAAAAACACTAAAAACATCAATATTGCGCTCTAATGAAATTAAATACCCTGTTTTAAAAAAGGAAGATTTATTTTACCTAAATAGTATTTTAAAAAAAATAAAAAATAAAAAACATAATTTAATTTTTCTACAACCAATTAGTCAAAATGAAGAAGCATTAAATATTTGTATTAAAACGTGTATAATAAAAAATTGGAGATTATCAGTACAAATACATAAATATCTTAAAATTCGATAAGTTGTGTTTATAATCTTAGAAACCTTGATAAATACATCCTGATGTGCATGTTTCTTTAATTATAATAGTATTTAAAATAGACAATTTAGGTTTTAAACGATGCCAAATCCATTTAGCTAAAATTTCACTTGTTGGATTTTCTAAACCAGGAATATCATTTAAAAAATGATGATCTAACTGATCATAGATAGGTTGAAACGCTAATTTAATTTCAGCATAATCTATTATCCATCCATTTTTTTCATTAATTTTATCTTTAAGTTCTAAACGAACAAAAAAGGAATGACCGTGTAATCGTCTGCATTTATGCATTTTAGGAACATACGGTAAATAATGCGCTGCCTCGAATTGAAAATCTTTAAATATAATAGTTTTCACATATTTCTCAACATAGTTTCAAAAATAAATAAGATTTTTAGTTATTGTGTTTTTAAGTTAGGTAATAAATTCAATGGATTAACTGGTTCACCTTTATAACGTATTTCAAAATACAATTTTACTGCATTATTTTTTAATGAACCTATAGTAGCAATTTTTTGGTTTTTATATACTTTATCTTTTTGTTTAACAAGAATAGATTTATTAAATCCATATACACTTAAATAATTGTTTTTATGTTTAATAATAATTAATTTACTATAATTTTCAAAATCGTCATCAACATATACTACTTCTCCAGAAGCAGCAGCAAAAACAGATTGTCCTTCCAAACCAGAAATTTCAATTCCGTTTCGATCATTAATTTGAAAACGAGAAAATTTTTGTATATTTAGGTTTTGTATAGGCCAAGACCAATTATTAGAAATAATAATCGGTTTTTTTTGCGATTGAACGTATTTTTTTTCATCTAGTTTTTTCTTATGGAAAAAACATATTTTAGTAAAAAATTGATTTTTTTTTAAAAATTTTTCAAAATTTAATGACTTTTCAAAAAAAGATTTACAAGAACTGTATTCTTTTTTAATCTTGTTGTTGTAATTTAAAAAAGTACAATTTAAATGATCAATATTATTAATTGAAATATTTGCTATCCGTATTTTTTGTCCTACAAATATTTTATAAGGTTTTTTAATTTGATTGAATCTTGATAGTTGTCGATAATTGTAACCAAAATGTTTAGATATAGAATACAGTGTATCCTTTTTTTTGATAATATAAAAAACTTGAAGAATATTGTTTTTAAAATAGATAATATATTTATAATTTTTGATAAAAATTTTATTTTTTTTAGAAAAATATTTTTTATTATTTTTTAGTAAAGAAAAACATTCTTTTTTTTTAAAAAAATAAGGTTTTCTAAATTATCAAATTTATCCTGTAAAATTTGAGTGTTATTAAAGAATATATTTTTTTTGTCAATTGAATGTCCGAAAACAAAAGTTTTACAGATGAAAAATATAAATATTAAAAAAAAAATTTGTATACTAAAATTTTTAATTGCATTAAATTATACCATTTAATTCATAATTAATAAAATCAAGTAATAACTTCATTTAATATAAACATTATATTATACTTAAAAAAAAATAATACATATTAAATTATATTATTTTTTCGATCAGTATTTTTAGATTTTACAAGCATGACAAGAGATTGACAAGCTATTCCTTCTTTTCTTCCGATACAACCTATCATTTTAGAACTAGTAGATTTTACACTAATCTTTTCTATTTTAATATTAAGATCTGATGCTATATTTGATCTCATAAGAAAAATATAAGATAATATCTTAGGAGTTTCAGTGATAATAGTAATATCAATATTAGATATACGATAGTTTTTTAAATAAATTCTTTTCCAAATATATTTTAATAAAATTCTACTATTAATATTTTTATATTTTTTATCTTCGCTGGGAAAAAACGTACCAATATCACCCATAGCAGTAGCACCAAGTAATGCATCTATTAAAGAATGTATTAGTAAATCACCATTAGAATGAGCGATCAAACCTTTATTATAAGGTATTTGAACACCTCCAATGATCAAAGGTTTTATACTACCGAAAGCATGAATATCAAAACCGTATCCAATTCTCATTATCGATACATCCTCTTAATTTTTTAATAGTTCTTTAAGATAAAATTCTGCAAAGATGAGATCTTCAGGATAAGTTATCTTAATATTTTTGTAACTTCCTAAAACAATTAATGGATGATATCCGCAATATTCTAATGCTGAAGCTTCATCTGTTATATTTATTTTATCTTCAACAATCTTCTTTAAACAAAACCGTAATAAATTGATCGGAAACAACTGAGGAGTTAAAGCATGCCACAACTGATTTCTGGGAATAGTATGTAATATTGTTTTATTTTTTCGATTACTATATTTGATAGTATCACATACAGGTCGTGCTAAAATTCCACCTACTTTAGTATTTTTAGTGATAGCAATTAAATTTTCTAAATCTTGATAACTTAAACAAGGACGAACTGCATCATGAATTATCACCCATTTAGCATCTGTTGTTATAATTAAACCAGATAAAACTGAATGTATTCTTTCGTTACCGCCTAATACAGAAAAAACACGTAAATCAGATGATATAGATAATTTTTGAAAAAAATTATCTTCTTGATGCAAACTTACCACAATACGAACTATATTAGGATGCGATAATAATGTTTTTAAAGTATATTCAAGAATAGTACAATCTTTTATTTTTATATATTGTTTTGGAAAATCTAATTTCATCCTTCTACCTATTCCAGCAGCTGGTACTATAGCTATAATTTTTAGTTTAGGTGAATTAATTAATTTCATGTAATATCCAAAAAAAATAATTTTTATTCATTATATTTAAAAAATAGATATTGTTTTTTAATTTTTAATTGCATTATTTAAACGTTCAATTTCTAATATTAGTTGATTATTCCGTATTTGAAAATCTTCGTTTTTTTTTTTTTGAACTATAATTTTTTTATATATTTTAATATAGTCTAAAATACCATTTTTTCCAATCCAAAGAGAGCATTGCAACCAAAACAACAAAAACAGTAAAAATATTTTTAACATTTTCATATATTACTCGAAATAGTTTTATTTAAAATAAAAATGTTTCATCAATATTTGGAAAAGATATGATATTTTTATCACATAATATGTGAATTAATTTTTTTGTATTATTTTTTAAAGATATTGTTTCATCTAAATGTAAATCTGGTTTTTCTGGAATTTCATATAAAGATTGAATACCAGTCAAATCAGATATTTTACCAAGACGAGATTTTTGATATAATTTTTTAGGATCACGTTCTTCACATATATTTAATGGAGTATCAACGAAAACTTCCAAAAAATTTATTTTTCCTAACATTAAACGAATTTTTTTTCTTTGATTTCTATAAGGAGAAATAACTGAAACTAATACTATTATTCCTGCATCTATCATAAGTTTTGATACTTCTCCAATACGTCTAATATTTTCATTCCTATCTAAAATACTAAAACTTAAATCAGAACATAAACTAGATCTAATATTATCACCATCTAATAGATAAGTATTAAAATTATTTTGAAAAAGTATTTCTTCTAAAGAATTAGCAATACTAGATTTTCCTGATCCTGATAATCCTGTAAACCATATTACTATAGATTTATGACCATTTTTTTGCTCACGTTTAATACGTGTTACCGAATGTTTTTGCCAAATAATATTTTTTTTTGAATTATTATGCATTTTTAATAAAGAACCTTATGTTTTATTTTTTTATTTGCCAATATGGAAAATATTTTAATATTAAATTATACAGATCTGATTCGAAACCTTTTGTATTTTTATCAAAAATGATTTTTTCTTTTTTTTGAGTACCTTTCCGAATCATTCCAGCTCCTACTGTAATATTGCTTACAAGATCAATAAAAATTAAACTTCCTGTTATTTTATTTTCTTCGTAATCATCAAATATCATTTCTTCACTAAATATAATTTTCACCCGTCCAATACTATTTAATTTTAATATATTAGCTCTTTTCTTGATTAAAGTATTTACGTCAATTTCAAATAAAATTTCTTTAATATAAATACGCGTTTTTTTCCAGATAATTTAATAATGTACGAATTACCTATTTCTAATACAGAATCTATCATCCAAACAACATCTATTATTGCTTCTTGAGAAGGTTTTAAAAAAGAATTGATGTTTACAAAAAAATCTCCACGATTAATATCTATTTCGTCATTTAAAACTATTGTAATAGCTCCACCAACTTCTGCTGTTTCTAAATCTTGATCAAACTTTGCAATACGAGAGATACATGAGTTAATATTAATGGGCAATATTTTAATTTTCTGTCCAATATGAATTTTGCCAGAAAACAATGTACCAGAATAACCACGAAAATTTGAATTAGGACGATTAATATATTGTATTGGAAATCTTATTTCTTCAGAATTAACAGTATTTTCAATTTTTATAGTTTCTAAAAGATGAAGTAATGTAAATCCTTTATACCAATGCATAAATTTGCTTGTAAATACAATGTTTTCACCAATTAATGCTGATATAGGAATAAAAAAAATTTTTAAATCTTTAGAAATATTTTGAGAAAATAAAAGAAAATTTTTTTTATATTTTTAAATATTTCTTCTTTATATTTTACTAAGTCCATTTTATTTACTGCAACAATTAAATATTTAATTCTAAGTAGTGTGGAAATGCAACTATGTCTATAGGTTTGTTCTGATAATCCTTTTCTGGCATCTACTAATAAAATAGATAAATCGCATGTAGAAGCACCTGTAACCATATTCCGAGTATATTGCTCATGACCTGGTGTATCAGCAATAATAAATTTTCTTTTACTAGTAGTAAAATAACGATAAGCAACATCAATTGTAATACCTTGTTCACGTTCTAATTGAAGACCATCAACTATAAGTGCAAGATCTATTTGTTTTCCTTGCGTTCCGTGATATTTACTATCGCTCTCTAAAGAAGATAACTGGTTTCATAAATTTGATTAGTATCATGTAATAAACGACCAATTAGAGTACTCTTTCCATCATCTACACTGCCACATGTTAAAAATTTTAAGAGAGTTTTTTCTCGTTTGAATGCAACCATTTTTGAAAGTTATCTTTTATATTAAGTTCTTTAGTGTTAATATTTGTATTCATTTTAATCTCAATTTATTTTTAAAAGTAACCTTGTCTCTTTTTAAACTCCATTGAACTTCTTTGATTGTAATCAATAGAGCGACCTATACGCTCACTTGTTTTAACTATTAATGTTTCTTTAATAATATCAGGAAGAGTAACAACTTGTGATTCAATGGCACTCGTTAAAGGCCAACAACCTAAAGTTCGGAATCGAACCATTTTTTTAGTTATCTTTTCTTTTGGTTTAATATTAATATGTTTATCATCAATTACTAACAAAGCACTATCTCTCTCTAAAACTGGACGTATAGAGGAAAAATAAAGAGGTACAATTTCTATTTCTTCCAAAAAAATATACTGCCAAATGTTTAATTCAGTCTAATTAGAGAGGGGAAAAAAACACGAATACTTTCTCCTTTATTAATTTGACCATTGTAATTCCACCATAATTCTGGACGTTGTTTTTTAGGATCCCACTGATGAAAGGAATGACGAAAAGAATAAATTCGTTCTTTAGAACGTGATTTTTCTTCATCACGCCTAGCTCCAGCAAAAGCAACATCAAATTTATATTTATTTATCGCTTCTTTCAATGCTTCTGTTTTCATTATGTCAGTGTATTTAGAACTACTATTTTGAAATGGATTCACACCCAATAATTTTCCTTTAAGATTAGAATGAACAATTAATTCTATATTGAAAGATTTAGAAATATAATCTCTAAAGGAATACATTTCTTTAAATTTCCATCCAGTATCTATATATAATAATGGAAAAGGTAAATTGCCAGGATAAAAAGATTTTCTCGCAAGATGAAGCATAACTGAAGAATCTTTTCCAATAGAATAAAGCATTACAGGATTTTCAAATTCAGCTATTACCTATCGCATTATATAAATACTTTCTGATTCTAATTGACGTAAATAGGTTGTATTTTTTTTAAACATATTATCACCTTAAATTAAATGTATTATAAAAGAGATATTTTTTTTATTATTAAATACACTAGGGGTATTAAACCATTCTAATTTTTTATGTAAAAAAACAACTTTTCCAATAATTAATAAAGATAGGTTTATAGTAAATTTAACTATTTTATCAAGTTCATCTAAACGTCCTATAATAACTTTTTGTTTTATAGTAGTACCTTTTCCAATAACAGCTATTGGTGTTGATTTAGAGCGACCATGTAAAATAAGATTTTGAGAAATATATGAAGCTTGTAAAGTTCCCATATATACAACTAAGGTATAAGAAGAATCACATAAAGTAGACCAATTATTTGATATATCATTTGAACACTTATGACCTGTAATAAATATTACGCCTTTTGCATAGTCTCGATGTGTTAATGGTATACCCGCATATGCTGAAACACCAATCGCAAATGTGATACCTGGAACAACTTGAACACTAATACCTTCTTTTTTTGCTGCTTCTAATTCTTCACCGCCACGGCCGAAAACAAATGGATCTCCTACCTTTAAAGAAATAACTTTTTTCCCTTTCTTTGCTAAAGATATTAATAATTAAATAATTTTATCTTGAGTAATATTTTTTTCACAAACAGTTTTACCAACGTAAATGCGTTTTGCATCTCGACGAATAAACTCTAAAATTTCTGAAGAAACTAAACGATCATATAGCACTACATCTGCTTCCTGTAATACCTTCAATGCTCTTAAAGTTAAGAGTCCACTATTTCCAGGACCAGCTCCAACCAAAATAATTTCTCCAGTTAATAGATCGGGTTTACGAATCATTTTTGTTAAGAATTTAACTGCTTTCTTTATTTCCCCGTTGATTATATATTAAACAAAAATACTATTAAATAACTTTTCCCAAAAACGACGTCTTTCTAATAGCGTTTGAAATTTTTTTTAATTATAGATCTCCAACTACCTGCAATTTTAGCAACATTACCTAATCTTACAGGAAGAATAGCTTCAATTTTTTCACGTAATAAACGCAATAAAACAGGTGCTATTCCTCCAGAAGAAATACCTATAATTATAGGAGATCGATCAATAATAGAGGGAAAAATAAAAGAACATTTCGATTGATCATCAACTACATTGACCAATTTGCAGGAATTGTTACATGTTTCAAATATTTTTTGATTTAACTGAATGTCATTAGTAGCAGCTATAACCAAAAAAAAATTATTTAAATCAGAGAAATGAAACTGCTTAGAAATCCAAAATATTTTTTTTTGATCTAGAAGTTTTTTAATTTCTAAAGATATATCTTTACTAAAAATACTAATTATAGCTCCTGAACGAAGTAATAATGTAATCTTATTAAAAGCTACTTGTCCGGCACCAACTACCAATACATTTTTATATTTTAAATCTACGAAAATAGGAAGATAATTCACGTTTACCCTGTTTAAAAAAATAATAAAAAATTTATGTCAATTTTTGAAAATATTTAATTTTTTTATCTTTAAATACATAAAATTTTCAAAAGTATGCAATTTAATCTTCATGTAAGCCACATTCACGTTTTAATCCAAAAAAAACGAGTTTCTTCTTCTAACATCATATCTTTTTTAAATTTTTTAGTAGTATGAACATCTCCTACAGATATATAGCCTTCTTTTAATAAGGGATGATTATTTAAGTTATTTTCTTTTATATATTTATATATTTCATCATTAGACCAATCTAAAATTGGTAATACTTTGAAAATTCCTTTCTGAATAGAAATATAGGGTAATGAACTTCGACTTTTAGATTGTTCACGACGTAATCCTGAAAACCATGTTTTTACTGATAATTTTTTAAAAGCTAAATTCATTGGTTCTACTTTGTTGATAGTGTTATATAAATTGATTCCTTCAATTCCTTGCTTCTATAATTTCCCATATCGAGCTTCTTGCCAAGATGAAGAGATAGATGATTGAAACACTTTTAAGTTTAAATTCCACTTCTTCACTAATATATCAATAAAATTATATATTTGAGGAAATAAATATCCAGTGTCAATCAATATAATAGGAATATTAGGTTTTTGTTTTACTATAAGATGTAATAATAAAATGGATTGAATACCAAAACTAGATGACATGACATGTGTAAATGGTAAATTCTTTAATGCCCAAGATATGCGTTTTTCAGGAGAGTATCTAGATACTATCATGTTAAATTCAGATAACATTTCTTTTTTTTTTAGAATCTAACGAATTTATATTTTCATAGTTAAATTGAAACATTTTTCATCACCACTAATTCCAAAAGTCATAAATAGGATTAACAACTTTTTTTACAACATTCCTTCTAATAACAAAATCTCCAAAATGTTCTTTTTTTTGACGTTCAATAGACCAAATTTTTATTAAAAAATCTAAATGAATTAATATTTCTTGTTCTGTAATATTTTCTTTGTATATTTTAGGAATTCGACTTCCTATTCGATTTCCGCCAATGTATAAATTATATCGACCAAGAGATTTGCCAATTAAACCAATTTCAGCTAATAAAGATCTTCCACAACCATTCGGGCATCCAGAAATACGTAAAATTATTATTTCTTTTTCAATGCCATATTTTAACATGATATTCTCTACTTTAGTAATAAAAAAAGACAAAATACGTTCAGATTCAGCTATTGCTAATGGACAAGTAGGAAAAGAAACACAAGCCATCGAATTTTCACGTAAGGAACTTACTTTTTTTATTAATCCATGAGATATAGCAATTTCTTCTATTTTTTTCTTATTTTTGTCTAATATTTCCGATATTACTATGTTTTGATTTGCTGTTAATCTAAAATTACCTGTGTGTAAATTAGCTATTTTTAATAAACCTGATTTTACTAATTGTTTATCATTATCATATATTCTTCCATTTTGAATAAAAACTGTTAAGCTCCAGTCATTATTAATGTTTTTTGTCCATCCAAATCTATCTCCTCGACTAATAAAATAATAAGGTTTTATAGTTTCGAAAGTCATATTAGCTCTTTTTTCTACTTCTTTTTTAAAAACACTTAATCCTACTTTTGCTATAGTGTACCTAGTTTTTGCATTTTTTCGATCAGTACGATTGCCCCAATCTCGTTGCGTTGTTACTATAGATTCAGCAACAGATAAAGTTTTTTCAAGAGTAATATAACCTAACTCTACAGCAAGAAAAGGCCATGTATTTTTATTTCCATGATTGATAGATAAACCACCACCTATTAATACGTTAAATCCTACTATTTTATTATTTTTTGTAATCGCTATAAAATTCATATCGTTAGCATATAAATCTACATCATTATATGGCGGAACTACGACTGTAGTTTTAAATTTTCTTGGCAAATAAGTTTTGCCTAAAATTGGTTCTTGATCTGTAGTAGCAATTTTTTTCTGATTTAACCAGATTTCTGCATATGCTTTAGTTTGAGGTAATAAAAAATTTGAAATTTTTGAGACCATTCATAACATTGTTGATGAATTAAAGATTCCATAGGGTTAGATGTACAAAGAACGTTTCTATTAACATCATTAGCTGTACCTAAGGAATCTAAACCTATTTTATTTAACATTTTATGAGCATCTTTTAATGTTTTCTTTAAAATTCCATGAAATTGAAAAGTTTGAAGATTATTCAAACGAATTGTTCCATATAATGTATTTTTACTTGCAAAATGATCAATTTTCAACCATTTTTTAGCTTTAATAATTCCTCTAGGTAAACGACAACGCAACATCATTGCATAACGGGGTTCTAATTTCTGTTCATTACGTTCTAAACGTAAATCTCGATCATCTTATTGATACATACCATGAAACCGAATTAGGGAAAAATTATCTCCAGTAAAACCATTAGTAATCTCATCTTTTAAATCGTCAATAATAGTGCCTCTAAGATAATTACTGTTTTCTTTAATTCGCTCTTCTTTAGTATTTTTTAAAAATACTTTTTTATAATCTTTTTTCATTAGTATACATCTCTTTGATAACGTCTTGTTATTCTCAAGTTATTTAAAAACTCACTAGATTCTTCAATATCCATTGAACCATTCTTACTAAAAACATCTAACAATTCTTTTTCAACGTCTTTTGCCATTTTAGATGCATTACCACAAACGTAGATTTGTGCCCCTTGATTGACCCATTCCCATAATTCTTTTCCATTTTCTCTTATTTTATCTTGTACATATATTTTTTCCTTTTGATCTCGTGACCAAGCTAAACTCATTTTAGTAAGAAGTTTTTTTTTCAAATATTTTTGCCATTCTAATTGATATAAAAAATCTTCAGTAAAATTAGGATTACCAAAAAATATCCAATTTTTTCCTGTAGCTTTATCATTATCTCGTTGTTGTATAAAAGCACGAAATGGAGCGATACCAGTTCCTGATCCAATCATAATAATAGGTACATCTTTATTTTCAGGTAAACGAAAATTACTCTTTTCTTCAACAAAAATTTTTACAGAATCATCAATTTTTAAAAATTGTGATAAATAACTAGAAGAACCTCCTAAATGTATAGTACCAGAAATTTGTTTCTTCACTACTCCGACTGTAATATGAACTTCATCATTCATTTCAGATTGAGATGAAGAAATAGAATATAATCTAGGTTTTAAAGGTCGTAAAATACTAATTAATTGTTGAGAAGACAGTTTTTTAGGATGATCATATATCATCTTTAACAAAGGTGTTTTTTTTACATAGTTGTTTAATTTTTTATTATCAGATATAATTTTTTTCAAAAATTTATTTTGTGTAACATCAGTATATTTTTGAATAATATGCTTAGTATTTGTAGTTAATTCAAAATTTTTTTTCAAAGCTTCAAAAATAGTAATTATTTTATCTTTAACTTTAACTTTATCAGATATTCTTATAGAAAGTAGTTTTAATATTTGTTTTATTAATTGACTACTATTTTGATACCATACACCTAACGCATCACCAGGTGTATAAACAATATTTGAATTCGTTATATCTAACTCAATATGATGAACATCTTTAGTTGAATTTCGACCGGTAATTTTTTGATTTAATAAAACTGTAGCAACAGCAGGTTTATACTTTGTATAATTTAACTTATCAATAAAATTTTTTTTATCATTTTTTTTGAACACAGAACAAGTAGAAACATCTATTTTGTTTATAGCAAGTAACAACTCTTCTGACCATTGTATATAATTTGATTCATATTCAATATCTGAATCTAGTCTATGAAGTAAACTTTTTCCTCCTAATTCGCTGAATCTTTTATCAAAATCTTTTCCTGCTTGACAAAATAAATTATAAGAAACATCTCCTAATCCAAATACACTATAGTGTAAATTCTCTAATCTCGGAGCTTTTTTTGACATAATAAATTTATAAAAAGATAGTGCTTCTTCTGGAGGTTCACCTTCTCCTTGAGTAGAAATAATTAGAATTAAAAACCTTTCATTTTTAATTTTTTTGAAATTATAATCAGCAGCATCAATTAAATTAGTTTTCTTATTTTCATTTTTTAAATATTTATTAAAACGTTTAGCAAGCTGTCTAGCATTTCCAGTTTGAGAAGCAGATATAATAGTAATTATTTTCTCTTCATTATCTTTTCGAAAAAATTCATTTTTTTCACATATTAATCGAGAAGGAGTTTGATTAGCTAAATTCCAAAAATAACCTGAAAGCCAAGCATATTGAATACTAGAACAATTTTTTTTAATTTTTTCTAAATTTTCTATTTTATCTAAACTAAGGGGAAAAAAAATATTAAAGGGATTTTTATTTTTCATTACACTAAATGCCTAAAGTTTATTAGTTTTAAAAAACTAATATTATTAATTTAGTATAATTTACAGAAAATATTAATTTTTATCTACTAATAAGAAGTCAAAATTTTATAGAAAACTATTTTAAAAAACATTATCACTTTCTAATTCAATTAATTTCTTTTTTGCATCTTGTATTACAATATCTGGAATCCCAGATAAAGAAGCTACTGCTATACCGTAACTTTTTTTTGAAATTCCTTTTTTAATTTTATATAAAAAAGCTATATTTGAATCATGTTCAAAAGCAGAAAAATAAAAATTTTTTATATTTTTAAAAAAATTTTCTAATTTTGTTAATTCAATAAAATGAGTCGATAATAAAATCATAGATTTATTTTTAGTCATTAAATATTTAGAACATGACCAAGCTAATGCTAATCCATCTTTATTTGATGTTCCTCGTCCTAATTCATCTATTAAAATTAAACTATTGCAAGTTGCATTATGAAGAATATTAGATATTTCTGTCATTTCCATCATGAAAGTTGAATAACCATTACTAACATCATCTGCAGAACCAATACGTGTAAAAATTTTATCAATCAAACCAATAGAAGCATACTTTGCAGGTACAAAACTACCTATACAAGCCATAATAATAATAAGTGCAACTTGACGCATATAAGTACTTTTACCACCCATATTAGGGCCTGTAATAATAAGCATTCTATTTTTTTTTGATAAATCAACAGAATTACTAATAAAGGGATTTTCTAAAAAACATTCAACAACTGGATGACGACTTTCTACCAAGGTAATACCATATTTTTTAGTCATTTTAGGACAAACATAATTTAAAGATATAGAACGTTCAGATAAATTGACTAAAACATCTAATTCCGACAATGCAAATGCACTATTTTTTAAGTCTTCTAAAAACGGTTCGATTATATCAAATAATTCCATATATAGCGTTTTTTCTAAAAAAATAGCTTGAAATTTAGCACTAATAACTTGTTTTTCATAATTTTTTAATAGAGGAACACTATATCGTTCTACATTTTTTAAAGTTTGTATCTTAAGATAAGAATGCGGAATTAAATGAGAATGACGTTTGTTAACTTGAATATAATAACCGACGATATTGTTGTATCCGATTTTAAATGAATCAATATTTAATCTACTTTTTTCTTTTACTTCAAAGTCTTGTAAATATTTTTGAGAATTTTTTTTTAAAGAGCGTAATTCATCAAGTTTTTTATTATAATTACATGCTATTACACCTCCATCTCGAATAGAAGAAGGAACTGTTAAATTTATCGATTTTTTCAGCAAAAATAATATTTTTTCAAATTTTCCAATAGACATGAGAACATTATTAATGCTAGTCGATTTTATTTTTTTTAATATTAAACATAAATCAGGTAAAATATTTAATGTCGAACGCATTCGGACAAAATCACGGGGTAAGGCAGTACGTAAAGCTAAACGTGAACATATTCTTTCGAGATCACTCACTTGACGAAGAATACATTGTATTTCTTTATAAAAAGGTCGTAAAAGTTTTACCATTCCATGACGATTTTTAATTAAACTTAAATCTTTTGAAGGAGTATTTAACCAGCGATTTAATAATCTTCCACCCATAGATGTGACTGTTTTATTTAATACTGAAGATAGAGTATTTTTACTTTCACCAGAAATACTTTCAATGATTTCAAGGCTTTTACGTGTACTCGAATTCATAAAAATATTATTTTCTATATAATTAAATTGTATTTTACGAATATGAGGTAAAAATGATATATGCATCAATTTGATATAATTAATTAAACAACCAGCAGGGCGAATAACAAAATGATTTTTCTTAATACCAAATCCATTCAAATTAGAGGTTTTAAACTGTAAAGTTAGTAACTTATATGAAATTTTTATATCAAAATCTAATAATGGACGTTTTTGTATGCATTTCTTATGAGATATCAATAACATATCTTCGAAATTTTCAGGATATAATAATTCTGTAGGATTTGTACGTTCAATTTCTGATAATAAAGAATTTCTATCGAAATGTTCAGAAACACCAAAAAATCCCAAAGAAATATCTAAAATAGCATATGCAAATTTATTATTTTCTTTCCAAACCGCTGCAATAAAATTATCTTTGTTTTCTTCAAGAAATGCTTCATCTGTAATAGTACCAGGAGTAATAACTCGAACTACTTGACGAGTTAGCAATTTTTTTTCAGAATAAACATCTTTTATTTGATCACATACTGCAATAGATTCTCCCATTTTTACAAGTTTAGAGAGATAATACTCTGCAGTATGACATGGCACTCCAGCCATAGGAATAATATTGTTATTTGAATTGCCTTTTTTGGTTAAAGTAATTTTTAATAATCTAGAAACGCGTTTGGCATCTTCGTAAAATAATTCATAAAAATCACCCATTTGATAAAAAAGAAGCATATTAGGATATTGTGATTTTAAAGATAAATACTGTTTGATCATTGGAGTATGATTACTATTTTTAGTAGAAAAATTAGTTTCAGTCATCTGGAACTCAAATATAATTAAAAATTATGAAAAATTTAATATTTCAAGAATTTATAAAATGAAAATTTAACATTATATACTAGATAGGTGTATTCTTTCATTTTATGAATTGTTTTAAAATTTTTTATTTATAAAAAAATTATAGAATATGGATAGAAAAATGAAAAAAATATTGATTGTTTTATACAGTATATTTTTATCTTTTACTGCTTCGTCTTATGAATTTAATAATAAAAAAGAATATGAAATAGAAAAAAGAAATATTTCTAATGTTCCTAAAGTGATGCATTTTTTTTCTTTTTTTTGTCCGTATTGTTATGAATTAGAAAAGATATACAATATTCAATCTTTAATTAAAAATAAAATAGATAAAAAAATAAAAATACAAACTTATCATGTTAATTTTTTAGGAGGAGAATTTAGCAAAATACTAACAAAAATTTGGATAATAGCTCAAAAAATGAAAGTGGAAGAAAAAATTATGATGCCTATATTTAAAGAAATTCAAGAAAATAATACTATAAGTCATACTTCTAATATTAAAAATATATTTTTGCAAAAAACAGGCATAAATAAAGATCAATACAATAAATTTTGGAATAGCTTTACAATTAAAATGCTAATAAAAAAAAATGATAATGATATAAATAAAATTAAATTAAATCATGTTCCTACTATGATAGTAAACGGAAAATATGTAATTGACTATTATAAATTAGAAAAGATTTTTAAAACAAATTTCTCTAAAAAATATATAAAATTAATAAAATTTTTACTTTCAAAAAAGTAAGTTAATACGATATAAATATCAAGATCTATATTTTCTATGGTAAAATTACTTTAAGTAGTAATAAATATTTTTAATATTTAATTTCAATCTTTTTTATACTACTTTTTTAAAATTAAATTAACTTAACTTTTTCAGTTTATTAAAAAATAAAAAAATATTATATTGATATTTTGTATTTTACATATAAAGTCATCTATAAAATCACTTTTACTAAAAAAAATTATTTAATAGTATACTATTTTCTTTTATTTTACTAAATTCAGTTTTAACTAATTAAAAGATAAAATTCATGCCGTACACAAAAAAAAAACCGATTATCATAGTAGATGGAAGTTTATATTTATATCGTTCTTATTTTACATTTCAAAACTTTAACAGTAATGAAGAAAATCCGTCTGGAGCTATATATGGAATGTTAAAAACGATACAAAATATTTTAAACAAAAATTATAATTCAAAAAAAATTATTATTATTTTTGATTCTTCTAAAAAAAATTTTAGAAATACAATATTTAAAGAATATAAAAGTAATAGATCAGCAATGCCTAACAAACTCTACGTACAAATCCAACCTCTTTTTAAAATACTTGAGGAAATTGGAATTAAGACATTAAGTATTTTAGGAATAGAAGCCGACGATATTATTGGAAGTTTAGCATATAAACTAGAACAAAAAGGAGAACAAGTATTAATTGTAAGTCATGATAAAGATATGATACAACTTATAACTGATAATATTAATGTATTGAACATCAGTAAAAACAGTATTCTTACTCCAGAGAAAATACAAGAGAAATATGGCATTTATCCTAAAGAATTTATTGATCTTTTGGCTCTAATGGGAGACTCCTCGGATAATATTCCAGGTGTTCCTAAAATTGGTATAAAAACTGCATTATTTCTATTAAAAAAATTTTCAAATATCAAAAATATTTACAATAACATTGAAAAAATACAATCTTTACCCTTTCGAAATGCTAAAAATGCTGCTATTCAATTAAAAAATTATAAAAAAACTGCTTTTCTTTCATATCAATTAGCCAAAATAAAATTAGATGTTCCTATTAATATTACTTCTGAAGAAATTACTTTAAAAAAAACATGTTTTAAAAAATTATCTAATTTGATTCGATGGTATTCATTTAACGAATAAAAAATATTCATATTCAACGATATTTTTCGTACCAAAAGTTTAATTTAGATTTTAGTTTTTCAATTCCTATTTTTTTTAAAGATGAAAATAGTTGAATATGAAGTTCATTCAAAAATTTATCTAATTTTTCATACACTTTTTGAAATTGAATTTTTTGATTATTTATTGTAAACTTATCACATTTCGTTAGTAATAATAAAATAGGAATTTTACAATTTAAAGCCATACTAATGATATCTTGATCAAGAATTTTTAAAGGATATCTAATATCCATTAACAAAACTAATCCTTTTAAAGATCTGCTATTTTTTAAGTAACTGTATATCATATTTTGCCATTTTATCTTAATTAATAAAGGAGCTTTAGCATAACCATAACCCGGAAGATCAACAATTCTAAAATCAGAAGTCACTTGAAAAAGGTTAATTAATTGAGTACGACCAGGCGTTTTACTGAAACGAGCTAGTTTTTTTTGATTAGTCAACGCGTTAATAGCGCTCGATTTTCCTGAATTAGAATAACCAATAAAAGCAATTTCAATTCCATGTTCAATTTGTATATCAGAAATATTAGAAATACTCTTTAAAAAAAATGTTTTGTTATAATTTAAAATAATCAAAATTTAACCTCAAATGTTTAGAATCAAGGGTAACTTAAAATATTCTTTACATAAAATTAATACTTTTTTTTAAAAAATATTTCTCAAATACGTTTGATATTTTTAACATAAAAAAACATAATCCGCAAAATTTTATCTTTTCTCAAATTCTATCTAAAATTAATCTCTATTATATATCTATCTATTAAAAAAAGATTAATTTTTAAAGGAAGAAAAATGCATCAAAATATAAGAAACATTGCTATTATAGCACATGTTGATCATGGTAAAACCACGCTACTTGATCAACTATTACAACAATCTGGAACTTTTCAAAAACATGAAGAAAAGAAAGAACGTATTATGGATTCTAATGATTTAGAGAAAGAGAGGGGGATTACAATATTATCTAAAAATACTTCTATTAAATGGAAAGAATATAAAATTAATATTGTTGATACACCAGGTCACGCTGATTTTGGCGGTGAGGTAGAACGAGTAATGTCTATGGTTGACTCAGTTTTACTAATAGTAGATGCATTAGATGGACCTATGCCACAAACTCGTTTCGTCACTAAAAAAGCATTTAAATATGGCTTAAATCCTATTGTAGTTATTAACAAAATTGATAGAAAAAATTCTCGTCCTGATTGGGTTATAAATGAAATTTTCGATCTCTTTGTTAATCTTAATGCTAATGATAAACAACTTGATTTTCCAATTATATATACTTCTGCAATTCTTGGAACTTCAGGGATAAATTATCTTGACATGAAAGAAAATATGATTCCATTGTACGAAGCAATTATTAAATATGCCCCAGCGCCTAATGTAGATCCTAATCAAAAATTTCAAATGCAAATTTCGCAACTTGACTACAATAATTATTTAGGAGTAATAGGTGTTGGTCGTATTAAACAAGGTCATATAAAACCAAATGATTCAGTAGTTATTATTGATAGTTTAGGAAACACCAGAAATGGTAAAATTAATAAGGTATTAAATTATTTTGGACTTAAAAGATTAGAAATACAAAAAGGAGACGCAGGTGATATAATTGCTATTACAGGTTTAAATAAATTAAACATTTCTGATACAATCTGCCATCCAGATAATTTATGCCCTCTTCCACCGTTAATTATAGATGAACCTACAGTCAACATGTTTTTTTCAGTAAATACTTCACCTTTTTCAGGAAAAGAAGGTAAATATATTACATCACGTCAAATTTTAGAAAGATTAAAAAAAGAGACCATACACAACGTAGCTTTGCAAGTAAAAGAAACAAAAGATGCAAATATTTTTTCTGTTTCTGGACGTGGCGAATTGCATTTATCTATACTAATAGAAAATATGCGTCGTGAAGGATTCGAATTAGAGGTATCTCGTCCCAAAATAATTTTTCGTGAAATAAATGATATTAAGCAAGAACCGTTTGAAAATATCATCCTAGACATTGAAGAAAAACATCAAGGCAATATTATGAAATTTATAGGAGAAAGGAAAGGTGAATTAAAAAATATAACTGTTGATCCTAATAAAAGGATACGTCTTGAATATCTTTTATCGAGTAGAGCTTTAATTGGATTTCGTACAGAATTTATGAGTATAACTTCAGGAACTGGACTTTTTTACTCATCTTTCAGTCACTATCAAAAATATCAAAAAAATGATATAGGACAAAGAAAAAATGGCGTTTTAATATCAAATAGTACTGGTATGGCGGTAGCTTTTGCTCTATTTAATTTACAAGAAAGAGGAAAATTGTTTTTAGGACACGGTACTCAAGTCTATGAAGGTCAAATAATCGGACTACATAATCGTTCTAACGATTTAACAGTAAATTGTCTTACAGGAAAAAAACTAACAAATATGAGAGCTTCAGGGACAGATGAAGCTATAATTTTAACAACGTTTACAAAATTCACATTAGAAGAAGCTTTATCTTTTATCAATGATGATGAATTAGTAGAAATCACACCAAAATCAATACGTTTAAGAAAACGTTATTTAAAAGAAAACGAACGAAAAAAAGCCAATCGAGATAGAACTACTATAGTTGATTAAGCTATTTTTGTTAAAAAAATCAACTTTTATTAATTATATAATTCTATTTTCTCAATAGAATTATATAAATAATTTTAAATAAAAAAAATATTTCATACAGAAAAAATTTTATAGTTTTAACTTTTTAATAATTGAGAAATTAATACATTATGCTTATTTTTTTGATGAAATAAACATAAATGCTCAGCAATAATAATAGTTCTTAAATCATTTATAGCTTTTTGAAAATCATCATTAATAATTAAATAGTCATATTCTGAATAATGATTCATTTCATCAACAGCTTTTTCCATTCTTTTTGAAATAACTGTATCACTATCTTGTCCTCGTTCTCTTAATCTTTTATATAATTCATCTTTAGATGGAGGAAGCAAAAAAATACTCTTCGAATTTGGCATTTTATACCGAATCTGATTAGCTCCTTGCCAATCTATATCAAGAAAAACATCAATCCCTGAAAGCAACATTTTTTCAATAGATTGACGTGAAGTTCCATAATAGTTATTAAACACTTTAGCATATTCTAAAAAAGATTCTTGTTTAATCATTATTCTGAATTCTTTTTTTGATATAAAATAATAGTGTTTTCCATGAGATTCACCAGGTCTCATAACTCTAGTAGTATGAGAAATAGAAACTTGAATATTATATAAAAATTTTGTTTTTAATAATCCTTCAATTAAGCTAGATTTTCCTGTTCCACTTGGTGCTGAAATAATAAAAAGAATACCTTGAGACATGATTTTTTAAACAATATTATCTAAATTTTTGCAAAAAAAAGAATTTTTTTTAAAAAAAAATCATTAAATAAAAAATACTAATTTTTAATTAAAAAGATATTTTTAAATTCATAAATTCTGAATATGTTTTGAATATTTATAGATTTATTTAATACAGCTTGTATAACAGTTCTATTAAATTCAACATGAACGATTGCTAGTAAGAAGCCAATTCTATACCATTTTTCTTCTTTTTTCATTTCAATAATAGAACCAATTTTAGGATTAATATTTCCTTTACTTGATAAAAGATATAGTGAATATTTATTTAAATTTTTATAAAATACTCGTGCTATTGTTTCCTGTCCATAATAACATCCTTTATCGAAACTTACAGCTTGAAGCAGTATTAAATTAATAGATTGCGGCAAAAATTTTTGAGAAGTTTGTTTGTCAATAATAGGAAACCCTGCTTCTATATCAAATAGAAGCCATTGTTTACTGTTATTCAGCAAGGTTATTTCGTTTTCTTTTCTCTTTAAAAGCAGTAAGTCTTTTAAAGATAAAACTAACAAAAATCTTTCACAAGGTTCTGAAAACCAAAGTATTGTCCTATCCTGATTAGAAATTAATGAACAATTTTTGTTCGGTATATCAACAAAATTTTTTGATAAAAAAAACTTAGCATTAAACCCAGAAAGTCCAAATAAATAAATGTCATCTAACTCTCGAATTTCTACTTTAGAAAAAATAGCATATTTTTTTAATTCTTTAATTTGTATTTTAGCGATGCTTTTACGAATAATATAAGCAAAACCTTTTTTATAATGAAAAATAAACATAGTTGCCCATACTTTTCCATTAAAATTACAATGAGCACAAAGCTTATATTCTTCTTTTTTTAAACAATTTATATCAATAGTAAATTGATTTTGAAGATGTTTTTTACTATCAATACCACATATATAAATTAAACACCATTCTTCAAGTAAACTTAATGTTAAAGGTAAATTAATTGAAGGATAAATAGAATTTTTAAAACATTTAGATAATGACATGACTTTCCTTAAAAAGTTAAAATATATTAACTAAAAAAAAAAAAAATTATCAAATTAAATATATAATAAAAAAATAAATTTTTTTTAATCATTTTTATAAAAAAAACTTAAAATTATTTTTTAAAACAAATTTTTGGAAGAAAAAATGACAATGGAAATTAATATAATAACAAATAAAATAAACAAATTGATACAACGTAAAAAAGATTTGAAGAGGTATCTTTGACTATGTAGCAAAAAGTACACGTATTTTAGAAATCGATTTAGAATTATCATCAACTGAAATCTGGAAAAAAAAAGAATATGTACATAATCTGAATAAAGAAAAGAATTTATTAAATATTATAATAAATAAAATTAATAATATTGAAAAAAATATAAAAGAGATGATTATTTTCTTAGATTTAGCTATAGAAACAAAAGACAATGCAATCATACAAGAGATATCTGAAGAAATTAAAAAAATAGCAGAAAAAATACAAGAACTTGAATTTTATCGTATGTTTTCAAATCAGCATGATCATTGCAATTGCTATATTGATGTACAAGCTGGTTCAGGAGGAGTAGATGCTCAAGATTGGTCAAAAATATTATTAAGAATGTATTTAAAATGGTCTGATAAAAAGGGATTCAAAACAGAGATAATTGAAGAATCTACAGGAGAAATAGTTGGCATAAAATCATCTACTATTAAAGTTTCTGGACAATATGCTTTTGGATGGCTACGAACAGAAACAGGAATACATCGTTTAATTAGAAAAAGCCCATTTGATTCAGGAAAAAGGCGTCATACTTCATTTAGTTCAATTTTTATATATCCAGATATAGAAGATAAAATTAATATTGAAATCAACCCATCTGATCTTAGAATAGATGTATACAGAGCTTCAGGAGCAGGAGGACAACATGTAAACAGAACAGAATCAGCTGTTCGAATTACTCATTTACCTACAAATATTGTTACTCAGTGTCAAAATAATAGATCACAGCACAAAAATAAAGAACAAGCAATTAAGCAAATGAAATCTAAATTATACGAAATGAAAATAAAAGAAAAAAAGGAAAAACAAAAAAAAATAGAGAAAAATAAATCAGATATCAGCTGGGGTAATCAAATTCGTTCTTATATATTGGATAATTCAAAAATAAAAGATCTTAGAACAGGAGTAGAAAAATATAATGTACAATCTGTATTAGATGGTGACTTAGACGATTTTATTGAACAAAGTTTAATAATGGGATTATAGAAAATAAAATGATTAAAAAAACAGATTTAAATAATAATATTTTTCAAAAAGAAAAACAAATAAGAAAAGAAAAACTGATTAATATGAAAAAAAACGGATTTTCTTTTCCAAATAGTTTCAAAAAAAACACTAACTCTATCAAAATACATCAAGAATATGAAAATAAAACAATTAATGAACTTAAAGTTTTAAATGTTGAAGTTACGATTGCAGGTCGTATGATACAACGAAGAATTATGGGAAAAGCATCTTTTTTTACATTACAAGATATGGAAGGAAAAATACAAATTTATACAAGAGAAAAAGAGATTACATCAGATTTTTACAACAATCATTTTAAAAAATGGGATATTGGAGATATTCTAGGAATAGAAGGAATATTGTTTAAAACAAAAACAGGAGAATTATCTATTTTTTCTAAAAAATTAAAAATATTAACTAAATCTTTAAGACCCTTACCTGATAAATTTCACGGATTATCTAACCAAGAAAAACGTTATAGAAAAAGATACTTAGATTTAATTAGTAATAATCAATTATTTAATATTTTTAAAAATCGTTCTAAAATAATCAGGTTCATTCGAAATTTTATGATAGAAAACAATTTTTTAGAAGTAGAAACTCCTATGTTACATAATATTCCTGGTGGAGCAAATGCTCGACCTTTTATTACTTATCATAATGAAATTAATGAAGAAATGTACTTAAGAATAGCACCTGAATTATATTTAAAACAACTAATTGTGGGTGGTTTTGAACGTATTTTTGAACTCAATCGAAATTTTCGTAATGAAGGAGTTTCTGCTCGACATAATCCAGAATTTACTATGATGGAAGCATATATAGCTTATTCTAATTATGAAGATATGATGAATTTTACTGAAAATTTACTAAAAAATATAATCAAATCAATTTGTGGAAAAAGTGAAATAAAATATAATAAGTATTACTTAAATTTTAATATTCCGTTTAAAAAATTAACGATGAAAGAATCTATTTTGCAATTTAATTCAAATATTTGTTTATCAGATTTAAAAAATTTACAAAAAATTAAAAAAATTGCAAATAATATTGGTATCGAAATAAAAGACAATTGGAATATAGGTTATATAGAAAATGAAATTTTTGAAAAAACAGTAGAAAAAAACCTTATTCAACCTACTTTTATTACTGAATATCCAGTGGAAGTTTCTCCCCTAGCTAGACGTAACGATTTTAATTCTAATGTAACAGATAGATTTGAACTTTTTATTGCTGGATATGAAATTGGAAATGGATTTTCTGAATTAAACGATTCAGAAGATCAAAAAAATAGATTTTTAAATCAAATGAAAATAGCAGAAAAAGAAAAAAATAAAGATATGTTGTATGATGAAAATTACATAGAGGCATTAAAATACGGTTTACCTCCTACTTCAGGTTTAGGAATTGGAATTGATCGTCTGATTATGATATTAACTAATCAAATAAGCATTCGGGACGTTATTTTATTTCCAACATTACGTTCATTTAAAAAATAATTCTTATTTTTTTATAAATTTATTTTGAGTAGGTGTGTAATTATACAATAATAAAATAGGAAAAAAAATGCCAGAATTATTAAATAAAACTAAAACAAATCTTAATTTTGAAAACATTAAAATACTAATAAAAAAATTCCAGTCTCCATTTTGGGTTTATGATTCAAATATAATCCATAAAAAAATCAACTTACTAAAAGAATTTGATATTGTTCGATTTGCTCAAAAAGCGTGTTCAAATATTCATATATTGCGTTTAATGAAACAAAAAAATATAAAAGTAGATGCAGTTTCATTAGGTGAAATAGAACGAGCTTTAGTAGCTGGATTTAAACCTAATTCCAACGAAATAATTTTTACTGCAGATCTCTTTGATGAAGAAACCTTATCTAAGGTAATTGATTTTAAAATTCCAGTTAATGCCGGATCAATAGATATGCTAGAACAATTAGGTAAACTTTCCCCTGGTCATCATGTTTGGTTAAGAATTAATCCAGGATTTGGACATGGACATAGCAAAAAAACTAATACTGGAGGGGAAAACAGTAAACACGGCATTTGGAATCCTCGTTTAGCGATACCTATTATAAAAAAATATAAATTAAAACTGATAGGTCTACATATGCATATTGGTTCCGGAGTCAACTATAAACACCTTAAAAAAGTCGGTCAGGCCATGATAGAAAAGGCAATGGAAATAAATGAAAAAATATTATTTATTTCCGCTGGAGGTGGTTTGCCAATACCCTATACATTTAATGAAAAACCTATTGATACCAAAAAATACTTTATAATTTGGGATGAAGCAAGAAAAAAAATATCTCGTTTTTTAAATACACCAATACAATTAGAGATTGAACCAGGTAGATTTTTAGTAGCAGAATCAGGAATTTTAATTTCACAGGTAAGAGCAATTAAAAAAATGGGAGATAAAAATTTTGTTTTAATTGATGCTGGTTTTAACGACCTTATGCGTCCAACTATGTATGGAAGTTATCATCATGTATCTGTTGTTACTAAAGATGATCGGAATATACACGAAACAGAAACAATAGATACGATTATAGGTGGTCCTTTGTGCGAATCAGGTGATATTTTTACACAAAAAGAAGGAGGAAATATAACTACTAGAAAATTACCAATATTAAAAATAGGGGATTATTTGATTTTTCACGATGTAGGTGCTTATGGTGCTTCAATGTCGTCTAATTACAATACAAGACCACTTATTCAAGAAATTTTGCTAGAAAACAACACATTTAGAACAATTAGAAGACGACAAAAAATCAATGAATTATTAAATTTAGAAAAATAATACTTTTAAAAATATTATTTATTACACTAAAATCTAATTTCAGTTTAAAAGGATACAATACAATATATGTATATCAATTTTCCAAATATCAATCCTATTATTTTTTCGATTGGTTCTTTTAAAGCTCACTGGTATGGTTTTATGTATCTTATAAGTTTTATGTTTGCTGTATGGTATGGAAAAAAGAGCGTTAAAAAAAAAATCAGATAAAAAAAACATAGAAAATTTATTATATATTATTTTTATAAGTTCATGTATTGGAGGTAGGATAGGATATATAATTTTTTATAATTTTTCATATTTTTCTCAAAACATATTATGCTCATTACACATTTGGGAAGGTGGTATGTCATTTCATGGAGGATTAATAGGAGCAATAATTGCTATGTATTACCTTTCTTTAAAACAAAATGTAAAAATATTAAAAATATCTGATTTCATAGTTCCACTAGTACCTTTTGGATTAGGAGCAGGAAGGTTAGGAAATTTTATTAATAGTGAATTATTCGGTCGTATAGCACCAAATTTTCCATATGCCTTTCTTTTTCCTAACACATATAAAGAAGATTTAAAAATAGTTTCTAAAAATCCTGAATTACAAGACATATTAGATAAATATGGAGTATTGCCTCGTCATCCCTCACAATTATATGAATTTTTTTTAGAAGGCATCTTTTTATTTTTCATAATCTATTTTTTTACTAGAAAAAAAAGGAATACAGGTAGTATTAGTGCTTTATTTTTAATAAGTTATGGAATATTAAGAATAATAAGTGAATTTTTTCGAGAACCAGACCCTCAAATTGGACTATTAAAAAACATAATAACTATGGGTCAAATATTGTCTATTCCGATGATTATTATTGGATGTATTATAATATGTAAATCTATTTATAAAAAATAATTCTTTTATTGAGGCAGTATGAAACAATATTTAGATTTAATAAAAAAAATAATTAAAAATGGAAATTCAAAAAAAGATCGAACCGGTACAGGAACTTTATCTATTTTTGGACATCATATGAAATTTGATTTAAAAAAAGGTTTTCCTCTTATCACAACAAAAAAATGTCATATACCATCAATTATTCATGAACTTTTATGGTTTCTTAGGGGAGAAACAAATATTAAATATCTTAACGAAAATAAAATATCAATTTGGGATAACTGGGCAGATAAATTTGGTGATCTAGGTCCAATTTATGGAAAACAATGGAGAAGTTGGGATACATCTAACGGAAAAAAAATCGATCAAATAAAAAACGTACTAAAACAAATAAAAGAAGATCCTGATTCACGTAGAATTTTAGTATCTAGTTGGAACGTTGGAGAAATTGATAAAATGTCTTTAGCTCCATGTCATATATTATTTCAATTTTACGTATTAAAAAAAAAATTAAGTTGTCAACTTTACCAACGTTCTTGCGATGTATTTCTTGGTTTGCCTTTTAATATAGCTAGCTATGCAATACTGATACATATGATAGCTCAACAATGTAATCTACAAGTTGGAGAATTTTTATGGACAGGAGGTGACGTTCATTTATATAAAAATCATGTTGAATTGGCGAAAAAACAAATATTGAGAATACCTAAAAAATTACCAGAGTTAATAATTTTAAAAAAACCTCAATCATTATTTCAATATTCTTTTGAAGATTTTAAAATTGTTGGGTATAAACCATATTCCTTAATTAAGGGAAAAATATCTGTATAAAAATACGATATTTTTACATAAAAGTAGGATTAATTTTACTAAAATGAAATATATATATATAAAAACTTGGGGTTGTCAAATGAATGAATATGATTCATCTATGATAACGGTATTTTTAGAGAAAACAGGAAGATATTTAATTACTAAAGAAGTTGAAAAAGCAGATATATTAATTTTAAATACTTGTTCTATAAGAGAAAAAGCTCAAGAAAAGGTTTTTCATCAATTAGGAAGATGGAAAAAATTAAAAAATAAAAAACCTGATGTTATTATTGCCGTAGGAGGTTGTGTAGCAACACAAGAAGGTAAAGAAATTTTTAAAAGAGCAAACTATGTAGATATTGTATTTGGTACACAAACTTTACATAAACTAGCTCAAATGATTGATAAAGTAGAAAAAAATCGTCGATTTATGATTGATATTAGTTTTCCTCAATTAGAAAAATTTAATTATTCTTTAGAACCTAAAAAAACAGGATATACAGCTTCTATTTCTATCATGGAGGGATGTAATAAATACTGTTCATTTTGTGTTGTACCATATACTAGAGGACATGAAATCAGTCGTCCATCTGATGATATTTTGTTAGAAATATCAATCTTAGCTGAAAACGGTGTAAGAGAAATTAATTTATTAGGACAAAATGTTAATGCATATCGAGGTCGAACGTTTAATGGAAAAATTTGTTTTTTCTCAGAATTATTGCGATTAGTTTCTGAAATAGATGGTATCGATAGAATTCGTTTTACAACAAGTAATCCACTTGAATTTACTGATGACATTATTGAAGTTTATCAAGATACACCAAAATTAGTGAGCTTTCTCCATCTTCCTGTACAAAGTGGATCAAATAGAATCCTACAACTAATGAAAAGATCGTATACAACAGAAGAATACGAAAAAATCATCGAAAAACTTATTTTAGCTCGTTCAAATATTCAAATTAGTTCTGATTTTATTGTTGGATTTCCTAGTGAATCTGAAGAAGATTTTCAAAAAACTATTAATTTTATAAAAAAAATAAATTTTGATATGAGTTTTAGTTTTATATATTCTAGTCGACCAGGTACACCAGCTTCAGAAATGAAAGATAATATTGATTTACAAGAGAAAAAAAAACGCTTATATACTTTACAGAATTGTATCAATAAGCAAACTATGTCTTGGAGTAGAAAAATGTTAAAAAGCACACAATCTGTTTTAGTAGAAGGTGTATCAAAAAAAAACATTATGGAATTATATGGAAAAACAGAAAACAATAGAATTGTTACTTTTAAAGGATCGCATAAGATGATTGGTAAATTTATTAAGTTAAAAATTAAAAAGGTACATACTCATTCATTACAAGGTGAATTAATTTAAAATTAAATGAAAAAAAAAAATAACATTATTTTAACAATTCAAAAAAATTGTAAAAACACTAAAAATATACCAAAAAAATATATTTTTGAAAAATGGATAAAAAAAGTCTTATATAAAAAAAAAATGTTAATTTAATTAACATTAGAATTGTTGACGAAAGAGAAATGAAAAATATAAATTTAAAATATAGAGGAAAAAATAAATCAACAAATATTTTATCTTTTAAATTTGATTTGTTTATAAATAAAAATCAAACATTGTTAGGAGATCTTGTTTTATGTAAAAAAATAATTGAAAAAGAATCGTTAAAATATCAAAAAACATTAGAATCACGTTGGGCACATATGATAATACATGGAACACTTCATCTTTTAGGATATGATCATAAAAACAAAAAAGAAAAAAAAATCATGGAAAAAATAGAAAACAAAATAATGTTATTTTTAAATTATGAAAAACCATATTTTATGAAAAGTTCGTAATTTTTTTATAAAAAATATTTTAACCTATCTCTTTCTACCTATAGAATAAGAAAGATATATTTTTAAAAATAGATAATCATAATACTATGAGTAACAAAGATACACAAGGTACTGATAAAATTAATCGCAAAGGTTTTTTTTCTATTTTATTAAATCAAATTTTTCATGATGAACCAAAAAATAGAGAAGAACTGTTAGTATTGATTCGTGATTCAGAACAAAATGAATTAATCGATCAAGACACTTGTGATATGTTAGAAGGCGTTATGCATATTGCAAAAAAAAGGATTAAAGATATTATGATACCAAGAACGCAAATGATAACATTAAAATTAAATTATAATCTTAATAAATGTCTTGATATTATAATCGAATCGGCACATTCTCGTTTTCCAGTAATGAGTAGAGATCAAAATTATGTAGAAGGATTTTTAATTGCAAAAGATCTGTTACCATTTATGAAACATCCAGAAGATGCATTCTGTATAAAAAACATATTAAGATCTGCTGTTGTAGTGCCTGAAAGTAAATCTGTAGATACAATGCTAAAGGAATTTCGTTTAAAAAGAAGTCATATGGCTATAGTCATAGATGAGTTTGGAGCAGTGTCAGGATTAGTTACAATAGAAGATATTCTTGAATTAATCGTAGGAGAAATTCAAGATGAATATGATGACGAAGAAAAAGTTAATATTAGAAAATTAAAAAAATGTATATTTTCTATTAAAGCACTTACAGAAATAAAAGAATTTAATGATACCTTTGAAACTAATTTTAGTGACGAAGAAGTAGATACAATTGGTGGATTAGTAATGAAGGCTTTTGGACATCTACCAAGTAGAGGAGATCATATTAATATTAATGGATACAACTTTAAAGTTTCTATAGCTGATAGCCGAAAAGTTATACAAATACATGTAACAGTTCCAGAAAATAAAATTCCTAAAAAATTAGAAAAATAAGAATCATATTATATTTTATAAAAAATTATAATAAAATCATACTATTTAGTATGTCTTTATACCTTTTAAGTTAACAAAAATGAATTTCAATAATAAAATTTATTAAAATCATAAAAATTCTCTTATTTTTTTAAATAATTTTTTATCTATGAAAAATTCAACTTAAAAAACATTTTATTCATATTTTTATCAAAATTAATTTTTTTAAACTATTATATATTTCATGTGAGTGAAATTATGGAAAAAGAATATTGTCCGAAAAATATCGAACCATATGTACAGCAATACTGGAAAGATAATAAAGTTTTTCACGTTTATGAAGATGATAAAAAAGAAAAATATTATTGTCTTCCTATGCTTCCATATCCTTCTGGAAAATTGCATATGGGTCATGTAAGAAACTATACAATTAGTGATGTTATTTCAAGATATCAAAGAATGTTAGGAAAAAATGTTTTACAACCAATTGGTTGGGACGCCTTCGGATTACCTGCCGAAGAAGCTGCTATTAAAAATAAAACTAAACCATCTGATTGGACACAAAAAAATATTAAATACATGAAAAAACAACTCCAATCTCTAGGTTTTAGTTATGATTGGAGTCGAGAAATAACTACATGTAAACCAGATTATTACTGTTGGGAGCAATGGTTTTTCATTCAGTTATATAAAAAAAAACTAGTTTATAAAAAAAATAGTTTTGTAAATTGGTGTCCTTATGACAAAACTGTTTTAGCTAATGAACAAGTGATAAAAGGATGTTGCTGGAGATGTCAAAACAAAATAAAAGTAAAAAAAATACCGCAATGGTTTATAAAAATTAGAAATTATGCAGAATCTCTACACAATGATTTAAATGACTTAGAAAACTGGCCTGAAAAGGTAAAAAACATGCAAAGAAATTGGATTGGACGATCAAAAGGATTCGAAATTGTTTTTAATGTTTTAAACAGCAATAAAAAAATTAAAGCATTTACTAATAGATTAGATCTAATAATGGGAGCAACATATATTTCAATATCTCCTTGTCATGAATTTTCTGTACATGTTTCTAAAGAAAAAAAAGAAATACAAAAATTTATTGATCAAAAAATTAATAACAGTGCTTCTCAAGAAGATATAGAAAAAATAAAATTTGAAGGTATAAATAGTAATATGTTTGTCATTCATCCAATTACAAATAAAAAAATACCTGTTTGGATATCAAATTTCATTCAAAAGGAATACGGTACAAATGCTATTATATCAGTGCCAGGACATAATCAAAACGATTGGAATTTTTCTATAAAACATAATTTAAAAATAAAATATGTTATTAAAAATAAAAAATATAAAAATACACAACTACATAATTTATTTACAACTGAAAAAGGAATACTATATAATTCTGGAGAATTCAATAATCTTAATTATCACAACGCTACTGAAAAAATCAAAAAAACATTATTAAAGAAGAAAATCATAAAAGAAAAAATAAATTACAAATTACAAGATTGGTGTATATCAAGACAGCGTTATTGGGGTACACCTATTCCTATGGCAACAAAAAAAAATGGAGAAATTATAGCAATACCAGAAAAAAACTTACCTGTATTGTTGCCAGAAATAAAAAACTATTCTGATTCGTTACAAAAACCTATGGATAGTAGTTCTAAATGGGCTAACATTAAAATTGAAAATCAAGATGTCATCCGTGAAACTGATACCTTTGATACATTTATGGAATCATCTTGGTACTATGCAAGATACACTTGTCCGAATTTTAATACAGGTATGATTGATCCTACAGCATCAAAATATTGGTTACCTGTAGATCAATATATTGGAGGAATAGAACATGCAACTATGCATTTAATATATTTTAGATTTTATCATAAATTACTACGTGATTTTAAATTAGTTGAACTTAATGAACCAGTAAAAAATTTAATCTGTCAAGGTATGGTACTTTCTGAAGCATTTTATCAATTTGATAAAAATAATCAACGCAATTGGATTCATCCATCTTGTGTACAAGTAGAAAAAAATTTAAAGGGAGAAACTATTAAAGTTGATATTAAAAACAAAAAAAAAGTTATATATGCAGGTATGATTAAGATGTCTAAATCTAAAAATAATGGAATTGAACCAGAATTAATGATAAATCGTTACGGCGCTGATACTTTACGTTTATTTATAATGTTCGCTGCTCCAATAGAGTCATCATTAGAATGGAGAGAATCTGGTGTAAAAGGAATTTATCGATTTTTAAAAAAAATTTGGAAATTAGTATTTAATCATATTGAGGTAAAAAAAATAAATAAAAAAGTAAATTTTGATATCTTAAACAAGAAACAAAAAAAAATGTACTGTTTATTACACAAAACTATTATTAAAGTTTCTGATGATATAGGACGTCGAAAATCATTTAATACTGCAATCTCGTCAATTATGGAATTAGTAAACGAATTATCAATTTTTAAAATAGAAAATGAAGAAGACAAATCTATTATAAAAGAATCTTTAATGTCTATTATTAAAATGCTTTATCCATTTACACCTCATTTCTGTTTCAGATTATGGCAATATTTAAATAAAAATTGCTGTATTGATTATGAAACATGGCCAACATTTGAAAAAAAAATTTTATCTTCAGATAAAAATACATTAATTATACAAATTAATGGAAAAAAACAATGTGCTATAGAAGTGAAAAACCATTTAAATAAAGAAGAAATTTTATCTTATATAGAAAATCAGTCAATTATTCAAAAAAAAATAAAAAATTTAAAAATAATTAAAATAATTTATATTCCTCAAAAAGTGATTAACTTTGTAGTATAAACCTAAGAGATCATAAAAGTGATATTTTTATTCAAATGAAAATTATATACCCAGAAGAATTAAAACAAAAGTTAATTAAAAAATTAAATTATTTTTATATATTACTAGGAGAAGATTCAATTTTATTGAGTAAAGCTGAACAATTAATATTCTATTTTGCAAAAGATAAAAAATTTATAGAAAAAAATACTATTAATATAGAAAAAAGTACAGACTGGAACAAAGTTATTAATTTCCATAAATCAAAAAATTTATTTTTTAAAAAAACTATTTTAATCATTAATTTTACTATAAAAAAATTAAATTTATCTTTAGTTAAAAATATAAACAAAATACCTCTTTTTAAAAATAAAGATATACTTACAGTAATAAAATTGAATGCACTATCTAGTTTAATAAAAAAAAGTACAATATTAAAAATTCTGATTTTAGAAAGCGAGATTATATATTGCTCCACTCCATATGAATGGGCATTTAAAAAATGGTTGCAATATGAAATAAAAACAAGAAATTTAAAAATAACACAGGAATCTTTTTTATTATTACATAAATATTATGAAGGAAACACATTATGTTTAAATCAAATATTAGATATTCTTTCGATTACATGGCCTAATGAAAACATCAAAATAGAAAAAATAAAAAAAATCATTAATCAATTTTCAATTTTCTCTCCTGTAAATTGGATAAATGCAATTTTTAATAAAAACAAAAAAAAAGCTATTTACATATTAGATAGTTTTTTTAAACAAAAATATAATCCTCTTATTTTAATACGAACCTTGCAAAAAGATCTATTGATTTTACTAAACATGAAAAGAGAAAAAAAATTAAATATAAATTTTTTCTTAAAAAAAAATAATATTTCGTTGAATAGATCAAAATTTTTTGCTAATGCGCTGTATTATATTGATTTTAATAATTTTTTAAAAATAATAAGAATCTTATTGCAAATAGAAATAAAAATAAAAAAAGAATATAATAATTCTGTATGGATTCAATTAAAAACACTAACATTATTACTATCTTCACCAATGAAATATACACCGTAAAAACATGAAAGAAATATATGCAATATTTGGAGGGAATTTTGATCCTATTCATTATGGTCATATTACTTCTGCTGAAAAATTATCGCGCGAAATTTCAATAAAAAAAATAATATTACTGCCTAATTATGGCCCTCCTCATCGTTCTAAAACAAAAACATCTATAATAGACAGATTAAAAATGATTAAATTCGCTATTAAAGATAATAAACTATTTACAATAAGTTATTTAGAAACAAAAAAAAATACAACTTTTTATACGATAGAAACATTAAAAAAAATAAGAAAAAAAATTGGTTATCTGCAACCATTATGTTTTATAATAGGAGAAGATAATCTAAATAATTTAAATATCTGGAAAGATTGGAAAAAAATATTATCTTTATCTCATCTATTAATTTGTCCTAGAATTCATATAAAAAAAAGTAATCCTAAATTAAAAAAATGGATCTCGGATCATACTACTAAAAATAGTAATTTATTACATAAAAAACCATTTGGTTTTATTTTTTTTTCAAAAATGTCTATGCTTAATATCTCTTCAACTGCAATCAGGAAAAGTTATTACGAAGGTAAAAGCGCTTGTGGATTATTACCTTCAAAAATAGATAAATATATTTTATCAAAAAATCTATATAAAATTTATAATCAAAATTGATTTCTATTTCTTTAAAAAAAACAAAATATGAAAAAAAAAATATTATATTAAATTTAATTGGACTTCGATGTCCAGAACCTATTATGGTAATAAGAAAAACATTAAGAAAAATGAAAAAAAATGAAAAGATACTAGTATTAGCAGATGATCCATCAACGAAAAGAGATATTCCTTATTTTTGTTATTTTATGGAACATCAACTTCTAGATCGTTTCATTCATGTAAAACCTTATCGCTACTTACTAAAAAAGGGATGATCTTCTACTAAGATAGATTAAATGAATCAATACAATTTATGTAAAAAAATCAAAAGATTAATATACACACTGGGTGTGTATATTAATATATACTATATAATTAAGAATTATTAAAAATAAATTAAATATTAACTAATAAGTTTAGCATTCTTCTTAAAGGTTCAGCGGCACCCCATAACAACTGATCTCCCACAGTAAAAGCAGAAAGATATCGATCATCTATATTTAATTTTCTTAATCGACCTATTGGTATATTTAATGTATCAGTCACCGCAGATGGAGTTAAATTACATAATGTTTTTTGCATATTGTTAGGAATAACATCAACCCATTGATTATGATTAACAATTATTTTTTTTATATTTTCTAGAGAAATATCTTTGTTTAATTTAATTAAAAATGACTGACTATGACATCGAATTGAACTTATACGAACACAAGTTCCGTCAATTAATACTTTTTTTTTCAAATTTAAAATTTTGTTTGTTTCAGCTTGTCCTTTCCACTCTTCTCGACTTTGACCATTTTTCATTTCTACATCTATCCATGGTATTAAACTAGTTGCTAATGGTACAGAAAAATTTTCTAATGGAAAATTTTTACTACGACTTTCTTGAGTAACTTTTTTTTCAATATCTAAAACAGAATAAGATTTATCTAATAAATCTTTAGAAACGACATTATATAAAGAACCCATTTGTTTTAATAATTCAATTACATAACGAGAACCAGCTCCTGATGCTGCTTGATAAGTAGATACAAAAACCCAATCTATTAAATTGTTTACAAACAACCCTCCTAAAGCCATTAACATCAAACTCACAGTACAATTACCACCTACAAAAGTTTTAATTCCTTTATCCAATGCATTATTTATAACATTTAAATTAACAGGATCTAATATAATTGTAGCATCTTTTTCCATTCGTAATGTAGAAGCAGCATCTATCCAATAACCTTGCCAATTATTATTACGCAATTTTGGATAAATTTTTTCAGTGTAAGAACTTCCTTGACATGTAATAATAATATCCATTTCCTGTAATAAATTAATATTATATGCATCCTTTAAATTTTTAGATAAAATATTATTTATAATAGGACCATCTTGACCAGATTGAGACGTTGAAAAAAAATAAGGAATAATTTTTGAAAAATCATTTTCTTCTTGCATTCTTTTTAATAAAACTGATCCTACCATTCCGCGCCAACCAATTATTCCAACAGACTTCGTCATTAATTAATATACGGATTTTTAAATTAACAATAATTTTTATCAAAATTGACAACTTATTCAGTTAAAGTAAAAACTTACCGTCCTCCGAAAATAAATACTATATAATTTTTATAAAAAAATAGTTATTGATAGAAAATATAAAATTTTATTTAAATTTTTAATATACTATAAAATTATAAATTTATCTTAAAATTAAGATTTATATATAAAAAATAATATTAATATGTTTATATTAAATAAAAAATTTTAGTGTTTTATTCAAATTACATATCGTGAAAAACTTTACATTTCTAAAAGGACATAATAAATTAAAATGAATGAAATAATCTCTACAACTATATTACTAATTTTAATAATGGATCCCTTAGGGAACCTTCCAATTTTTATGACCATACTAAAAAAATTAGATGCAAAAAGGAGAAGAATAGTAGTTATACGTGAAATGATTATAGCTCTGATTGTGATGTTAATATTTTTATTTGTCGGAGAAAAAATACTTACTATTCTTAATTTAAAAACTGAAACAGTTTCTATATCTGGAGGAATTATTTTATTTCTTATTGCTATTAAAATGATTTTTCCATCCGATGAAGGTAACAATGGAACTTCTTCAGAAGAAGAACCATTTTTAGTTCCATTAGCCATCCCATTAGTTGCAGGACCTTCTTTATTGGCTACATTAATGTTGTTATCTCATCAGTATTTACATCATATGCCTTATTTAGTGGGATCATTACTGATTGCATGGTTTTTTACAATCATAATATTGTTATTATCTGGTTTATTTTTAAAATTATTTGGTGATAAGGGTGTAAATGCATTAGAACGATTAATGGGTCTTATATTAATAATGCTTTCTACACAAATGTTTCTTGATGGAATAAAAGCATGGTTTAAAAATTAAAAATTATTAAATAAGGATGATTATATGAATTTAAGAAAAATGACTGAATTAAATATAACAGGAAAAAAAATTTTAATAAGAACAGATTTAAATGTTCCTATAAAAAATGGCGTGATTCAATCTGATGCAAGAATACTTGCTGCTCTTCCTACCATTGAAATAGCTATTGAAAAAAAAGCTAAAATAATTATTTTATCTCATTTAGGACGTCCAAAAGAAGGGTGCTATACAAAAAAATATTCTTTATTTCCTATTTTTGAGTATCTAAAAAAGAAATTAAAAAAAACAAAAATTTACTTTTCTGATAATCACTTAAAAAAAGTTGAAATAAATTCAGGAGAAATATTAATTTTAGAAAATGTTCGTTTTAACGTGGGAGAATTAAAAAACGATGAAAATTTATCTAAAGAATATGCTAATTTATGCGATATTTTTGTTATGGATGCTTTTGGTAGTGCACATAGAATGCAATCTTCAACATATGGCATTGGAAAATTTGTTAAAATTGCATGTGCAGGACCTCTTTTAATATCTGAAATTAACAACTTAAAAAAAGCGTTAAAAAATCCGAAACGTCCTATGGTCGCTATAGTAGGAGGTGCAAAGGTATCAACCAAATTTAATGTGTTAAATAAATTAGCTGCAATTTCAGATACAATCATTGTTGGAGGAGGTATAGCTAATACATTTTTAGCTATTGATAATAAAATTGGAAAATCGTTACATGAACCGAAATTTATACTAAAAGCTAAAAAGTTACGTGATAAATACAACAACATTGTGATACCAATCGATTCTCGTGTAGGAAAAAACTTTTCTCATAAAGAAAAATGCACAATAAAATTATCTTCTAATATTGAAAAAAACGAAGAAATCATGGATTTAGGTGATAAAACAATAAAAAAAATTATCAAAATACTTAAAAAATCAAAAACAATTCTTTGGAATGGACCTGTTGGTGTTTTTGAGTTTCCTAATTTTCGTAAAGGAACTGAAATGATTGCAAAAGCAATTGCAGAAAATAATGGATTTTCAATAGCTGGCGGTGGAGATACACTATCTGTTATTGATATGTTTCAAATAAAAGATAAAATTTCTTATATTTCAACAGGAGGAGGAGCATTTTTAGAATTCATAGAAGGGAAAAAATTACCTGCCATGAAAATGTTAGAAGAAAATTTTCACAAATAAGTTTTAAACAATTCATTGTAATAAAAAATTCAATATAGCAGGAAAAAAAATGAAAATATTAAATCTTATTCAACCTGGAGTTGTAACAGGTAATGAATGTCAGATAATATTCGAATTAGCTAAAAAAAAGAAATTTGCAATACCGGCTGTTAATTGTATAGGTACGGATTCAATAAATGCAGTCTTAGAAACTGCTTCTAGGGTAAAGTCTCCAGTTATTATACAATTTTCTTATGGAGGCGCTTCTTTTATTGCAGGTTATAAGAGAACATCTTCAAAAAATCCAGAAGATCAGGCTATTCAAGGATCTATATCAGGTGCTCAACACGTACATTTAATGTCACAATACTATCAAATACCTGTAATACTTCATACAGACCACTGTTCTAAGGAAATGTTACCATGGATTGATGGATTACTAGAAGAAGGTAAAAAACACTATAAAAATTTTGGAAAACCTCTTTTCACTTCTCATATGATTGATTTATCAAAAGAACATTTAAAAGAAAATATTGCCATTTGCAGCAATTATTTAAAAAAAATTAAAAAAATAAATATGATTTTAGAAATTGAATTAGGATGCACAGGAGGAGAAGAAGACGGTATAGATAACAGTAACATAGATAAAAAACTACTTTATACACAACCTAAAGATGTTAATTATGCATATAAAAAATTAAGTAAAATTAGCACAAATTTTACCATTGCAGCTTCATTTGGAAATGTACATGGCGTATATCAACCTGGAAATGTTAATCTTAAACCAAATATTCTAAAAGAATCTCAGGAATATGTAAGTACTAAACATAATTTAAAAAAGCTTCCATTAAATTTAGTATTTCATGGTGGTTCAGGTTCAGATTTAAAAGAAATACATGAATCTATTGAATACGGTATAGTAAAAATGAATATTGACACCGATATACAGTGGGCAAGTTGGAAAGGAGTTTTCAATTTTTATAAAAAAAATAAAGACTTCTTACAAAAACAAATAGGAAATAAAAATGGTAAAAACATACCTAATAAAAAATATTATGATCCTAGATCATGGATAAGAGAATCTCAAGAATCAATGTCTAAAAGATTAGAAAAAACATTTAAGGATCTTAATGCTTTTAATATTTTATAAAAAAAAATAAAGAAATTTTATATTTAAGTCCGGGGAATAAATAAAAATATTCTCCGAAATTTTTTAAAACATCTATCTTATATAATCTATAAAAATGTTTCATCACAATTAATTTAATAATTTTTAAAAAAATATTAATTAAAATAATCTGAATTTCTTAAGAATTATTTAAATCAAAAAAATAAATAGAGATAAAAATGAATGAATTAAATGTAGTAAATGATATTAATCATGCAGGCAATTGGTTAATACGAAATCAAGAATTATTATTTGGATATGTAATTAATTTGACATCCGCAATTATAATTTTAATTTCTGGAATGTTTATAGCTAAAATAATATCTAACGGAGTGAATCAAATATTGATAACACGTCATATAGACGCTACTATTGCTGGTTTCCTTTCTGCATTAATGAGATATATTATCATAACTTTTACACTTATTGCGTCACTTGGAAGAATCGGAGTACAAACAACGTCAGTAATTGCTATATTAGGAGCTGCTGGTATGGCAATTGGATTAGCACTACAAGGCTCTTTATCTAATTTTGCAGCAGGGGTACTATTAGTAACTTTAAGACCTTTAAAAACAGGAGAATATGTTAACTTAGGAAATGTGGCAGGGACAGTTTTAAACATTCATATCTTTTATACTACTTTACGAACCTTAGACGGGAAAATTGTAGTTGTTCCAAATAATAAAATTATTTCTGGAAATATCATTAACTATTCCAGAGAACCTGCGCGTCGTAATGAATTTTCTATTAGTGTTTCGTATAACACGGATATTGATTTAGTAATAAAAGTACTTAAAAGGGTAATAGAAAATGAAGATAGAGTTATGAAAGATCGAGATATTGTGATTGGTTTAAGTGAATTAGCTCCATCTTCTTTAAATTTTATTATTCGATGTTGGAGCAGCACAGATGAATTAAATGCAGTATATTGGGATTTAATGGTTAAATTCAAGAAAGAATTAGATAAAAACAATATTAATATTCCTTATCCTCAAATAGACGTTCATCTTTATAAAAAAAATAAAAATTAGTTATTTCTAACTAATACTAGATTGTTGTTTGAACTTCTATTTTATTAAAAATAAGGTATTTATGTTTTTTGTTTACAGATCAAATCAAATTGATATTTTATTTACTAAAATATGTAAAATAATAAAAAAAAAACCACTTCTTAATATTTTTGAAAGAGAAATTATTATTCATGACAATGAAATATTATTTCAAAATTTAAATACATTTATTGCTAATCATACAGGAATTGCTGCAGATTTTAAATTAATTTACCCTAACGTTTTTATATGGAAATTATTTAAACAAGTTTTTTCTGATATTCAATTAAATAATATTTTTTCAAGATCTACTATAACTTGGAAAATTATGAAAATTATAGAAGAAAATGATTTTTGTAAATTTGTTCAAAAAAAAGATAAAATAATGAAAAAATTTGAATTTTCATTTTTAATGTCTCATTTATATCAACAATATATTCTATACCGACCAAATTGGATTAATATGTGGGAAAAGAATAAAAAAAATACATTAAAAATTGAAAAAAAAGATGAATGGCAAGCAAAACTATGGATTAAAATTATACTTTATACCGAAAAACTTCAACAATCAAAATGGCATTTTTCAAATTTATTTAAAAAATTTAAAACATTAAAAAAAATAGAACATATAAAATTTCCAAAACGTATTTTTATTATTTATTCTATAAGTTTAAATCCAAAATATATGGAAATTTTTAAAAAAATAAGCACATATACAGATATATATTTTTTATCTATTAACGCTTGTGAAAAAAAAATTTTTCATATTAGTTTTGCTAAAAACTATGTTGTTCAAAAAAATAATTTATTAATGAATTTATCCGAAAAATATGAAAAATTTTATTTTTTATTTTTTAAAAAGTTTAAAAAAATAAAATATAATAATTTTTTTCAAAAAAACAATAGTAACAATTTACTTAACATTGTTAAAAATGACTTTTTAAATTTTAAAGAAAAAGAAAATTTATTAAAAAAAAACTCTTTTTTACTCAAAGATAATTCAATATCAATAAACATTTGCTGTGATAAAAAACATGAAATTGAAGTTTTATATAATAAATTATTGAGTTTTTTTAACGAAGACTCGAAACTCAAACCTAGTGATATTGTTATTACTTCATTTTCATTAAATACTTATATAATTTACATTAATTCAATATTTAAATCTAAAAATAAAAAAGAAAAAATACCTTTTTATATATCTAAAAAACATTCTGATAAAATAGAAAAAATACTATTTATTTTTAATAAAATACTAAATTTACCAAATATCCGTTGTAATAATGAAGAAATATTAGATTTAATTGAAATTCAAGATATAAGAGATAAATTTGATATTTCAGAAGAAGAAATAAATATTTTATACGAATGGATTGAAAAAGCAAATATAAGATGGGGTCTTCACGAAAATGAAAAACAAAAAAATAATTTAATTTTTATAAAAAAAAATCAAAATACCTGGTTTTACGGTATTAAAAAATTACTAATAAGTCATGCAATAAATGAAGAAGAAGAAGTTTGGAATAATGTTTTATCATGTACCTCTATTAACACTTCAAGAACAGAATTAATAGGAAAACTAATAAATTTTATTAAAGTTCTTGATCAATGGAGAGATAAATTATTTTTTTCAAAAAAAATTAAATCTTGGCGTCCACTTTTTCTTTGTTTTATAAAAGATTTCTTTTATAAAAATGAAAAAATAAGAGATAGCATCGATATCATTAATAAAACTTGGACAAAAATGATCGATGATGCAACTTTATCTAATTATGAGAAAAAAATTCCTATAAGTATTTTAAAGAAAAAATTTTCACATATTATGAATAATTTCAGTGAAAAAAAATTTTTACCAGGTGTAATAAATTTTTGTCATCCATCTTTAGTATGTTATATACCATTTAAAATAAAATGTATTATTGGAGCAGAATATCAAGAAATTCCTAAAAAAAAATTAAGTTCTTTTAACTTAATCGATAAATATCCATTAACTAGCGATTTGCACATTTGTAAAGAAAATTATATATTTCTTCAAAATTTTATTTCTACCCAAGAAACTTTATATATTAGTTATGTTGGACATTCTTTAAAAAATAATAATAAAGTTCGTTCATCAATATTAATTGATCAACTATTGAATCATATCACATCAAATTTTTATGTTTCAGAACATCATGATTATAAAAATAATAAAAAAGAGATATTTGAACATATTTGTAAAAAACATAAAAAAGAAAATCTTTATGAAAAAAAACAAGTCAATAAAATTAATTTGAATACACTTCAAAAAACAAAAAAAATAAATCAAGAAATATATAATAAAATTTTTTCTATAAAAAATAGAATAATTTCTACTTCTACTCAAATAAGCTTAAAAAGCTTGATATCTTTTTGGAAAAATCCAATACGTTATTTTTTTAATTATACATTAAATATAAAGTTAAAAATAGCAAAAAGAAATATTATAACAGAACCTTTTTCAATTAATCTATTTGATGATTTTAAGATCAGTAATATAATCTTTAAAAAAATATTAAACAATGAAAGTATAAAAGATGAATTCAAAAAAATTATTTTATCTGGTATTTTACCATATGGACATTTTGGATCAATTTTACTAAAAGAAAAAAAGAAAGAAATAGAAAATATAGTAAAAGCAATTTATAAATATCGAATATCATCTCCTAAAAAAGAAAATTTTGATATAAAAATAGAAAAATATAATATTAATGGATGTTTAGATGAAATACAAAATACAGGTTTACTTAGATGGAAATTAGGTACAATTAATTATAGAGATAGAATATCCCTTTGGTTAGAACACTTAATTTATTGTATTTTAGGAGGTACTGGAGAAAGTAAAATTATAGGTTATAAAAAAAATTTTTTTTCTTTTTATCCTTTATCATCTCACTTAGCATATAATTATCTTTTCACCTATATTGAAGGATATATGAAAGGAATGAAAAATCCTTTGTTACTAATAAAATCAGGATCTAATTGGTTTGATAAAGTCTATGATAAAAAAAATGATTGTATCAAAAAAAACGATGATATAAAAAGAAAAGCATATAAAATACTATATCATACATGGATGGGAAACGAGTATATAACAGGAGAAAAAGAAGACTTATATATACAACAAATTATTTCTGAACTAAACGTAAAAAAAATTTGTAAAATTTCTCAAAAATGGTTTACTCCGATACTAAAACATCAAAAAAAATAAAAAAATATAAAATTAATATAATGAAAAAAAAATTAAATATATTTCAAATACCTTTAAAAGGAATCCACTTAATTGAAGCTTCTGCAGGCACAGGAAAAACAAGTACAATTGCATTTTTATACTTACGTTTATTATTAGGATTAGAAAAAAATAAAGAAAATATAAGAAAATTATCAGTAAAAGAAATACTAGTAGTAACTTTTACTAACGCAGCAAAGGAAGAACTATACATAAGAATAAAAAAAAGCATCAAGGAATTACATTTATCATGCATAAAAAAGAAAAGCAAAGATCCTATTTTTCAGTCTTTTTTAACAAAAATAAAAAATTTTGATGAAGCTATTCATATATTAGAAGATGCTAAAATAAACATAAATAATGCTGCTATTTATACAATACATGGATTTTGTCAAGATGTTTTAGAAAATAATACTCTTATTAGCAATAGAGAAATAATTGAAAACGAATCTTTTTTATATTTACAAGCAACACAAGATTTTTGGAGATATTTTTTTTATAATTTACCAAAAAAAATTATTAAAATTATTTATGAAGAATATCGTAGTCCAGAAGATCTTTTAAGAGAAATAAAACCAATATTAAAAGTTAATTCATCAATAAATTTCAAAAAAAAGTTCGATAAAAAAGAAACATTAATCACTTTTCATGAAAAGATAATAAACAAAATAAATATTTTTAAACAAAAATGGTTAAATTATAATTTAATTATATTAAAAATAATTAATCAATTAAAAGTTAATAAAAAAATATACAGTAATTTTAATATCCTTAAATGGAAAAAAAAAATAACAGAATGGGCTGAGTCAGAAACTAAGAATTATAAAATGCCAATTTGTTTAAAATATTTTTCAGAAACAAGTATAGAAAAAAATATAAAAAATTATAATTTTAAAAAACATATTTTTTTTGAAGAAATTGATAAAATATTAAAAAAAAATTTTTCTCTAAAAAATATAATTTTATTTTATGCTATAAAAAACATTCCTAAATTTGTAAAAAGAGAAAAAGAAAAAAAATTATTATTAGGATTTAATGATTTATTAAAAATTTTGTTAAAAAATATAAAAAAAGAAGAATCGTTAAGAGAAATCATAATTAAACAATATCCAGTAGCATTAATTGACGAGTTCCAAGACACTAATATACAACAATATCAAATTTTTAATACTTTATACAAAAATAAAAAAACAGCACTATTTTTAGTTGGAGATCCTAAGCAATCCATATATAGTTTTAGAGGAGCTGATATTTTTTCATACTTACATGCTAAATTTAAAATTAAAAATTATTACTATCTTGACACAAACTGGCGTTCTTCAAAAAATATATGCAAAGCTATTAACTATTTATTTTCAAAAAATAAAAATCCTTTTTATTTTAAAAATATTCCTTTTGAACCTATTTTATCATCTTCTAAAAACTTAAATATGAAGTTTAAAATAAAAGAAAAAAATCAAACTGCAATCTCTTTCTTTTTTCAAAAAAAGGAAGAAGTAAATATTGAAGAATACAGAGATTGGATTGCAAAACAATGTGCAAATGAAATCAGTTATTGGTTAACTTGTTCAAAAAAAGGTGAAGCAATTATTTCAGATGGAAGTCAAGAAAGAATTTTGACAGAAAAAGATATCGTTATATTAGTTAGAAATAGAACAGAAGCTCAAATTATTAAAGAATCATTGAAAAAAGTTAATATTCTGTCAAAATATTCATCTCCCTATGAAAGTGTATTTAAAACATTTGATGCTCTTGAACTACTTTCAATACTTAAATCTATTTTAGATCCAACTGATATAAATTTATTAAAAAAATCTATTTTAACACATATTTTAAATAAAATTGCTTTTCAAAAAATAAAAGAAAATTCTAAAACAAAAATATCACATTTCTTAATACAAAAACTATACGAATACAACGACAAATGGAAAACAATAGGCATATTTTATACTATAAAAACAATGATATTAGAATATCAAAAATATGCTAATAATTTTGAAATGTATAAAAATCAACAAAGGAATATTAATTTTTTACATATAGCTGAATTATTACAGGAAAAATCTCAAAATTGCTATAAAGAAAATTCTTTAATGAGATGGTTTGAAAAAAAGATATTAGAGAAAAATAACATATCAGAAAATGAATATATTAAAAATTTTGCAGAATCGAAAATAATAAGAATTATTACTATACATAAATCAAAAGGATTAGAGTATCCTATTGTTTGGATACCTTTTATTGTAGATTTTAATGTATCAAAATCATATTTTTATCATGAAAAAAAAACTTTAAAAATATTTTTTGATAATAATAAAAGTTCTGAAACTTTAAAAAAATCAGATGAAGAAAGATTAGCAGAAGATCTACGTTTTTTATACGTAGCTTTAACAAGATCAATTTATCATTGCAGCATAGGTATATCTTACTTAGTTAAAAAACGAAAAAAAAATAAAAAAAGTAGTGATATTCATAAAAGTTCTTTAGGATATATCATACAAAATGGAAAATGTATGAATTATAAAGAATTACTTTATGAATTAAAAATATTGAATAAAAAATTGTACATTGAAGTAAAATATCAAGCTATGAATTGTAAAAGTTTAACGATAAAAAAAGATGATCTTTATATATTATCACAACCCCAATTTTTACTTAAAGAAATAAAATTATATTCTCAAATAACTAGTTTTACAAAAATAAAACAAGAAAATAAACATTTTAATAATATTCAATACAACAATATTGAATCATATTTTTTTAAAGAAAAAGATAAGAAAAAAACAATTCATAATTTTCCACATGGTAATAAAGCAGGTATCTTTATTCATTATATCTTAAAAACAATAAAATTTAACAATACATTCAATATTGATTGGTTTTATACAATTTTAAAAAAATATGAATTTTCAGAAAAATGGGCAAAAACATTAATGTTTTGGATAAACAATATTTTAAATTTTAAAATAAATAATTTAAATATTACTTTATCATCATTGAAAAAAACACAATATATAAAAGAATTAGAATTTTTTTTACCGATAAAAAATACATTATATTGTGAAGATCTTAATCAAATTATTCAGTCCATTGATTTAATTTCTTCTATTTCTCAAAAGATATTTTTTAATCCTGTTATAGGAATTTTAAAGGGTTTTATCGACTTAGTTTTCATTTTTAATAAAAAATATTATATACTTGACTATAAGTGTAATTATTTAGGTAATAATGATAACTGTTATTCTTCTAAAAATATAAAAAAAGAGATTATTAAAAATCGATATGATATACAATATCAGTTGTACACGTTAGCATTGCATCAATATTTAAAGAAAAAAGTAAAACAATATCATTATAAAACTCATTTCGGGGGAGTGTTTTATCTCTTTTTACGAGGTATAAACGTAAAAGATAGTATCTTTTATATTCTTCCAGATTATTTGTTAATTAAAAAATTAACTAAATTAATTTTACAAAAAAAATAGTTTAATGAAAAATGAACATGTCTCATTTATTACAAAATTTCGCAAATAAAAAGATTATAACTTTAGTTGATTTTTATTTTTCGCAGTTTATTTCAAAAAAAAATTCTATTATTATGTTAATATCTGCTTGTGTAAGTTTTGAAAGTAAAAATGGTCATATTTTTTTACCAATTGAATATTTTGAAAAAAACTGCTTTTTTTCTATCTCAAATAAACAATTCATTAATAAAATTTTAAAATGTTTAAATAAAAAGAAAATAAATTGGTCATTAGAATTGTCAGAACATATATCTTGCGGAGATGGTTCCATCATAACTCCTTTAGTATTTTATAAAGATAAAATATATCTTTATAAAATATGGAAAGCTGAAAAAAAAATATTAGAACGTTTATATGAAAAAAATCAATTTGATACAATTGATACACAACAATGTTTAAATATACTAAATAATTTATTTTCTAAAAAAAAACATGATCTTCAAAAAATAGCTGTAATATTAACTTTAATAAATAACATTATTTTTATAACTGGAGGACCTGGAACTGGTAAAACTACTATAATATTAAAAATTATTATTGCTTTAATAAAAAATGCAAAAAAAAAAATAAAAATTCAATTGTCAGCGCCAACAGGAAAAGCTACAGAAAATTTAATAGAAATATTGAATGATAAATGGTTGAATCGTTATCTTCTTAAAGAAGAAAAAAAACAATTTTCTTTCAACCCTATAATGACTATACATCAGTTATTAGGAATTTCAAAAAAATCTGAAAAAATTTTTTTTAACAAAAACAACCTGCTAATGATAGATATTTTAATTATTGATGAAGCATCTATGATAGATATTTTAATGATGAGTAATATATTGTCAGCACTTTCGAAAAAAACTAAAATAATTTTTATTGGAGACCACAATCAATTAAAACCAGTAAAATCAAGTTCTATTTTGAAATATATTTGTAGTTATGCTGAAGATGGGTACAGTTTAAAAACTCAATCTATTTTACAAGAAATTACACAAAATTCAATAATAAATTATAAAATAAATAAAAAAAATACTTCTTATATAAGTGATAAAATATGTGTTCTGAAAAAGAGCTATCGATTTGAAAAAAAAACTGGAATATATATATTATCAAATGCAGTTTATAATAAAGAAACAAAAATTTTTGAAAAATTATTCAAAAACTCGATAGAAAACGTTTTTTTCTATGAAATCAATTCTGAAATAGAATATAAAAAAATGATTAATATTATTATTAATAATAATAAAATATTTTGGAGAAAGATATACGAAAAAAAAAATATAAAAGAAATAATAAAAACCTTTAAAAACCATCAAATATTATGTATTGTAAAAAACGGTTTTTTTGGTGTAAATTTTATAAATAAGATTTTAGAAGAAGAAATGTATAAAAGAAATATTTTCAATAAACGCTTTTATATAAATAATAAGTTATGGTATATAGGAAAACCTATTATAATTACAGAAAATAATCAATGTCTAGGAATATTTAATGGTGAAATAGGTATAACTAATCTTAGTCAAAAAAATACCTTACAGGTATCTTTTTTAAAGAAAGATAATTTTATTGAAAATATTCCCATAGAAATATTAAAAAATTATAAAACTTCTTGGTCAATTACTGTACATAAAGCACAAGGTTCTGAATTTAATAATATAAGTCTAATACTGCCAAATAAAAATTTAAAAATTTTGAAAAAAGATATTTTGTATACTGGAATTACAAGAACTCGGAAACAATTAAATATTTTTTCAACAAAAGAAATATTTATTAAAACAGTCTTAAAAAATTAAGATACTTTAAAAGTAATCATCTAAAATAAATCAATCATTAAAATTTTCGAACAACGTTGATAATTATACATTTTCTTTTTACTTTCAGGCAATATTTCAACATCTACTAAAATGAAGCCTCTTTCTTGAAACCAATGAATACTTTGAGTAGTAAGGACAAAAATTTTTTTTAAATTTAGCTTTTTAGCATTTAACTTCATTGTTTGCAATAATAAATCTCCCCTTGAAGAATTTCGGTAATCAGGATGAACAGCTACACATGCCATTTCACCTATTTTTTCCTTAAAAAAAGGGTATAATGCAGCACAAGCAATAGTTAAATTATCACGTTCAATAATAGTGAATTTATCTACTTCCATCTCTAATTGTTCTCTAGATCTGCGTACTAAAATACCTTTTTTTTCTAAAGGACGAATTAATTCTAAAATACCTCCAATATCATTAATATTTGCTTGTCTGATTTTTTCTGCAGATTCCATAACCATCTGCGTTCCAATTCCATCACGCGAAAATAATTCTTGTAGTAATGCTCCATTTTTATGATAGCTAATTAAATGACTACGATTGACTCCGCTTTTACAAGCTTTAATTGATCCTCTTAAAAATCGTATTGTTGAAGAAATATAATCACCTTTCCCTTCTAATTTTTTAATTTCATTTTGTATATTATTAGGAAGTAATTCAGAAATAGTTTTTCCTTGACTATCAATTACACCTTGTTTACTGCAAAAACCTATCATTTTTTCTGCTTTTAACTTAATACTAACTTGAGTTGCAATTTCTTCAGAAGTTAAATTAAAACTTTCTCCTGTAACAGAAACAGCTACAGGTCCAATTAAAACTATGGCTCCATTTTCTAATTGACAATTAATAGCTTTTTTATCAATTCTTCTAATACGACCGCTGTGACAATAATCTATACCATCGTCTACACCTAAAGGCTGAGCAATAATAAAATTACCGCTAACAACATTAATATTAGCTCCTTGTAAGGGGGTGTTACTTAAACTCATAGAAAGACGTGCTGTTATGTCAAGCTGTAATCTTCCTGCTGCTTGTTTTACTTGTTCTAAAGATAATAAGTCAGTGACGCGTATATACTTATGATAAGTTATTTTAATATTTTTTTCCTTTAAATTAGCATTAATTTGAGGACAAGATCCATACACTACAATTAAACGAATACCTAAACTATGCAGTAATCCTATATCATTAATAATACCAGAAAAATTTCCATATTTAATGGCTTCACCACTTAGCATTATTACAAATTTTTTACCTCGATGAGCATTAATATAGGGTACACTGTGGCGAAAACCCTGAACTAATTCAGTAGTACGCTCTCTCATGACAATCCTCTTGCATTTTTATTCAAATATATATATTATTTTTTATATAATTTACTTTTTTTAAAAATACACAATTTATCTTAAAAAAAACAAAAAAATTATTATTATGATAATGATATGACCTTGTAAAAAAAGGGTAGAATTTGGAGTATTTTTTAAGATGGGAGTATTTTTTAGAATCTGAAAAAATTGGTTGCGGGGGCTGGATTTGAACCAACGACCTTCGGGTTATGAGCCCGACGAGCTACCAGACTGCTCCACCCCGCGCCTTTTAGTATTAAAGAATACATCTTTAATAAAAAAAAAGCAACCTTTTTAAAAAAATTTTTTAAAAAAATTTTTAAATATTATGCTTATATTATGCTTATTAAAAAAACTTAAAAATATTTAATAAAACTGCTATGCTTAATTCTTGCATTAATAAAATTAAAAAGAAAAAAAATATAAAAAAAATAATTTTAATGTTGATTTTTATCTTTTCAGTCAATTTTTTCACTAAAAATACAAATCAAGGTAAACAATATGAAGATAAATTAAACAAAGATTTTACGAATATAAAAAAAATAAATATAAAAAACAAATTAGTTAATCAAAAAGAATTTCTTCTACAACTTGAAAAAATTAAAATTTTCTCTCCAAATCTATATTCGAAAAATATATCTATTTATAACGCTATATTAAAATGGTTAAAAAAAAGAGCAGAAATAAATGAACTAAATAAATTTAGAATAAAGTTATTTCAAATGAAAGGCGTAGATCAATATGGAAATGTTAAGATAACCGGATACTATACACCAATAGTAAAAGCCAGTAAGATCAAAAAAAATAACTTTATATATCCGATATACAGAACACCTTCTAATTTTAAAAAAAATGAAAAATTACCACAAAGAAAAGATATATACAATGGTTTTTTAAAAAAAGAATATATTTTAGCTTATAGCGATTCTTTAATAAATAATTTTATTATGGAAATTCAAGGTAGTGGTTTTATAGATTATGGTGATAACAAACCATTAATTTTTTTTGGTTATGCAAAAAAAAATAATTGGCCTTATACAAGTATTGGTCAAATTTTAATCAAAAATGGCGATATACAAAAAAAAAATATTTCAATGAACACTATTAAAAACTGGTGTACACACCATACTCAAAAGGAAATACAAAATTTACTTGAAAAAAATAAATCCTTTGTTTTCTTTCAAGAAACCAAAAGAAAAGAGGTATACGGTTCTAGCGCAGTGCCATTAGTTGAAAAAGCAGCTATAGCTGTAGATAAATCAGTAATAAAAATTGGAAGTGTCGTATTAGTAAAAATACCTGTTCTTGATAAAAACGGCATTTTTATTCATAAATATGAAATGCATTTACTAATTGCATTAGATGTAGGAGGTGTCATTAAAGGACAACATTTTGATGTATATCAAGGAATCGGAGAAAAAGCTGGTAAATTGGCAGGTTTTTATAACCATTATGGATACGCTTGGGTACTGAAAATTTAACTCAAAAAACATAAACAAAAAGGAAAAAAAATGAATATAATTCAATCAGGAATCAACGTTAAAAATGCTTCTATTACTATAATAATAGCAAGATTTAATGAATTTATTAATAAAAATTTATTATCTGGAGCAATAGACACACTAACAAGAATAGGTCAAATAGACAAAGAGAAAATTTTAACAATATATGTTCCTGGAACTTATGAAATACCTATAGTAGCAAGTTATATTGCAAATACTAATAAATATGACGCTATAATTGCAATTGGTACAATTATTAAAGGTAGTACTGATCATTTTAAACATATTGCGAATGATGCTTATAGTAATCTTTCGAGAATTAGCACAAAATATTTTATACCTATTACAATGGGAATATTAACTACAGAAAACATTCAACAATCTATTGAAAGGTCTGGTACAAAAATGGGTAATAAGGGATCTGAAGCTGCATTAGCTGCATTAGAAATGATTAATATTATGAAAAAATTAAAAAAAATAAATAATTAAATTATGGAATATAACGAATTTGAAATTATATCTAAATTTTTTAAAAATCATCAAAAAAAAGATAAAAATCAAATTAAGGGAATTGGAGACGATAGTGCCTTAATAAAAATACCAAAAAACAATCTTCTTGCAATTAGCACTGATACCTTGGTTGAGGGAAAGCACTTTTTAAAAAATATAACTCCTAAAGATTTAGCATATAAATCTGTTGCAGTTAATCTTAGTGATTTAGCTGCTATGGGAGCAAAACCAACATGGATCACATTATCTATCACAATGCCAAAATCTGATAGTGTATGGCTAAAATCATTTAGTAAAAGTTTTTTTAAAATTTTAAATAAATATAAATTAAATTTAATTGGAGGAGATACGAATTCGGGTCCCTTAAGTATCACATTAAGCATTTACGGATTAATAGAAGGAAAAAATGCACTACTACGAGGAAATGCTAAAAATGGAGATTTAATATATATCACTGGAAATCTTGGAGAAAGCGCTGCAGGTTTATCCTTACTTCAAAAAAAAACTTTTTTAAAAAACGTGAAAATATGCAATTATTTAATTAAAAAACATCTGAAACCTATTCCTAGAATTTCTGAAGGCATAGCATTAAGAAACATTGCTAATGCAGCTATCGATATATCAGACGGTTTAATTTCTGATTTAGGTCATATATTAAAAAATAGTAAATGTGGAGCTGATATTAATTTAAATACAATACCTATTTCTAAAATATTAACTGATAATTTTAAGATTGATGAATATTTAAACTGGGCTTTAAATTCTGGAGAAGATTATGAATTGTGTTTTACCATCTCAAAAAAAAATATTAAAAAATTAAATGTAGCTATTAAAAAAAAAATAATTAAATGCACATGTATAGGTTATATTACATCTGCAGAAAAGGGATTGAATTTGATACAAAATCAAAAAAAAATAATTTTTAAAAAATCAGGTTTTAATCATTTTATTTAATAAATATGAAAAATTGGTGAAATATGAAAGATAGATTTTATATGACAAGAGCAATAAAACTTAGTAAATTAGGAGAATTTACAACTTCTCCAAATCCTAATGTAGGATGTGTAATAGTACAAAATAAAAAAATTGTAGGAGAAGGTTGGCATAAAAAATATGGAGAAAATCATGCTGAAATTAATGCTTTAAACATGGCAGGAGAAAAAGCAAAAGGATCCACTGCTTATATAACACTTGAACCATGTAACCATTTTGGAAAAACTCCTCCATGTTGTGATGCAATCATACAATCCGGGATAAAAAATGTAATAATATCTAGTTTAGATCCTAATCCCAAAGTTTCTGGAAAAGGGGTGTTATATCTTAGAAAAAAAGGTATCAGCGTAAAAATAGGTCTCATGTCAAAAGAATCTCAAAAATATAACAAAGGATTTTTTAAGAGAATGAGAACAGGATTACCATGAATACGACTAAAATTAGCAATGTCGATAGATGGAAGAATAGCTATGAAAAATGGAGAAAGTCGATGGATTACTTCAAAAGAATCACGTGAAGATGTGCAAAAATTCCGTGCAAAAAGTTCAGCTATTCTTACTAGTAGTGCTACTATATTAAATGATGATCCTTTACTGAATGTACGTTATAAAAAATTTGATAAAAATACATTATCTACTTTTCCTAAAAAAATATTTCAACAGCCTATAAGGATCATTATAGACAGTAAAAATCGTGTTAAAAAATCACATAAAATAATACAAACAAAAGAAAAAATTTTATTAATGAGATTAAAATTAGATAAAGAAATATGGCCAGAAAATACAAAACAAATTATAATAAAACCGTATAAAGAAAATATTGATTTATTATGTGTTTTAAAATTTTTAGGAAATTTAGAAATTAACAATTTATGGATAGAAGCAGGAAGTACTTTATCTGGTTGTTTTTTAAAACTAGAATTAATTGATGAAATTATTATATATATAGCACCAAAAATATTAGGACATGAGGCGAAACCATTATTTATATTTAATAATCAATTAAAATTGTTTGATTGTCTTAAATTTGATTTTAAAGACATTCGTCAAATAGGACCTGATATACGAATAAAATTAGAGCCTAAAAATAAAAAATTTTAAAATAAAGTATAATTGAGAAAACAAATGATAATAAAACCAAATTTTCGAAGAAAAGCTCGCGCCTGTGCTTTACAAATGTTATATTCTTGGGAAATTTCTCAAAATAATATAAAAGATAGTGCAATAGAATTTCTAAAAGAAAAAAATAAAAAAAACATTGATATTATATATTTCTATGAATTAATTATAGGTATAACCTATAATTGTAGAAGTATAGATGATTTGATGAAACCATATTTATCTCGTTCACTAAAAGAACTAGGACAAATTGAAAAAGCAATTCTCAGAATTTCGTTTTATGAGCTTTATAAAAGAAAGGATATACCTTATAAGGTATCTATCAACGAAGGTATTGAATTAGCAAAATTATTTGGATCTGAAGATAGTCATAAGTTTATTAATGGTGTTTTAGATAAAGCAGCATTAAAAATTAAAAGATAAATAATAATTAAAAAATTTTTATTATTCTAATATGACAACCAAGCAAGTATTTTGTTTTGAATGCCTTCCGGATCTAATTGATAATCATGTTTAATCTCTTCCTGACTACCGTGAGCAATAAACATATCAGGTAATCCAATATTTAAAACTGGAAGTAAAATTTTCCTCATCATAATAAACTCATTTACTGCACTTCCTGCTCCACCAGCAATAACACCCTCTTCAATTGTAACTAAAAAGTTATATTTTAATGATAACTTTAAAATCATATTTGTATCTAATGGTTTAACAAATCTCATATCAATCAATGTAGCATTTAATTTTTCTGCTGCTAAATAAGCATTTTGCAATAAAGCTCCAAAATTTAAAATAGCTATTTTTTCTCCAACTCGTTTAATAAGAGATTTACCTAACGGAATTAGCTTCATCGGGGATAATGACATTCCAATACCTTTGCCTTTAGGATATCTAACTACACTAGGACCTTCTTTGTACATATATCCTGTATACAACATTTGTCTGCATTCATTCTCATTACTTGGAGTCATAATAACAATGCCAGGAATGCATCTTAAATAAGACAAATCAAAAATTCCTTGATGTGTTGGACCGTCATGTCCTACTATCCCTCCTCTATCAATAGCAAATAAGACTGGTAATTTTTGTAACGCTACATCATGTATAATTTGATCATAAGCACGTTGTAGAAAAGTAGAATAAATTGATACAACAGGTTTATATCCTGCAATAGCTAGACCAGCTGCAAAAGTAACTGCATGTTGCTCAGCAATAGCAACATCAAAATATTGATTAGGAAAAAGACGAGAAAATTTTAGCATTCCCGAACCTTCACACATAGCAGGTGTGATAGCCATTATTTTTTTATCAAATTCAGCTATTTCGCATAACCAAGAACCAAAAACATCTGAATAAGTAAGAATTTTAGAAGATGAAGAAAAAGATTGAGATATTGTATGCCATTTAATTGGATCTAATTCTGCAGGAAGATAACCTTTTCCTTTTTTAGTAATTAAATGCAATAAACAGGTTTTTCTATAATCTTTTGTTTTTTTAAAAATTTCAATCAATTTAAAAATATTGTGTCCATCAAATGGTCCTAAATATTTAAAATTTAAACTTTCAAATATTGAAAAATTAAAAATTTTGCTGCTTTTTTTTATATCTCTTAAAAATTTTAAATGTTTATTTAAGGCACCTATATTTTTTGAAATAGACATTTGATTATCATTTAGAACTACTAGAAGGTCAGATTGTATTATACCAGCATGATTCATAGCTTCAAAAGCCATACCTGCAGTCATAGAACCATCACCAACAACACAAATGGTTTTTCTATTTTTTCCCTCTTTTCCAGCTGCAATTGACAATCCCAATCCTGCACTAATTGAAGTAGAAGAATGTCCAACACTTAAAATATCATATTTACTTTCTTCTCTAAAGGGGAAGGGATGCAATCCATTTTTCTTTCTGATACTGCCTATTTTTTCAGCTCTTCCTGTCAATATTTTATGCGGATAAGATTGATGTCCTACATCCCACAATAAATTGTCAAAAGGAGTATCATAAACATAATGCAAGGCAACGGTAATTTCGATGACACCTAATCCAGAAGCAAAATGTCCTTGAGTAATAGAAACTACATCCAATAAATATTTTCGTAATTCTGTGCATAATTGTGGTAGTTGTTCAATCGATAAAAGTCGTAAACGTCTTACTGAATGAGCAAAAGATAAAATTGGATATCTTGTAATGTCAAAATTCATTGGAAACTCATTTTTAAACTTATTTAAAACGTTTCATTATAAACTGTGTCAGTAATTTTAATATATTAACATTAAAATTTTTTTTTAAAATTTCTAATGTAAAAAAAGCTTCTTTATATAATTCTTTTATTTTAATTTTAGATTTTTTTAATCCTATTAATAATGGATATGTATTTTTTGTTTTATTTCTTTTACTCTCTAACTTTTTGATATCATTTTTTAAATCCAAGATATCATCTTGAATTTGAAAAGCCAAACCAATAGAAACTGAAAATTTATCTAAAATAAATAAAACTTCTTTAGAAAAATTGTTAGAAGCAAAATAAGCTAAACGTATAGAGCACCGAATTAAAAATGCAGTTTTATATAAATTAATCTTTTCTAATTCAGATATATTTATTTTTTTTCTTTCTTTTTCTAAATCTAGCATTTGACCAATACACATCCCAGAATAACCAATTGCATTAGAAAACTCAGCAATCATTTTTAAACGAATAGAATCGTGTACTCCTGGCATATTACTATTTGATAAAATATTAAATGCCAATCCTTGTAATGCATCACCTGCCAATAAAGCAAAATTTTCACCATACTTTATATGACAAGAAATTTTCCCTCTTCTAAAATAATCGTTATCAATACATGGCAAATCATCATGAATTAAAGAATACGAATGAACTAATTCAACAGCAGCAGATATAACATCAAGTGCAGCAATATTGACTTGAAATGTTTCTCCAGTAGCATATATTAAACATGCACGTAATCTTTTTCCTCCTGATAAGGTACTGTATTTCATTGCTCTAAAAAGAACAGAATCCTGAAAGGGCAATTCTTGTATTATTTCGAACAACTTTTTATTTATACGATTATAGTAGATGTCATATAAATGAGAAAAATTCATATTTAACACCTAAAAGATTAATTATAAAATTAATAAAAAATTAAATTAAAATATATAAACATTTAAGATATTCATATAAATTATACTATAAAAAAATTATTTCTTACAAAAAAAACTAAATATAAACCATATAAGGGTAATAAAAATCTCAAATAAAAAAATATGATTAGTATTGAAAAAGGTACATAACAATCCATTTAAAACACCTCCACATGCTATTCCTAAGAATTGACTAGTAGAATAAATACTCATAATACTACCTTTATAATAATTTATAGATATTTCTTGACTTAAATGTGAAGGAAAAAAAATTTCTAATATATTAAAAGCAATAAAAAAAATTTGCAAAGCAAATGTTAAACATATCAGATTATGTTGTGACAATAAAAAAAGCAGAAGTGATAAAAAAATAAAAAAAATACATATTTCAATAATATTTTTTAAAAAAAAATGAAATTTAAAATAAAAAACAATTAAAAATAAAAAAAAGAAAGAAAAAACTATAGTAGCAAAATATACTATCCAATGATAATGCAATGCAAGACCAGAAAGCTCAAACTCATATGGTATAATTAAAAAATTCATAGTCAGTAGAAAATGAAGCAAAAATACACCTAAATAAAATCTAAAAAATATTTTATTAAAAATAAACTTTATTTTTTTCTGATAAATATTTTTTTTATAATTTTTCAAAATTTCATTTTGAGATGAAGGAATAAGAAAAAAAACAATTAAAATAGAAAAAATAGAAAATACAGCTGAAATCCAAAAAATAGAAAAAAAACCAAAATTTTCAGCAATAATCGGAGCAGAAACCACAGAAATTAAAAAAGAAACAGCAAAGCTTACTCCTATAATAGAAATTGATTTTATACGATTTTCTTTACGAATCAAATCAGATAATAGTGCCATGGACACCCCAGAAATAGCTCCAGAACCTTGAATAGCTCTACCAATTATTAAACCAAAAATTGAATTAGTACTAACAACAATAAGACTGCCAATGAAAAAAATAAAAAGACCAAATATAATTATTTGCTTTCGGCCAAACCTATCAGATAATATTCCAAAAGGAATCTGAAATACGATTTGAGTGGCTCCATAAATACCAACAGCTAATCCAATTAAAAATTTATTTCCACCATTTAAATATAATCCATATTTGCTTAAAATGGGAAGAACTGAAAATATGCCTAACATCCGTAATAAAAAAACAACACAAAAACTTAATGTAACTTGTAATTCTATAAAATTCATTTTATAATTTTTCATATTCAACTCAATTATTATTAATAATTTTATATCTTATATATATCATGTTAAAAAATAATCATACAAAAAAATTATATGAAAAAATTGAAAAAGACACAGAAGGATATTTGAAAAAAGCTGCAGATTGGAGTATAGAATTAGCAAAAGAAATTGCAAAAAAAGAAAAAATAGTTTTGACCAATGATCATTGGACAGTCATAAATTTTATAAGAAAATTCTATTTTAAATTTAATATAACACCATCTATGAGAATGTTAATTAAAAGCATAGAAAAAAAAATAGGTCTAAAAAAAAGCAATAGTATTTATTTATTTAGACTTTTTCCTGAAGGACCAGCTAAACAAGCAAGTAAAATAGCTGGTATACCAAAACCTTCACGATGTTTATAAAATTTAAAATATAAAATCTATAGATATTAAAAAATTAAATAATATAACTACTGCAATAGAATAATAAAATAATTTACTGGAAAATTTTCTATCATCTTTTTCTCGAATACTTAAATAAGATATGTATAACCAATAAAAACTAAAAAAAGAAAAAAATAAAAGAAATATATAACTCAAATAACCTAAAAAAGTTAACATTGAACTAGCGATTATAAAACACGTTATATAATAAAAAATATGTTTTTTAGTTTTTAAAATACCTTTTACTACAGGAAAAAAGGGCAAATTTGCTTTTCTATAATCATTAATATAAAGAATCGCAATAGCATAAAAATGAGACATTTGCCAAAATATAAAAATAATAAATAATAAGAAACAGAATAAATCAATACTATTACTAATAGCAGTATGTCCAATAACAGAAGGAATAGAACCGGAAAAACTTCCAATAAAAGTTGAATACATTGATTTTCTTTTTAAAAAAAATGTATAGAAAAAAACATAGATAACAAATCCTATAAAAGATAAAAACATTGATAGAATATTCACAAACAAACCTAATATAAAAAACCCCACAATTCCAATAAAAGAAGCAAAAATCGATGCTGATGTGGGGCTTATTAGGTTCTTTACCAAAACTCTATTCTTAGTCCTATTCATCTTAGTATCTATATCTATATCAATGAGATTATTAAAAATACAGCTTGAAGCAATTACTAGAGACGTTCCCAAAATAGTAAAAAAAAATAAAAAAACATTAAAAAAGGGAAAAGATGAAAACAAAAAACTACCTATTATTAAAATAATATTTCCAATAATAATACGAGGTTTCGTTATTTCTAAATAATCTTTTAACATATAGATAAAATACTTTTAAGTAAGTAATAGTTACAAAATAACATGATGATTTAAATTATACATAATCCATATAGAACCGAACACAATAATAAAAACAATAATTAATATAAATAATAAAGATATAATGTTCCATGAATTTTTTTTAGAAAAATCTAAATGTAAAAAATATATAAAATGAATTATAATTTGACTTAAAGCACATAGTAAAATTACAAAAAAATTAATCTTTCTAGAAAATAAATGATTTAAAGTACAAAAAAAGGGAATAATAGTTAAAAATAAAGAAAATAAAAAACCTACTATATAAGACTTTTTTTCTTTATCAAAATTATTTTTTATTTTTTTATATTTATTCATTAAATAACTCCATTTAAATAAACAAAAGTAAAAACACAGATCCATATAATGTCTAAAAAATGCCAAAATAAACTAAAACATAATATTCGAATGCGAATAGTGTTAGTTATTCCTAAATAAAACAGTTGATACAAAATAGATAATATAAAAATTAAACCAAAAAAAACATGAATACCATGAACACCAACAATGGTAAAAAAAATAGAAAAAAAAGCATGTTGACTAGGACTACAATTTTCTAAAATAAGCTTATAAAATTCATTTACTTCCATTAATAGAAAAGACAAGCCTAAAAAAAATGTTAAAAGTAAATAAAAATATATTATTTTAATGTTGTTTTTATTTTTTTGTATGGTGAGCATACCAGATGACAATGAACTTAATAACAAAATCAATGTTTCGAGAAAAACATAAGATAAATTAAAAATTTTATGATTGATCAAATTTGTAGAAAAATTTGAAGAAATAATAGCATATACTGCAAAAAGAACAGCGAATATGATACAATCGCTCATCAAATATATCCACAAGCCGAATAGTTTATTATTTCTCATTGTTTCTTTTATCATTTTAAACCTGCTTTTTGAACATTTTCTAAGTGTCGATTTTCAATACTTTCAATCTCTTTTACTGATACAGTATATTCAGTATTTTCATCTATACTTTTAAAAATTAAACTTATAATAACAACTAAAAAAGATAAAAAAGATAACCAAATAATATTCCATACTGCAGAAAAACCAAAAAGTAAAGAAAAAAAACTAATAAATATACCTAATCCTGTATTTTTAGGCATATGAATTGCACTGTATTGTTTTTTTTGAACTTGATTCTTTTGTTTTTTTAGTTCCCAAAAATCATCTTTGTTTTTAATATGAGGGATAATAGCAAAATTATATAATGGAGCAGGAGAAGAAGTAGACCATTCTAAAGTTCTTCCATCCCATGGATCACCAGTAACATCTAAATTAATATGACGATCTCTTACTGAAACCCAAAATTGAATGATTTGACAAAGTATACCTATACCAATAAGAATAGCACCAATAGCAGCAATAGATAATAAAAAATGAAATTCAATATCAATATTTTGACTTAGACGACGAGTCATTCCCATAAAACCTAAAAAATATAATGGCATAAAAGCAGTAAAAAAACCTATGATCCAAAACCAAAAAGCACGCTTACCCCATAATTCATTTAAAATAAAACCAAATAATTTAGGAAACCAATAATTAATGCCAGCAAAACAACCAAAAACAACACCACCAATAATGACATTATGAAAATGAGCAACTAAAAATAAACTATTATGCAAAATGAAATCAGCAGGAGGAATAGATAACAGTACACCTGTCATTCCACCAATAGAAAAAGTAATCAAAAATCCAATAGTCCATAGCATAGAAGAATGCATATGAACACGACCTTGATACATTGTAAATAACCAATTAAAAATTTTTACTCCAGTAGGAATAGCTATAATCATAGTAGTAATGCCAAAAAAAGCATTAACATTTGAACCAGCACCCATAGTAAAAAAATGGTGAAGCCAAACGATAAAAGACAAAATAGTAATAGCTAAAGTTGCCCAAACTAAGGATACGTATCCAAATAAACGTTTTTTTGAAAAAGTAGCAACTACTTCTGAAAATACACCAAATACTGGAAGAACTAAAATATAGACTTCTGGATGACCCCAAATCCATATTAAGTTAACATACATCATTGGATTTCCACCAAAATTATTAGTAAAGAAATGAAAATCAAAACAACGATCTAATGTTAGTAATAAAAGAGTAGTAGTCAAAACTGGAAAAGAAATGACAATAAGAATATTAGTACATAAAGCAGCCCAAGTAAAAACTGGCATTTTAAAAAAACACATTCCTGGTGCTCTCATTTTTAAAATTGTTATTAAAAAATTAATACCTGTTAAAGTAGTCCCAACACCAGAAATTTGAAGACTCCAAATCCAGTAATCTACACCTACTCCTGGACTATATTTAACTTCAGATAATGGAGGATAAGCTAACCATCCTGTTTGTGCAAATTCACCTATTCCTAAAGAAAGAGTAAGCAAAATAGCACCACTAACATTCAACCAAAAACTTAAATTATTAAGAAAAGGAAAAGCTACATCGCGAGCTCCAATTTGTAATGGAACAACTAAATTCATTAGTCCAATTACAAGTGGCATAGCTACAAAAAAAATCATTATGACACCATGAGCCGTAAATATTTGATCATAATGATGAGGTGGTAAAAAACCTGTATTACCTGAAGATGCAATGACCTGTTGGGTACGCATTAATATTGCATCAACGAAACCACGAAATAACATAATGAATGCAAGTATTCCATACATAATAGATATTTTTTTATGGTCAACTGTGGTAAACCACTCATACCATAAATATTTCCATTTTTTAAAGTAAGTAATACTAAAAGAAATAAATAGTGCAATTAGAATAATAGAAATATATGTAACCATTATAATTGGTTCATCAACAGGTATAGCTTTTAATGTTAATTTTCCAAACATTGTATTTCCTCATACGCCTAATATTTTATATAAATTTTTCTAATGTTTGAATACTTTATTCTTTGAATAAGTTTGATTAATTATCTCATAAAATAAATTTTTTTTAACATCAGAAAAATATTCTATGAAATGATTTTCGTTAGGTAAAGAAATGATGTTAAAAATACTCATTTTATTTAATTTTTTAGGAGATTGTTGTGCTTTTTTAATCCAATTTTCAAAGTCTTTTATATTCAAAACAGATATTGCAGTAAATTTCATATTAGAAAAACCCTTACCACTGTAATTAGATGATATCCCTTTATATTTTCCGGGAGAATTAGACATTAAATTCAATGTAGTCATCATTCCAGGCATAGCATATATTTGACTACCAAGAGACGGAATAAAGAAAGAATTCATAACAGAATTAGAAGTAATATGAAAAATTATAGATCTATTTATAGGAAACATAATTTCGTTAATAGTTGCTATATGATATTCAGGATAAATAAATAGCCATCTCCAGTCTAATGATACAACATCTATTTTTATAGGCTTATATTTAGAAATAATAGATTTTTTAGGATCTAATATATGACTATAATTCCATGTCACAAAAGCCAAAAATAAAATTATTGAAATCGGAATTGTCCATACTATTATTTCTATTTTTTTAGAATCGCACCAATCTGGTTTATATTTTGCATTTATATTAGATGCACGATATTTAACTGAAAAATATATAGTCATAAAAATTACAGGTATTATAACAAACAGCATTATTAAAAAAGATATTAATAATATTGAACATTCTTGTATCGCAATTATTCCATGAGGATTGAACAAAATACTATCGCAACCGTGTAATGTAAAAGCAATTAAAATTAATAATAATGTCTTAAAAAAATTATTAAAATTTATAGATATCATCAAAAAAAACCTCAAATATAATATTTATTATTAAAAATTTTTCTCTTAAAAATATTATTTTTATATTAAATTTCAATTAAATTTTTTATTTAATGTAAATCAAGAAACAATCTTATAAAATCAATAATTTGTGAAATAATTGAATTATTTTTTAAAAATTGATAAAATTTAAAATAAAAAAATATATTTTTATCAATAAAATCAATTACACATTGAATTCTCATTTAAAAAATTGTTTTTAAAAAAATACTATAAATATAATATAAAATATTTCTTATCACAATTTCTATCTTTTATCTAAAATCAATTAGGATATAACAATAAATTCATGCTTCTAGAAAAAATAAAAAAATACTTAGAATTTAAAATTAACATAGCTTTTATAAAAATTTACGACGAAAGTAAACTACATAATTATTCTACAAATACTAATACAATCAGTCATCTAAAAGTTATTATAGTTAGTGATGATTTTATTAATAAAAATTTAATTATTAGACACCGTATAATTTTTAAAGCTTTAAAAGAAATAGAAAAGGAGAGCATATATTCAATTACACTATATACTTATACTCTAAACGAATGGAAAGATAAAAAATATAAAGAATTTAATTCGATAAAATGTATTCAAAAAAAAATAAAAAATTTCGTTTTAAAAAACTAATTATTTAATATATTTTTTAAATAAAGAAAAATATCTAGCGATACAAACTTAAAATTAAAAAATTTTTTAGATATAAATCTAAGAATAGTTGATAAAATTAAAAACATACTAGAAATTTTTATAAATTTAAAAAAATTAATATTTAAAAATTGATTTTTACTTAAAAAATATGAAATATTAAAATATAGAATATTTTTTATAAATTAATAGAATATCTAAAAAAATTAAATAAATGTAATTATTTGAGGCAAAAAATGAAATTTTTTATCGAAAAAAACAAAAAAAATACTGATCGTGTCACAATTAACATTCCAAAAAAAATAGTGAGTAACGAACTTATTCGAGAATTTATCGAAATTAATAAAAAAACAAAAATAAATGGTTTTAGAAAAGGAAAAACTCCTATTAAAATTATACAAGAAAAATATGGTAATAGAGTTTATTATGATGTATTTAATCAACTAATGCAAAAATTTTTTTATGAATTTATAAAAAAAGAAAAAATAAAAATTATTGGTTTACCAAAGTATGTTATGCATGAAAATGAAGACCAAAAAGAATATTTCAAATATTCTGTAAACTACGAAGTTTATCCAAAATTTGAAATAAAAGATGTAAACCTTATTAAAGTAGAAAAAATAATAGTGAATATTAAAGACGAAGATGTAAAAAAAAACATAGAAAAAACAGCATCTTATGAAAAAGATATATGGAATAAAGTTAATAGAGCAATTAAAACTAACGATTTAGTGACAATTAATTACTGCATTTATGAAAATAATAAAAAACTAGACAAGTTTAACGTAGAAAAATTTAAATTTATTGTTTCTCAAAATAATTTCATACCTGAATTAAATAACAAATTAATCAATCATTTTACCAATGATGTGATTTTTTTTAAAATAAATTTTTGCAAATTTCATCCAGAAGAAGAATTACAAGGTAAAGATATAACATTTAAAATAAAAATATTAAATGTTGAAGAAAAACAAGAAAATATTGAAATAGAAAAAAATATAAAAACAATTAAAATAAATAAACTAAGTAAATTAAACTATCAAACTATAAAAAATAATATTATTGAAAAAATAAAAAGCTTAACGCAAAATCATTTACAAAATCAAATCATAAAACAACTAATAATAAAAAATCCTATAAATATACCTCCAACTTTACTAAGAGAAGAAACAAATTTTTTACGCAATAAATTTATAAAAGAATATAAAGAAAAGCAAGAAAACATTTTGAAAAAAAAATATCATACTAATCTTGAATCAAAAGCTAAAACGAGACTACATATAAAATTAATTATAGAAAAAATTATTCGTGATAACAAAATATCAGTAAATGAAGAAAAAGTAGACTTATTAATAAAAAAAATATCTTTAAAGTATAAAAAACCATTGGAAATTATTAATATATATAAAAAGAATACAATGTTAAGAAAAACGATAAAAAATATAGAATTAGAAATGCAAGTTATGCAATTTTTAATAAAAAAAGTTAAAATCATTGAAAAAAATTGGACTCTAGACGAAATTATGAATTATAACTGGAAAAATAACGAAGAACTTTTTGCTTAAGATTAGTATTTTTTTTAATATTCTAATATATTAGAAAAAAATTTTATAAAAATATCTTTTATGCCAAAAATTAAATTATCGATAATTTAAAAAAATATGTACTACTATATTCATAGAGAAAATTAAATGAAATCTAATTCAGTATTAATTCCAATGGTAGTCGAACAACATTCAAGAGGAGAACGTTCATATGACATATATTCTAGATTGTTGAAAGAACGAATAATTTTTATCACAGGTACAATTGAAGACAATATGGCAAGCTCAATTGTAGCACAAATGCTGTTTTTAGAAGCAGAAAGTTTAGATAAAGATATATTTTTATATATAAATTCACCAGGAGGTATTATTACATCAGGGATGTCAATTTACGATACTATGCAATTTATAAAACCCGATGTTAACACTATTTGTATAGGACAAGCGTGTTCAATGGCAGCTTTTTTACTTTCATCTGGTACAAAGGGTAAAAGATCTTGTTTACCAAATGCAAGAATTATGATTCATCAACCATTAGGTGGATATCAAGGACAAGCTTCAGATATTGCTATTCATGCAGAAGAGATTAACAAAATGAAAAAAAAATTAAACAAATTAATGTCTTTAAATACGGGTCAATCTATTAAAAAAATTAATAAAGATACAGAACGAGATTGCTTTTTATCAGCACATGAGTCTATAAAATATGGATTAATTGATTTAATTTTAACTCAACGTTAAGAAAAATTTTTATTAAAAATAATAAAACAGAATCTATTTACTCAAAAAAAAATCGATAAATATATGAATTAAAGAGGTTAAAAATATGACAGATAAGAGTAAAGACAATTCTAAAAAATTACTTCAATGCTCTTTTTGTGGTAAAAATCAAAAAGAAGTAAAAAAATTAATAGCTGGTCCAGCCGTTTATATATGTGATGAATGTATAAGACTGTGTAATAATATTATTCAAGAAACTAAAACTACAAAAAAAATAGAAGATGATGAATTAAGTTACTTGCCGACACCACATGAAATTAAAAAACATCTTGATAATTATGTAATAGGTCAAAACCATACAAAAAAAGTTTTATCTGTAGCAGTTTATAATCATTATCAACGAATTCGTAATGTATCTAAAAATAAAGATAACGTTGAACTTGGAAAAAGTAATATTTTATTAATTGGACCAACTGGAAGTGGAAAAACTTTATTGGCAGAAACATTAGCAAAATTATTAAATGTACCTTTTAGCATTGCTGACGCAACTACTTTAACTGAAGCAGGATACGTCGGAGAAGACGTGGAAAACGTCATACAAAAACTTTTACAAAAATGCGAATATAATGTTAAAAAGGCAGAATTAGGTATTGTTTATATAGATGAAATAGATAAAATTTCAAGAAAATCTGATAATCCTTCTATTACCAGAGATGTGTCTGGAGAGGGAGTACAGCAGGCTTTGTTAAAATTAATCGAAGGAACTCTAGCATCAATTCCGCCACAAGGTGGAAGAAAGCATCCACAACAAGAATTTTTACAAGTCAATACTGCAAATATTCTATTTATATGTGCAGGAGCGTTTTCAGAACTTTCTAAAATTATTTCTAAAAGAATTGATACTGGAAATACAATTGGTTTTAACTGTAATCTTAAAAAACAGAAAAAGAAAAAATCAGAACAATATTTTTTGCAACAAGTGCAATCAAAAGATTTAATAAAATTTGGATTAATTCCTGAATTTATTGGTCGTTTACCTATAATAACTATTCTAAAAGAATTAAATGAAACTGCTCTCGTTCAAATATTGTGTAAACCTAAAAACGCTTTAATCAAACAATATCAAACATTATTTAATTTAGAAAAAGTAAAATTAGAATTTACAAAAGAAGCGGTTACGTCAATCGCAAAAAAAGCGTTATCTAAAAAAACAGGGGCGAGAGGATTAAGATCTATTATTGAAAATATTTTATTAGATATCATGTATGAGTTACCATCTATGAAAAATGTAGAAAAAATATTAATCGATGAATCAGTTGTAAATTCTCATTCCTTACCGAAAATAATATATGAAGAAAAAAACAAATCCAAAAAAGCATCCGGTGAATAAAAAATAAAGACATCAGATAATCTCAAACAAGGGCATTCTCCCTTTATTTTGCCAAACGCTTCAGATTAAATGTCAAGCGACCATTCCAATATACTTGGCTTAAGTATAAATAGAGCTGCATATTATTTTATAATAAATTGCAGTTTTTAATAAATATAAACAGCGGAAATTCAACTAAGAGAGAGCTCTATGAATTCTGAGCGTTCTGAACGCATTAAAATTCCCGTTTTACCGTTAAGAGATGTAGTTGTGTATCCTCACATGGTTATTCCATTATTTGTAGGTCGTAAAAAATCAATTCATTGCATTGAAACATCTATGAATAACGATAAAAAAATCATGCTAATTGCACAAAAAGAAGCATCAAAAGACGAACCTAGTACAAATGATTTATTTAATATAGGAACTATTAGCTCAATTTTACAAATGTTAAAACTACCAGATGGAACAGTAAAAGTACTAGTAGAGGGCTTACAACGTGCTTGTATTAAAAATATAGAAAGCAATGGAGAACATTTAGTTGCTGAGGTAGAATTAATTATTTCTCCTACTGTTATAGATAAAGAACAAGAAGTATTAATTCGAACAACAGTTAATCAATTTGAGTCTTATATCAAACTTAATAAAAAAATTCCTTCAGAAATACTTAATACTCTTAGCCAAACGAAAAATGCAGAAAAACTAGCAGATACAATTGCTGCTCATATGCCATTAAAATTAGCTGATAAACAGTCAGTATTGGAAATATATAATGTAAATGAAAGATTAGAATTTTTAATGGCTATAATGGAAACAGAAATAGATTTATTAAAAGTGGAAAAAAGAATTAGAAATCGTGTTAAAAAACAAATGGAAAAGAGTCAAAGAGAATATTATCTCAATGAACAAATAAAAGCTATTCAAAAAGAACTTGGAGATATGGACGAAATTCCAGATGAAAATAAAATTTTAAAACGTAAGATTAAAAGTTTAAAAATGCCTAAAGAAGCAAAAGAAAAAACAGAATCAGAATTACAAAAGTTAAAAATGATGTCACCAATGTCAGCAGAAGCGACAGTAGTACGAAGTTATATTGATTGGATGATACAGGTTCCTTGGAATATAAAAACAAAAATAAAAAAAGATATTCAAGAAGCAAAAAAAATTCTTGATATAGACCATTTTGGTCTAGAAAAGGTAAAAGAACGCATATTAGAATATTTAGCTGTACAAAGTAGGACAAATAAAGTTAAAGGTCCTATTTTGTGTTTAATAGGTCCTCCTGGGGTAGGTAAAACATCTTTAGGAAAATCTATTGCAAAATCAACAGGTAGAAAATATGTAAGAATGGCTTTAGGTGGAATACGAGACGAAGCTGAAATTAGAGGTCATCGACGTACATATATTGGTTCAATGCCTGGAAAATTAATGCAAAAAATGGTAAAAGCAAAGGTAAAAAATCCTTTATTTTTACTTGACGAAATTGATAAAATGTCTTGTGATATAAGAGTTGATCCAGCATCTGCATTACTAGAAGTACTAGATCCTGAACAAAATATAAATTTTAATGATCATTATTTAGAAGTAGACTATGATCTTTCAGATGTTATGTTTGTAGCAACTTCTAACTCTATGAATATACCTGCACCATTACTTGATCGAATGGAAATAATCCGTCTTTCTGGTTATACAGAAAACGAAAAATTAAATATAGCGAAGTGCTATTTATATCCAAAACAAATGGAAAGAAATGCATTAAAAAGGAACGAACTCATCATTACTGATTGCGCTATAATTAGTATAATTCAATATTATACTCGTGAAGCAGGAGTACGTAGTTTAGAACGTGAAATATCTAAAATATGTAGAAAAGTCGTAAAACTTTTAATTTTAAATAAATCTTTAAAAAAAATAGAAATAAACAGTAAAAATTTAAAGAAATTTTTAGGAATAAAACGATTTGATTACGGAAAAACAAACAATTTAAATCAAATCGGACAGGTTGTTGGATTGGCTTGGACAGAAGTAGGTGGAGAATTATTGACAATTGAGACAGCATGTGTTTCAGGAAAAGGAAAACTTACTTACACAGGTTCTTTAGGTGAAGTTATGCAAGAATCAATTCAAGCTGCATTAACTGTAGTTCGATCTCAAGCAAAAAAATTAGGAATTAAAAAAGATTTTCATGAAAAACATGATATTCATGTTCATGTTCCCGAAGGTGCTACACCGAAAGACGGTCCGAGTGCAGGTATCGCGATGTGTACAGCTATAGTATCTTCTTTAACAAAGAATCCTGTCAAATCTAATATTGCGATGACAGGAGAAATTACATTACAAGGAAGGGTATTAACAATAGGAGGACTAAAAGAAAAATTACTTGCAGCACATCGTGGAGGTGTTAAAACTGTGTTAATACCATATGAAAATAAACGTAATTTAGAAGAAATACCAAAAAATATTATTGAAGGACTAACAATTTATCCAGTAAAGAATATCGAAGAAGTTTTAAAAATAGCATTAGAAAATACACCTTACGTATAAAAGATCTAAATTTGGCTGACAAAAAACCGTCAGCCTTTATAATTTAAATAAAAAAATTAAAAATTTCAATATAAAATTGAAACTATCTAGGATAGTTATATTATGATTAAATATTTAAAATCCCGATTAAATATCATTATAGTTAAATGTATATTGGGAATAATTATTTTATCATTAGTATTCGGTACTATAAATAATTATTTCAATAGAGATACAACAAGATACATTGCTAAAGTAAACGGAGAGGAAATAAGTTTTATAACACTACAAAAAATGTATATTGATGAAAGAAAAAAACAAGAAAAAATATTAGGACAAGATTTTGAGAAAATTAAAAAAAATAAAAAATTTAAAGAAGAAACATATAACTATATACTATCTCAACTCATAAATAATATTCTTTTAGAACAATATACTAAAAGAATGAATTTTAATATACAAGACAACGAAATAAAAAAAATAATATTCAATATACCAATATTTCAAGAAAATAATGAATTTAATAAGAAAAAATATTTAAATTATCTTTCATCAAAAAATTTAACACATTATGAATACGTAAGCTTAATTAGAAAAAAACTTAATACTACATATTTAATAAATGCTATTTCTGAAACAGATTTTATATTAGATAATGAACAAAAAAAGATAATAAAGCTATTATCTGAAAAAAGAATTATAAAAAAAGCAATTATAAAAATCAACCCTATTATTAATAATCAGAAAGTAACTGAAAAAGAGATAAATAATTATTTTGATCAACATAAAAATGAATTTTATACTCCAGAAAAATTTAAAATCAGTTATATTCAGCTTAAACCTAATAAATTTAAAATACAATGCAGTAATGAAGAAATAAAAAATTGGTATAAAAAAAATATAGATAAATATTCAAATCAAGAAAGAAGACAATATAGTATTATTCAAACTAAAACTAAGAATGAAGCATTATCCATTTTATCAGAATTAAAAAAAGGAGAAGATTTTTCTAAAATAGCTAAAGAAAAATCAATAGATCCCTTTTCTTCTGAACAAGGAGGAAATATTGGATGGATAACAAAAAACTTTGTACCAAATGAAATAAAAATTGCTAATTTAGAAAAAATAGATCAAATTTCTAATATTATTAAGTTTAACAATAATTTTTTAATAATTAAATTAAATAAAATTTTACCGAAAAAATACAAAAAAATATCTGAAGTATCAGATCTTATTGAAAATGAAATAAAATATCAAAAATCTTTAAATACATATAAAAAATTAAAAGATAAAATTGCTATAATTGCAAAAAAAAATATTAATAGATTTGATTTAATTCTTAAAAAAACTAACATCCTTCCTAAAGAAACGAATTGGTTTGATAAAGACTCTGTTCCTAAAGAATTACAAAATCCCATATTAAAAAAAATTATTTTTAAAAAAGGACTATTAGATAGACAAAAAAAACTAAAATCACACTCTGGTCTAATTGTATTAAATGATCATCAATCTTTTTTATTGAGTATAAAAAATTTTCAAAAAAAAAGAATTAAAAAACTTAAAGACATTAAAAGAAATATTGTTAATAAACTAAAATATATCAAAGCTGTAGAAAAAACGAAAAATAAATTAAAAAAAATTTTATTTCAACTAAAAATTGGAAATGAACACATTTTAAAAAAAGAAAATATTATTTTTGAAGAATATGAAACTGTATCTCGATATGACAAAAATCCAAATATATCTGTAATTTTTGCAATGCCGCATCCAAAAGAAGAGAAAAACGTTTATACTATGTATCAAAATAAAAACAAAAATTTTGTTATTGCATTATTAGATAAAGTTTATAATGAAAAATTTTCTAACGAAGAAGAGAAGATTATTATCAAATATTTAGAAAAAAATAATATCGATGTAACATTTCAATGTTTTCTCCAAAATTTACATAGAAAGGCAACAATTTTATATAATAAAACAGATAACTTTTAACAAGTTAATATAATTATTTTTTAAAAAAAATCATTTATATATTAATTTTTTAAGATTAATTATCAAAATTAAACTTTTCTTTTAACTTTTTCATATAGTAAGAAGGATTAGATTTCCACTTATTGAATCCATCGTTCCTAAGAATACATGATTGACATTGACCACAACCTTTTCCTTGAATACCTTGATAACAAGTGACTGTATTATTAAGAATAAATTGAGTAGAATTCCAATAATCTGACAAAGCCCATATTTCCGCTTTACTTAAATTAATTAAAGGAGATTGAAAGTTAATCTTACAATTCATACCAATTTGAACAACATCATTCATTTTTTTTAAAAATGCGTTTCTACAATCTGGATAACCAGAAAAATCGATTTCATTTACTCCTAAAACAATCGAATTAATTTGATGATTAAAAGCATATATAGAAGATAAAGTTAAAAATAAAATATTACGACCTGGAACAAAAGTACTTGGTAATGAAAAATTTAACGGATGATTATCAAGAATAGAAATTTTTTCATCTGTTAAACTACTTATTGAAAGATTTTTTAAACATTTAAGATCGACAAATATGTGTTTTTTCACATTAAAATAATTTGATATAAAACGAGCAGAATCAATTTCAGATTTATGAAGCTGATTATAATCAAATGTAATACAGTAAATTTCTTTATATATATTAGTATAATGTATTAAGCAAGTAGTTGAATCTTGCCCACCACTAAAAATTATCAGTATTTTTTTCATGATTTATTTACAAAAAATTTATAAAAACGATTTAGAAATTAATATTGTATATGATTAATTTACAAAAATATATTGAAATATAAATTCATTTTTCAATGAAAATTTAAATTTTTATTTTTAATAAAATTAATTTAATTATAATTTTTATTTAATTTATAAAAAATTAACAATAAAAAAACATGTAATATTAAAAATATATATTTTAAATATTTAAATTTTAGGATTCCTTTGTGAGATTGTTCAATCAATTAAAATGGTATTTTATAAAAGAATGGAAGCGTTATTTAGGATCAATTATATTATTAATAATAATAGCCTTTTTACAATTATTACCACCTAAGATAATTGGAATTTTAATAGATTTAATTATAAAAGAAAAAATGAGCGGTTTTGAAATATTACCTTGGATTTCAATTATTCTTTTAATTGCTATTATAGTTTATATACTGCGTTATTTATGGAGAATTCTTTTATTTGGTGCCTCATATCAATTAGCTACAGAATTACGAGTAAAATTTTATTCTTATCTTAGTAAACAAAGTGAAATATTTTTTTTAAAAAATCGTACTGGAGATCTTATAGCTAGAGCTACTAATGATGTTGATCGTGTTGTTTTTGCAGCAGGAGAGGGAGTTTTAACACTAGTAGATTCATCTGTAATGGGTATTTCAGTATTAATAGTAATGATTACACAAATTAGTTGGTTGTTAACCATAATTTCATTAATACCAATGCCAATTATGGCTATTCTAATAAAAAAATATGGAAAAAAACTGCATGATACCTTTCGCAATGCTCAAAGTGCATTTTCTTTATTAAATAATCAAACACAAGAAATATTAACTAGTATTCGAATGATTAGAGCATTTGGATTAGAAAAAAACCAATTAAAAAAATTTAACAACATTGTTAATGATACTGGAAAAAAAAATATGGAAGTTGCAGAAATAGATGCTCGTTTTGATCCAGTAATCTATTTATCAGTTGCATTTTCTAATTTGTTAGCTATTACAGCTGGAGGATGGTTAGTTTGGAACAATACTATTACAATTGGAAAATTGACTAGTTTCATCATGTATTTAGGTTTAATGATTTGGCCAATGTTAGCTTTAGCATGGATGTTTAATATTGTTGAAAGAGGAAGTGCAGCATGGGATAGGATTCATTCTATTATTAATCAAAATTTATATATAGAAGATGGAAAGAAAACAATAATAAATATGAATGGAAAATTAAATATTAATATTGATATGTTTTTTTATCCTAAAAATAAAAAACCATCTTTAAAAAATATTTACTTAAGTCTTAATCCAGGAAAAACTTTAGGGATTTGTGGCCCTACAGGTGCTGGAAAAAGTACTCTATTAAAACTGATTCAACGACAATTTAAAATTCATAAAGGAGAAATACTTTATAATTCTTCATCCTTATTAGAACTAAAAATTGACTATTGGAGAAGTAAAATCGGAGTTGTAAATCAAACTTCATTTTTATTTTCAGATAGCATATCAAACAATATTTCTTTAGGTAAACCTAAGGCTTCTCAGAAAGAAATAGAAAAAGCCGCTAAATTAGCTGATATACATAAGGATATTGTCTGTTTACCTCAAGGATATAATACTCAGGTAGGAGAAAGAGGTGTAATGTTATCTGGTGGTCAAAAGCAAAGAATAGCCATTGCACGTGCACTATTGTTGAATACAGAAATACTAATATTGGATGATGCTTTATCAGCAGTAGATGGTAAAACAGAAAATAATATTTTAAAAAATTTAAAAAAATGGAAAGATAAGGGCTATTCTTTAATAATTGTAGCACATCGATTATCTGCATTAATTCATGCAGATGAAATTATAGTGATTAAAGAAGGTACCATTATTCAAAGAGGAAATCATGAAAAATTAATAAAAGAGAAAAATTGGTATAAATCTATGTATGATCATCAAAAGATACAAACAGAAATTGAAAATTTTTAAAAAATAGATGAGAAATTTATAATATGGATCATTTAATACAATTTTGGCCCATTTTAAAACGTTTAATAATTTATGCAATACCATGGAAAAAAAAAATAATATTAGCATTTTTTTTACTTTTAAGTGGAGCAACTTCTGAAGTTTTAGGACCAATTTTAATAAGTTATTTTATTAATAATATTTTGTCTCAACATCAATTAAATTTTCAATTAATACTAATTATTATAGTGATATTCATAATGCTGCAAATATTAGCAGTTTTTTTTAATTATTTTCAAAGTATTTTATTTAATAAAATAGCTGTAGGGATTGTTAATAAACTCCGAAACGACGTCATGAAAGCAGCACTAAATCAACCTATCAGTGAGTTTGACTCCCAACCTATTGGACAAATGATTTCAAAAGTAACTAATGATACTGAAGTTATTAAAGAGCTATATGATACTGTTGGTCCTACTTTCTTTCGAAGTATAACTTTGATTATAATTATATTATTTGCAATGTTTACTCTCGAATGGCATATGGCAATAATAACTATTTTTATTATTCCCTTAGTAATTATTGTAATGTCAATATATCAATATTATAGTACTCCTTTGTTAAGAAATGTACGGTATTACGTAGCTAATATTAATAATAAATTTAATGAAACTATTAACGGAATGAATGTTATTCAACAATTTAGACAACAAACAAGATTTGAAAACAATATTAAAGAAAGTAGTGAATTACATTATTTAGCTAGAATGAAAATATTAAAATTAGATGGTTTTTTGTTAAGACCACTATTAAGTTTATTATCAGCTTTAGTACTTTGCAGTTTTATGTTCTTATTCAGTTATTTTTCTATTGGAGTATACGAAGTAGGCGTATTATATGCTTTTATTACGTATCTTGGTCGTCTCAACGAACCTTTAATTTCAATTACTATTCAACAATCTATATTACAGCAAGCAATAGTAGCAGGAGAAAGAATTTTTTCTCTTATAGATTCACCAAAACAAAAATATGGAAACAATGAAGAAGAAATAAAAAGTGGAAAAATAAATATTAAAAATCTCAGTTTCAAATATAAAGAAAGTGGAGAAAACATACTTAATAATATTAATATATATATTCCGTCTAAAAGTTTTGTTGCATTTGTAGGTCAAACTGGAAGTGGGAAAAGTACTTTAGCTAACTTATTAATGGGATATTATCCTATAAAACATGGGAAAATATACTTAGATGATAAATCTATTAATTGCATATCTCATGATGTTTTACGAAAAAATATATTAATGGTGCAACAAGATCCAATAGTTCTAGCAGATACCTTCTCTTCTAATATTACACTGGGAAAAAAAATATCTGAGGAAAAGATATGGAATGTATTAAAAACTGTTCATCTCTCTTCATTAGTTCAATCCATGCCAAAAGGGATATACTCTATTTTAGGAGAAGAAGGAAATAATTTATCTCTCGGCCAAAAACAATTATTAGCTATTGCAAGAATACTAGTACGCAATCCTAAAATACTTATATTAGATGAAGCTACTGCTAACATTGATTCAGGAACTGAAAAATTAATTCAAACAACTTTGTCTTCTATACGCGCAAAAACAACCTTAGTTGTTATAGCTCATAGATTGTCGACAGTTATTGAAGCAGATATGATTGTAGTATTAAAAAAAGGAAAAATTGTTGAATTGGGAACACATAAGCAATTATTAGAAAAAAAAGGTTTTTATTGGAAAATGTATAATTTTCAACTTTTTAATTGCTAAAATATAGGAGATTCTGTTAGCTATATCAAAACACCTGTATCGATTGATTTGGCTGCTTCTTTCCAGATCTGACCAATTATTCAATTTAACAGTGTTTAGGACTAACAGAAATCTCCTTTTTGTAATAAATTTTTTAAATTGTATAAGACATAGTATAATTTTATAGACCAAATATATATTTGACAACTAATATTTTTAATATTATAAAAATTAAATAAAATTTTTATAAAAAAAAGAGAATACTTTTACATTCTAAAAAATATTGATAGCATAATAATATTTCTATAAAGAAAAATAATATATGAATTATCAAATACTAGCAAGAAAATGGCGTCCTCAATCTTTTAAAAAAATAATTGGTCAAAAATATATTGTTAAAGCTATATCTAATGGATTTTCTCTTGGGAAAATTCATCATGCATGGTTATTATCTGGAACAAGAGGTGTAGGAAAAACTACAATTGCTCGTTTAATCGCTAAAAGTTTAAATTGTGAAATAGGTATCACATCTTTACCATGTAGAAAATGTACTATCTGTCAAGAAATAGAAAAAGGTATTTGTCTCGATTTTATTGAAATAGATGCGGCTTCACGTACGAAAGTAGAAGAAATTCGAGAAATTTTAGATAACATTTACTACACTCCTTCTAAAAGTCGTTTTAAGGTATATTTAATTGACGAAGTTCATATGCTATCTAGACATAGTTTTAATGCACTTCTTAAAACTCTTGAAGAACCTCCTCAACATATAAAATTTATTTTAGCTACAACAGATGTAGAAAAAATACCTAAAACTATTAGATCACGTTGTTTACATTTTAAATTAAATATATTATCAGAAGAAGATATTTTTAATTTTTTAAAACATATTCTCAAAAAGGGAGGTAATAATTTTGATGAAGAAGCATTAAAAATAATATCTGATTATGCTAATGGAAGTATGAGAGATGCGTTAAACCTATTAGAACATGCTATGCATTTAAGTAAAAATAATATAAATTTAAAAAATACAACTGAAATGTTAGGTATACCAAATAAAAAACATGCTTTCTTACTAACAAAATTTTTATTAGAACAAGATTCAAAAAAAATGATGTGTTTATTAAACAAAATAAGTAAGATAGGCTTAGAATGGCAAAATATCTTAATAGAAATGATGCGTTTTTTACACCATATAGCTATGCTAAAATCTTATCCAAAAATATGGAATCAAATTTTTATAAAAAATAATGAAAATGAAATAAAAAAAATTGCAGAAAATAATAGCAAATATAATATTCAATTATGTTATAAAATCTTGTTAAAGGGAAGAAAAGAATTATTTTTTTCACCTAATCATAAAATGGGAGTAGAAATGATTTTACTCCAAGCAATTACAGAAATAAAAAGATAAAAATTATTTATAGTATTAACTGTTATCAAATTTCATTTAAAAAAGAGAGAATCAATATGTTTACTAAAGGTGGATTAGGAAATCTTATGAAACAAGCTCAACAAATGCAAGAAAAGATGGCAAAAGTACAAGAAGAAATAGCTAAAATGGAAGTTACAGGAGAAGCAGGTGCAGGATTAGTAAAAGTAACTATTAATGGAGCACATAATTGTAGACGTGTAGAAGTAGATCCAAGTTTACTAAAAGATGATAAAGATATGTTAGAAGATTTAGCTGCAGCTGCTTTTAATGATGCGACTAGAAGAATATCTGAAGTTCAAAAGAAAAAAATGTCCGCTATATCTACAGGAATGCAGTTGCCTACAGGATTTAATATACCAATATAAATAAATTATGCAAAATAAGAAAATAAAAAATTTTATTAATTGAACAATAAATTTTTAATAAATATTTTTTTTAAAAGGAATTATACATTTTATTTTTTAAAAAAGAGATTTTATATGAATATACAAAAAAAAGAAGTATATAGTTTTCAATCTGAAGTAAAACAATTATTACATTTAATGATTCATTCTTTATATTCAAATAAAGAAATATTTTTAAGAGAATTAATATCTAATGCATCAGATGCAATAGATAAATTAAGATTTCAATCTATATCAAATCCAGAATTGTATGAAAATGATAGCGACTTTAAAATTCAAATATCTATTAATAAGTCTCAAGGTACTTTAATTATTAGTGATAACGGTATTGGAATGACACGTCAAGATGTAGTTGAAAATTTAGGTACAATTGCAAAATCAGGAACTAAGTCATTTATAAAATCTTTAGAAAAAAAAGAAAAAAATGTAAAAAATGAACTAATTGGAGAGTTTGGTGTCGGTTTTTATTCATCTTTTATAGTATCAAAAAAAGTATCAGTAAGAACAAGGTTTGCAGGGAGTAAATCAAATCTAGGTGTATTATGGGAATCATCTGGAGAAGGAGAATACAACATTACTGATATAAAGAAAAAAACTAGAGGTACCGAAATCACTTTATTTTTAAAAAAAGAAGAAGAAGAGTTTTTAGAGTTATGGCGGATTGAAGGTATAGTCAGCAAGTATTCTGATCATATTACTGTACCAGTAAAAATACAAAAATATGATGAAAAAAATAAAATATATTTTTGGGAAAAAATCAATAAAGCCAAGGCATTATGGACACAAAACAAAGCTACTATTAGTGAAAAAGAATATCAAGAGTTTTATAAACACCTTACAAATGATCAAAATAACCCACTTTTTTGGAGTCATAATCATGTAGAAGGCATTAATGAATATATTAGTTTGTTATTTATTCCTGAAAAAGCTGCTTGGGACATTTGGAATAGAGATAATAAATCTGGTTTAAAATTGTATGTAAAACGTGTTTATATTATGGATAATTCTCAAGCTTTTCTTCCAAACTATTTAAGATTTATTAGAGGATTAATAGATTCAAATAATTTACCTTTAAATGTTTCTCGAGAAATATTACAAGATAACTCTATTACGCAAAACTTAAAAAAAGCATTAATAAAAAGATCGTTAAAAATGCTTCAAACATTATCAAAAAAAGATAATGAAAAATATCAAATATTCTGGAATCAATTCGGATCAGTTTTAAAAGAAGGACCTGCTGAAGATAGTAACAATTTAAATTTAATTGCTAGTCTCTTACGATTTACATCTATTCAAAATAATAGTTCTGAACAAAATATTTCACTAGAAAAATACATATCTAATATGCATGAAAAACAAGAAAAAATATATTATATTACTGCAGATAGTTACACATCAGCAAAAAATAGTCCACATTTAGAATTGTTTAATAAAAAAAATATTGATGTTTTATTACTATCAGATAGAATTGATGAATGGATGATGAATTATCTTACTGAATTTGAAGGAAAAAAATTTCAATCCATCAGCAAAGAAGATCTATCATTGAATAAATTAACAAAAGAAAATGAAAATAAAAAAGAAACATCAACAGAAATGATAGAATTTTTAAAAAAAGTAAAAAAAACTTTAGGTGATAAAGTAAAATCAGTACGGTTAACATATCGATTAACAGAAACTCCATGTATCGTATTAAGTGATTCAAATGAAATGAGCACTCAAATGGCAAAACTATTTAGTGCAGCAGGACAAAGTGTTCCAGAATTAAAATATATATTTGAAATCAATCCAGAACATAAATTAATACAAAAGATATGTAAAATAAAAGAAAACGAAAAATTTGACGAGTGGATTAAATTATTATTAGATCAAGCACTATTTGCCGAAAAAGGAAATTTAGAAAATCCACATGAATTTATTGCTAGAACAAATAAATTAATTTTAGAACAATAAAAATATGATTACTACTTTTTTATAGTAGTAATCTTACTCTTAAAATAATCTTTTAAACATGAAAAAATAATTATGCGTATTATTTTATTAGGTGCTCCAGGTACAGGAAAAGGAACACAAGCAAAATTGATTACAGAAAATTATAATATCCCCAAAATATCAACAGGAGATATTTTAAGAGAAAATATTCAAAAAAAAAATACAATTGGTAAAAAAATACACAATATTTTAAAAAATGGAGAATTAGTTTCCAATAGAATTGTATGTAATTTAATAGGAGAAAGAATTCAAAAAAAAGATTGTATTCATGGTTTTTTATTAGATGGATTTCCAAGAACACAAAAACAAGCTGAATACATATCAAATCTTAAAATAAAAATTGATTATGTTTTAGAATTAATAGTTCCATACGAATTAATTTTAAAGAGGATATGTGGAAGAAGAGTGCATACTCCATCTGGAAGAATTTATAATATCAATTATAATCCTCCTAGGGAAGAAGGAAAAGACGATCTTACTCAAGAAAAATTAACTATCAGAGAAGATGATACAATTGAAATTGTTAAAAAAAGACTAGAAAACTACGAAAAAAATTCTTTTTTACTAAATAAATATTATTTAAGAGAAAAAAAATTAAAAAAGTTGCAATATTTTAAAATTGATGGAAAACAAAGCATTTATAAAATTCAAAGAGAAATAAAGATGATGTTAAAATAAAAAATAAAAATTTTTATTTTTGCGTTCTACAGGATTCGAACCTGTGACCTACGGCTTAGAAGGCCGTTGCTCTATCCAGCTGAGCTAAGAACGCAGATAATCGACAAAATTAAAATTTAACATTAAAACAATATATATGCAACTAAATTAATATGAATATTCTATATATTAATATAAAAAAAATTATATCAAAAATTAAAATGATTTTTCACTAAAAAAAATAACTGAGCTACGAAATAATGTCTGCAATAATTATAGATGGCATCAAAATTGCAAAAAAAATAGAATTAAATCTTTTAAAAAAGATAGAAGAAAGGGAAAAAAATAAAAAAAGGATACCAGGATTGGCAGTAATTTTAATAGGAAAAAATCCTGCTTCTGAAATTTATGTAAAAAGAAAAATATCAGTATGTAAAAAAGTTGGATTTATTTCTAAATATTGGAGTTTTCCTATAAATGTTGATGAAAAAGATATATTGAATCTTATCGAAAAATTAAACAACAACATTAATATAGACGGTATTTTAGTACAGTTACCTATACCTAAGCAAATAAATTATTATAAAATATTTAGTAGTATCAGACCTGATAAAGATGTAGATGGTTTTCATCCTTACAATACAGGCTCTTTATGTCAAAGAAATCCTACTTTAAGAGCTTGTACACCTAAGGGGATCATCACAATGTTAAACTATACAAAAATTAAAACTCATGGACTAAATGCTGTGATGGTTGGAGCTTCTAACATAGTAGGTAGACCTATGAGTATGGAACTATTATTAGCTGGATGTACAACTACAGTGACACATAGATTTACTAAAAACTTAAGACATCATATTAAAAACGCTGATCTTTTAGTAGTTGCAATTGGAAAACCAAATTTTCTACATGGAGATTGGATAAAAGAAGGTGCTATAGTAATAGATGTAGGTATTAATAAATTGAAAGATGGATCTATAGTAGGTGATGTAGATTTTAAATCAGCATCTCTAAAAGCTGCTTATATCACTCCAGTACCAGGGGGGGTTGGTCCAATCACAGTTATAACGTTGTTAGAAAATACTTTAGAGGCCTGTGAAAAATATCATGAATTTTAAATGCAATAAATAAATATGTTATCGTTTAAAACGCCATAAGGTTTTTTCAGGCAAATCTTCTAAGATAACATTTAATTTTATTAATTTATCACGTAATTTATCAGCTTCTTTCCATAATTTTGATTTTCTAGCAAAATTTCTTTTTTCAATTAATGATTCAATTTTTTTTATAATTTCTTCATCAAAAGGTAATTTTTTTTGCAAAAAATATTGTGATGTATTTAATAAAAAACCTAAATAACCAGCTAGTTTCTGTAATCTAAAAGCAAAAAAATTTGATTTAGATAAATCTATCTTTTTTAAATAGTTAATTTTTCGGGCTAATTTAAATAAAATAGAAAATGCCTGAGGTGTGTTAAAATCATCATTTAAAGCTTCAAAAAAATCTATCTCAAAATTCACACCTTCTATAGGATCAAAAATAGGTTTTGTACCATACAATGTTACATATAAATATTCTAGTGACATTTCAGATTTCTTTAAATTTTCTTCCGTATAATAAATAGGATGTCGATAATGAGTAGATAAAAAGAAAAAACGTAAAACTTCAGCTTCATATTTCTCTAGAACATCTTTTAAAAAAAATGAATTACCTAAAGATTTAGACATTTTTTGATTTTTAATTATTACTAATCCTGAATGCATCCAAAACTTTACTCTGAAATTTTTATTTAAACATCTTGACTGGGATATTTCATTTTCATGATGAGGAAAAAGAAGATCTGAACCACCTCCATGAATATCTATATAATCTTTAAAAAAAACATTAGTGATAGCGGTACATTCAATATGCCAACCGGGACGTCCTTTACCCCACGGTGAATTCCAAGAAAATTTTTCTTCTTTTTTAGATTTCTTCCAAAGTATAAAATCTGATGAATTCTTTTTTTCTTTATCTATAGAAATACGTGTACCAGATATTAATTTATCTAAAGATTGACGAGATAAAGTTCCGTAAAATTTATCACTATTTATTGAGAAAATTACATCTCCATGATCATTAACATAGGCGTTTTTATTTTTAATTAGTTTTTCAATAACTTTAATTATATCAATAATATAATTAGTAACGCGAGGTTCTTCATCAGGAGGGGAAATGCCTAATAAAGAAAAATCTTTATTCATTTCTTTTATCATAATATTTGTAAAAGCACTAATATCAATTTTTTCTTTTAATGATTTTAAAATAATTTTATCATCAATATCTGTAATATTACGAATATATTTAACTTGAAATCCTATTAATCGTAAATAACGCACTATCATGTCAAAAACAACGAAAGTACGTGCGTGACCAATATGACAAAAATCATATACAGTAACTCCACAAACATATAAATTAATTTTTTTGTTTTTAATAGGTTTAAAAATTTCTTTTTTAGATGTTGCGGTATTAAAAATTTTTAACATAAATTTCTCATGAAATATTTAAAAAAAATAAAATATATTATTTTCTATAATATCAATATGTTAAACTAATTAGATATATTAATATCTATTTTTTTATAAAAAATTTTAAATGATATGTTTATATAAAAATATAACAAATTAATTAATTTTTTTTAAATTAAAAAATTCATTAAAAATAACACCAGGATTAATTAATGAAGACAAAATTACGAGAAATGTTAAAATTCCCTTGTTTTTTTACTTATAAGATCATTGGTTTAGCACAACCCGAACTTGTTGATCAAATAATAAAAGTCATTCAAATTCAGATTCCTGGAGATTATACACCTCAAGTAAAATCAAGTAACAGAGGTAATTATCTTTCTGTTTCCATTACAATATGTGCAAAAAATTTTGAACAGATTGAAACATTGTACCATGATATTAGTAAAATAAATATGGTGAGAATGGTTCTATAAAAAATATAAGATCCTAAATAGTACAGCTCGATAAAGAGCCGTACTAAAAAAGATTTTTATTTTTTATTTAAAAAAAAATCTATAGACTAATAACATTAGCAGCAGATGGCCCCTTTGCTCCCTCAGTAATTTCAAATTCAACACTTTGACCTTCTGCTAGAGTTTTAAATCCATTACTTTGTATAGCTGAGAAGTGAACAAATACATCTTTACTTCCATCTTCTGGAGTAATAAAACCAAACCCTTTAGACTCATTAAACCACTTAACATTACCTTTAATCTTGGACATCTATATTACCTTCACATGAAAAAAATATACTAAATTGAAAAAAGTGTCATTTATGATTATAAATGATTTTCATCATAAAAAATTAAAAATCAAAAATAATAAAAATTTTTTTAATAGATTAACATGTAAATCTATTGTTAGCTAGCAAGCAATTTATTTTAAAAAAATATTTATATTTATTTGAAAAAAATTAAGCTATTTTTTTAATATTAACATTATTTATTAAAACAAATATTTAATACAATTTTATTTCAAATACAAAAAAACCCGAAAATTTTCGGGTTTTTTTGTATTTGCCTGGCTGATACCTACTCTCACACGGGGAGACCCCGTACTACCATTGGCGTTGTAGCGTTTCACTTCTGAGTTCGGAATGGATTCAGGTGGTACCACTACACTATTTTTACCAGGCATTTTTTAGTGCTATTATAATATATATATATTAATACAACAATAAATTCAGTAAAACAAGATTTTTTATTTTTTATAAAAAACACCTCTGGTGTTGTAAGGTTAAGCCTCTCGGGTCATTAGTACTAGTTAGCTCAACATATTGCTATGCTTACACATCTAGCCTATTAACGTTGTAGTCTTCAACGTCCCTTCAGTAAACATTTCTGTTTCAGGGAAGATTAATCTTGGGGCAAGTTTCGTGCTTATATGCGTTCAGCACTTATCTTTTCCGTATATAGCTACCGGGCAATGCCATTGGCATGACAACCCGAACACCAGTGATGCGTCCACTTCGGTCCTCTCGTACTAGAAGCAGCCCCCCTCAATCTTCCAACGTCCACGGCAGATAGGGACCGAACTGTCTCACGACGTTCTAAACCCAGCTCGCGTACCACTTTAAATGGCGAACAGCCATACCCTTGGGACCTGCTTCAGCCCCAGGATGTGATGAGCCGACATCGAGGTGCCAAACACCGCCGTCGATATGAACTCTTGGGCGGTATCAGCCTGTTATCCCCGGAGTACCTTTTATCCGTTGAGCGATGGCCCTTCCATACAGAACCACCGGATCACTAAGACCTGCTTTCGCACCTGCTCGCGTCATCACGCTCACAGTCAAACTGGCTTATGCCTTTGCACTAACCTCACGATGTCCGACCGTGATTAGCCAATCTTCGTACTCCTCCGTTACTCTTTGGGAGGAGACCGCCCCAGTCAAACTACCCACCAGACACTGTCTCTGCACCGGATTACGGCACTAGGTTAGAACACCGAATTGTAAAGGGTGGTATTTCAAGTTTGGCTCCATTAAAACTAGCGTTTTAACTTCATAGCCTCCCACCTATCCTACACGTTAAAATTCAGAATTCAGTGTCAAGCTATAGTAAAGGTTCACGGGGTCTTTCCGTCTTGCCGCGGATATACTGCATCTTCACAGCAATTTCAATTTCACTGAGTCCCAGGTGGAGACAGCCTGGCCATCATTACGCCATTCGTGCAGGTCGGAACTTACCCGACAAGGAATTTCGCTACCTTAGGACCGTTATAGTTACGGCCGCCGTTTACCGGGGCTTCAGTCTGGAGCTTCAAGTTTCCTTTAACTCCTTCGATTAACCTTCCGGCACCGGGCAGGCGTCACACCGTATACTTCCACTTTCGTGTTTGCACAGTGCTGTGTTTTTAATAAACAGTTGCAGCCAGCTGGTATCTTCGACTAGTTTCAGCTCTAGGAGTCAAATCCTTTCACCTAAAACTAGCGTGCCTTCTCCCGAAGTTACGGCACTATTTTGCCTAGTTCCTTCACCTGGGTTCTCTCAAGCGCCTTAGTATTCTCTACCTAACTACCTGTGTCGGTTTAAGGTACGATTTAATCTTACCTGATGCTTAGAGGATTTTCTTGGAAGCGTGGTATTAGTTACTTCATTACCTTAGTAATTCGTCATCATGCCTCAGATTAAAAAAGATAATCGGATTTGCCTAATTATCCATACCTACACATTTAAACCAGGATTACCGTCACCTGGATAACCTAACCTTCTTCGTCCCCCCTTCGCAGTAAAATTAAGCACAGGAATATTAACCTGTTTTCCATCGACTACGCTTTACAGCCTCGCCTTAGGGGTCGGCTCACCCTGCCCCGATTAACGTTGGACAGGAAACCTTAGTTTTTCGGCGAGCAGGTTTTTCACCTGCTTTATCGTTACTCATGTCAGCATTCGCACTTCTGATACCTCCAACATATTTTACAATACATCTTCATTGGCTTACAGAACGCTCCCCTACCCAGTAAAAAATAAATTTTTACTGCCGCAGCTTCGGTGCATAATTTGAGCCCCGTTACATCTTCCGCGCAGGCCGACTTGACCAGTGAGCTATTACGCTTTCTTTAAATGATGGCTGCTTCTAAGCCAACATCCTGGCTGTTTATGCCTTCCCACATCGTTTCCCACTTAACTATGACTTTGGGACCTTAGCTGGCGGTCTGGGTTGTTTCCCTTTCCACAACGAACGTTAGCACCCGCTGTGTGTCTCCCGTGATAACATTCTACGGTATTCGGAGTTTGCATCGGATTGGTAAGCCGGGATGGCCCCCTAACCGAAACAGTGCTCTACCCCCGTAGATGAATTCACGAGGCGCTACCTAAATAGCTTTCGGGGAGAACCAGCTATCTCCCGGTTTGATTGGCCTTTCACCCCTAGCCACAAGTCATCCGCTGATTTTTCAACATCAGTCGGTTCGGTCCTCCAGTTGGTTTTACCCAACCTTCAACCTGCTCATGGCTAGATCACCGGGTTTCGGGTCTGTACCCTGAAACTTAACGCCTATTTAGGACTCGGTTTCCCTTCGGCTCCCCTATTTGGTTAACCTTGCTACAGAGTACAAGTCGCTGACCCATTATACAAAAGGTACGCAGTCACATTTTTAAAATTCTTCATGCTTCCACTGCTTGTACGTACACGGTTTCAGGTTCTATTTCACTCCCCTCGCCGGGGTTCTTTTCGCCTTTCCCTTACGGTACTAGTTCACTATCGGTCAGTCAGGAGTATTTAGCCTTAGAGGATGGTCCCCCCATATTCAAACAGGATTTCTCGTGTCCCGCTCTACTTTTCGAACTCACAATAAAAATTATTTCGCATACAGGGCTATCACCTTGTATCGCTGAATTTTCCAAATCATTCTGCTATAATATAGAATTGATGATAGTTCTGGGCTTTTCCCTTTTCGCTCGCCACTACTAAGGGAATCTCGGTTGATTTCTTTTCCTCAAGGTACTTAGATGTTTCAGTTCCCTTGGTTTGCTTTATTAGCTTATTTAATTCAGCTAATAATGATACATGAAATGTATCGGGTTTCCCCATTCGGAAATCGACGGTTATAGCGCTTCATATCAGCTTGCCGTCGCTTTTCGCAGATTAGCACGTCCTTCTTCGCCTCTGACTGCCAAGGCATTCACCATGTACGCTTATTTGCTTAACCTTACAACCCACAGGTGTTTTCTACAATAAAAAATAATTTGTATACTTGTTTTCCGAATTTTTAAAGAGCTTTGTAAAAAAGTTAAAATATTTTTTAATGTTTATTGAATATTTTTTCAATCATAACACAAGAATTTAAAATAGTATACAATATTTTTTAAAAAAATTTTTTATTTATCGTCCCCTAGGGGATTTGAACCCCTGTTGCCGCCGTGAAAGGGCGATGTCCTAACCTCTAGACGAAGGGGACTTTTTTATGAAAAAGATTTTTGATTTATTTTTTTAAAAAGTATTACATTAAATAATACAGATCGAAAAAAAAGAGTCAAGTATTTTCTTTAAAATTAAGAAGAGAATATATAAAAAAAATAAATATTAAACATTTTTTAAAAAAATTATTTTATATTTAAAATATTAATAATATAATTTATTTCTGGAAGTACATTGTGCCATTCTAAAAAAGAATAAGCTGCTTGAAAAACCAGCATCCCTATTCCATTAGAAATAAAGCTTCCTCCTGCTTTAGAACACCAATTAATAAAGGGTGTATTGCGTGTACTATAATTCATATCGTAAAAAAAAGTTTTAGAAGTAATTAAAGATAAGGGTAAAAAATTTTTTTTCTCAGTATTTCTTGACATAGCATTGATAACTAAATCAAAATTTTGTTGTTTAAAATTTTGTCTATCAAAAACAAAAATTTTTCCATATTTATTAAATTGTTTAACTAAAATTTTAGCATTTAAAATAGTTCGATTTAAAATGTAAACTGAACATCCCAAAGATAAAAGTGGCAAAAGAACACCTTTCACAGCACCTCCTGCACCAAGTATTAATATAGAAAAATTTTTTTTTATAAAATTTAATCTAACTAAATCAGATAATAATCCTATACCGTCAGTATTATCTCCTAAAATACATTTATCGCTTATTTTCTTTAAAGTATTTACAGATTGTGCAATCTTCGCTCTTTCAGTTAACTTATCAGAAAAAAAATACGCTTCTTTTTTAAAAGGTGCTGTTACATTAGCACCTTTAATATTTTTTTTAAAAAAATCTGAAACTACTGAAGAAAATTGATCTAATGGAATGTTAATAGCTTTATAAATATGCAAAATACCTGTTTGTGTAGCAAAAAAATTATGAATTTTAGGAGATTGACTGTGATCAATAGGATTTCCAAACAAAGCGTAATTAAACTTTTCAAGTTTACACATAACGAATTAATTTTCCATTAACAATATTAATTATTTTAGAGGGATGACTTTCATTTCCTATATGACCATACAATACTGGAAAATCTTTTCCAAAGTCCTTTAAAACATCTTCTCGAGTAAGACACGGAGACATATTTGAAATATTAGCACTTGTAGATACCAGTGCTTTTCCAAAAACATTACATAACTTAATTATACTAAAATGAGCACTTATACGAACCGCTATCGTATCAAACTGGCCAGTCAACCAACAAGGAACTAAAGAATTCGCAGGAACTAAAAATGTATAAGGTCCAGGCCAATGAAAAAACATCGTTTTTTTTTGCTGTGCAGATAATTTACTTTCATTAATGTACATTTTGATCTGATTATAATTTGAAGCAACTAGTATTAATCCTTTTTTTATACTTCTCTTCTTTAAATCTAATAATCTTTTAACAGCTTTTTCGCTTGTAGGATCACATCCTAATCCAAACATTGCTTCAGTAGGATATGCAATGATTTTTTTATCGTATAGCTTACGTATACATTTAATTAATGAACTTAAAAAATAATCTTTACTCATTAAAAAACTTCTCATAATAAAAATTTAATGAACAATTTCTTTTTTAAAATTAAATAATAAATTTTCTAGTTTTCTATAAACAACCTCACATCCGGGAATATTGAATAATATAATTAAAACAATCCATTTTAAATCCTCAATATTTACGTGACTAATATCTAAAGCCATAATTCTTTCAATAATTATTTCACGTGTATTCAATGTTAATATTTCTAACTCTTCTAAGAAAAGTATAAAACCACGACAATCAGAATTTAATTTAAATTCTTCTTTTTTTGTATAAATTCGATTTGTAGTATGATTTAAAGATAAGTTAATTGATGAAAAAATATTTTTTTTACAACAAGATAAATTTTTCAACCAATGTAACGCTTTATAAATATCTTTCGATCGGAAACCTATATCCGATAAATCACTAGTTAAATTTTTATAATCAATAGAAATTTCTGATCCACTATGAACATAAGTTTCGAATAAATATATTAATACTTCAAACATTACATCCTCAATTACATATTAAAAAATTTAAATTTTTGTAGAATATTGCGTATATTATACAATTTCTTCATCAAAATTATTACAAAGATAACATGTAATGTTTAATAAACATATGACACTTTTATAAAAAAAATTATCTTTTTTTTTAAAATTTTAAAAAGAACTAAAAGTTAACTTTTAATTATAATAAAAAAGTTTATACTAAGATATAAATTAAATTAATTTACATCTAAAAATATGTCTGTTTTAAAAATACTACATTATCCTGATCAAAGATTAAGACTAATTGCCAAACCAGTTGAAAAAATCACTAAAGAAATATACAAAATTACAAATAATATGATAGATACTATGTATCAAGAAGAAGGAATTGGTTTAGCAGCAACACAAGTAAACATTCAACTGCAAATAATTGTGATTCATAAAATACACGCAATAGAAAAAAATTTGATTCTTATTAATCCAAAAATTATTGAAAAAAAAGGCAGTATTAGTATTGAAGAAGGATGTTTATCAATTCCAGAATATCGTGCTTTTGTTCCACGTTTTAATTATATTAAAATTCAAGCTATAAATTTAAATGGAAATACTGTAGAAATAGAAGCAGATTCAATTCTTTCAATTTGTATACAACATGAAATAGATCATCTAAATGGAAAACTATTTATAGATTATCTTTCTGAACTAAAGAGAGAAAGAATTTTAAAAAAATTAATAAAATTAAAAAAAAGAATAAAATAAAAATTTTTTAAACAAGTAGAAAAGAGAAAGTAAATTTGAAAAAATTAACAATTATTTTTGCTGGAACAGCATACTTCTCTATGAGATATTTAGATGCATTGACAAAATCTGAACACAAAGTAATAGCTGTAATTACTCAACCTGATCGTCCTTCTGGAAGAGGTCAAAAAATAATTTTTTCTCCTGTAAAAATATTATCTATAAAAAGAAATATTCCTATTTTTCAACCATCAGAATTAAAAAATGAAAAAATACAACGTGAAATATTCAATCTTAATGCAGATATGATGATAGTAGTTTCTTATGGAAAACTCATACCAAAAGAAATACTAACTATGTTTCCAAAAGGTTGTATTAACGTTCATACTTCGTTATTACCTAGATGGAGAGGTGCTACTCCTATTCAATCTGCAATTTTATTTGGAGATAAAGAAACAGGTATAAGCATCATAAAAATGAATGAAAAAATGGATGCTGGAACTATAATTAATTCAGTTAAATGCAATATCTTACCTAACGATACAACTGAAACATTAACATTTAAATTAATTGAAATCGGAATTCAAGTATTATTAAAAACTTTATATTATATAAATAAAAATATTGTTGTTGAAAAAGAACAAAATGAAAAACATGCAACTTTTTCAAAAAAAATATCTAAAAAAGATGCTTTACTCAATTGGAATACTGAAGCATATCTTTTAGAAAGATTAATACGTGCTTTTAATCCTTGGCCTGTCTGTTACTTTATTGTTAACCAAATAGCAATAAGAGTATGGCAAGCAAAAATTATACCAACTGTTATGAAAAGTGCTTGTGTAGGAGAAATTGTCGCTTTTAATAAAAATGGTATTCAAATAAATACAGCTCATCAAATATTAAATCTTCAAAAAATACAATTTCCTGGGAAAAAAATTATAAATGTAGAAAAAATAATTTCTTCTAAGAAACATTGGTTTCATATAGGAAAAATTATCTAAATTAAATATATAATATTTATTATTTACTTTAATTTTTTAAAACATTAAAAAATGAGCAAACGGCGACCTTCCGTTTGCTTTATATTATAAATAACTATTAATATATTTTTTTGAAAAATACTTTATTTATTTTTTATAAGGTTATTATTGCTTGACAATTTCTTTTTTTCTTTGCTTTTTCTAACACGATCAACTAATTCAATATAAGCCATGGGTGCTTTATCTCCAAATCGGAAGCCACATTTTAAAATACGAGTATAACCACCTGATCTATTATAAAAAATAGGACCTATTTTTTTAAATAATTTTGCAATTACTTCATTATTACGAATACGAGAAAATAATAATCTCCTATGTGCTACAGTATCTATTTTAGATAAGGTAATCATAGGTTCAACAATTCGTCGTAATTCTTTTGCTTTTGCTAATGTAGTTTTAATAATCTCATTAAGAATTAAAGAACAGGCCATATTTTTAAATATGGCATTACGATGATCACTTTTGCAGTTTAATTTACGACCAATTTTTCGATGTCGCATAAATTTATCCTTTTAAAGATAAGAATATTAATAATATCAAGTTAATATTTAACATTATTCTTCTAAAATACTCGATGGAGGCCATTTTTCTAATTTCATTCCAAGAGATAAATTTCGAGCTGCTAATATATCCTTAATTTCAGTTAAAGATTTTTTACCTAAATTAGGAGTTTTTAAAAGTTCAACTTCTGTTCTTTGAACTAAATCACCAATATAATGTATTGATTCAGCTTTAAGACAATTTGCAGAACGAACAGTTAATTCTAAATCATCTACAGGACGTAATAAAATAGGCTCAAATTCAGGTTTTTCTTCTTTTATTTCAGGTTCTTTCACATCTCTTAAATCAACAAATGCTTCTAATTGTTCAGATAAGATAGTAGCAGCACGTCGAATAGCTTCTTCTGGGTCTATTGTTCCATTTGTTTTCATTTCGATAATTAATTTATCTAAATCTGTTCTTTGTTCTACACGTGCAGCTTCTACATTATAAGAAATACGATTGATTGGACTATAGCATGCATCTACTAACAAACAACCTATTGGTCTCAAGTCATCTTCCATATGGATTCTAGAAGAAGCGGGGATATAGCCTCTTCCACGTTGTACTTTAATTCTCATTTGAATAGAGGCATTTTCATCAGTCAAATGGCAAATTAAATGATCTGGTTTAATAATTTCTACATCACCATCGTGAATTATATCAGACGCAGTGACAGAACCAATCCCTGATTTATTTAATGACATAAAAACTTCATCTTTTCCATGTACTTTTACTGCTAATTCTTTTAAATTTAATAAAATTTCTAAAATATCTTCTTGTACACCTTCTTTAGTGCTATATTCGTGTAACACTCCATCAATTTCAACTTCAGTTACAGCATATCCTGGCATAGAAGAAAGAAGAATTCTACGAAGGGCATTACCTAATGTATGACCAAAACCTCTTTCTAATGGTTCTAAAGTGACTTTAGTATGAGTTGCAGTAATTTGTTCAATTTCAACTAAACGTGGTTTTAAAAAACCAATAATAGAATTCTGCATAATATCCTCTCTATTAAGAGTGAACTTTTTATTTAGAATAAAGTTCAACAATTAAATGCTCATTAATTTCTGCAGACAAATCAGAACGTTCAGGAAATCTTTTGAAAATCCCTTCCATTTTAGTAACATTAACTTCAATCCACATTAATTTTTCTCTCTGTTCAGTAAGTTCCAAAGCAGCTTTGATTCTTGATTGATTTTTGGATTTATCTCTTACAGAAATACGATCATTAGGAGAAATTTGATACGAAGCAATATTAACAATATTATTGTTAACTTTAATTGATTTGTGACTTATTAATTGTCTAGATTCAGAACGAGTACAGCCAAATCCCATTCTATATACTACATTATCAAGTCTTCTTTCTAATAATTGTAATAAATTTTCTCCAGTATTACCTTTTGAACGAGATGCTTTTTTATAATATATTCTAAATTGACGTTCTAAAACACCATAAAGACGACGAACTTTTTGCTTTTCACGTAATTGAATAGCATAATCTGACAATCTTGGTTTTCGAACTCCGTGTTGTCCAGGTGGGTGTTCTAACTTACATTTAGAATCTATTGAACGAAATCCTGATTTTAAAAATAAATCAGTACCTTCACGTCGACTTAACTTTAATTTAGGACCTAAATATCTTGCCATTTTATTCTCCAATATTTCCTAAAATTTAAACACGACGTTTTTTAGGAGGACGGCAACCATTATGAGGAATAGGTGTTACATCAGTAATATTTGTAATACGAAAGCCAGCAGCATTCAAAGCTCGAATAGTAGATTCTCTACCAGGTCCAGGTCCCTTAACCATAACTTCTAAATTTTTTATACCATAATCTTTAACTATTTCAGCACATCGTTCAGCAGCAATCTGTGCGGCAAAGGGAGTCGATTTCCGAGAACCTCTAAAACCTGATCCTCCAGAAGTTGCCCAACCTAAAGCATTTCCTTGTCTGTCAGTAATAGTAACAATAGTATTGTTAAATGAAGCATGAATATGAGCTATACCGTCTGTAATTTGTTTTTTTACACGTTTACGTGTGCGAACAGATGAATTTTTTACCATAATTAAAATTACCTAAATTATTTTTTTATTGCTTTTCGAGGACCTTTACAAGTTCGAGCATTAGTTTTTGTTCTTTGTCCACGAACTGGCAAGCTTCTTCGATGACGTAAACCACGATAACAATTTAAATCAATCAAACGTTTAATGTTTAAAGTTTTTTCTCTTCTTAAATCGCCTTCAGTAACATATTTAGCAACGTTTTCTCTTAATAATTCAATTTCTTCTTCTTTTAAATCCGAAATTTTAGAATTTTCAGCAATATTTGCATTAAAACAAATTATTTTAGATCTTTTTTTTCCAATCCCATATATTGATGTTAATGCAATTAAAGCATGCTTATGTTCAGGAATATTAATACCTGCAATACGAGCCATTTTATAAAACCTTTTAAATTGATGAAAATTATTAATCTAATAAATTTCTTAAAATATATTAATAAACTTTCGATAAAAAATATTGTTAAAACATTGTTTTACAAATATAAATTTAACCTTGACGCTGCTTATGTTTAGGATCATTAGTACAAATCACTCGAACAACATTCTTTCTTCGAACTATTTTACAGTTTCGACAAAGAACTTTTACAGAAGCTTTCACTTTCACTCTATTTTCCTTGTATTCGTATTAAGAAATAATTTAATTTAAATTAGCTTTTTTTAATACAGATTCATACTGACTAGACATAATTAAAGTTTGAATTTGGGCTATAAAATCCATAATTACAACAACAACAATCAATAATGATGTTCCACCAAAATAAAAAGGAACATTCATAGCACTTCTCATAAATTCAGGTATCAAACAAATAAACGCAATATATAAAGAACCAAAAAGTGTTAATCGAATCATAATCTTATTGATATATTTAGCTGTTTGTTCACCTGGTCTAATTCCTGAAATAAAACCACCTGATTTCTTTAAATTATCTGCAGTTTCACGAGGATTAAAAACTAATCCAGTATAAAAAAAACAAAAAAATATTATAGAAAAAACATATAATATTAAATATAAAGGTTGATTAGGTTGAAAATAAAAAAAAATAGTTTTTAATAGATAGCACTTTCGATCTATTCCAAACCAAGATATAATTGTTACAGGAAATAAAACAACACTGGAAGCAAAAATAGCTGGTATCACACCGGCCATATTTATTTTTAAAGGTAAATGAGTGCTTTGAGTAGAATAAATACGACGACCTTTTTGACGTTGAGCATAATGAATAATAATTTTTCTTTGACTACGCTCAATAAATACGACTAAAAAAACAACGGAAAAAATTAATATTAAAACACAAAGAAATAATAATATATGTAAATCACCTTGTCTAGTTTGTTCAATTGTATGAACAATAGCTGATGGTAAACCGGCTATTATACCTATAAAAATTATAATAGAAATTCCATTGCCAATACCGCATTCTGTAATTAATTCTCCTAACCACATCAAAAACATTGTACCAGTAACTAAAATAATAATAGCAGTAAAATAAAAATAAAAATCAGGATGAATTATAATTTGATTCATACCAGATATTTTAGGTAGACTCGTAACAATACCAATTGATTGAAATAATGCTAATACTAAGGTAGTATACCTTGTGTATTGATTGATTTTAGTGCGTCCAACTTCACCTTCTTTTTTTATTTCAGACAAAGAAGGAATTACTAGTGTTAATAATTGAATAATAATAGAAGATGATATATAAGGCATAATTCCTAATGCAAAGATAGAAGCACGACTTAAAGCACCACCAGAAAACATATTGAACATTTCAATAATAGTGCCTTTCTGATCATTTAATATTCTAGATAAAATCGTAGTATCAATTCCAGGAATAGGAATAAAAGAACCAATTCGAAAAATGATTAATGCAATAACTACAGAAGCAATTCTTTGCTTAAGTTCATTTGTGACTTTCTTAGTATTTTTGAAATTTAATCCTAATTTTTTGATCATTATTTACCGCTTATCCTTCAATTTTACCGCCATAATTTTCAATTGCGAGACGAGCACCTCGAGTTACACGTAACCCATGTAATGTCAAAGCCACTTCTAATTTCCCTGAAAGAATAATTTTTACATATTTAATATTTTTATTAATAATATTTTCTTTTTTTAAAACTTTTAAATCAATAATATCAGTAGATAATTTTGATATATCCGATAAGCGGACTTCTGCTGTTATATTTTTTTTACGAGAATTGAATCCAAATTTAGGAATCCTTCTATAAATAGGCATTTGACCTCCTTCAAAACCACGATTAACATGACCTCCAGATCTAGATTTTTGACCTTTATGACCTCGACCTGCAGTTTTTCCAAAACCAGAACCAATGCCACGACCTAATCTTTTATGATTTTTGCGAGATCCTAAAGATGGAGATAAAGTATTCAAACGCATCTTATCATTCCTCTTGTATTTTTAAAATATAAGATATTTTTTTTATCATACCTCTAATAGACGGAGTATCTTGACGTATTACACTATGTCCAATATGACGTAAACCCAATCCTAACAGGGTTTTCTTATGATCAGGTATTCGTCCTATTGAACTTTTAATTTGAGTTATTTTAATCGTTTTCATTAAAAATTTTATCCTAATATGTCTTCAATTAATTTATTTCTTTTAGCTGCTATCATTTCTGGAGATTTCATATTAGTTAATCCATTCATAGTGGCGCGAACTACATTAATAGGATTAGTTGAACCATAAGTTTTAGCCAATACATTATGTATACCTGCTACTTCTAATACTGCGCGCATAGCTCCACCCGCAATTATTCCTGTTCCATCTGAAGCTGGTTTCATAAAAATATTTGATCCAGTATGTGAACCCTTTAACGAATGCTGTAAAGTTTTATTTACTAATGGTATAGTTACCATATTACGTCTAGCTTTTTCCATAGCTTTCTGAATTGCAGCTGGTACCTCACGAGCTTTTCCATAACCAAAACCAACGCGTCCTTCTCCATTTCCTACTACTGTTAAAGCAGTAAATGAAAATATACGACCGCCTTTAACTGTTTTTGAAACGCGATTTACAGTAATTAGCTTTTCTTGTAATTCACTATTATTTTTTTTTTCGATATTAGCCATTCTATATTTTTCACCTTAAAACTTTAATCCAAAATTTCGTGCAGAATCTGCTAGTTTTTTTATGCGTCCGTGATATTTAAAACCAGATCGGTCAAAAGAAACATTAGATATTCCTTTTAATAAAGCTCTTTTAGCAATAATTTTACCAACAATTTCTGCAGCTTCTTTGTTTCCAGTATATTTCAAATCTGATTTAATCTTACTTTCTAAAGTTGAAGCAAAAGCTAAAACTTTTGATTCAGAAGAAATTATTTGAGCATACATATGACGAGAAGTTCGGTGTACAACTAAACGTATTGCACCCAATGATTTAATTTTACAACGTGCTTTAAGCAATCGACGTGTACGAGAAATTATTTTTTTATTTCTATAAAACATCATTTTACTTTTTCTTAGCCTCTTTCATATGTACAACTTCGTTTGAATATCTAATTCCTTTTCCTTTATAAGGTTCAGGTCTACGATACGATCTTAAATTAGCAGCTATTTGACCTACTAATTGCTTATCTACCCCTTTAATAACAATCTCTGTTGGAGAAGGGTTTTCTGCTTCAATATAAGGAGGTAAAGAATATACAATAGGATGAGAATAACCTAATGACATGTTAACAATATTCCCTTTTGTTAGGGAAACACGATATCCTACTCCAGAAAATTGTAACTTTTTACTAAATTTTTTTGAAACTCCTATAATCATTGAATTTACAAGAGCTCTCGAAGTTCCTGCTTGAGCCCAGGCATCAGAAAAACCTGAACGTATTGAAAAAGTTATTTTATTATTTAGACATTCCACCTTAACTGCATCATGAATAATACGTGAAAGATAACCATATTTTCCTTTAATAGATATTGATTGCAAATTTAATTCAATCTTTATACCTTCAGGAATTAAAATTGGACGTTTCGCAACACGAGACATTTTTCCTCCATTAAGCCACATAACATATAACTTCGCCACCCAGACCAAGTCGACGTGCTTTACGATCTGTCATGATTCCTTGAGAAGTAGAAATTATTGCTATTCCTAAACCTGCCATTACTGTAGGCAAGTTATTCTTTTTTTTATATATTCTTAAACTTGGTCTACTTACACGTTGAATTGTCTCTATTACAGATTTTCCTTTAAAATATTTTAAAATAACTTCTATCTTGAGTTTATTATTACCTTGGATGTTAAAATTTTTAATGTAACCTTCTTTTTTTAGGAGCTCAATAATAGAATATTTTAGTTTAGAACAAGGCATTTTAACAGAATATTTGTTCGCTGATTGACCATTTCGAATTCGAGTGAGCATATCTGCGACTGGATCTTGCATACTCATTTTTTTAACTACTCCATAATTTATAAAAAATTACCAGCTAGCTTTTTTCAAACCAGGAATTTCACCCTTCATAGCTGCTTCTCTAACTTTAATACGACTCAGTCCAAATTTTCTTAAAAAAGCGTGAGGACGACCAGTTTGACGACATCTATTTCTCTGACGAGATGGACTTGAATCTCGTGGAAAAATCTGTAATTTAAGAACTGCATCCCATCGTTCTTCTTCTGACAATTTAAGATTAGTAATAGTATTTTTTAATGCAATACGTTGAGCATAAAATTTATTAGCTAATTTGACACGCTTAACTTCACGTGCTTTCATTGATTGTTTAGCCATTGAATAATCCTACTAGTTCACTTACGAAAAGGAAAGTTAAAAGAAGATAACAACAAACGAGCTTCATGATCAGAATTTGCAGTAGTAGTAATAGTGATGTCTAAACCACGAACACGATCAATTTTATCATAATCAATTTCAGGAAAAATAATTTGTTCTCGTATTCCTAAGCTATAATTTCCTTTGCCATCAAAAGAATTCGTTGACAAGCCTCTAAAGTCTCGAATACGTGGAATAGCAATAACAATTAAACGTTCAAAAAAATCCCATTTTCTTTTTCCACGTAAAGTTACTTTACAACCAATAGGGTAACCCTGACGAATTTTAAAACCAGCTACAGATTTTCGCGCTTTAGTAATAAGCGGTTTCTGTCCAGAAATTGCAGTTAAATCTAATACAGCATTATCTAGTACTTTTTTATCAGACGAAGCAGCACCTACTCCCATATTTAAGGTAATTTTATCAATTTTAGGAACTTGCATAATAGAACTATAATTTAATTCCATCATAAGTTTTTTAACTATTTTTGATTTATAATAATCATAAAATGTAGTCATTAAATTACTCCAAAACTATTTAATCGTTTTTTTATTAGATTTAAAAAAACGAACTTTTTTCCCTTCTTCAAATCTAAAACCAATTCGATCAGCTTTTTTCAATTCTGGATTGAAAATAGCAATATTTGATATTTGAATCGGGGCTTCTTTTTCAAGAATACCACCATTTTTATTTTGAGAAGGAAGTGGTTTTTGATGTTTTTTAACTAAATTTAAACCATTAACAATAGCTTTATTTGAAGATAAAATATTTTTAATAATACCTTTTTTCCCTTTGTCTTTTCCTGTTAAAATAATGATTTCATCATTACGACGTAATTTTAATGCCATTTTTTATTCCTCAAAATTATATATTACAAAACTTCCGGAGCTAACGAAATAATTTTCATAAATTTTTCAATTCTCAATTCACGCGTAACAGGTCCAAAAATACGAGTACCAACAGGTTGTTCATTATTATTTAACACAACACAAGCATTATTATCAAAACGAATTATAGAACCATCAGAGCGTCTTACTCCTTTTTTTGTTCTGACAACTACAGCTTTTAATACTTCTCCTTTTTTTACTTTTCCACGAGGTATGGCTTCCTTGATTGTAATTTTAATTATGTCACCAATACGTGCGTATCGGCGACGGGAACCACCGAGCACTTTAATACACATAGCTGAACGAGCACCAGAATTATCAGCTACATTCAAAATAGTTTGTTCTTGAATCATATTTATAAAATTCCAATTAATTATAGTTATTTAACTAAAAAAACTTTAAAACATTATAATATTAGTGATCTCAAATAGATATAAAACATGAGCAGACCTAAGTTTGTTCATGTTTTTAAAAAAAATAATTTTCAAAAAATATTCTTTTCAAGAATTTTAACTAATATCCAAGATTTGGTTTTAGAAATTGGTCTAGACTCGCGAATTTCTATTAAATCACCAATAGAACATTCATTTTTTTCATCGTGAATATGTAATTTTGTTGTTTTTTTAACAAATTTTCCGTAAATTGGATGTTTTACAAAACGTTCAATTGCAACAACAGCAGATTTATTCATCTTGTTACTTGTAACACGACCTTGTAAAGTACGAATTTTTTCCTTCATTTTACACATTCCTTTTCTTTTAACAGCATCTTTACTTGTGCAATGTTTTTTCTAACTTTACGCAATAAATGTGGTTGCTTTAATTTTCCAGATGCAGATTGCATACGAAGATTAAATTGTTCTCTTAGTAATTGTAAAAGTTCTATGTTAAGATCTTGGCGATTTTTTTTACGAAATTTTATTATTTCCTTCATTACATCACCATTTTAGTTACAAAGGTGGTTTTAATAGGTAACTTTGCTGCAGCTAATTTAAATGCTTCACGTGATTCTTCTTCAGAAACTCCATCCATTTCATAGAGAATTTTACCTGGCTGAATTAAAGCAACCCAGTATTCAACATTACCTTTTCCTTTACCCATTCTTACCTCTAATGGTTTTTGAGTGATGGGTTTATCAGGAAAAACACGTATCCAAATTTTACCTTGCCTTTTAATATAACGAGTTATAGCTCTACGTGCAGATTCAATTTGTCGAGCTGTCAAACGTCCTCGATCAATTGCTTTTAATCCAAAGAGACCAAAACTAACATTAGCACCAAAAGCAAGTCCACGATTGCGCCCTTTATGCATTTTACGAAATTTAGTACGTTTTGGTTGCAACATTAATATGTTCTCCTACTTACGATTTTTGCGATGTTGCTTTTTTATTTGAATGGAAGATTTTTCTAATTTTTCAATAGTTGACATTCCACCCAGTATTTCTCCTTTAAAAATCCATACTTTTACACCTATTACACCGTATGTTGTATGTGCTTCTGAAATACTATAATCAATATTTGCACGAAGAGTATGCAATGGTACTCTTCCTTCTCGATACCATTCTCTACGAGCAATTTCAGCACCTCCTAATCGGCCACTAACTTCTACTTTAATACCTTTTGCACCTTGTCTCATGGCATTTTGAACAGATCTTTTCATGGCGCGTCGAAACATAACTCGTCTTTCTAACTGAGAAGTAATACTTTCTGAAACAAGTTTAGCATCTAACTCTGGTTTACGTACTTCAGAAATATTGATTTGAGCTGGAACGCCAGTGATTTTTGCAATATTAATCCTAAGTTTTTCTACATCTTCTCCTTTTTTTCCTATCACGATACCTGGTCTAGCAGTATAAATAGTAACACGAATACTTTTAGCTGGCCTTTCAATAATAATGCGAGAAACTGATGCTTTTACTAATTTTTTCATCAAAAATTGACGAACTTTATAATCACTATCTAGATGGTCAGCAAAGTCTTTTGTATTGGCAAACCATACAGAATTCCATTTTTTTATTATACCCAGTCGCATACCATTAGGATGTACTTTTTGACCCATTTAACTCTTCTCCAAAATGTTAACGATCAGACACAATTACAGTAATATGACTAGTGCGTTTTAAAATACGATCTGCACGTCCTTTAGCACGTGGCATCATTCTTTTCATCGTTGAACCTTCGTCAACAAATATGTTTTTTATTCTTAATTGATCGACATCTAAACCATCATTATGTTCAGCGTTTGCTAGAGCTGATTCCAAAACTTTTTTTACTAAAATAGCAGCTTTTTTATTATTAAAATTCAAAATGTTTAAAGCCTTTGGAACTTTTTTCCCACGAATTAAATCTGCTATTAAACGAATTTTTTGAGCAGAACAACGAGCTTGACGATGTTGAGCTAAAGTTTCCATTTATCCCTCTTTTTTTATCTAACGTTTTTTTACTTTTTTATCTGCAGTATGTCCTCTATAAGTACGGGTTAAGGAAAATTCACCCAATTTGTGACCAACCATTTCTTCAGTAATAAAAATTGGAATATGATGACGTCCATTGTGAACAGATATTGTTAGACCTACCATATTTGGAAAAACTGTTGAACGTCTAGACCAAGTTTTTAAAGGTTTCTTATCATTTATCTTTACTGCTTTTTCTACTTTTTTTAATAAACTAACATCAATGAAAGGACCTTTTTTAAGAGAACGTGGCATAAATGATCCTCTAAAGTTATTTATGACGATGACGCAAAATAAACTTTTCAGTGCGCTTATTTTTTCGAGTTTTCTTACCTTTAGTTTGAAGTCCCCATGGTGTTACTGGATGCTTTCCAAAATTTCTTCCTTCACCGCCTCCATGAGGATGATCAACCGGATTCATAGCTGTACCACGAACCGTCGGTCGAATACCTATCCAACGTGAAGCACCTGCTTTTCCTAAAACTTTTAACATATGTTCAGAATTTCCGACTTCACCAATTGTAGCTCTACAATTAGATTCTGTTTTTCTCATTTCACCAGATCTTAATCTTAAGGTAGCATATTCTTTATCACATGCAACTAATTGTACATAACTGCCAGCAGAACGAGCTATTTGTCCTCCTTTTCCTGGTCTCATTTCTACGTTGTGAATAAACGAACCAACTGGAATATTTTTAATAGGTAAAGAATTTCCTATTTTAATAGGAACATTTTCACCAGATATAACTGTATCGCCTACTTTTAAATTTTTAGGCGCTAAAATGTAATTTCTTTTTCCATCTTTATATAATATTAATGCAATATTAGATGAACGATTAGGATCATATTCAAATCGTTCTATAGAAGCTGTTATGTTATCTTTATTTCTTTTAAAATCTATTATTCGATATATCCTTTTATGTCCTCCGCCAATATGACGAGTTGTAATTCTACCGTTATTATTGCGCCCTCCAGTTTTACTTTTTTTTGATAAAAGTAAAGAATACGGCTTTCCTTTATACAATTCTTTATTTACAACTTTAATAACGTGGCGACGACCCGGAGATGTCGGTTTGCATTTAACAATTGCCATTGTTTTCTCCTCCGACTACTCTATATTACTCATAAAATCTAAGTTTTGACCTTTTTTAACTTTAATATACGCTTTCTTCCAATCACTTCGATAAATAATGCGATTAGATTGACGCTTTTTTTTACCTTTAACATATACTGTTTTTACACTTTCGACTTGAATATTAAATAAATTTTGCACTGCAAATTTAATTTCATTTTTAGTGGTATTTCTAGAAACCTTTAAAACTACAGTATTAAATTTTTCCATAGATATAGATGATTTTTCAGATATATGTGGAGAAAGTAATACTTTAAGAAAACGTTCTTGAGAAATCATGAAAGCATTTCCTCTACCTTCTTTAACGCTGCAACAGTAATTATAATATGCTCGAAAGCAATTAGACTCACTGGATCCATAGAACATACGTCTTTGACATCAACAGAATATAAGTTTCTAGACGCAAGAAATAAATTATTTTCTATTTCTTTAGTTAAAATAAGCACATTGTTTAATTTGATTTCTTTCAATTTTTTAACTAAAAGATTGGTTTTAGGTAAATCTAATGAAAATTTTTCAAATATAATTAGTCTTTTTTGACGTATTAATTCAGAAAAAATACTTTTTAATGCACCACGATACATTTTTTTATTAATTTTTTGAGAATGTGATTGTGGTTTTGAAGCAAATGTTACTCCTCCTGAGCGCCATATAGGACTTCTAAAAGAACCTGCACGTGCACGACCGGTACCTTTTTGGCGCCATGGTTTTCTACCTGATCCGGAAACATCAGCACGACTTTTTTGTGCTCGTGTACCTTGACGAGTAGAAGCTGAATAAGCAACAACTACTTGATGAATTAGAGCTTCATTAAAATCTCTACCAAAAATGATTTCAGAAACACTAAGAAGGCTTGGCACGTCTTTAATCACTAATTCCATGCTTAACTCCTTATTCCTTAAATCTTAATAGCTGGTTTAACGATAAGATCACTACCGGTAGGTCCTGGAACAGCACCTTTTACTAAAAGTAAATTACGATTTTGGTCGATTTTTACTATGTTTAAATTTTGCACTGTAACACGATTATTACCTAAGTGCCCTGCCATTTTCTTTCCCTTAAATACTCTACCTGGAGTTTGATTCTGACCGATAGAACCTGGTACTCTATGAGACAAAGAATTTCCATGTGTTGCGTCTTGAGTTCGAAAATTCCAACGTTTAACAGTACCAGAAAAACCTTTCCCTTTAGAAATACCTGTAACATCTACTTTCTTAATATCATTAAAAATATTAATTTTTATACTTTGGCCTATTTGAAATTTTTCGTTATTATTAATTCTAAATTCCCACAATCCACGACCAGGAATCACACCTGATTTCAAAAAGTGACCTGACTCTGGTTTTTTAAGCCTATTTAATTTTTTTAGACCTGTTGTTACTTGAATAGCATAATATTTATCAGTTTTAATGTTTCTTATTTGCGTAATACGATTCTCTTGTATTTGAATTACTGTAATAGGAATTGAACTTCCTTCTTTAGTAAAAATACGACTCATACCAAGTTTTTTTCCAACTAAACCAATCATTTTTCAAAACCTTTTTAATCACATATATAAATTTGATTAACCCAGGCTGATTTGAACATCTACACCAGCAGCAAGATCAAGACGCATAAGCGCATCAACAGTTTTTTCAGTAGGTTCTACTATATCAATTAATCGCTTGTGTGTACGAATTTCATATTGATCACGTGCGTCCTTGTTTACATGTGGAGAAATTAAAATAGTAAAACGTTCTTTACGTGTTGGTAAGGGAATTGGTCCGCGAACTTGCGCACCAGTTCTTTTAGCTGTCTCAACAATTTCAGCAGTTGATTGATCAATTAATCTATGATCAAAAGCTTTTAAACGAATACGAATTCTTTGGTTCTGCATTAGACCAGAACTCCAATTTTATTTTAAAAATAAAAATTTTATCCCCTCTCTACATATTTTTTTAGAGATTGGATGTAATTAATTGCTCTTATATAACTCCTATGTTAGGAGTATTGTAGAATTATTATAATATAAATATATAAAAAAATTTTTATTTCACGATTATTTATCCAAAATGTATGATATTCTAATTATAATCAATCAAGAAAAGAGCATTTTATACTCTTTTCTTAACAAATTCAACTAAGTATAATATAAAAAATTAAACTAAAACTTTAGAAACAACACCTGCTCCAACAGTACGACCACCTTCTCGTATAGCAAATCGCAAACCATCTGCCATAGCAATAGGATGAATTAAAGTAACAGTCATTTTAATATTGTCTCCTGGCATAACCATTTCTACTCCTTCAGGTAGCTCAATAGAACCTGTTACATCAGTAGTTCGAAAATAAAACTGAGGACGATATCCCTTAAAAAATGGAGTATGACGCCCACCTTCTTCTTTGGATAAAACATAAACTTCAGACTCAAATGTTGTATGTGGATGAATACTACCTGGTTTTGCTAAAACCTGACCTCTTTCAATTTCATCACGTTTTGTACCGCGAAGTAAAACGCCTACATTTTCTCCAGCACGACCTTCGTCCAATAATTTCCTAAACATTTCAACACCTGTACAGGTAGTTTTAGTTGTTTTTTTAATACCTACAATTTCTACTTCTTCTCCAACTTTTACAATACCTCTTTCAACCCTTCCAGTAACAACAGTTCCTCTTCCTGATATAGAAAAAACATCTTCTATAGGTAATAAAAAAGGTTGATCAATAGCTCGTTTTGGTTCTGGTATATAAGTATCTAGAAATTTAGATAAATCAAGTATTTTTGATTCCCAATCTGCATCACCTTCTAAGGCTTTAAGAGCAGAACCGCGAATAATAGGAGTATCATCTCCAGGAAAATCATATTGTGTTAATAAATCACGAACTTCCATTTCTACTAATTCTAGTAATTCTTCATCGTCTACCATATCACATTTATTTAAAAAAACAATAATATAAGGTACTCCCACTTGTCTACCAAGTAAAATATGTTCTCGAGTTTGAGGCATGGGTCCATCAGTAGCGGCAACTACTAAAATTGCACCATCCATCTGAGCTGCTCCGGTGATCATATTTTTTATATAATCAGCATGACCTGGACAATCTACATGTGCATAATGCCTGAGTTCAGTATCATATTCTACATGAGAGGTATTAATAGTAATACCTCTTGCTTTTTCTTCTGGAGCGTTATCTATTTGATCAAAAGCACGAGCAGAACCTCCATATTTTTTTGATAACACAGTTGTAATTGCCGCAGTTAATGTTGTTTTTCCATGATCAACATGACCTATAGTACCTACATTTATATGAGGTTTTACACGTTGAAATTTTTCTTTTGACATTATTAAACCCTTTTTTATTTAAAGTTATTATTAAAAATTATTTTATAAAAAAATTTTACTATCTCTCTCTTTTTTGAATGATTAAGTCAGAAATAACAGATGGTGCTTCTACATATTTTAAAAATTCCATGGAATAAGAAGCTCTACCCTGAGTTTGAGAACGCAAATCAGTAGCATAACCAAACATTTCTGACAAAGGAACACATGCATTAATAATTTTACCTATTTCTAAATCTTTCATGCCTTCAATAATGCCTCGGCGACGATTTAAGTCACCAATGACATCTCCCATATAATCATCTGGTGTTTCTACTTCTACTTTCATAATAGGTTCTAATAAAATTGGTTTTGCTTTTTTAAATCCATTTTTAAATGCTAAAGAAGCTGCTAATTTAAAAGCTAATTCTGAAGAATCAACATCATGATATGAACCAAAATAAAGTCGTACTCCTATATCTACAACAGGATATCCAGCTAAGGGTCCATACTTCAATTGTTCTTGAATTCCTTTATCAATTGCTGAAATATATTCATTAGGTATCACTCCTCCTTTTATATCATTAACAAATAAGTATCCTTTACCTCCTGATTCTAATGGAAATAATTCTATAACAACATGACCATATTGACCTCTTCCACCAGATTGCTTAATGTGCTTTCCTTCTATATCAGTTACTTTATTCAGAATAGTTTCACGATATGCAACTTGTGGCTTGCCAACATTAGCATCAACACTGAATTCTCGTTTCATGCGATCAACGATTATTTCTAAATGTAATTCTCCCATTCCAGAAATGATTGTTTGATTAGATTCTTGATCTGTTCGAACTCTAAAAGAAGGATCTTCTTTTGCTAATCTAGCTAATGCCAAACCCATTTTTTCCTGATCAGCTTTTGTTTTAGGTTCTACAGAAATAGATATAACTGGTTCTGGAAATTCCATTCGTTCTAATATAATAGGTTGATTTAAATCACATAGTGTATCACCAGTAGTTACATCTTTTAAACCAATAGCTGCCGCTATATCTCCAGCATAAACTTCTTTGATTTCTTCTCTTTTATTTGCATGCATTTGAACAATTCTACCAAATCTTTCACGCTGAGATTTTACAGAATTTAAAACACTATCTCCAGATTTTACTATTCCTGAATATACACGAAAAAATGTTAAATTACCTACAAAAGGATCACTAGCAATTTTAAATGCTAAAGCTGAAAATGGAGCTTTATCATTTGAAGATCTGAAAGCAACAGTACTTGCTTTATCGTTTGTAATTCCCTTAATATCTTGAATATCGTTAGGAGCAGGTAAATATTCAATTATTGCATCCAATAATGCTTGCACTCCTTTATTTTTAAAAGCAGAACCACAGGTGATAAGTGTAATTTCATTATTTAAAGATCGTTTTCTTAATTCTGATTTTATTTCTTTTTCAGATAATACAAAGCCACTTAAATATTTTTCCATTAATTCTTCATTAGATTCAACAGCTGACTCAATCAAATTTTGATGCCACTTTTCAGATAATTCAATCATATCAGATGGTATTTCATCATAAGTAAAGGTTATTCCTTGATCGATATCTTTCCATTTAATGGCTTTCATTTTTATTAAATCTATAACTCCTTTAAAATTTTCTTCTGATCCAATAGGTAGCTGAAGTGGTACAGGATTGCCTCCTAATCGTGTTTTAATTTGTTTTACTGATCTTAAAAAATTTGCTCCCATACGATCCATTTTATTTATAAAAGCTATACGAGGAACATTGTATTTATTTGCTTGTCGCCATACAGTTTCTGATTGAGGTTGAACACCTCCAACTGCGCAATAAACCATAACAGCACCATCTAATACACGCATTGAACGTTCAACTTCTATAGTAAAATCAACATGTCCAGGTGTATCAATAATATTAATTCTGTGAGGTTTAAATTGCTTAGCCATACCACTCCAAAATGCAGTAGTAGCAGCAGAGGTAATAGTAATTCCTCTTTCTTGTTCTTGTTCCATCCAATCCATGGTAGCAGCACCATCGTGAACTTCACCAATTTTATGATTAATACCAGTATAAAATAAGATTCTTTCAGTTGTGGTTGTCTTCCCTGCATCTATATGGGCACTGATACCAATGTTACGATATTGACAAATAGGTGTTGTACGAGACATAATTGTTTTCTCATTTTTAGGTTTTTAAAAGTTATCACCGTATGAGCAAAATAAAACAATTGCCCCAATATTATATAAATTAAAAAATTTTATAGAAATCATCACCAACGATAATGAGCAAAAGCTTTATTTGCTTCAGCCATCTTATGAACTTCTTCCTTTTTTTTAACAGATGTTCCTTTATTTTCAACAGCATCGTAAAGTTCATTAGATAAACGTAATGCCATAGATTTATCGCCTCTTTTTCGTGCAGAATCTACAATCCATCTCATTGCTAATGCATTACGACGAACTGGTCGAACTTCGACAGGTACTTGATATGTTGAACCACCAACACGACGAGATTTAACTTCTACTGTTGGACGGACATTTTCTAAAGCAATTTCAAATGCTTCTAATTCTTTTTTCTCTGTTCGTTCAGATAAATTTTTTAATGCAGTATAAACAATTACTTCAGCAATAGATTTTTTACCATCTACCATCAAAATATTAATAAATTTAGCTAATAATTCTGAAGAAAATTTTGGATCTGGTAAAATTTTGCGAGTACTAATAATACGACGACGTGGCATAAAAAAATACTCCATTAAATTAAACAGCAAATTTATTTATGTTCTAAATTAAATATAATTACACTTTAGCTTTTTTTACACCGTATTTAGAACGTCCTTTTTTACGTTCTTTAACACCAGCGCAATCTAGAGAACCTCTAACAATATGATATCGAACTCCCGGTAAATCTTTTACTCGACCACCACGTATTAAAATTACAGAGTGTTCTTGTAAATTATGCCCTTCTCCACCAATATAAGCAGTAACTTCAAAACCATTAGTTAACCTTACACGACAAACTTTTCGTAATGCTGAATTAGGTTTCTTAGGAGTAGTTGTATAAACTCGAGTACAAACGCCTCTTTTTTGCGGACTTCCTTCCAAAGCAGGAACGTTCGTTTTAACTATTTTACGTAAACGAGGTTTACGGACCAATTGATTAACCGTGGCCATATATAAACTCCTTATTGCTAATTAATACTATGAGTGACACTAAGATAATATAAAAAAAAATTGAGGTCATATTATATCATGTAGAATTTTGGGATTGGATATATAAATCAAAGAACAAATAAGTATATTTTACCAAATTATTTGTTTTTTATTTTTAAGTGTTAAATTAACAAAATCAATATAACTAATTAAAATAAAACTACTAGAAATATTTTTATGAATTCCTCTAGCATAAACATCTTCTTTTATAACATATAAATTTTCTGAAGAAAAAGTAATTTTTTTTAAAAAAATATTATCAATTAATGCAATTAAAACTCCATCTTGTAAAGCTAAAAAATCATCTGTTTTTTTTAACATACCTGAAAAAAAAGAAATATTAGTTTCAAAAGGAGATTTCATTAAAGTATGCAGCATATTTATGTACCTTAAAAATTAATAATTGCATCATGATCATCTAACTTTATACGAAAAAAATATGAATTTAATATATTTACTTTTAATATAAATTGATTATGAGAATATAATCCTCTATCAATCAATGAAGATTTGCAACAATAAAAATTTTTAATATCGTATATAGATAAAATACGAAAAGAAGATGTATAATTACGTGCTAAAATATTTTCTGATTTAGAATGTTTTAAAATCTGTAAAACTCCATCTCCAATAAAAAATAAACTAATTTTTTTTATAATTGAAGAAACACCTAAAATAACATCCAATCCTTCTTTACCAAAACTAGTCCCATGCGGCGCATGAGAAAAAACAAAAGCAATTTTTTCCATTGAAATAAACATATTAAAATTGTATTATACGATCAGAAATTTTTATAGAATATGCTAATTCTAATAATCCGCTTGACTGAAAAAAAGAAGCAAAATTACCATTTTTAATTTTTGTGTTTGATATTTTTTCATCTTCTATGACACCTCGTCTTGAAGCAGCACTAACACAAACATATAATTTTACCTTATTTTTTTCATTTAATTGTTTCCATGCAGAAAGTAGATCAAATTCGTCGACAGATGGTTTATTAAAATTATTAGCATTAAGAACTCCATCACAGTAAAAGAAAACACTATTTAATATATGAGACATCTTTATCAATGATTGGCAGAATAGGAAGGCTGTACTGGCATTTTGTGTTCCATAAGCGGAACCTGTAACTAAAACTGTATAATTCATATTAAAATATCTTGATTCAAAATTAAAATTATTTGAACTAAAAAATAATTTCTATAAATGTTAAAAGAATACTAATATTAAATATTTTTGATATCTAATAATTCTATATCAAAAATTAAAATAGAATTTGCTGGTATTTCATTAATTCTATTGCTTCCGTACCCTAAATTAGGAGGTATGATTAATTTAATTTTACCACCTTTTTTAATATACTTTAAACCTTCTTGCCAACCTAATATAACATCTTTTAACATTAATGTTATAGGCTTTCCTCGTTTATAAGAACTGTCAAATTCTGTACCATTGATTAGTGATCCTTTATAATGAACTGTAATTTCTGCATTTTTTGTTTTTATCTCTTCACCTTCACCTAATTTATCAATAATATATAAAAGACCGCTAGAGGTTTTACTTACTCCTTTCATTTCAGAAAATTTTTTCATATATAATTTTCCTTGAATTAAGTTTTCTTTTTCACTTTTTTCAAATTCAATTTTTGCTGCATTCTTCAAATTTTTTTCTAATTTTTGAAGAATTGTTGAAATTTCTTCATTTGATAATTTTAAATTACCTGAAATAGCGTCTTGTACTCCTAACAAAATATTATATTTGTCTAAGTTTATTCCCATTTTTTTTTGTCTTTCAAAAGATTCATTTACATAATTACCTAAAGATACTCCTAAAGAGTATCCTACTTTTTCGTTATCATTTTGAAAAAATTCTTTCTTCTCTGAATAAGATTTAATTTTAAAAAAAGGTAGGTTTTCTGAAAAAGATTTCGGAACAAAAAAAATTAAATATAATAATAAAATTCTTTTTAATAAAAAAACAATCATTTATTACTCCCAAAATGTAAAAAATAATAAATTTATTTTACATTTAAAAAATTTTATATTAAATTCTTATTTTTTAATATAAAATTATTTAATTAATATTTTTTGTATATTAAAAATTAAATAAACTTGATAATGAAAAAAAATAATAATGAGCATATTTTGCAAGAATTTTTAAATATTCAAAAAAAATATTGAAAAATTAAAAAAAAGTACAAAAAATATTAAAAAAATCGCATCAAATAATATTGTGTATTAATCGTTTATTGAAAAATCAAAGACCTCCTAGTCATTAAATAAAAAATAAATGTCTTTATCTTATTTAAAAAAAAATATAGTTTTCTAAAACTTTATTTTCTATAAACATTTTTCTAAAGCACAATAAAAACGCTTCATTCCTTCAACAATATCACGCTTACTAATAATTAATGAAGGAGCTAATCGTATTACATTTTTACCTGCAGTTAAAACAATTACACCTTCTAAAAATAAAGCATTTAAAATATTATGTATTTCTTCAGAAAGCTCTGGTCTTAATACAATACCAATAAGTAATCCTTTTCCTCGTATTTCTGTAAACAGTCCAAAACGTTTATTGATAATATTTAGTTCAGAAATAATTTTTTTTGATTTTTTTTCTACACCTAATAAAAATTTTTTTGTATTAACAATATTAACAACAGATTCCGCAATAGAACAAGCAAGGGGATTACCTCCATATGTAGTACCATGAATACCAGGTTTTATTACAGATGCAATTCCATTTGTTGTTAAAGTCGCACTTATTGGAAAACCGCTTCCTAAAGACTTTGCAATAGTTAAAATATCAGGTTGTACCTCATAATGTTCATATGCATATAATTTACTAGTTCTACCTATTCCAGTTTGAATTTCATCAAAAATTAAAAGTGCATTATATTTATAACAAAGATCTCTGATTTCTCTAACAAAAGCAACATCCGCTGGTACAATTCCTCCCTCTCCCTGAATAAGTTCCATCACTACAGCACAGGTATTATCATCAATTATACTTTTAACACTGTTGATTTCATTAAATTTAGCATGCATAATTGCTGGAGGTTTTGGACCAAAAAAATCAGAATATTTTGCTTGTCCACCTACAGAAACAGTAAAAAAAGTTCGTCCATGAAATGAATTATAAAAAGATATAATCTTATTTTTTTTTAAATTGTATATTTTAGATGAATAATAACGAGCTAGTTTAAAAGCTGCTTCATTTGCTTCAGCACCTGAATTCGCAAAAAACACACGAGAGGCAAAACTCGACGAAATTAATTTATCAGCTAAACGCAAAGCGGGTTCATTTGTAAAAATATTACTAATGTGCCATAATTTTTTACTTTGTTGTCTTAAAACTTTATTTAATACAGGGTGGCAGTGACCTAATGACGTCACAGCAATTCCGCCTGAAAAATCAATGTATTCTTTTCCTTTTTGATCCCAAAGACGACTGCCTTTCCCTTTAACTGGGATAAAAAATGCTGGATTATAAACAGGTAAAATTAACTTATTAAAACTATCTCGTGTAATTAATTTTATTTTTCCTATCATTTATTTTCCTAAAATATTTTTACTAAAAAATAAAAATTTTTAAATCTAAAAAAAGATAAACTTATAAAGTTAAAATATACATTATATTTTGTTAAATTTAAACTTATTTTGTTAATAAAATTAAAAATTTTAAAACAATTTTTTTAAAGTAAAAAGCTATTTTACGTTTTAACATCTTGATACAATGACTTAAATAATTAAAAATAAAATATCTAAAAAGAATAAAAATATTCAAGATAAATATCTTAAAATTTTAATTTTTATAATAAAAAAGGTAAAAAAATGCAAAATATCAACCAAATAAAACTCACATGGATTAGTTTTTTTTCATATGCTTTTACAGGTGCGTTAATCGTTATTACTGGAATGATAATGGGGGATATTGCTGATTATTTTAATTTATCTGTATCAGAAATGAGTAATATTTTTACTTTTTTAAATGCAGGTATTTTAATATCAATTTTTTTAAATTCTTGGCTAATAGATCTTATATCAATAAAAAAACAGTTAATATTTGGTTTTTTATTTTCTATAATCGCTATACTTGGTATAGTATTTTCGACCAGTATACTTTTATTTTCTATAAATATATTTATACTTGGTTTAGTCAGTGGAATAACGATGTCAATTGGTACTTTTATTATCACATGTTTATATTCAGGTGAAAAAAGAGGATCACAATTGTTACTCACCGATTCATTTTTCAGCATGTCTGGGATGATATTTCCGATTATTTCTGCATATCTATTAGACAGAAAAATTTTATGGTATTGGATTTATGTTTTTTTAGGAATTATTTATTTTCTTATTTTTATTTTAACAGTAAAATCGCACTTTCCAGTATCAGAAGAAAAAACAAAAAACAATAACGAAATTAAAAATTTAAATATAAATATTATTTTGTTATCTATCTCAGCTTTATTATATATTTTAGGACAATTGAGTTTTATTTCTTGGGTTCCACAATATACTACTGAAATAATAAATATTAATATTAAAAAAACTGGTGTTTTAGTAAGCAATTTTTGGATGGCATATATGATTGGAATGTGGTGTTTCAGTTTTATAATTAAATTTTTTAATTTACAACGCATGTTTATTTTCTTAACAGGAAGTTCTTCAGTACTTATGTACTGCTTTATTTATAGTAAAAGTTATTTAGCACTAAAATATACTATTATTAGTTTAGGATTTTTTTCTAGTGCAATTTATACTATTATTATAACATTAGCATCACTAGAAACTAAAAAACCATCTGCAAAATTAATTAATTTAATTTTATTTTTCGGAACTATTGGAACCCTGTTGACGTTCATTATTACTAGTCCAATTGTTGCTAAAAAGGGATTATATACAACTTTAATTTTTTCGAATGTATTGTATGTTATAGTTTTTTTTCTATCTTGTATCATTTTTAAAAATAGTAAAAAAAAAGATCATTGTTAAAAATATTATTAAAAAAGTTTTATTTTTTAAATAAACTGGAATAAATAATAATTTCTAGTTTATTTAAATAATTAATCTATCTCTACAGCAGAAAATACACGTTTTAAAATTTTTTCAGATTTTAATCTCGCTTTAATTGCTCCTTCTTTAGCAATATTTTTTAAGTAAGATTCATCTTTTCGATAAATTAAGTAAGATTTTTGCAATTTATGCAAAAATTTAGATATATTATCAAAAACAATATTTTTAAATTCACTATACATTATCCCATCGAATTCTTTTTCTAAGATAAAAATTTCTTTATTCGTAATAGCAGAAAGAATTTCTAATAAATTTGAAATACCTAATTTTCTTTTTACATCATAGTATATTTTAGGCGGAGTTTCTGAATCTGTAACAGCATTTTTTATTTTAAAAAAAACTGAAGAAATATTTTCTAATAAAAAAATTACATTATTTTTATTAGTATCTGATTTAGACATTTTTTTTGTAGGATCTAATAAAGACATAATTTTAGATCCATTTTTACTGATTAATGGATTGGGTAATGTAAAAATATCTCCATACAAAAAATTAAAACGATTAGCAATATTACGAGTTAATTCTAAATGCTGTTTCTGATCTTGTCCTACAGGTACTAAATTTGTTTGATACAATAAAATATCTGATGACATTAATACAGGATAATTTAATAGTCCAATATTTATATTTTTAATATCGTTTTTTTCTTTTTTTCTTTTATTTTTAAATTGTGTCATTCGAGATAGTTCACCAAATGAACTAAAACAACTTAAAATCCAATTTAATTGACTATGTTGATACACATGTGATTGAATAAAAATAATACTTTTCTTTGGATTGACTCCACAAGCTAAATATAATGCTAATGTATCTAAAATTGATTTTTTTAAAGAAAAGTTTTTATTTAATGTAGTTAAAGAATGTAAATCAGCAATACAATATAAACATTCATAATCATCTTGAAATGAAGACCAATAACGCATTGTTCCTATGTAATTTCCAATAGTTAAGTTTCCGGAAGGCTGTATGGCACTGAATAGTATTGGTTTAGAATTAATCATATTATATGATCCTAAAAATATAAAAAAAATCAATGAATAGAAGTTGAATATACGTTTTTTAATTTTTTACGTATCTTTTTTATAATAACATTATAATCAGTATATCCAAAAATCCCAGAACCAATCACAAAAACATTTGCTCCTGAAAAAGCTACTTCAGAAATATTTTCTAATTTAACTCCTCCGTCAACTTCTAAAAGAATGTTTGATGAATTCAATTCAATTTTTTTGCGAACTTCACGTAATTTATTAAACGAAGTAGGTAAAAATGATTGATTACCAAATCCAGGATTAACTGACATTAATAAAATTAAATCTAATTTTTCCATTACATAATCGAGAAAATTAAGAGAAGTCGCAGGATTCAAAGCTAAACCTGCTTTACATCCGCATTCTTTAATTAGATTTAAGGTACGATCAATATGATCTGTTGACTCTGGATGAAAGGTAATAAAATCTGCTCCGGCTTCAGCGAATTGAGGAATTAAATTATCTACTGGTTTCACCATCAAGTGAACATCAATGGGGACAGTAATATTATAATTTCGCAAAGCTTTTAAAATCATAGGACCCATTGTTAAATTTGGAACATAATGATTATCCATTACATCAAAATGTATCCAATCACTACCTGCATCTATAGCTTTTTTTGTATCTTCTCCTAAACGAGCAAAATCAGCAGATAAAATTGAAGACGCTAAAAAAAACTTTTTCATTTTCATTTTCCTACATTTAATTGAAATAATTTTATAAAAAATACTAAAAAAATTTAAATAAAAAATCTTCTTAGTAAATATTTTTTTGTTTTTCATGAAAGAAATCAAAAACTCTAATATTTTATCGGAATTTTTTTTAAATAAATAACGAATACATTGATCAATAGTATTTTTTAGGGAATATATTTTTTAAGACATACTAAATTTTTAAATTTAGTAAGGAGTAAAGTTATTAATATAATCTTTAGTAACATTTTTTTAGATTAAAAATTAATTTAATCAAAAAAATAATACTTGAATTTCTATAAAATAATTTTTAAAAAATAGATATAAAACTTAATTAAGTTAAATTTAAAAAATTGTTTTTATCTATTGATATTTATTTAAAATTATTGACAAAAAAAACAACAAATTAAATTTAATCTTGATTAAAAATATAGTTTAGAAGAGAAATTTTAATATTTAATTAAACTTCGAAACTATATAAAATGAAAAAATTAAAAAAAATTAAATTTTTATTTTAATAAAAAACTTATAAAAACATAATAAATCATTTTTAATCTCAAATATTAGAAATTTTATTGAGAATCTTTAATGGCACTTAAAATAATATTTTTATCTATTCCAGAATAAATTTTTGCTTTTCCAATAGAAATTGGGAGAACTAACCTCATTTCTCCAGAAATAACTTTTTTATCTCTCATCATATATGGTAAATATGAAGCAGCAGACATATTTTTAGGTCCCTTAACAGGCAACCCTGCTTTCTTTAATAAAGACAATATTCTTTTATAATCTGTTTTTTTTAAACATCCTATTAGTTCTGATGTACGAGATGCCATTACCATACCAACTGAAATCGCTTCACCATGTAACCAACTTCCATAACCAGCATGTGCTTCAATAGCGTGACCATATGTATGTCCAAAATTTAATAATGCTCTAAAATTATTTTCTCTTTCATCAAGAGCAATTATTTGGGCTTTTAATTCGCAACATTTTTTAATACAATAAGACATTAGTTCATCATTTAATAGTAATAAATTTTCAATGTTTTCTTCTAACCATTCAAAAAAATTTGCGTCAAAAATAACAGCGTATTTAATAACTTCTGCCATGCCAGAAACCAGTTCATTGTACGGAAGAGTTTTTAAAAAATTGATATCAATAATAACAGAAGAGGGTTGCCAAAACGAACCCACCATATTTTTACCAAGTAAATGATTGACTCCAGTTTTTCCACCAACAGAAGCGTCTACTTGAGATAAAAGAGTAGTGGGAATTTGAATAAATCGTACACCTCTCTGATAAATAGATGCTGAAAATCCAGTTAGATCACCTATTACTCCTCCACCTAATGCGATCAAGGTCGTATCACGAGAATGTTTTTTTTCTAATAAAGCTGAAATAATTACTTCCATTTCATTTAATGTTTTAAATTGTTCTCCATCTGAAAGAATTACTTGATCTATTTTTATTCCAGATTTTCTTAAATGAAAAAAAACCTTATCTTTAAAAAGATTAGCTAATGTTTTATTTGTGATTAACATAGCTTGATTTCCAGGATTTAAAGGCCAAAAGATGTTATCTTCTTGAATAATACTAGATCCAATATTAATAGGATAGCTACGTTTTCCTAAAACAACTTTTAATTGTTCCATAATTTTTATACTCTATAAACATTTTTTTTAAATTTCCATTACATTTTTTCTAATAAATGAATAATACTATATGCAACAGATTTAGCACTTTGATTATCAGTTTGAATTTTAAAATCTGCTATTTCTTCATATAATGGATTTCTTTCATATGCTAAATTTTCTAATACAGTACGATTTGAAATATTAGACTGCAATAATGGTCTTTTTTTATCTCTTTTTGTACGTGATAACTGTTTTTCAATAGTAGTTTCTAAATATATAACAATTCCGCGAGCAGATAAAATATTACGATTTTCTTTAAATTTTACTGAACCTCCTCCTGTAGCAAGAACAATACCTTGTTTTTTTGTAAGTTCATCAATAACTTTCACTTCTCTTTGACGAAAACCATGTTCACCTTCAACATCAAAAACCCAACTTATATTAGCTCCAGTACGTTTTTCAATTTCTTGATCAGAATCAAAAAATTCCATATTTAGCTGTTGAGACAACTGACGACCAATAGTACTTTTACCAGCTCCCATAGGTCCAATTAAAAAAATGTTTCGTTTTTCTGCCATATTTTTATTACTAAGATAATTCGTTAATAAAAGTAATGCTTAGCAAATTTTGCTAGCAAGACATAAAAAAAGCTACAATTAGAATAAATTTTTACGTACATATTCTAAATTAACGATAATTATATATTTAAAATAATAATTTTATTAATTTTTCATTAAAAAAATAATCCTTGTATGTCAAAAGAATTGATTGAAAAAAATTTTTAAATAATTTTTTATAGCATTTTCATAAAAAATTCAAATATAATTTAAAATTTATTTCTAAAAATTTTATATAAAAAAATTTTTTTACAATTAGAATGACATTCTATCAGAGTAAACCTTATTTTTTCTATAATTTATTTACTATTTTAGTATAAATATTATTTTTAAAAATTTTTTATAAATTTGATACTTTATTGAAAAAACACTTTTATAAGTTAAAAAACTTGACGTAATTTATTTTTTAAGTTTAAATGGATTTTGTATAGAAAATTTTAAAAATTATTTTAACTATACACTCTTTTCTTTAAAAAGGTGAGATGTCCGAGAGGCTTAAGGAACACGCCTGGAAAGCGTGTATATGGAAACGTATCAAGGGTTCGAATCCCTTTCTCACCATAAAAAAAATTTAATCTTAAAAATTATATAGTTTTTACATCAATTTTCTTTTTTTGAAATTTTTTTTAAAGCAATAAGGTAGTTTCCAAAGAAAGAGTAATCATATTATGAAAACTAGATTCCCTATCTTTTGATGATACTGCATCTTTTTTAATAATGTGATCAGAAACAGTACAAATTGATAATGCTTGCGCTTTTAATTCAGCAGCAACAGCATATATGCCAGCAGTCTCCATATCTATTCCAATAATATTGTATTTTTTTAAAATTTTTAACATATCTTCACTTTCAGTATAAAATGAATCTGTCGTAAAAAAATTTCCAATATGAACCTTAAAATTCATTTTTTTAGCTGTTGAAAAAGCATGAAAAATCATTTCAAAATCTGCAATTGCAGCGTAATCGTGATTATTGAAACGTATTCTATTAATTTTTGAATCTGTAGACGCACCCATGCTAATAACAATATCACGCAATTTTATATTATTCTGAATAGTACCACAAGTTCCTACCCGAATAATTTTTTTTACATTATATTCTAATATCAACTCTCTTACGTAAAGAGATGCAGAAGGTATTCCCATACCGTGACTCATAACAGAAATTTTTTTATTTTTATAATATCCTGTATATGCTAACATTAATCTAGTATCATTAATTTGAACAGGATTTGCTAAATAATTTTCAGCAATATATTTAGCTCTTACTGGATCACCAGGCATAAGGACTATATTTGAAAAAGCGTTTTTTTCACTTTTAATATGAAGAGTTGGCACTAATTTTTTTCCTTATTTTCATAAATAATTTTTTTAAAACATACTTTTTCCATATTTCATATCAGATAATGAAAAGTATTTTGCAATGGTTTGTCCTATATCAGAAAAAGTATCTCGATGACCTAGAAATTTTATTTCTTCACCTGGAGAATATATTAATATAGGAACGTTTTCTCTAGTATGATCTGTTCCTTTCCAAGTAGGATCACATCCATGATCTGCAGTTAAAATAAATAAGTCTCCTTCTTTAACTAAATCAATCATTTCAGATAATTTACTATCAAAAAATTCTAATCCTTTAGCATATCCTGAAACGTCACGACGATGACCCCAAACAGAATCAAAATCTACAAAATTAGTGAATATAACAGTATTATTTTTTGCTGATTTCATCTGATGAATAGTAGTATGGCATAATTCATATAAACCAGTAGATTTAATATTTTTACTTATTCCAACTCCTGCATAAATATCTGAAATTTTTCCTATTGCAATTACTTTACCTTGTTTCTCTTGTATTAATTTTTCCATAAAGGTAATAGAGAGGGGTTTCATTGAAATATCGCGTCTATTTCCAGTTCTATTAAAGTTTGATTTATTAGTTCCAATAAAAGGTCTAGCTATAACACGCGCTACTTGATATTTATTTTGATCAAGTATTTCACGAATATTTTCACAAATTTTGTATAAATTTGATAAACCGAATTTAATTTCATGGCATGCGATTTGAAATACAGAATCACATGAGGTATAAAAAATAGGTTTGCCTGTTTTAATATGTTCTTCACCTAAAATTTTTATTATTTCTGTACCTGATGCATGACAATTTCCAAGAATACCAGGTAATTTTAATTTTGTTATTATCTTATTAATTAATGATGAAGGAAAGGAATTATCTTTCTCTTTAAAGTAATACCAATCCTTTAAAAAAGGGGCTCCAGCAATTTCCCAATGTCCAGAAGTAGTATCTTTTCCAGAAGAAAGTTCGCTAGCGTAACCATAACTAGCAATAATATTAGCATCTTCTTTTTGATTGAACCCTAATAAATATTTTCCTGTAGAAGATTGATATGATTTGACTATTCCTAATTTAATCAAATTAGGAATATATAAAGAACCTCTTCGTTGTACATTTGCTTCATTGAAAAAGCATTTTTCTGCTATATGTCCTAAGGTATCTGCACCGGAATCATTAAATTTACAAGCATCAACACTTGAACCTATTCCTAAAGAATCTAAAATCATCAAAAAAACACGTTTCATTATAAATACCTAAAATTAATAAAATATATTTATTGTTCTCTTGTTTTTTCAAAAAAAATATTATTATAAATATTTTTTATTACAGCTAAATTAGCTTTATTTGGCGCTAAATATATTAGTTGATTAGAAATATCTAACGCTAAATAAGATTTATTTTTATTTATAAAATCAGAAATAATTTTTTTATTTTTCGATCTAATCCAACGTGCAAGAGAGATATTTACTCTTTCATAAATTGCATCTATTTTGTATTCAATCTTTAAACGTTCAATAACAACATCAAATTGCAGTATTCCAATAGCACCTAAAATTAAACTATTATTAATCATAGGACGAAAAACTTGTATTGCACCTTCTTCTGACAATTGTGATAAACCCTTTTTTAATTTCTTTTGTTGTAATGGATTTTTTAAAAAAATACGACGAAATACTTCTGGAGCAAAGCTTGGAATCCCAACAAATTTGATTTCTTCTCCTTCTGTAAAGGTATCGCCAATTTTTATTGTTCCATGATTATGTATTCCTATTACATCTCCAGGATATGCATGTTCTATAGAAAATCTATCTCCAGCTAAAAAAGAAAATGCATCAGAAACAATAATATCTTTTTTCATGCGTACATGTCTTAATTTTATACCTTTTTTATATTTTCCAGAAACAATTCTCATAAAAGCTATACGATCACGATGTTTTAAATCCATATTAGCCTGAATTTTAAATACAAAACCTGTAAATTTTTTTTCTTCAGGTTCTACTTTTCGTGTTTTAGTAACACGATAAATAGGAGAAGGAGCCCATTTTATTAAACTTTCTAGTATATGATCAATACCGAAATTGTTTAACGCACTACCAAAAAGAACAGGGGTAATATCACCTTTTAAAAATTTTTTTTTACTAAATTTTGGATACACATAGGCAGCTAATTTTAATTCTTCATGCAATTGTGTATATAGATCTGCACCAAGATACTCTTTTAAGGAATGTTCATTTAAAAAAGAAGAAAAAGAGTTAAAATTAATTTTTTTAACGATATTTTTTTGATATAAGTTAACTATTTTATCATGGATATGACAAATACCTTTAAAGTTTTTTCCACAACTGATAGGCCAAGTTATTGGAATGCAGTCTAAACTTAATTCTTTTTCTATTTCATCTAGAATCTCTATTGCTTCACGACTATCACGATCTAATTTATTAATAAAAGTAATTACAGGAGTATTATGTAAACGACTAACATTAATTAATTTTTTTGTTCTATCTTCTATTCCTTTAGCAGCATCGATAATTAATAAACAACAATCAACTGCAGTAAGAATTCGATATGTATCTTCTGAAAAATCTTCATGACCGGGGGTATCTAGCAAATTCATTAAAGTATTCTTATATGTAAATTGCATAACTGAGGTAGTAATAGAAATTCCACGCTTTTTTTCAATGTTCATCCAGTCTGATTTAGCATATTTTCCGTTTCCTCTGGCTTTAATAGTTCCAGAAGTACGAATTACTTTTCCAAGTAATAACATTTTTTCTGTCACAGTTGTTTTACCGGCGTCAGGATGAGAAATAATAGCAAAGGTACGCCTTTTACTTAACTCCAATTGATGATTAATATTAAACATATATACTCATTTAAATTATTTTTCATTATTAAAATTTTAATCAAAATTTTAAGTAGTAAAAATAAAAATTATTTGTTAAAAACAAATATTCAAATATTTTTTTAAAAGTCCACATTAGTAATCTTGATTTATTTAAAAAAAATAGTAATATTACACTAAATGTAATAAAAATGAATTAAATTGTATGTAATAATACAAATATTTATATATTGCATGGTAAAAAAAAAGAGTTTCTGCAATGAAAAAAAAATTTATATATATTGCATACACAGGTGGTACTATTGGGATGCAAAAATCAAAATATGGATATATTCCTATTTCTGGATATCTTCAAAAACAATTAATTAACATGCCAGAATTTCATAGTTCAGAGATTCCAAATTTTACTATTAAAGAATACAATCCGTTAATTGACTCATCTAATATGACTCCAATAGAATGGCAAAAAATTGCAGACGATATTAAAAATAATTATCATAAGTATGATGGATTTATTATTCTGCACGGAACAGATACCATGGCATATACTGCATCAGCTTTGTCGTTTATATTAGAAAATTTAGAAAAACCAGTGATAATAACAGGATCTCAAATTCCGCTATCAGAAATCCGATCAGATGGACGACAAAATTTATTAAACGCATTGTTAATGGCTGCAAATTATCCTATTAACGAAGTTACTCTGTTTTTTAATCATAGATTATATAGAGGAAATAGAACAACTAAATCACATGCTGATGGATTTGACGCTTTTTCTTCACCTAATTTAGGACCTTTGTTAGAAGTAGGAATCAATATTCAATCTTTTTACAAAGAGAAATTTAAAAAAAAAGTAAAAAAACTCAAGGTATATAAAATAAAACCACAACCTATCAGCATACTTACAATATATCCAGGCATATCTAAAGAAGTAATACAAAACTTTTTATCCAATCCAGTAAAAGCGTTGATTTTATGTACCTATGGAATAGGAAACGCTCCGCAGAATACAGATTTTTTAAAAGAGTTAGATATTGCCAAAAAAAAAAAATATTATCGTAATAAATTTAACACAATGTGCATCTGGATGCGTTAATATGAATAATTATGCAACTGGTAATTCACTCATAAAAGTTGGTGTTATTAGCGGATATGATTTAACAATAGAAGCGGCATTAACTAAGTTGCATTTTCTATTAAGTCAAAATCTTTCGATTGAAAAAATTCGTATTCAAATGCAAAACAACTTACGGGGCGAATTAACTTTAAATTAAGTAATTTTCATATGTTTTTTAAAAAATATTAGATATTGATTTAAAAAATTCAATAAAAAGAATGATTACCATGAAGATGGTCAGTCTGATCAATTACTTTTTTTATTTCGGGGAAAAAAGATAATATCTTTTTCTCAACTATTTCTTTTAAAGTAGTTCCAATCATTGAACATCCATTACATCCTCCAGTAAATTTTATTAAAGCTGTATTATTTTGAGAAATCTGAATTAAATGAACTTTCCCTCCATGCATTGATAATTGGGGATTGATATTATTGTTTAAAAAGTTTTCTATCCTTTCTTTTAAAGAAGATGCAGTATTTTTTGAATAATTTTGCTTAGCATAAGGCGCTTTAAAAGTTAATTGTGAACCTACATTATCAACTATAAGATCAATCTCAGAATTTTTTAAAAAAGAAATGATAGATCGATCAACATAAACAAAAAAATGATTATAATTTAATTTAATATCATGATTTTCTACGTCATCTTCAGTACAGTATGCTACGCCGCATTCTGCATTTTGTGTACCTGGATTTATAATAAATACACGTATTTGAGTACCGATAGGTTCTTTTGATAAAAGTGATATAAAATGATTTTGAGCCTTATCAGAAATATTAATCATAAATGTTAATTTAGTAAAATTTTAATTATGATTAATTTTACTAATTTATTATAATAAATACAAGAATATTCTGTTCATAATAGAATGATCTTATATGAAAACAATAAAAAAATTTTTATTTAGGAAAAATAAATGAAAAATTTTTACTGGAAAACAATAGGCCATGGAAAAATTAATCTTATTGTGTTAAATGGGTGGGGATTCAATTCAAAAATTTGGTTTATTATTATTAATCAACTTAATAATATATTTAAATTTTATTTAATTGATTTACCTGGAATAGGAATTAACAAACATTTACTACCAGTTAAAATCGATGAAATAAGTGAAATTTTATATTATTATATGCCTAAAAATTCTATTTGGTTAGGATGGTCTATGGGTGGATTAATTACTAATCGATTTGCTTCATTATATCCACAAAACATCTTAGGAGTAATAAATGTTACTTCTTCTCCATGTTTTATAAAAAAAAAAATGGCCCGGAGTAGAAGAAAAAACAATGCATCGTTTTTACAAAAATTTAAAAAAAAATTATTATGATACAATAAATAATTTTTTATCTTTACAAGTATCAGGATCAAAAGAAAATTTACAAGATCTAAAAAAATTAAAAAAAATAATATCTTATGAAGATAAACCAGATAAAAAAATGTTAAAAAATGGATTAGAAATACTTCTTTCAACGGATTTACGGTTAGAAAAAAATATTCTTAAAATTCCTTTATTACGTATATATGGTGCTTTAGATAGTTTAGTTCCAAAAAAAATATCTAAAATACTTGATAAAAAATGGCCTGAAAGCATTTCTATTATTATAGAAAAAGCAGCTCATATACCTTTTATTTCACATAAAGAACAATTTTGTCATATTTTACTAAAATTTATAAAAAATCTTTGATTTAAAAAAATATATAGCCCCTAAAAAATTGGGGCCATGGATTTTATTTTTCTAAAAAGGAATTTCATCATCAAAATCTATTTCTGAAGAATCAATTTTTTCTATTTTTTTAGGAGAATTATTTATTTCTATTTTTTTTGTTTTTACAATATTATTATTTTCATTTAATGTGACATTATGAGAATTTGAATTACGATTTCCTAACATTTGCATCGTACCGCCAATGTTAACTATAACTTCTGTTGTATAACGTTCAAGACCATTTTGGTCTTGCCATTTTCTAGTTTGAAGAGATCCTTCAATATAAACTTGAGAACCTTTTCTTAAATATTCTCCAGCAATTTCGGCTAATTTTCCAAATAATACTATTCTATGCCATTCTGTTTTCTCTTTGTTTTCACCAGTATTTTTATCTTTCCAATTTTCTGAAGTTGCAAGTGTCATATTTACTACTGCGTTACCGTTCGGCATGTAACGAACTTCAGGATCTTGACCCAAATGACCAATTAATATTACTTTATTTACACCTCTACTTGCCATAATCAAAACTCCATTTTCTAACTTTAAAAAAATTAAGTACATTTTTAAATAGAATTTTTAATTATTTGTAATACAAATACATCATGAATACCTAATTTAATATAACCAAAATTATAAAAAACGATATATTAAAATAATTAAGATATTAGAAATAATAAAAATTTTTTAATAGTTGTTTTTATAAAAATTTTTTTTAAAAAATAAAAATTTATATCTTTTTTTAATTAAAAAAAACTATTAAAAAAATTATAAACTATAATTTTATATATTTTTAAAAATTAAATAATATTTTTTATATTAATGTATTATTTTAAATAATTACAAGTTTTTGAAAAATTTAAAAAACGTAATTAATTTTTTTAAGTTTTAAAAAAAAATTCTTTTTAAATAAATTCCAACATCATAGATTTTATCTTAAATAAAACATTGTTATAGTAATTTTGTTTCTGAGAATATAAAAAAAATTGAATTATATTTTCATAAATTTTTATAAATAATCTCAAAAAAGTAAAACTGATTTGATAAAAAATAAATAAAATTAAATTTTTTATTATATATATTCTTATTAAAATCTATCAAAATAAAGTGAAAAATTAATTTTAACATTATTTAGTATATCAAAAAATATTCCCTTAAAAATATATTCCCTTAATAAAATAAGAATATACTTTTCAGAAAAATTAATAAAATATCTTATTATATATTTTTTTGACATGATCAATCGAATACTTAAAGATAAAAATAAAAAATTTTTTTTAGATAATCGATTTCTTAAAATAAGATAAAAAACTAAATTGGATTAGTGAATAAATAGTCTACTATTTAAAATACTATAATATAATTTTACAATGATTCACTAAATAATGGTATATCCAATATATATGGCAAAAAATAAATCATATTTACATCAAATTAATAGATTAAAAATTCCACCACATTCATTAGAAGCAGAACAATCAGTATTAGGTGGATTAATGTTAGATAATGAACAATGGGATTCTGTTTCAGAACACGTAGTAGCTGATGATTTTTTTAGTAAACCACATCGTTTAATATTTCAAGAGATGCAACAATTATTAGATTTAGGACATCCTATTGATTTAATTACATTATCAGAATCGTTAGAACAAAAGGGAAAATTAGAAAGTGTAGGTAGATTTTCTTATTTAGCAGAATTATCAAAAAACACTCCTAGCACAGCAAATATTATAGCATATGCTGATATAATACGCGAAAGAGCAATAGTAAGGGAAATGATATTAGTAGCCAACAAAATAGCAAATGCTGGATATGATACTCAAGGGAGAAAAAGCGAAGAATTATTAGATTATGCAGAATCTAGTGTATTTAAAATTGCCGAAAAACGTTTTAAAAAAGATTCAGGTCCCAAAAATATTGAACAAATTCTCGATGAAACTGTTACTAGTATTGAAAAATTATTTTTATCTCCTAATGATGGAGTAACAGGAATAAATACAGGATATCAAGATTTAAATAAAAAAACATCAGGTTTGCAGCCTTCAGAGCTTATTATTATTGCAGCAAGACCTTCAATGGGTAAAACAACTTTTGCAATGAACTTATGTGAAAATGCTGCTATGCTATATGATAAACCAGTATTAATTTTTAGTTTAGAAATGCCTGGAGAGCAAATCATGATGCGTATGTTAGCATCTTTATCCAGAGTTAATCAGGCACGTATTCGAACAGGACAATTAAATGATGAAGATTGGTCTCGCATGTCTGGTACTATCAATGTTTTACTTAAAAAAAAGAATATTTATATAGATGATTCTTCAGCTCTTACTCCTAGTGAAGTTCGTTCTAGAGCACGTCGTATTTATCGTGAAAATAAGGGATTAACTTTAATAATGGTTGATTATTTACAACTAATGAGAGTTCCATCTCTTTCTGATAACAGAACTCTTGAAATTGCTGAAATTTCAAGAACTTTAAAAGCATTGGCAAAAGAATTACAAGTACCAGTTATAGCATTATCACAATTGAATCGTTCTTTAGAACAAAGATCAGATAAAAGACCAGTAAATTCAGATTTACGCGAATCTGGTTCTCTAGAACAAGATGCAGATTTAATAATGTTTATATATCGCGACGAAATATATCACGAAAACAGTGATTTTAAAGGTGTGGCAGAGATTATAATAGGGAAACAAAGAAATGGACCAATTGGGACAATATGCTTAACATTTAACGGACACTGGTCTAGATTTGATAATTATTGTGGTCCTAAATATGATTGAATAATACAATAATTTTAGATTAAGATACCAATCTTATTCAAATTAATTTTTATTTTTAAAATTTAACAACTAATTTTAATTAAGAAAATTGTAATTTTAAAAAAATGCGTTTTGTATTATATTTACAACACATAATTTAATTTAGTATTGAGTTATAAACATATGAGAAAAAAAAAGAATTTAAAAATCGGAATAGTAATGGATTCTATTACATTAATTAACATCAAAAAAGACTCAAGTTTTGCTATATTATTAGAAGCTCAAAAAAGACAACATGAAATTTATTATATGGAAATGAATGATCTCTATTTAAGGAAAGGTCAATCGTATGCAACAACAAAATCAATAGAAATTCAAAAAAATCAAAATAATTATTTTAAATTTATTCAAAAAAAAGATATTTCATTAAATGAGTTAGATGCTATTTTAATGCGAAAAGATCCTCCATTTAATACTGAATTTATTTACGCAACATATATTCTCGAACGTGCAGAAGAAAAAGGTGTATTAGTAATTAACAAACCCAAAAGTTTAAGAGACTGCAACGAAAAAATATTTATATCATGGTTTTCTAGATTTACTACAGACACGTTAGTTACAAGAAAATTATCTAAAATACATAATTTTTGGAAAGAAAAAAACGACATAATATTAAAACCCTTAGATGCAATGGGTGGGAAAGGTGTCTTTCGTATTAAGAAAGATGACCCTAATTTTTCTGTTATTGTAGAAACACTTACAAATTACGAAAAGAAATATTGTATGATTCAAACTTATTTACCAGAAGTACAATTCGGTGACAAAAGAATTTTAATTGTAAATGGAAAACCTATACCTTGGTCTTTAACACGTATTCCTAAACATGGAGAAACAAGAGCAAATTTGGCTGTTGGAGGAGAAGGAAGGGTACAGAAACTAAACGATAAAGATTGGGAAATAGCTAATTATTTGGCTCCAATTTTAAAAAAAAGAGGATTAATTCTTGTTGGATTAGATGTAATAGGTGATAAATTAACAGAAATAAATGTTACAAGTCCAACATGTATTTGTGAAATTGAAGAAAAGAAAAATATTTCTATTACAGGTATTTTAATCGATTATATTGAAGATAAAATATATAAATAGAGATCAAAAAATGATAGTAATAGCTTTTGATTTTGGTTTAAAGAATATTGGAGTAGCAGTCGGAGAAAATATCCTTAAAAAAGGCAGAGCTTTAAATAAATTATCTGCAAAAAACGGATCTCCAGATTGGAATAATATAAAAAATTTATTAAAAATATGGCAACCCAAATTTTTGGTTGTAGGACTACCATTAAATATAGATGGTACTAGGCAAGATATAACGAAAAAAGCAGAAAAATTTGCTTTTTTATTAAAATATAAATTTAATATTTTTGTTTATTTACATGATGAACGTTTAAGTACTAAAGAAGCTAAATCATTAATATTTAAGAAAAATGGTTTTAAAGTATTAAAAAAAGAAAAAATACATTCTGTTGCTGCTGTAATTATATTAGAAAGTTGGTTTAATCAAAATTTATATTAATTCTTTAATACATTCAAATTAATGATAAAACATGAACAATATTAATATCAATATTAAAATTATTAAAAAAAAAATTCAATATTTTTTAAAGAAAAATAACTATCCTTTAAAAAAAATAAAAATAATCGCAGTGAGCAAAAACCAAGGAATTGATAAAATAAAATTAGCAATATCATCTGGAATACACGAATTTGGAGAAAATTACGTTCAAGAAGGAATTGATAAAATTCAAAAATTAAAAAAATATCAAAATATTATTTGGCATTTTATTGGAAAAGTTCAATCAAATAAAACAAAAATTATTGCAGAAAATTTCGATTGGTGTCAAACTATAGACCGCGAAAAAATCGCAATTCTACTTAATAAATATAGAGAAAAAAAATCATTTCCAATGAATGTCTTAATGCAAATAAACATCTCTAATGAAGTAACTAAAAATGGCATATGCATAAAAAATTATAAAAAATTAGCAAAAACTATTTCTTTAATGCCTAATTTAAATTTTCGAGGAATTATGATGATGCCTGAAGTAGAAAAAAAAATGATAAAACAAAATGATAATTATAAAAATGGAAACTTTATTTTTAATGAATTAAAAAAAGAATACCAGTCAATTGATACTTTATCATTAGGTACAAGTTTTGATATAGAAAATGCTTTACTTTTTCACAGTAATATGATTAGAATTGGACGTTTTATTTTTAAAAATCAAGTTAGATAATATGTTAAATATTTATTAAAATACTACTATGTTTAAACTTCCACCTATTAGCTTATATATCCATATTCCTTGGTGTATAAAAAAATGTGGATATTGTGATTTTTATTCGTACGTTAACAAAAGTTTTATTCCAGAAAAAGAATATATCGATCATTTATTAAAAGATTTAGAAAAAGATTTAAGCTTGATAAAAGAAAGAGAAATAAACAGTATTTTTATCGGTGGTGGAACACCTAGTTTACTTAAAAGTAGTTCAATAAAAAAAATGATGAGGGAAATAAAAAAAAGAATAAATATTTCTAATACAGCAGAGATTACCATAGAAGCAAATCCAACAACATTAGAATACAAACGTTTTTTTAATTATAAAAAATCAGGTATCAATCGTTTTTCTATAGGTGTTCAAACGTTTAACTCAGATTTATTAAAAAAAATAGAACGTACATATAATAAAAGAGAAGCAATTCTAGCAGTAGAAGAAATAAAAAAAATCAATAAAAATTTTAATCTAGATATTATGTATGGACTACCTAATCAATCTTTAAAAGATGTATTGTTGGATTTACAATACGCTGTTAAATATAATCCAACACATATATCATGGTATCAATTAACTTTAGAACCTAATACTCCTTTTTATGTAAAAAAATTAAATTTACCCAACGAGAACAATATTTTTAAAATGTTAGTAGAAGGAGAGAAATTTTTAAAACAATCAGGATATAAAAAATATGAGATATCTTCATATGCAAAATTAAACTATGAATGTCAACATAATCTTAATTACTGGAATTTTGGAGATTATATAGGAATAGGTTGTAGTGCTCATGGTAAAATAACTCAAATTAATGGAGATATTATTAGAACTATAAAAAATAAGAATATAAACGATTTTATGAATGGTAAATATTTGAAACACAAAAATTTTGTGTTAAAAAAAGATAAACCTTTTGAATACTTTATGAATATCTTTAGACTTTACAAACCTGTCTTAAAAAGACAATTTGAAGAAAGAACAAATATTAATCAAAATTATATAAAAGAAAAAATAAAAAAAGCAATAGAAAAAGGATACCTAAAAAATAAAATTGATTTTTGGGATACAACAAAAAAAGGAAAAATGTTTCTTAATTCATTATTAAAGATTTTTTTAGATTAAAAAATTCTATTTTTTTAATTTAAATATTAAATCGAATATTTTATTGCCTGATAATTTTGCTTTTTTTTCAAAGTTAGTTACTAAACGATATTTAAAATGTTCAAAACACATTCTTTTTTTTGATAAATTTATATAATTATCAATGTTTTGTATTAAGTTTAATATAAAAAAATTATATTCTTTTGAATCAGTAACAATATGTAAAATACCATCATTATTTAATTTTTTTAAAATTTTTATTAGAAAAAAATCTTGTATCATTCTTCTTTTATGATGTCTTTTTTTATTCCATGGATCTGGAAAAAAAATTTGTACTTTTGATAAAGTATGATCTAAAATCATCTGATCAATTACTTCAATTGCATCATGATAAATAATTTTTAAATTATTAATTCCAGAATAATGAGCTAAACGTAAACAAGATCCTATTCCTGATTTATAAACTTCTATTCCTAAAAAGTTTTTGTTTGGAAAATTAGCAGCAGTTTTAACTAAAGACTCACCTGATCCAAAACCAATTTCCAAAATAACAGGAGCACTATTTTTAAAAACAGATGTAAAATCTAACGGTTCTAATTTAAAATCAATACCAATTGACAACCAATATTTTTCAATTGCCTGTAATTGAGATTTAGTAATTCGACCTTTTCGACAAACAAAACTACGATTTTTACGTAAAAAAGTACCATTGCAATTATATTGAGGTGTGATAATATTATTTTTCATATTTAATCATACTTTTTTTAATCAAGTAAAAAATATTGAAGTCAATTACATTAAGATAATTTATATCTCATATTTTTTAAAATTTTTAAAATTAAAAAATTCTATAAAATGACAATATATGTTTTTTCGCAATTAATTCTTAATTGGTATCATATAAATGGAAGAAAAAATCTTCCATGGAAAAAAGATAAAACTTTATATAAAGTTTGGATATCAGAAATAATGTTACAGCAAACAACTGTAAAAACAGCAATTCCTTATTTTAAAAATTTTATATCAAGATTTCCAAATATACAATCTTTAAATCAAAGTAAATTAGACGATATTTTATGTTTATGGAGTGGACTTGGATATTATAAAAGAGCAGAAAATATTTATAAAACAGTGAAAATTATTAAAGAAGAATTCCAAGAAAAATTTCCAACAGGATTTTCAGACCTAATTAAATTACCAGGAATTGGAAGATCTACAGCAGGTGCTATTTTATCGTTATCATTAGATTATTTTTTTCCTATTTTAGAAGGAAATGTAAAAAGAATTTTAATGAGATATTACGGTATAATTGGATATGTAACAGAAAAAAAAATAGAACAAAAATTATGGTATTTAATCGAATTAATTACTCCAATTCATAATACTGGTAGCTTTAATCAGGGTATAATGGATATAGGTGCATTAATTTGTACTCCTAAAAATCCAAAATGTAATTTATGCCCATTAATACAAAAATGCATAGCTTACAAAGAAAAAAATTGGATTAAATATCCATTAAAAAAAAAGAAAAAGATAATACTAGAAAAAAAATCTTGGTTTGTTGTTATCAAATATCAAAATCAATTTTGGATTGAAAAAAATACAGAAAAAAAAATTTGGAAAAATTTATTTTGTTTTCCAAATTTTGATACTAAAATTAAAACCATAGAATGGTTAAAAAAAAATAAAATCAATATAGATAAAAAACATAAAAAAATTCAATCTTTTTATCATAAATTTAGTCATTTTACACTTCATATTATTCCAATTCTAGTAAATTTATCTTTTTTTAAAAATTTTCAGAATAGTAAAAAAACAGGAATTTGGTATGATTTGAAAAACACACACGACATAGGTCTTCCTAAACCAGTTCAAAAAATACTAGAAATATTTAAATAGTTTTTAATAAAAAAGGTTAAAAAAAATGAATCGTATAATTTTTTGTACATTTTTACAAAAAAAATCTGAAGGTCAAGATTATCCTCCTTATCCAGGAAAATTAGGAGAAAAAATATATAATCAAATATCTAAAATTGCTTGGAAGGAATGGAAATTACAGCAAACTAAATTAATTAATGAAGAAAAACTAAATATGTTTAATCAAAATGATAGAAAAAAAATAGAAAAATATATGAAATTATTTCTATTTAATAACGAATAGACACATTTTTCTATATAAATTTAAATTATTAATATAATTTCTTAAAATTATTAGCGTATTAAAAAAGTGCTTATAATCGATTCTGGTATAGGTGGGCTATCTATATTAGATAATATTAAAAAAAAATTTCCCCATATAAATTATATTTATATGCTAGATAACGAAGCTTTTCCTTATGGAAAAAAAAAAGAAAAATTTCTTATAGAAAGAAGCATAAAAATAATTAATGCAATAAAGAAAATTTATCCTATTAAGATGGTAATAATAGCTTGTAATACAGCAAGTACAATATCTTTACCTACTTTAAAAAAAACTTTTAGTATTCCTATTATTGGAGTGTTACCTGTATTTAAACCTGCTATTAAAATAACAAAAAATAAAATTATCGGTTTAATAGCAACTCGATCAACTATTAATAGTTTATATATAAAAAAAACAATATATAAATATTCTCTTGAAAATACTATAAAAATAATAGCTACAAATGAACTAGCGGTAATAGCTGAAAAAAAAGTTAGAAAACTATCTATTTCAAATATAAAATTAAAAAAAATCTTTCAATCGTGGATCATTCTTTCAATAAAACCTGATACTATCATCCTTGGATGTACTCATTTTTCTTTTCTAAAAAAAGAGATTCAGCAGATATTTCATAAACCTATTAATTTTATAGACCCAGGAGATACCATTGTTAATAAAATTGAAAAATATTTTTATCAAAAAAAAATAAAAAAAAATATTTTATTATGTTCGAAATATAATAAACAAATAAAACAACTAGTATTTTTTTTAAAAAAATATAAATTTAAAAAAATTCAAGAAATTAACTTAAATTAATATTTTTATAAAACACTTTTTTATATTTTTTAAAAACATACTTTAATAAATCAGATAATAAATTATTTTTTTTTACATCATAAGAATAAATTTTTAAAAGACTTTCAATTTTATCTATATATCCTGTTAAAAAAAAAGAATTTAAAGTTTTTAAACAATAATTAATCCATTCCTTTTTTTCATCATTTTTTAGTATATTAAAAAAATTACGTGCTTTATAACGAAAAAATAACTCTTTTAAACGAGGATCTTTAAAATCTAACTTCATCTTTTTTAAATCACTCGATTTAGTTAGACTTATTTTTTTTATTAAATTTTTATCATGAAAATTAAAAAAAGAATCATATATTTGTAGATCTACATTTAAAGAATTTTTATTTTCATTTTTTTTTAATAAAACATTTTTAACTAAATCTATTAAAAAATAATTTTTTTTCACTAGATTTATTTTCTTATAGTAAAAATACTTTTTAAAGTTTAATCGATTAGTATCTTCTTTTCTAATCACTTTTATTGGTGCCAAAATAGGACAGCGATTCAAATATACTAATACTATTCCTAGATCAAATAAATCTTTAATTGAAATATTACTAATAGATACTGTCTTGCAAAAAACAATTAGTTTGTCAATATCTTTAAATAAATCAATTGAAATTAATATGTTTTTATTATGTAGGTCCCATGACAAAGGTAATATACAACTCATATTCTGACGTAAAGCTCCAAAATAACTAGAAACATATATAATTGGGGTAAATTTTTCTATATCAATTAACCTACATAATTCATTTTTTTTTCTGTATTTGAAAAAAAAATCAAATAATTTTGGTTGTTTTCTTTTTATTAGTTTGGCTAATTCAATAGTAGCATATACATCTGATGTAGCATCATGAGCATTATAATGTGATATATTATTTTTTTGAGTTAAATCTGAAAGTTTAAAAACAGGTAGTCCAAATTCATTTTTAGGCCATTGTATACCACTTGGTCTTAAAGCATAACATGCTCTTACAACGTTTAATAAATCCCAACGAGAATTATTATTTTTCCAACTCCATTCATAAGGATCTAAAAAATTGCGATAAAATATATTTCTTGTAATTTCATCATCAAAATTAATATTATTATAACCTATAATACAAGTATTTGGTTTTAACAGAACATCATGTATTTTTTTAGAAAATTTGTATTCATTAAAACCATGTTTTTCTGTATATTCAGGAGTAATTCCTGTAATTAAAATTGAAGAAGGATCAGGTAAGTAATCATCTGATGGAAAACAATAAAAACACTTTGGTTCTTCCATAATATTAAAATTTTTATCTGTTCTAATTGAAGAAAATTGAGCTGGTTTATCTAGAGATGTATGTATTCCAAAAGTTTCATAATCATAAAATAAAAAGTTTACTTCATTTTTTTTTAAAATATTTTTCATATTGTTTTTCATTTTTAGTTTTAATGAATAAAAACTGTTAAACTCTAAAATATTATTAAAAATATTCACTATAACTGAAAAAGGTTTTTTAAATATAATGAATACAAAAAAAACATTTAAAAGCGCATTAGAGTTTGTACATAAATTCAGAAGAAAAAATAAAATAAAGAGAGAGATATCCGACATTGAAAAAAAAATTAGAGATAATCAAAAAAGAATATTATTACTTGATAATCTTAATCAATATATTACACCAGACATGAACTATGAAGAAATTAAAAAAATAATTTTTATGATGAAAAATGATTATGAAGATAGAATAGATGATTATATTGTAAAAAATGCTGAGCTTTCAAAGGAAAAAAGAAGTTTATCAAAAGAGTTAAAATTAATTGTTGATTGAAAAAAAAGTTTTTTCTCCCCTGACTGGGCTCGAACCAGTGACATACGGATTAACAGTCCGCCGTTCTACCAACTGAACTACAGAGGAATATAAATATATATATCAAAAAATTACACATATGTCAAATAGATATAAAACAAAAAAAAATTAAATTTAAAAAAATAAAAAGAAGTGTAGATTATTAGAAGAAATTGATTTATAGTATAATATAAAATTTTATGGCCCTTTAGCTCAGTGGTCAGAGCAGGCGACTCATAATCGCTTGGTCGCTGGTTCAAATCCAGCAAGGGCCATTAAAATAAAATTTTTAATATTAATTAAAACTTTTCACTAAAAATAAGGATCAAACTTTATGAAGTGGAAAAAAGAATTCATTAAATTTCTTTTAAAAAAAAAGTCTTCAATTTTGGAAATTTTATACTAAAATCTGGAAAAACAAGTCCCTATTTCTTCAACTCAGGTCTATTATCTAAGGGAGAAGATATTGCTAAGATTGGTTGTTTTTACGCACAAGCTATAATTAATTTAAATATTAAATTTGATATCTTATTTGGTACTGCTTATAAAGGTATCCCAATTGTAGTCGCCACCTCTATAGCATTAAAAAATCAATATAATTTAGACGTTCCATATTCTTTTAACAGAAAAGAAGAAAAAAAATATGGAGAAAAAGGATCCTTTGTAGGAGCAAATATAAAAAATAAAAAAATTATTATTTTAGACGACGTGATTACGTCAGGAATTTCAATCAATCATGCAGCTAAAATAATAAAACAAGAAAAAGCTGAAATATCTTCAATTTTTGTTTTATTAGATAGAAAAGAAAAACAAGAAAATTACTTAGATATAATAATTAACTCACAAGATAAAAAAAAATGTAAAATCAATTCAATTATTACAATTGATGACTTTATATCTTATCTTTTAGAAGAAAAAAAATTAAAAAAATATGCATATAAATTAATCGAATATCGTAAAAAATTAGCAATAATAAGAAGTAATAGGTAAAATATTACATTTTTATTTATTATTGAACACCTGAATGACCAAATCCTTTTCCAAAACGTACGGTTTCTTCAAAATCATCAACAATAGAAAATGTAGGTCTGATAATTGGAACAAATATCATCTGAGCAATTCTATCATAGGGATTAATAAAAAAAATATTTTTACTACGATTCCAAAGCGATATCATTAATTCACCTTGATAATCTGAATCAATTAAACCAATCAAATTACCTAAGATAATCCCATTTTTATGACCTAATCCAGAACGAGGTAAAACTAAAGCTGTAATATAAGGATTATCAATATGTATTGCTATTCCAGTTGGAACTAAAATAACTTCTTTAGAAGGTAAAGATATTTTTTTCTTTATACTTGCTCTAAGATCTAAACCGGAAGATCCAGGAGTTGCATATTGGGGTAAAAAAAAACTACTATTTTTTTTTATATTAGAATCTAGAATTCTGATTTTAATATTATTATTAATCAAATGTTTTTGCATAAATATTTTATTAATGAATTATAAATTTTCTAATTAGAGGCTAAAAAACCTGGATTTATTAAAGATGAAATATTATGATAAGAAGATAAAGAATAATTTAATTCTCCTCCATTCCATGTTTGTACCTTGCCACCTACTGCAATAACAATAGCATGACCTGCTTGCAGTATCCCAGATGCATGTACTTCCAAATCGTGGATAAATTTGTGCTTTTCCTTCTGCAACATAACAAAATTTTAATGAAGAACCTAATTTTTTTATTTTATAATTGCTATTATTTGTGTAATTTAAAAAATTATCTAATTCTTTTTCAGGATGTGAACGACTTGTGACTAATAATGGTGTTTTTGATGATGCAACAAATATTTTTTTATATCCTTCTTTTTTGTTTTCTTTCCAAGCCTCTTTATTAAAAGAATAATACAAAACATTGAAAAAAGGAGCATATATCAAACTTAAAACAGGTATACCTTTTTTAATTAAACTAACATTTACTGTAAATTCACCATTTTTTTTAAAAATTCTTTAGTTCCATCTAATGGGTCAATTAACCAATAAGTATGCCAATTCTTATAATCTTTAAAATTATGTAATCCTTCTTCAGATAAAATTGGAATTTTTGAACAAATTGAAAACAATCCTTTTTTAAGAATATGGTTTGCTTCATAATCAACATTAGTTATAGGAGTATTATCTGATTTATATTAAATGTTTACTGATTTTTTAGAAAAAAAATTCATTATAGCAGAACCTGCAATTTGTGCTAGTTCACAAATTTTTTTTAACATTTAACACCATTTATGTATATTAAATTTATTTTAAAAAATATTTATTTTTTTGAAATAATATTAACTATAAAATATTCACATACTTCATTATGTGGTTGAAATATGACTTTGTGTTCTCCTACTTGACGTAATACTCCGTTTGGTAATTTAATTTCTTTTTTATTAACTTTGATACCCAATAAATTCATTTCTTTTATAATATTCCTAATTCCTATCGAACCAAATATTTTACCCTCTTTACCAACTTTAGATGGAATAGTTATAGATTTTATTGTCTTTATTTTTTCGGCTCGAGATTGAGCAATAAGTAATTTACTAATGTTTTCTTTTTCTAACTCAACACGCTGAGCTTCAAAAGATTCAATATTTTTTTTACTAGCTAAAATTGCCTTACCTTTTGGAATTAAAAAATTTCTTGCATAGCCAGATTTAACATGAACAATTGCACCAGAATCACCTAGTTTTTTTATTTTTGATAAAAGAATTACTTCCATTGTTGATTGTTCTCTCTTTTTTTTCTACTTTGTTTAATAATTAAATAAAATTTATCTTAATGGTGTTGATCAGTATATGGAAGTAAAGCAAGATAGCGTGCTTTTTTAATAGCCCTAGATAATTGACGCTGAAATTTAGCTCTGGTGCCAGTGATACGACTAGGAACAATTTTACCATTTTCTGTAATATAATTTTTTAACATTGCAATATCTTTATAATCTATTTCTTGAATGCCTTCTGCAGTAAAACGACAGAATTTTCGACGACGAAAGTAACGTGCCATTATTTAAGTATCCTTTAAAATAAATATTTTATTTTTTAATAAAGTTTATGTCTTTACAACTACTTATTTTTTATCTTTTTTTTCTTCTTTTAACTTTATTACTGGAGAAGGTTCATTGATTGCTTTTTTTACAGATATAATGATATTTCTAATAACTGCATTATTAAAACGAAAATCTGTCTCTAAAAGACTGATAGTTTTAGGAAAAGTTTCTATATTCAAAAGAATATAATGTGCTTTATGTAATTTATTAATAGGATAAGCTAGCTGTCGTCTACCCCAATCTTCTAAACGATGTATAATACCAGAATTATGATGAATGATTTTTTTATATTTTTCGATTATTACAGAAACTTTTTCACTATAGTCTGGATGAATCATAAAAATTATTTCATAATGACGCATGTAAAATGCTCCTTGTGGATTTTTTTAGCTTTCTTATTGTTTATAGCTATTTTCCAAGAAAGCAAGGAACGTTTGTAAAAAGATTATAGCTAATTATATATATGGTATTTTAATTTAAAAAAAAAATCAATAAAATTTCATTTTTAAAAAAATATTCTTTCTAAATTAAAAATCAACGAGACATATATAGGGATAATTCTATCTTACGCTCATTTAAATTAACAGAAATAACCTTTACTTTTAAGGTATCACCAAGACAATAAGTATTTTTACTTGACTTACCAATAAGTTTTAATCCAATAGAATCAAAATAATAGTAATCATCAATTAAAGTTGCTATATGCACTAATCCATCAATGAAAAATTGATTTAAACGCACAAAAAAACCAAACGAAGTAACATTAGAAATAACTCCTGTTAATACGTCTCCTATTTTTTTTTGCATAAAATCGCATTTTAACCAATCTAATACATCTCTAGTAGCTTCATCTGCACGTCTTTCTGTCATTGAACAATGAAGACCTATTTTTGTTACTTCATTAAGATTATATAAATGATATTTAGATAGATTTTTTTCTTTTAATAGTAAGTTTTTAATAACTCTGTGAACTAAAAGATCAGGATAGCGCCTAATAGGAGAAGTAAAGTGAACATAGCTTGATAAAGATAAACCAAAGTGGCCACGATTATCTGGAGAGTATACAGCTTGTTTCATAGAACGCAATAATATAGTTTGAATCATTTCATAATCAGGGCGAGTAGAAATTTTTTTTAATAATTCTGAATAATCCGTAGATTCTGGTATTTCTCCTCCTAACAAAGACAATCCTAATTTTTTTAAAACTGATCGAAAATTAATAATACTATCTTTATCAGGACGATCATGATTGCGAAACAAAACTGGAGACTTATGCTTTTTAACAAATTCAGCTGAAGCTATATTCGCTAATATCATACATGATTCAATAAATTTATGCGCATCATTTCGAATGTTTTGGGAAATATTTTTAATTCGATAATTAGAATCTAATATAAATTTAGCTTCTATATTTTCAAAATAAATACCTCTTTTAGAAACATTGTATTTCTTTAAAATTTTTTGTAAAGACGATAAATTTTGAATGTATTTTAATAATTTTTTATATTTAAAACAAAGTTCAATATCGCCATTCCAAATTTTAAATATTTCATTATATGTAAAACGTCCATGAGAACATATGACTGCTTCATAATGTTTATATGTGATTAATTCTCCTTTATTTGATAAATTCATTTCGCATATTAAAGATAAACGTTCTGCATTTGGATTTAAAGAGCACACATCTATAGATATTTTTTCTGGTAACATAGGTATAACTAAAGAGGGAAAATAAATAGATGTACCTCTTTTTGAAGCAGCTTTGTCTAAAGCAGTATCAGGCTGGATATAGTAACTTACATCAGAAATTGCTACCCATAGTTTCCATCCTTTTTCTCCATTAGTTTTTTTTTTACAAAAAATAGCATCGTCAAAATCACGAGCATCTTCTTCATCAATTGTAAAAAATGGGAGATGTCTTAAATCTATACGATTTTTAAAATCTTTTTCATTGATTTTACTCTTTATTCCACATAATTGGTATTCAACTTCTTTTGACCATAAATAGGGGATACAATGAGTACGTAATGCTATTTTTATAGCTAAATTTGTTCCCATTTCTTTTCCAAGAACTTCTACTATAGTTCCTTGTATCTTACTTTTTTTCGTGGCATTTTCTCGTAATTTTACTACCACAATTGTTCCTATAGAAATATTTTCATTAGAAATAAGTGAATCTAAAATAAATATTTTAAAATTAAATCGAGTATCGTTTGGGATAACAAATTTTTTTTTATTATCGACGCAATATCGACCTACAATCAAAACATCATTTGGTCGCAATATTTTTAATACTTTTGCCGAATTTCTTCCTTTTCTATCAGATTTGACAATATGTGCTAAAATAACATCACCATGAATACATAATTTCATTTGTTCTATTGAAAGCCAGAGATCATCTTTAAATGTTTCTGTTCTAAGAAAACCATAGCCATCTCTGTGACCTATAACTTTACCTGTAACTATTTTTAAATTTTCTGGAGTAATATAACAACGATTTCGAGTGTATATAATTTGACCATCTCGTTCCATTGCTCTTAATCTCCGACGTAGTGCTTTTTTTTGTTCTTGACTATTGATACTAAATTTTTTTTCTAATTTTTTTTGACTTATTAGGTCTTTATCAGTTTTTAACAAAAATAAAATTTGTTCTCGACGTGGGATAAAATTTCTATATTTCTTAGTCTCTTTTTTTTGGTAGGAATCTACTACCATATTTACTTCTCCAATTATATTATTCTATAATATATGTTTTATTAAAAATAATTTATCATCAATTAATAATCGTCAAATTTATTTAAAAATCTTATTTTTTTAGCATATTTTATAAAAAATTTAAAAATGATGATTAAAAATCATAATTTAAAAAAATAGACTTTTTAACAAAATAGTATCAGAACGATCTGGACCGGTAGAAATTATATCAATAGGAACTTGTGCTATTTCTTCAATACGATTTATATAATTACAAGCTGCTTTAGGTAAATCTTCTATTTTCTTTATACCTGATGTTTTTTTCATCCATCCTGGATGAACTTCATATACTGGAGTGACATCTTCTAAATTAAAAATAGGAAAATCTTTATAAATTTTTTTAGTATTGACATCTTTATAAGATGTACAAATTTTTATTTCTTTTAAATCATCTAAAACATCTAACTTTGTTATGCATAATGCAGATAAAGAATTAATTTTAACGGAATAGCGTAAAGCTACACCATCAAGCCATCCAGTACGTCTTTTTCGACCAGTTGTAGATCCGAATTCTTGTCCTTTTTTAGAAAGATAACTATCTATATCATCAAACAATTCAGTTGGAAATGGTCCTTTTCCAACTCTTGTTGTATATGCTTTAGTTATTCCTAATATATAACCTAAATTTTTAGGCCCAACTCCTGTACCAGTAATTATACCACCTGTAGTACTATTAGAAGACGTAACATATGGATATGTACCGTGATCAATATCTAAAAGAGTACCTTGAGCACCTTCAAAAATAATTCTTTTTTTATCTTCAATTGCTTTATGTAAAATAGCAGAAGTATCTTTAATCATATTGTAGATTAGATCTTTTACTTTTAATAAATCTTTTAAGATCTCTTTATAAGAGATTGGATTTTGTTTGTAAAATGATACCAATTGATGATTATAATAATCAACTATTACTTTTAATTTTGTAGATAATTTTTGTGTGTTTTTTAAATCTCCTACTCGTAAAGCGCGACGTGCTACTTTATCTTCATATGCAGGACCAATACCACGACCCGTCGTACCAATTGCATTGATTCCTAATTGTTTTTCACGAGCTAAGTCTATTGCAATATGATAGGGTAATATTAAAGGAGCTGATTCAGAAATAAAAAGACGTTCATTAATAAAATGGTTGTTTTTCTCTAGCATTCTTATTTCTTTAACTAACTCAAATGGAGAAATTACTACTCCATTTGAAATAATTCCAATGACATTAGGATATAGTAATCCTGATGGAATTAAATGAAGAATAATTTTTTTTCCATTAACTACTAAGGTATGACCAGCGTTATGTCCTCCATGATATCTTACTACATAAGAACTATTTGAAGACAAAAAATCAACTATTTTTCCTTTACCTTCATCACCCCATTGAGTACCTAATATTACAATGTTTGTATTCATATTTTTAATACCTATTTTATCAATTTTTTGAAATGTACTTTTAATTTTTGATTTCTGTATTCATATATTTAAAAAACTCGTTATCTGAATTAATTAACATTATGTTATTACTGTTTTTAAAACTGTTTTCGTAAGCATGTAAGCTACGAATAAAAAAATAAAAAGAAGATTCTTGACCAAAATTTTCTAAAAATAATTTAGCCACTTCAGCTTCTCCTTGACCTTTTATCATTAAAGCTTTTTTTTGTGCTTCTGCCAAAATAAGAGAAACTCTATAATCTGCTGTTGCGCGTAATTTTTCTGCTTTTTCTTGTCCTTGAGACCGTTGACTTCTAGCTACTGATTCCCTTTCTGCTCTCATCCTATTATATATAGCATCAGATACTTCTAGAGGTAAATTAATTTGTTTAATACGCACATCTACCACTTCAATTCCTAAAGCATTCATACTATTTACATTGATTAGTGATGTGCTGTCTAAATTGATTGTTCCCTTATTCAAAGAGTAAAGAACGTCTGTTGTTAATCTACCTCTTGAATCTGTAACAATTTCTTTTACATTAAGACGTCCTATTTCAGAACGTAATCGATCGCTAAACTTTCTTTTTAATAAAACTTCAGCTTGAAAAAAATCCCCTCCTCCAGTAGCTAGGTAATAACGACTAAAATCACTAATACGCCATTTAATATAGGAGTCAACAATAAGATCTTTTTTTTCTTTTGTAACAAAACGATCTGCTTGATTATCCATAGTATGAATACGTGAATCTAAAATTTTAACATTTTCAAAAAAAGGTATTTTAAAATGTAGTCCAGGTGTATAAACTAAAGTTTTCTGTTTATTATTTCTTAAAACTTTTCCAAACTGAAGTATAATTCCACGTTCTCCTTCTTTAACAATAAAAAAAGAAGATGAGAAAATAAGAAGAAAAAAACTTAGTATACAAATAACTATTTTATTCATATTTTTCATTCTCTTTCTATATTTTTAATATTAGTACGTATAGATTCTATACGACGTTTTTTAAAAAAATCACTAGGAGGTAACGAAGAAACATCATTTATTTCTTTATTTTTTTGAAAAGAACAAGAATGGTTTTTACTTAAATTAATTGGATTATTAAAAAGATCCTGTTTATTAAATTTATCTTGATGAAAAAAATTATTTAAAGAGAGAAATAGTTTTGAATGATTTTTTTTATCAATAAAAATTTTCTTAGTCTTACTTAATAATTTTTCCATTGATTCTATGTAAAGACGTTTTAAAGTCATTTCTTTATTCTTTCTATATTCAGGAAGAATTTTTAAAAAACGAACTACTTCTCCTTGAGCTTCTAATATTCTTCGTGAAGAATACGCTTTAGCTTCTTCTAAAATTCTCTGCGCTTTTCCATGTGCTTTTGGCTGAACCTCATTTGAATAAGCTTCAGCTTCACGTATATATTGTTCACGATTCTCACGCGCTGCAATAGCATCGTCAAAAGCTTCTTTAACTTCTTCTGGAGGTCTAGCGGTCTGAAAATTTACATCTAATATAGTTATTCCTAATTTGTAAGGTTTAATTGTTTCTTCAATTTCTTTTTGAGTATCACTTCGAATTAAAGTACGTCCTTCAGTTAATACACGATCCATATTTGAATGTCCAATAACTCCACGCAATGCACTATCAGTAGCTTGACGTAAACTATCATCTGGATAAGCAACAGAAAAAAGATAATCAGCAGGATCAGTAATTTTATATTGTACGTTCATTTCTACACGTACTACATTTTCGTCTGAAGTTAACATGACACCTGATGTTGCCAATTCTCGTACAGTTTCAACATTGACAGCTTTTACTTCATTAATAAAAACTGGTCTCCAATTTAATCCTGGTGCAACTAAATGACTGAATTTTCCAAAAGTAGTAACTACTCCACGTTCAGCTTCTTTAATAGTATAAAAACCACTGAAACACCAAACAAAAAAAGACACAAAAGCTATTATTAAAAATGGGTTAATTTTATTTTTTGATAAATTTTGAGAATTATTTGTTTTATTAAATATATTATTAATGTTATATAAAAATTTCTTAAAGTCTAATGTAATTATTTTTTCATGATTTTTTCGATCATCTTTATTTTTTGAACCATTTTTTTCTTGACTATTTTTTTTCCCCCACGGATCAAGCTCTGGTTCACTATTATTAAATTTATTCCAGGCCATTTTATGCCTCATTTTATTAGTTTTAATACTTATTAATTTTTAAAAAAATATAAATAGAAATAATATATCCTATATTGTACAGTATGAAAACTGTATTTTTTTTATAAATTTTTGAAAAAAATTGAATAAAATTAGTTAAAAGATAAAAATATTTTTTTAAAAATACTAATAAATTTCTTTTAAATTTTTTTAAAAGATATAATCTTATCAAAAAATTTGATCATGAAATGTTAAATTTGTATTCTTTTTAAGAATATCCAACATCTGTAAAAAAAGAGAATTTAGACTATCAGCATGTAAATAATACACGTTTTTCCATTTTTTTAACCATGTTATTTGATGTTTTGCTAATTTTCTTGTTGCAAAAACAATTTTTTTAAACATTTCTTCATAACTAATTTGATATTCAAGATATTCCCACATTTGACGATAACCTATACATCGAATAGATGGTAAATTTTTATGTATATCTTTTCTAAAAAACAAGTTTTCTACTTCTTTTTGAAAACCTAATTGCATCATTTTTTGTACACGTAATTCAATTTTTTTATATAGCCATTTTTTATTTTTTGGTGTAATAGAAAATTGAATAATATTATATGGCAATAAATCAGAATTTTTTATTTCTTTTAAAGATGTTAACGTTTTTCCAGATATATAAAAAACTTCTAATGCTCTTAGCAATCTTTGAGAATCATTCTTATGAATACGATTAGCAGATATGGGGTCTATTGAATTTAATTTTTCGTATAAAAATTTTCTGTTATTTTTTTTTTATTTAACAAATATTTCCGAATTTTAATATTAGATGCAGGTAAATTAGATATTCCATATAACAATGTTTGATAATAAAACATTGTACCTCCAACAAGTAAGGGTATTTTACCTATTTTTAAAATGCTAGAAATTTCTTTTAAAGCGTCTCTTCTAAATTCTGCAGCAGAATAAATTTCATTCGGATCCTTAATGTTTAACAAGCGATGAGGATGATTTTTTAAATCTATAGGATGTGGCTTATCCGTACCAATATTCATATCTCTATAAATTAATGCTGAATCAACACTAATTATTTCTATTGGTAAATATTTTCTCAGAAAAATAGCGAATTTACTTTTTCCGCATCCAGTTGGTCCCATTAAAAAAAAAATAATAGGTTTTTTCTCTTTATCAGAACTTATACTTTTAATATACATAATACTTCATCAACATTTATTTTTTGCAATAGTTTTAATGGAGGTTTTTTAAATATAGAAGGACAAAAATACTCTATTTCTAATAATATTGAAATTCCGTCTTCATAATTCCAAGAATTTTTTTCTATTAATATAGTAGTATCAAACCATTTAATTATATCTTTAATATATATTTTTTTTTTAAAAAAAATAAATGAAAAAAAACTAGATAACAACACATCAAGATTTTGATTTTTTAAAAAAATAGGAATAGTTTTTAAAAAAAAATATTTTTCTTTCAAAATAAGATTAAAACCAAATTTTAATAATAATTTTAAATTATTAGATAATATTTTATTCTGTTTAAAAGTTATAAAATACAAAAAATTATATGAAAAAATTTCAGGTATCATATTATTTTTAATAGCGCTTCGTAATTTATATTGTTCAACTATCTTTTTTGCTAGGGGAAAAGAAATCAATGAAAAGGTATTTGAATAATACATTAATCCATAATATTTTTGAAAAACAATTAATAATTTTCCAAAAGAAAAAAAGTATTCTTTTAAAAATCTTTGAGAATTGATTTTAAACAAATCAGTTGATATTACATCTTTATATAAATCTTTTTTTTCGTATTTAGAATGAATTTGAGATACTAACTTAGTATTTAAAGAATCAGAATTATTATTTTTACATTTATTAGAATGAGTTTTTAAAAAAAAATTATTTGAAATATATTTAATTTTACATTTTTTTAAACTAGATAAAATAGATTGATATACAAAAAAATAAATAATGTTAGATTTATGAAATTTAATTTCATTTTTAGTAGGATGAATATTAATATCTATTTCATTAGAAGGCAATGTAAGATATAAAATAAACGATGTACTTCTTTTATTCCCTATTATTTCATAAAATGAATTAAAAACAGCACTCTTTATAAGATTGTTATAAACAAATCGATTGTTAACATAGCAATATTGTATTTTTTTAAAAGTACTTGAAAGAGATGAAGGAAAAATTAACCATCCAAACAATGTAATATTGTGCATTTTTTCTTTAATTTCTAAAACATAATTTAGGTCGATTTGATTAAATACTGTTTTTAATCGATGAATTTTATTGTTATTTTTTGTTATTGCTTTATATGATACAAATAATTTTTTATCTTTTTTAAAAAAAATATTGATACCAAAATTAGATAAAGCAATCTTTTTTATTGTTTCATCAATTTTTAGAAATTCTGATCTTTCATTTTTTATAAATTTAAGACGAACAGGGATATTATAAAATAAATTATCTACTATTATACTCGTTCCAATTGGATGAGCAATCGGTTGCAATAAAGTATGATTAGAAAATCCTTCTGAATATATACTCCATGCTATATTACTATTTTGAGAACATGAAATTAATTTCATCCTTGAAACAGCACGAATACTTGCTAACGCTTCTCCTCTAAAACCAAATGTATTGATATTATCTAAATCTGAAAGTCTATTAATTTTACTAGTGGCATGACGTGAAATCGCAAGTAATAATTGGTCTTTTTCAATGCCAAAACCATCATCTTTTACTGTTATAGAATTAAGTCCACTTCTTTCGACACTGATATCAATGTTTTTTGCTTGCGCATCAATACTGTTTTCTAAAAGCTCTTTAATAACAGATGATGGTCTTTCAATTACTTCTCCAGCTGAAATTTGACTGGATAAACTAGATGATAACATACGAATAGGTTGCATTTGACCTTATTCTCTAAAATTATAAGAAATGATTTTTAGTATAAATTTATAAAAAATCTTTTATTATAGAATGATATTCTGAAATAATTATCCTAATTTCATTACTATTTGCATTTAATTTACATACCTTAACTAAAGTTTCTTCAAGTCCCTCTTCTTTGATTAAGGAAGATAATTTAATTGATTGTATATCGTTTATATTTCGATAATGCAATGCTGCTGCAATACCCTTAACTAAATTAAAATATGGTAAATTATATTTCATGGCTTCTACAAAAGGCTGAATTAAACGTTCATCCTTACTTAATTTTTGTAATGGATTTCGTGCAATACGTTCAAGTTTATCTAAGATAAAGGGATTCTTAAAACGAACAAAAATTTTATCAATATAAGATAGATGATCTTTTTTATTGAAATTATAGCGTTTAATTAATACCAATCCGCTTTCGTACATAGCATCTTTTACAATTCTTTGTATACTAAAATCTGACATTGCTTCACATATGTTTTTATAATTTTTCATCAGACCTAAGTATGCTGCAATAGCATGACCTGTATTAAGAGTTAAAATTTTTCTATCTATAAAAGATGTTAAATTATCACTTAGTGTCATATCGATAATTTTAGGTACCATTCCTTTAAATTGATTTACATCAACAATCCATTCTTTGAAATTTTCAGCAATGACAAACAAACTATTTTCTTCTTTAAACGAAGAAAATGTCGGGACGATGGTATCAATAGTACAATCTACAAAACCAATATATTCATCAAAATAATCATGATATTTAAGAGGAATTTTATCAAAAATAATTTTTTTTAAAAAAGAAGTTGCTTTAATTTTATTTTCACAGGCAATTATATTCAACGGTTTTTTACACTTTAAGTTAATTCTTAAAATAATTCCCTCTATGAGAATAGAAGCTATTTTATAAAGAGCATTAACTCCAGCTGCTGTTGTAATTAAATCTACATGAGAAATGACATTTAAAACATTTGGATCATAAGAATTTATAGCACTGATATTGTTAATATTTATAATTTTTTCGAAACTATTATCTATTAATTTAATTTTGTATTTTTTATAATTATTAATAGCATTTATTATATTCTGATCAACATCTGAAAATATCAAATTAAAATCAGATTTTAATAATACTCGTGCGATAAAACCTCGTCCAATATTTCCTGCTCCAAAATGTAAAGCTCTCATAAAATTATTCCAATTTAAATTAGTTTTTTTTAACATTTACATTTAAATATGATAAAACTTCTTTTACACTTTTTGTTTTTGATAATTTACTAATAACATCTTTATCATCTAATGCATTAGTAATATTGCTAACTACCATAATATGTTCATTATTCTTTGCAGCGATACCAATAACAAGATAAGCAATATCATCGATTGTTTCTCCAAAATGAACACCTTTAGGAAATTGGCAAAAAATTACTCCAGTTTTTAAAATAGAATCTTTAGATTTTATAGTACCATGAGGTAAAGCTACAGATTCGCCTAACCAAGTTGAAGCAATTTTTTCTCGATCAAGCATTGCATCAATATAATCTTTTTTAACATATCCTTGTGCTACCAAATGTTTACCAACAATTTTGATAGCTTCTTTTTTGTTTTCAGCATATTGATTAAGAAAAATATTCTTATCACTTATTTGAAAAAAACACTTTGATTGAATTTCTTTATGAGAATCAATATTTATTTGAGTAATACGATCTTTTTTATCCTGAATATTATTTTTTTTAAAAAAATCTTTATTTAAGTCTAATTGTTTTACTAAGCTGGTATAAAAATTACTATCAAGAAAATTTGTTAATGATATATGTTGAGCATCAGGAGCGCGTTTTTTAGCAAGGTAAGTTAATTTTTCATGTGTAATAACTAAATCTGCATTTTTAGGTAGCAAATTAATGGCAATATTAGATACATAAATATGTGTTAAATTATTACTTTTTATTTTTTTGCGCAGAATACTTGCGCCCATAGCACTAGATCCCATACCAGCATCACAAGCAATTATAATGTTCTTAATTTTTTGAAAATTTTTAATTTTTTTAATAAAATCATATTTTTCATCACCTATTTTCTTTATAGGAAATAAGTTATTTTTAAATAATTGTATAGAACTTTTATCATTTTTTATTTTTTGACCTAAATTAATTTTGAAAAACAACATTGCACTCAAAAAAGAAATTAAAAAAGAAGAAAATATAGAAATTAAATTTGCAAAATATAAACCTTTTTTTGTCATCGCCAAAATAGATAAAATAGAACCTGGTGATACAGCAGCAATTAAACCTCCCTTAAAAAAAACCAGCATAAAAATACTTGTCATACTTCCTAAAATTAAAGAAATCATTAATATTGGTTTTATCAATACATAACTAAAATAAATTTCATGAATTCCTCCTAAAAATTGAACAATTGCAGCTGTTCCTGAAGATTTATACGATTTTTCTTTTCCGAAAAAAAAGCAAGCTATTAATATGCCTAATCCTGGACCAGGATTTGATTCTATTAAAAAAAATAAAGAACTTTTATTCTCTGATATTTCTTGAATTCCTAATGGAGAAAATATACCATGATTAATTGCATTATTTAAAAAAAATACCTTAGCTGGTTCAATAATAAATGCAATAAGGGGTAACAAATTAAAATCTATTATTATTTTTATTAGACATCCTAAAAATTTAGATACCCCCTCAATGAAGGGACCAATAAAAAAAAATGAAAAAATTGTTAAAAATATTCCAATTATTGCAATTGAAAAATTATTAACTAACATTTCAAAACCACTTTTAATTCTGTTTTTAATTATTTGATCAAAACCTTTTATTATCCATCCTCCTAATGGACCAGCAACCATTCCTCCTAAAAACATAGGCATATCTGTACTTGTTATCATTCCTATAGTAGTTATACTTCCTAATAAACCTCCTCTTTGACCAGCAATTAAACTTCCTCCAGTATATCCAATAAGAATAGGCAAAAGATAAAATATTATAGGTGATATTAATTGAGCAAATATTTTATTATATTGCCAATCTAAAGAAAGAAACAAAGAGTTCATGATGCCCCACGTAATAAATATACTTATATTAGGCATAATCATATTACTTAAAAATTGACCAAAATTTTGTATTTTTAATGTTATTAATCTAAACATAAATATTCACTCAAACTTGAAAAATAGCAGTAAAAAACATTTTTAATTCTATAGATAAAAAAAGCTTATTTAAGTTAAAAATTTTTTAAAATACTTTATAAAATATCATTAAAAGACTGATATCGTATTTTTAAAAAATAGAAAAAATTTTAATTAATTGAAATTAAAGATAATTTTGTTTATTTTTAAAAAAATTATAAAAATCAATAAGCCCTTGTGTTGAAGAATCATAAGATTTACTATTCTTTGTTTTTTCATTAATATTTTTATAAATACTTTGTGCTACTTCCTTTCCTATTTCAACACCCCATTGATCAAAACTAAAAATATTTAATATATGACCTTGAACAAAAATTTTGTGTTCATACAACGCAATTAACATTCCTAATGTATAAGGTGTTATTTTCCGTAATAAAATAGAATTTGTTGGTTTATTTCCTTCGCATATTTTAAAAGGTAAAATTCTATTAAATTCATCTTCTTCTTTTTTAAAAGAAGTAGATTCTTTTAAAAAAGAATTTTTAGATTTTCCAAAAGCAAGTACTTGAGTTTGAGCTAAAAAATTAGATATTAATTTAAGATGATGATCATTTAAATTATTATGAGAAACAGTTGGTACGATAAAATCACTTGGGATTAATTTAGTGCCTTGATGAATCAACTGAAAAAATGCATGCTGACCATTGGTACCTGGTTCACCCCAAATAATAGGTCCAGTTTGATAACATACCTTATTTCCATTTTTGTCAATTGATTTTCCATTAGATTCCATATTAGATTGTTGAAAATATGCAGAAAAACGATGCATATATTGATCATATGGAAATATAGCTTCTGTTTCAGAATTAAAAAAGTTAGTATACCAAATACTAATCAGAGCTAGTAAAATAGGAATATTTTTATCATATTCAGTATGATAAAAATGATTATCCATAACATGTGCTCCCTGTAAAAATTTTTCGAAATTATTAAATCCAATAGATAGAACAATAGATAATCCAGCAGAAGACCATAATGAAAAACGACCTCCTACCCAGTCCCAAAATTGAAAAATATTTTTTATATTAATTCCAAAATTCACAGCATTGTTTATATTGGCTGACAAAGCAAAAAAATGTTTATCTAAAGTTTCTTTCGTTTTTGAATGTTTTAAAAACCAAAATTTTGCACTATTAGCATTAGTTATAGTTTCATCGGTAGTAAATGTTTTAGAAGCTATTAAAAAAATTGTTGTTTCAGGATTGATCTTTTTTAAAATCTCAGAAAGATGAGTACCATCTATGTTAGAAACATAGTGTATATTTAAATGATTTTTATATGGACGCAATGCTTCTGTAACCATATAAGGTCCTAAATCTGATCCTCCAATACCTATATTAACAACATCAGAAATAGATTTTCCACTGTAACCTTTCCATGTTCCATCAATAACTAATTCCGAAAAATTTTTCATTTTTTTAAGTACATCATTAACTTCTGACATAATATCAGAATTATTTAGTAAAATTGGAAAATTACTTCTATTGCGTAAAGCAATATGCAATACAGACCTATTTTCAGTTTGATTAATTTTAGATCCAGAAAACATTAATTTAATAGCAGACTTAACATTCATTTCTTTTGCTAAATTTAATAAAAGTATTAAAGTTTTTTCAGTAATACGATTTTTTGAAAAATCAATTAATATTTCATTTTCAAAAAAAATTGAAAACTTTTTAAATCTATTGAAATCAGATAAAAAAAGATCTTTTAAATGGATATTTTTAACTTCCTTAAAATGATTTTTTAAATCTTTCCAAGATTTAGTTTCAATAAGATTAATATTTTTCATCTGATTTACCTGTGTTTAATTTTTATTAATATATTAAAAACATTTATTTTTTATTGAGTTTTTATTATACTATATTCATTAATTTTTAACTAAAAAAATAGAATTAAAAAAAATTTATTTATAAAAAATTATGACTATTAATAATGAAAATCTTATTTGGATTGATTTGGAAATGACTGGATTGAATTCTGAAATACATCGAATTATTGAGATTGCTACAGTAATTACAGATACAAAATTAAATATAATTTCAGAAGGTCCAGTTATTGCTATTCATCAAAAAGAAGAACATATAGTAATAATGGATGAATGGAATACTAAAATACATAAAAAAAATGGATTAATAAAACGAGTACAAAAAAGTATATATAATGAATCAAAAGCTGAATCTAAAACTATATTCTTTTTAAAAAAATGGGTTCCTATTCAATCATCACCTATCTGTGGTAACAGTGTCTATCAAGATAGAAAGTTTTTAGCTCGATATATGCCAAATTTAGAAAACTATTTTCACTATCGATGTATAGATGTTAGTACTATTAAAGAATTAGTAAATCGTTGGTGTCCTTCATTTAAAAAAATAAAAAAACAAAATCATACAGCATTAGAAGATATTCATGAATCTATAATAGAATTAAATTTTTATAAAAAAATTTTTTTTGATACTATAAAATATAGTAAATAACATTCTATTCTAATTAAAGTTATTTAAAGAATTTTTAAATAAAATCAATATTTTTTAAAAGAAAGCTTGATAAATATATCTTATATATATAATATAAATAAATATAATAAGCATAAAATTATAAATTTTGCGGGAATAGCTCAGTTGGTAGAGCACAACCTTGCCAAGGTTGGGGTCGCGAGTTCGAATCTCGTTTCCCGCTCCATTTATATCATCAATCTAAAAATTAAATTATAGATAAGGAAAATTTATGATTTTTTGTCCTTTTTATAAATGGATAATATTTGCCGTTTTATTATTTACCTTTCAAACACAATCTGCAGATAAACTAAATAAAATTAATTTCAAAAAAGATAATTTTAAAAAAAATAAATATGATTTTTTTTTAAAAATATAAAAAAAAATCAAAAGAACAAGAACAATACAAAAAACCCATTAAAAAAATTTATTATAGTGATTGATCCAGGACATGGAGGACAAGATCCAGGAGCAATAAATAGTTTAGGATTACAAGAAAAAAAAATAACTTTAAAGATTGGTATAAAACTTAAAAATTTATTACAAAATAGTGATTTATTTTATCCAGTTTTAACGCGAAATGATGATTCTTATGTATCATTAAAAAAAAGAAGAGATTTTCTAAAAAATAATCACGTAAGTTTTTTAATATCTATCCATGCAGACTCTTCTAAAAAAAGATATGTATCAGGTGCATCAATCTGGATTACTACTAATGATAGAATGCATCGTGAAATTAATAATTTTATAAAAAATAGAGAAGAAAACATATATTTTCCTAAAAACATTCAAAATTTAATTCAAAAAAATAAACATGATTTTTTTTTAAAAAAAACTGTTCTCGATTTACAATTTAATAATTTTCAAAAAATGGAAATTAATTTATCTAGATATATATTTCAACAACTTAAAAAAATTATAAAATTAGATAAAATAAATCTAAACTATGCCAGTTTAGGAATACTGAGCTCTATAAATACACCTTCTATGTTAATAGAAACAGGGTTTATCACAAATTTTTTAGAAGAAAAAAAATTAAGAACTAACAAATACCAAAATAAAATTGCAAATGCTATCTATATTGCTTTAAAAAATTATTTTCAAGATAGATTGCTCTCTAACTTGAGAAATACATAAAAAATTTGAAAAATAATTCTTAAAATTATTTTAAGCATCTAATTTATTGTAAGATGCTTAAAATTAAAAATTATAAATTAAAATATCATTTATACCGTATCTTTCTTAATCAGTTTAAAACGTTTTTTAAATCTTTCAACTCGTCCTCCAGTATCAATAATTCTTTGTTTTCCAGTATAAAATGGATGACATTTTGCACATATATCTAAATTTAGATTGACATTAACGGTTGAGAAAATTTCAATTATATTTCCACATGAGCAAGTAGCTATTATTTGAGAATAAGCTGGATGTATTTTTTTTTTCATAAAAGTTTTCCTAAAATATATATAACAATATCTATTCTATTATACGATTATTAGTGTACTAATAATCAATATTTTTCAATTTAAATAAAATATATAACAAAATATGTACAACGATAAAAATAAAATTAATTCAGTGTATTTTAAAAAAAAAAAAAAAAAATAAAAAAAAAAGAAAATAAATTTAAATAAATATCATATTCTCATTATTATAATAGTTATTATTTTACTTTTTTGCTTTTTAAACATGTTTTTTAAAAAATCAAAAAATATAGAAAAAAAAATTTTTATAGATAAAAAAATAAGTGATGACTTATTACCTCCCAAACCTAAACAAAAATGGAAATATATTCAAAGATTAGAAAATTTGTAATTTTTAAAATTTCTTTCAAAAATTTAATAAAATTAAATTTTTTGTCCATAATTAATAGTTTTTTTTATTAACAATTTTACTCAAATAATTCATATAAATTAAAGTTATAACGCTCAATTTGTTTTATTATAAATTTTATTTTTTATATAATTAAAAAAATAAACACATTATTTTTTAAGAGGTTTTTCTTGTGACCACAATACTCAGTGTAAGATTAAAAAATAAAGTAGTAATTGGAGGTGATGGACAAGCTACTTTAGGCAATACTATTATGAAAAGTAATGTTAAAAAAATCAGAACACTTTATCATGAAAAGGTGATTGCTGGTTTTGCAGGTGGAACTGCAGATGCTTTCACTTTATTTGAAATGTTTGAAAAAAAATTAGCTATGTATCAGGGTCAATTGCCACGTGCTGCTATTGAATTAGCAAAAGATTGGAGATCTGATAGAATGTTACGTAAATTAGAAGCTTTGTTAGCAGTTGCTGATAAAGACACTTCATTAATTATTACTGGAAATGGCGATGTGATACAGCCTGAAGATGATTTAATTGCAATAGGTTCTGGTGGATCTTATGCTCAATCTGCAGCACGTGCATTAATTAATAATACTACACTCAACGCTGATGAAATCGTAGAAAAATCATTAAATATTGCAGCAAATATTTGTATATATACCAATCATAGTTTTACTATAAAAGAACTATTTTCAGAAAAATAAGGATTATTTATATGTCTGAAATGACACCCCCTCAAATTGTTTCTGAACTTAATAAATTTATTATTGGTCAAGAACAAGCAAAAAAAGCTGTTGCTATTGCATTAAGAAATCGTTGGAGGAGAATGCAATTAAATAACGAGTTACGTCATGAAATTACTCCTAAAAATATCTTGATGATTGGTCCTACTGGAGTAGGAAAAACAGAAATTGCTAGAAGATTGGCAAAATTAGCAAATTCACCTTTTATAAAAGTAGAAGCAACTAAATTTACTGAAGTTGGATACGTTGGAAAAGAAGTAGACTCAATTATTCGAGATTTAACCGATGCAGCTATTAAAATGATTCGAGTAAAAAACATTGAAAAAAACAAACTTCGAGTCGAAGAAATAGTTGAAGAAAGAATACTAGACGTTCTAGTACCTAGACCGAAAAATAACTGGACAGAAAATGAAAAAAATGAAAGTTTATTAAATACATTGCAAGTATTTCGAAAAAAATTAAGAGAAGGAATTCTCGACGAAAAAGAAATTGAAATTAATGTATTAGCTAGCACTATGGGAGTTGAAATAATGGCGCCTCCTGGTATGGAAGAGTTAACAAGTCAATTGCAATCTCTTTTTCAAAATTTAGGAGGGCATAAAAAAAATACAAGAAGACTAAAAATAAAAGATGCAGTTTTGTTATTAAAAGAAGAAGAAGCTGCTAAATTAATAAATCAAGAAGAAATTAAAAAAGAAGCAATTAATGCAGTAGAACAAAATGGTATAGTATTTGTTGATGAAATTGATAAAATATGTAAAAGACGTGATTCTTCTGGTCCAGATGTTTCTAGAGAAGGTGTGCAAAGAGATTTACTCCCTTTAGTTGAAGGTTGCACTGTATCAACTAAGTATGGCATGGTTAAAACAGATCATATTTTATTTATTGCATCAGGTGCTTTTCAAACATCAACACCTTCTGATTTGATTCCCGAGTTACAAGGACGTCTTCCGATCAAAGTAGAATTACAACCATTAACAATTAATGATTTTGAAAAAATTCTAACTGAACCAACTGCATCTATTACAGCACAATATAAAGCTCTTATGAAAACAGAAGGTGTATGCATCAATTTTACAAAAGAAGGAATACGAAATATTGCAGAAGCAGCTTGGAAAGTTAATGAATCTATGGAAAATATTGGAGCACGTCGTTTACATACAATATTAGAAAAACTTATGGAAGATATTTCTTTTAATGCTTGTGATAACGTTGGTAAAACTATTGAAATTAACTCAGAATATGTTGGAAAACATTTAGATCAACTAATATCTAACGAAGATTTAGGTAGATTTATTTTATAATTTTTAAAATTCTAATCTATTTTTTAATAAATTAAAACAGATGAATGTTTTTTAAAAAAATATAAATATTTTTATTATTTATTACAAATAGTTGTTGAAAAAAAAAAATAAAACCTTATATCGAATTAAGAAACTTTTTTTAGTTCCAATATTGATTGTAAGAGTATAAAACTAAAATAAATATAAATCTATAATATGAAAGGAGGTTTTATGTCTTATCGTTCATTTTCTTTTTTACCAAATATTGATCAAAATAGTGTTTTTTCAAATAGATTCAATCAAATTGATAAAATTTTCAGTACATTAACAGGAGAAAAACCTTTATCAGATACACCAGCTTATAATTTATTTCAAATTGACGAACATAAATATGAATTAATATTAAGTATTCCTGGATATGAAGAAAAAGAATTAGATATTTCTGTACATAATAGTCAACTAACAGTACAGGGAAAAAAACAAAATCAAGAAAATGATGATAAAAAAATAAAAAAATATTTACATAAAGGGATTATATTTAATGATTTTTCTTTAAATTTTAACTTTGATCATAAAATTCAAGTAAAAAAGGCAGAACTATTTTCAGGATTATTAAAAATTAATTTTGAATGTAGAGTTCCAGATGAAGAAAAACCTAAAAAAATATTTATTAATATTCCAAACAAAGTGAAAGAAATTGAAAAAAATAAAATATAAAAATTTTTAATAAAAATGAATATTTTTTTAAATCAATCATTGTACTTGTTCCAAAATAAGTACAATGATTTAAAAATTAAAAAAAGGTAGGAAATTAGATTAATGAATCCATGGATTAATGCTAATGTTTTAAAAGTTCACAAGTGGACTCAAAATTTGTTCAGTCTTATTTTAAACGCAGAGATTGCTCCTTTTCAAGCAGGACAATTTACAAAATTAGCTTTAAATGAAGAAAACATAAATTTTTCTAATAATGTTAAAAAGAAAAAAATTCAAAGAGCATATTCGTTTGTTAATGCTCCAAGTAATAAAAATTTGGAAATTTATATTGTTCGAATACTTAATGGTAAATTAAGTAATCTTTTATATAATTTAAAATCTGGAGATAATTTATTTATTAAAGAAAAATCATTTGGTTTTTTTACTTTAGATGAAATACCTAATTGTAAAACATTATGGATGTTTGCTACTGGTACTGGAATAGGTCCTTATTGTTCTATACTACAAGAATATAAAAATATTAATAGATTTAAAAATATCATATTAATACATGCTGTAAGATATCAAAACGAATTAACCTATCTTCCTTTAATGAAGCAACTTTATAAAAGTTATAATGGAAAATTAAAGATTGAAACAATAGTAAGTAGAGAAAAAAATCATAATTCATTATATGGAAGAATCCCTCTTTTATTACAAAATCAAATTTTAGAAAAAAAAATTGGTTTAAAAATTAATCGCAATGATTCACATGTTATGTTGTGTGGAAATCCAGCTATGGTAAAAGATACATATCTTTTCTTACAAAAAGATCGATGTATGCAAAAAAATTTACGACGTAAACATGGTCATATTACAATGGAAAATTATTGGTAATATTTTAAGAACGTTCAAATGAAAAAGACATAACTTGATCAATGCTATTTTTATTTAAAGCTATCATAATTAAACGATCTAACCCTATAGCGACCCCTGAACAAGTCGGCAGACCATGATGGATTGCATCTAAAAAATAGTCATCTATTTTTTGTTCAGGAAGGTTCATATCACAGCGTTTTCTATTATCTTTAATAAAACGTTTTCTTTGTTCAAAATAATCCGTTAATTCATGAAAACCATTTCCTAATTCAATTCCTTTAAAAAAAATCTCAAATCTTTCTGAAACACGACTGTCTTTTTTATTTATAGAAGCAAGACAAGCTTGTTCTGAAGGAAAATGATAGACGAAAAGTGGTTTTTCTTTGCCAAGAAAAGGCTGTATTTGTAATGTAAATATATTTTCTATTAATTGATTTAAATCATTTTCAAGATAAATTAAATTTTTTAAGTTAAATTTTTTATAACATTGAAACAGTTCAGATAAACTAGTAGATAAAGGATCTATTTTTAAAAATTTCATGAATACTTCTTGATAAGAAATTTTATCTGCTTTATTAAAATTTAATATTTTTTGAAAAAAAAAGTCTATTTCTTCAATCATTTTTTCCATAGAACAAGAAAGTTGATACCATTCAAGCATAGTAAACTCTGGATTGTGATATTGACCAAATTCTTGGTTTCTAAAACTACGGCAAATTTGATATATAGATCCGCTTCCTGCAGATAATAAACGTTTCATATGATATTCTGGACTAGTTATTAACCATAATTTTTTTTTTTAATATTGTCATTAAAAGAAAAATAATTAGTTATAAACGGCATCAAATTTACATCTGTTACTCCTGATTGAGATAATATTGGAGTTTCTACTTCCATAATATTTTTTTTTAAAAAAAAAGAGCGAATATCAGCGATAATTTTTGATCTTTTCATTAAATCTTTAATAGAAGCACTAGGTTTCCATTTTTTTTTCATATATTGCCTTTAAAAAAATAAGAATATTAATTCTTAAAAAATATTATATATTTAATAAATAACTTTAACATAATTGATTTATAGATAAAAAAATAAAAAATGAAAAAAATTGCAATATATCCAGGTACGTTTGATCCAATTACATACGGACATTTAGATGTTATAACACGTGCAACAAAAATTTTTGATAATATCATTATTGCCATTTCAAATAACGTACATAAAAAAACTATTTTTAATTTAAAAGAACGAATAAAATTAACTAAACTAGCTACATTTCATCTTAAAAATATAAAAAAAGTAATTGGATTTAATGGTTTGCTCGCTAATTTAGCAAAAAGGGAAAAAAGTAATATTTTAATTAGAGGAGTACGAACAATATTTGATTTTGATTATGAAATAAAATTAGCAGCTATAAATAAACAAATTTATCCTGATTTAGATAGTATTTTTTTTCTTTCTTCTAAAGAAGTATCATTTATATCTTCATCTTTTGTAAAAGAAATAGCGAAATATCAAGGTAACATTAAACCGTATCTTCCTAAAGAAATACATTTCGCTTTAATAAAAAAATTTAAAGATATTCCTCAAAAATAAATATTATTTTTTAAAAAATAGGGTATATAAAATATACCCTATTATATTTTTCAAAACATATTTACGTTAAAAAAATCAATGAACAAATTTTGAAAATTTTACTCTTGGTGAATTCGCAGCAGAAAGAATTATACTCGTACGTATTTTAAAAGAATAATTTGGCTGAATAGAATTTTTGTCTTTTGCACGTAAATTAGACACATGAGTAACAACTAACTTTATTTGATTATTATCTATATGTGTAATTGTATAAACGTTTCTTGAATTTACAGTTTGATATTTATTTATTTCTGGATGTTCAGAAAGCAAATGAAGGTAAGACTGACTTAAAATTTTTGGATGTGCATATGCAGAAATTAATTGTTGATCTGTAATATTTGGAACTATTTTTTTAAACTTTTCTATCATATCTTCTTTATTTGTAGAGGGAATTAAATGTCCATCGATAACAAAAATAGCTGAATGAAAATCTTTCATAAAGTCTTTATTTAATTCTTCAGAAGAAGATTTTAACTTTTCATATATTTTTTGAAAGCCTCTTATCATAGAAAAGACATTTGCAGGTGATAAATCGAATTTATCTGAAAACTTCCAAATATTGTTGTCTGTAAAATATTTATAATGAGATTTTTCAATAGCTTTATTCATTCTATCTCTAAATTTTTTATCAACTCGTAAGGTACCTTCTCTTACTTCTATATCAAAATTTTCGTCTAAATTAGATGGATACCATTGATTTAAATTTTCTTTTTTGGGAACTGCAACATTAAGATCAGGGAATGAACTTTCATATTCAGGATGACGTGGATTTTTATTTAGTTTATTAACTACTTTTAATCTTCCTTCTTCTTTAACTTTTTCGATTATAGTATCTATAAAAAATTTTGAAGATTCAATTGTTTTATTTAATTCTTCAACTTGTTTCACTAAATTATCAATTTTTTCACTTGTTTCTTTAGTTGATTCTGTTGGTTGTGAAAATAATTCGCATCCGGCATTAAAAATTTTTAAAAAAGTTGTACCATTAAAAAGATTTATAGTTTCGTTTTTAATTTTCTCGTAAGCACTGAGTATGCTATCTTTTATTGTATTAAAAGATTCTATTATTTTTTTTTTTAAATTAATATCTTTAATTGTTGTTTCAATTTTTTCTTGAATTCGTTCTAATATATCGAGTGGATTGTAGGAAGTACTTTCAGCAGAGGACTCAGAAGAGGATTCAGAAAAAGTTTTTTTTTCATTATAAAATCATTAAATTTTAATAAATATTTTTTATAAAAATTTTCTAAATTAATTAAATTGTTTTTATTTTCGTTTTCGTTTTCAATATAATTAATAGAAACTTTAGTACTGCTAATAGGATGTTTTTTTTCTTCTATTAAAATTTTTGAAGTATTTTTAAGATTTTTTAGTGATTTATGGCATATTTCATCAATTTTAACTTTTAATTCTTTATGACGTATTGGATTTAATTTATCAACTAGAGTAACATTAGATGACATAATTTTTTTTCCTTTTTTTAATTTACTATTTTATTTAGTTTTATTGAATATTTTTTTGAAAATGTAAATTAAATTTTTTAAAAATAAAAAATTGGATTATTAGTTACAATCTAAAATCGTTATAACTATACGAAAAAAATTAAATTTTTTAGATTTGATAAAAATAAAAAATTTAATTTTAATTGTAAATTGTATTTTTGGAAAAGTCAATTAATTAATATTAAAAAATAAAAATATTATGAATATATATTTGATTATAAATCACGAAAATCAAAGAATACAAAATTTAATTGATAAATATCATTTAAAACATGATGAAAATTCTTCTATGGCTTTAATAATGAATTCTAATTCTTTAGAATTATATGATCGTTCAAAACCTCGTAATAAATCTATAAAAGTCAATTTTAGTTCAAAAAAAAATAATTATAGGTGTTTAAATTTTAAAAAAAAAAATGAAATTCTTTATAAAGCTATAGGAATTAAAAAAAATTATTTCCCTTCTGTTTTAGATGCAACAGCAGGATTAGGACAAGATTCATTTTTAATTTCTTTTTTAGGATGTTATGTTATTATGATGGAATATCATCCTGTCATTGCAGCATTATTGACAGATGGTTTAGAAAGAGGTTATAAAGATGAAAAAATTGGTTTTTGGTTAAAAAAGAGATTACATTTAATTTACGATAATAGCTTAAATATACTTAATATACCTATTTCACAACCTGATGTCATTTATTTAGATCCTATGTATCCAATTAATAAAAAAAAATCTCTTCCTAAAAAAAATATGCAATTTTTAAGAAAATTGGCAAATAAAGATGATCAATCTAAAAATTTGCTAAAGGTGGCTAGAAAATTTGCGAAAAAAAGAGTTGTTGTAAAGAGACCTTCTTATGCTAATCCTATATCTGATGAAAAGGTAGATTTTATTATTAGTAATAAATATCATCGTTTTGATATATATCTACCTTTTAAAAAAAAATAGGAGTACATTTTTTTAAAACGTACTCCTATAATTAAAATGTCATAAATCTTTTAAAAATTTTTTATAAATAAAAGAGTAATCCAATAAAAAAAACCAGACAATAAAATTGAAACAGGTAAAGTTAATATCCAAGCAAGAGCAATATTTTTTATTGTACTAATTTGAATACCATCTCCATCACTTAACATTGCTCCAGCTACAGAAGAAGACAAAATATGTGTTGTAGATACAGGTATTCCTGTATAGCTTGCTATACCAATTGATAAAGAAGCAGTTATCTGCGCCGACATGGCTTGTGCATATGTCATTCTTTTTTTTCCTATCTTTTCACCAATAGTTACTACTATACGTTTCCAACCAATCATTGTACCTACAGATAAAGAAAGTGCGATAATTAGTATTATCCACATTGGTGCATATTCAATCGTTTTAAGTATATCTTTTTTACTTTTTTTTAAAAAATCTTTTTCTTTTTTAACGATATTTGAAAAATGTATTGTTTGATCTATATTTTCAGAAAGAAAAAGTAAAAAATGACGTAATTTAAATCTTTGTTTTATATTTAATTGATTAAAATCATATATATTTTGTAATAAAAATTTAGTTTTTTTTATATTTTTTATAATTTCAAAATAATTATAATTTTTTATTGAAAAATCAATTTTTTTTTGATTTTTAGTATTTTTAATTATTTTGACTTTATTTTTTGAATAGTATTCATATAGATGATCAATTGTATTTTTTGTGTAAATAATTTCTTTTTTAGATGCATTTAAATTAACTAAAAAACCACATGGTGCAATTCCGATAAGGACAAGCATTAACAAACCAATTCCTTTTTGACCATCGTTTGCACCATGTGCATAACTTACTCCAATAGATGATAAGATCAAAGCGATTTTAATTAAAAAAGGTGGTTTTTTTTTGCCTTCTTTTTGTTCTCTTTCTAATGGAGTCATATGAATACGATAATGATTCTTTTTCTTTTTTAAAAAAAAACGTAACAAAAATATTAAACTACCCGAAATTATTAATCCTACAATCGGTGAAAAAATAAGAGATAAAAATACATTTGTCATTTTAGGAACATTTAAAGCATGTAATAAAGAAGAATCAGTAATTATCGCGTTAGTTAAACCAATTCCAATTATTGCTCCAATAAGCGAATGCGAACTTGAAGCTGGTAAACAAAAATACCAAGTAGATAAATTCCATAGTATAGCTGCTAATAACATAGAAAAAACCATAGCAAGAGCATTTTTTGAATTACTATTTAATAGTAAATCATTTGGCAATAAATGAACAATTGCATACGCAACTGTTAAACCTCCCAACAAGACACCAAGAAAATTAAATAGACCTGACATTATAACTGCAAAATGAGCTGAAGTTGCACGTGTATAAATCAATGTTGACACAGCATTTGCTGTATCATGAAATCCATTAATAGCTTCGTAACACAATACAAAAAATAAAGCTAGTAAAATAAATAAACTATGATTCAAATCAGAATAAGAAAATAAATATAGCATAACCTTTAAGCCATTTTGATGAATTGAACTAAGTTTATTATCTGTGAGAAACCTTGTTAGAGGAAAGTAATTATTTTAAAAAACTATATTATTTTTTTAATTTTAAAGATAATAAAATTGCGAAAATTAAAATTATAATAATAAAGGATGAAATACCTATCCATTTTAAATAAAACCAAAAAAATCCTCCGAATGTGCCAAAAATACTTGATCCTAAATAATAGAAAAACAAATATAAAGAAGTTGCTTGAACTTTAGCGATTTTTGCATGGAAACCAATCCAACTGCTTGCAATAGAATGAGATGCAAAAAAACCACTTGAAAATATCACTAATCCTAAAATGATTATGAAAATTTCATTATATTGTGTCATTAATAAACCTAAAATCATCAGTAATAATGCTATTCTTAATATACTGCTACGATTATATTGATTTATTAAAATTCCAGCTTTAGGAGAACTGTAAACTCCGGTCAAATAAATAATAGATAAAAATCCTATATTTGAAGAAGACAAAAAAAATGGTGATAACATTAATCGATAGCTAATATAATTAAAAATTGTAATAAAACTACCCATTAACATAAATCCTATTGCAAATAAGATTAACAATGTTGGATTTTTTAAATGCAAATAAAAATTTTTTAAAAATTTATTAAAATCTATAGAAATAGGATAAAAATTTTTTGAAGATGGTAAAAAATATAAAAAAAGACAAGATGACATTAAAGAAAAAAAACCAATAACTATAAATGCAATATGCCAAGAAAAATATTCTGCTAAAATACTACTTAATATTCTTCCAGAGCATCCTCCTATCGTATTTCCGCTGATATACAATCCCATGCAAAATGATACAGAATTTGGATGTACTTCTTCAACAATATAAGTCATGGCAACTGCGACAACACCACTTAGAGCTAGTCCAGTTAGGGCACGAAGAAAGACAATAACTGTCCAATTATTGCTAATAGAACATATAATAGTGAGTACTGCTGCTATTAATAAAGAAGAAGACATAATTGACTTTCTACCAATTCTATCTGATAAGGGTCCAATAAATAGTGTCCCAATTGACATTGTAGCTGTTGCTGCTGATAAAGATAAACTACTCTCTGTTGCAGTTAAACAAAATTGTTTAGAAAATACTGGTAAAATAGACTGAACACAATATAAAATAGAAAAACTAGAAAAACCGCCTAAAAAAAGAGATAAAACAATTTGATTAAATTTTTTTGTATTTTTTTTTTTAATAACATTTTTTATTTTCCAAAAGTATAAAAAACATTTTTTAAATAAAATATGTTTTTTATATGTATATATATCCATCGTAAATATGACAAGCTGTCCCTATCATATAAAGAGGATAATTAAAACCTTTCCATTTAATTATTAAATTACCACCTAATAAATCTACCTTAACATTATCACAAAGAAGATTTTTGGCTATACCAACTGCAACTGCTGCACACGCGCCACTACCGCAAGATTGAGTTTCACCTACATCACGTTCATACACTCTTAATTGAATGTGATTTTTGTTTATAACTTTCATAAAACCTACGTTTATTCCTTGAGGAAAAATTGAATTTTTTTCTAAAAGTTCACCAATTTTTTTTACAGGTGCATTATTTATAGATTCTACTTTAATAACACAATGAGGATTTCCAATAGATACTAAACTACATTTTAAATTTTTATTTATAAGTTTGACAGAAAAATTATTTAATACAATTTTTTTTGAAATAGATATTTCTTCTAATTTAAAACTAGGTTCATTCATATTAACTTGTATATTGTTATCAGACATAAATTTAATAGATATATTTTTTTTATTAGTACTTAACATAATTTTTCGTTTGTTGATTAAACCTTTTAAAAAAAGAAATAAACCTACACATCGAGCACCATTTCCACATTGTTCAACTTCATTTCCATTGGCGTTAAAAATACGATAATGAAAATCAAATTTAAAGTTATTAGATTTTTCAATTAATAATAATTGATCAAAACCAACTCCAGTATTTCGATTAGATAAGTTTTCAATAATTGATTTAGTTAAAATAAAATCTTGTTTAATCGATTCAATGACCATAAAGTCGTTGCCTAAACCATGCATCTTAGAAAAATAAATTTTTTTCTTTTTTTTGTAATTTGAAAACATTTTTATTCCTGATAGTTATTTATTCTTTTTACATTCTTAAAAATAAAACAATGTATAATTTATTAAAAAAAATATTTTTAACTTAATATAATAAAATTTATTATTCAAGGATATAAAAAATGAAAAAAAATACAAATTTTACTCAAATAAATAACAATTTTTATCGGTTAGTAGATGATTTGTTTCTAAAGATAGAAGATAATTTAAATTTTTACGATGATAAAATTGATATCGACTATGAAGTACAAGATTACGTTATGACTATTACTTTTTTAAATAAAAGTATAATTGTAGTTAACAAACAAGAATCGTTGCGCCAAATATGGTTAGCTACAAAATTTAATGCATATCACTTTAATTATAAAATAGATAAATGGATTTGCAATCGCAGTAACAAAGATTTTTGGGAAATATTTGAAAAATCATGCTCTATTCAATCAAATGAAAATTTGATTTTTACTGCTTTTAAAAGAATTAAAAAATAAAAATTAATTTTTTATTTCTTTAAAAAATTTAACATATTAAATAACATTTCTATCCTGATATGAATCGTAATATGCGAAAAAAAATATTAAGAATTGCTACTAGAAAAAGCCCTTTAGCTTTACAACAAACTAAATATGTATAAAAAAAACTATTATCTTTATATCCAGATTTAAATATAAAGATCATACCTATTGTTACTCATGGAGATAATATTTTAAATAAATCTCTTTCTAAAATAGGAGGAAAAGGTTTGTTTATAAAAGAATTAGAATTTGCTCTTCTTGAAAATAAAGAAGATATTGCAATACATTCAATGAAGAATCTTCCTGTTCATATTACGAAAGAATTGCGTTTAATTAGTATATGTAAAAGAGGAAATCCATTAGATTCCTTAGTATCTAATCATTATCAATCTATTAATCATTTACCAAAAGGGGCAGTAGTTGGCACATCTAGTTTAAGAAGACAATGTCAATTAATCACTTATCGTCCAGATTTAATTATTTTACCTTTAAGAGGTAATGTAGAAACAAGAATAGCTAGATTAGATGAGGGTAAATATGATGCAATTATTTTAGCTACTGAGGGGTTAAAAAGGTTAAATTTAAAACATAGAATTACTCAAGTTATACCAGCTGAATTATCACTTCCTCCATGTGGTCAAGGGGTTATCGGTATATAATCTAGATTACATGATAAGAAAATATTGTTTTTTTTGTCGAGTTTAAATCATTTTAATACTTTTATTGAAATAAATGCAGAAAGAGCATTTTGCAAAAAATTAAAATCTGGATGTCATATTCCAATTGGAAGTTATGCTGTTCTTAAAAAGAAAAAAATTTGGCTTAGAGGATTAGTTGGTTCACCAGATGGTGAAATAATATTGAAAGGTGAAAGATTTGGTTGGTATAACATTGCAGAAGAAATGGGTTATTCTTTAGCAAAAGAATTACTTAATAACGGAGCAAAAAGAATTTTAGGTCGTTTTTATACAAAAAAAATTAAATTATACATGAAAATATTAGTTACAAGACCCTCTCCAGAGGGAGAAGAACTAGTAAATAATTTAAACAATGTAGGTATATTTTCTTCTCATATTTCTTTATTTGATTTTTATCCAAGTGAAGGAAAAAATAGTATACCAAAAAAAGTTTATGCATTATATAAATCGGATATAATTGTGATTTTTTCTAAAAAATCTATTTATTACATTAATACATATTTAAAAAAAATAATTTAATGTGACCTATATATCCAAAATATTATGCTATTAGTAAAAATATTTCTCTTATTTTACAGAAATATGTTAAAAAAAATTTTTTTCCTAAAAAAAAAGAAAATAGTGAAAATTTATTAAATATTTTATGTAAAAAAAGTCTTTTAAAAAAAAATTGTTTTATTACAGGGAGAAAATAGAGGAAAATTAATAAAAGAATATTTAATTAAAAAGGGTTTTGATATATGTGTTGTTGAATGTTATAAAAGAATTTTTAAAATTATAGATATTTTTTCAGAGGTAAAAAATTGGCGTAATTCAAAAATAAATACACTTGTAGTAACAAGTGGCGAAATATTATATCGATTAGATAAAATAATTTCTATCATTGATAAAACTGAATGGTTGTTTAAATGCAAAATATTTTTTGTTGGAAATAGATTAGCAGATATAGCAAAAAAAATTGGTTGGAGCGATATAATTATTTTTGATTATGCAGATAATAATAATTTATTTAAATTAATTAATAGAGTTAATAATAGAAATTAATTTTTGGTCGGCGAAAGAGGATTTGAACCCCTGACCCACTGGTCCCAAACCAGTTGCGCTACCAAGCTGCGCTATTCGCCGTAAAAATATTTGACTACAATTATTTATTTTTTGGGTGGCTAATGGGATTTGAACCCATGACCACTGGAATCACAATCCAGAACTCTACCAACTGAGCTATAGCCACCAAAATTTTGTTATTTTTTATTATTTTTTTATAAAATAATGCGCTCGACAGGATTTGAACCTGATACCTCTACCTTCGGAAGATAGCGCTCTATCCAAAATGAGCTACGAGCGCATTTAAAATAAAACTAGATTACAATAGTTTAAGATTAATAATCTTCATTGTCCAGTTTTTTTTTAAATTTACAAATAAAATAAAAAAATATTTTAAATATTTATGATCTTTTCATCATATCAAAAAATTCATCGTTTGTTTTTGTCATAGATAATTTATTTAACAAAAATTCCATTGCATCTATTTCACTCATAGGATGAATAATTTTTCTTAAAATCCACATTTTTTGTAACTCATCTGGTAAAGTTAATAGTTCTTCTTTTCTAGTACCAGATCTATTATAATCAATAGCAGGAAAAACACGTTTTTCTGCTATTTTCCTAGATAATGGAAGTTCCATGTTTCCTGTTCCTTTAAATTCTTCGTAAATCACTTCATCCATTTTCGATCCTGTATCAACTAATGCTGTAGCAATAATTGTTAAACTGCCTCCTTCTTCTACATTGCGAGCAGCACCAAAAAATCTTTTAGGTCGATGTAAAGCGTTAGCATCTACCCCCCCTGTTAAAACCTTTCCTGATGCCGGAACAACGGTATTATAAGCACGTGCTAAGCGGGTAATTGAATCAAGTAATATAATTACGTCTTTTTTATGTTCTACTAGTCTTTTTGCTTTTTCAATAACCATTTCAGCCACTTGAACATGTCTTGATGCAGGTTCATCGAAAGTAGATGCAACTACTTCTCCTTTCACTAATCTTTGCATTTCAGTTACTTCTTCCGGTCTTTCATCAATTAATAAAACCATCAGTACGCAATCTGGATGATTGTAAGCTATGCTCTGTGCAATATTTTGTAATAAAATTGTTTTTCCTGCTTTTGGCGGTGCTACAATTAAACCTCTTTGACCTCGTCCAATAGGTGAAGCTAAATCTAGAACTCTTGCTGTTAGGTCTTCTGTTGAACCATTTCCTCTTTCCATTCTTAATCTGGAATTGGCGTGTAAGGGTGTTAAATTTTCAAATAGAATTTTGCTTCTAGCATTTTCAGGCTTATCGTAATTTACTGCATTAACTTTAAGTAGAGCGAAATATCTTTCACCTTCTTTTGGTGGTCTTATTTTTCCAGAAATAGTATCACCAGTACGTAAATTAAATCTACGAATTTGACTTGGTGAAACATATATATCATCAGGACCAGCTAAATAAGAACTATCAGCGGAACGTAAAAAACCAAATCCATCTTGTAATATTTCTAAAACACCATCTCCAAATATATCTTCTCCACTTTTTGCATGTTGTTTAAGGATGGCAAAAATAATATCTTGTTTACGCATACGCGCTAAATTTTCCAACCCCATTTTTTCACCAAGAGTAATTAATTCAGAAACTGGCATATTTTTAAGTGCGGTAAGATTCATAATGGTGGGTTCTTAGTAAAATCGGGGTAAATCTCGAAATGATAACTGTGATATCAATTATAAATTTTTTTATTGTCATTAATAAATTTTTCATAAAATTGAATTTAATTTTTTGAGTTAAAGTTAATTAACTATATATAAATATTTATTTAATATTCTCATCTAAAAAATCTTTGAGTTGTAATTTAGAAATTGCTCCAACTTTAGTAGCAAGAACTTCTCTTCCATGAAATAATAGTAATGCTGGAATTCCTCGAATAGAGTAAATAGGAGCAGTATTTGGATTTTTTTCGATATTTAATTTACCAACTTTAATTTTATTAAAATATTCTTGTGCTATTTCTTCTAAAATAGGAGCTAATATTTTACATGGATTACACCATTCAGCCCAGAAATCAACTAATACAAAACTTTTATGTTCTAATACTTCTTTTTCAAAATTTTGATCAGTAAGTTCGATTATTTTATTCATTTTTTATGATACTCTATATTTAATAATAAAAAATTTTCTTAATTAATTCTATTATAATATCATTTTTGGGAATTGATTTAAACTAAAATTAAATAATTTTAACTATCTGAAATTAGATATTTTTTTATTTTTTAAGATTTTTTTTAAGTTTTCTATTTTTATATTTTTTTTTCTTTTGTATGAAAAGCATCTAAATAATCATCTTTTTCCCATTGTAAATCTTCTTGGGGTAATTCAAATAAAAATCTACTAGGTGCTGTATATAATTTTTGTCCATATTGAATTCTAGTTTGACAATATGTAAAAAATAGTTCTTTTCGTGCTCTTGTCATTCCTACATAAGTTAATCTTCTTTCTTCCTCTATGTTATCATTATTAATGCTCTTTATATTGGGTAAAATTCCCTCATTCATACCAATTATAAAAACTGAAGAAAATTCCAATCCTTTAGATGAATGCAAAGTCATCAATTGTACTCGATTTTTTGGGATTTCATTTATTTGTATTTTTTTTTCTAAAATATCTCGTAATGTCATTTTTTTAACAATTTGTAATAAATTCATTGGTTTTTCAAATTCATTTCCCCTTAACATTTCTTTTAACCAATTTGATAACGTGTAAATATTATTTATGCTTGTTTTAATTTTTTTCGGTTCTTTTAAAATTTTAGTTAACCATAGTTCATATTTAATATCATTAATAATTTTATCTAAAATGATATCTTCTTTAAGAAGTGATAATTTGATTATTTTTTTAATCCAATAAATAAAATCTTTAATTTTTTTTACTGTTCTTTCTCTTAAAATTTTTTTTATTTCTATATCGTTACTAATTTGAAAAAGACTTTTATTTTTTTTAGAAGCTAATTCTTCTAATTTATTTAGTGTAGTTAATCCTATTTGGCGATGAGGAATATTTAAAATTCTTATAAATGCATGATTATCGTCTGGATTTACAATTAAACGAAGATAACTTAATAAATCTTTTATTTCAGGACGAGAAAAAAATGATGAATTTGTAGAGATATCATAAGGAATATTTTTTTTTAAGAAAGTTTTTTCAAGAATTTGAGATTGGTAATTCCCTCGATATAATATAGCATAATCTTTGTATTGCATTATATCGTTAGAACATTCATGAATTATTTTATCTGCTATTTTTTCTGCTTCATTTTTTTCATTTTTTCCAATTATAACTTTTATTTTGTTACCGTATTCTAAATTAGAAAATAATTTTTTTTTAAAATAATGTAAATTGTTTGAGATTAATTTATTTGCTGCTTTAAGTATTCTTCCGTAAGAGCGATAATTTTGTTCCATTTTTATAATTTTTAAGTTGGGAAAATCTTTTTTTATTAAAAAAAGATTTTGTGGTTTTGCTCCTCTCCATGAATATATAGATTGATCATCATCTCCTACTAAAGTAAAATTTGAATTTACATTAGTAAGCATTTTAATTAGTTCATATTGACTATTATTTGTATCTTGATATTCGTCTACTAATAGATAAGAAATTTTTTTTTGCCAACGATTTTGTATAATTTGATTATTTTTTAATAAACTTGTTGGTATACAAATTAAATCATCAAAATCTAATATGTTTGATTTTCGTAAATGAAAAGTGTATTGCTTATAAAAAAATGCGAAATCTTTTTCTAAATTTGATTGTGCTGATAATTGAACTTGTAATGGAGTGAGAAATTTATTTTTCCAAAAAGAAATCATAAAAACTAATTTTTTTAACAATTTTGTATCATTTTTTATACTTTTACTGCATATTTTTTTTAACAACATCATTTGATCTCTTTCATCAAATAAAGAAAAATTAGAGTTAAATTTTAATGTATTAATTTCTTTTTTAATGATTTCTAATCCAAGAGAATGAAAAGTTGAAATAATCATTTTTTTTATTTGCAATAAATTTAAATGTTTTGCAAGACGAACTTTTATTTCATGAGCAGCTTTATTAGTGAAAGTAACAGCAATAATGTTTCCAGGTTTATATTGACAATTATTGATTAAGTAAATAATTTTATTAATAATAACTTTTGTTTTTCCTGAACCAGCCCCTGCTAATATTAAGCAGGGACCATTAATGAGTTCTATAGCATTTTTTTGATTAAAATTAAGAGACATAAAATAATAATTTCAGATTGATTAGAAAATTAATTTTTAAAAATTCTTAAAAAATTAAGGTAAAATTTAGAGAATTTATTGTTTATTTTGCAACACAAATTGATTTCATTTCTTTCATATGTTTTCTTAATTTTTTCCCAACAATTTCAATTGGATGATTACGAATTTCTTCATTAATTTTATATAATTCAATATTATCTATTTTTGTATTTGGTAATGACAATCCTAAAACATTTTTTTCAAGACTCATAATAAAATCTTTTAAAATAGGATATGCTGCTTCAGAAAAAAGATAGCTTCCATATTCTGCTGTATCTGAAATGACTATATTCATTTCATATAATTTCTTTCTTGCAATTGTATTAGCAATTAATGGTAATTCATGTAAAGATTCGTAATAGGCTGACTCATTTATGATACCTGTGTTGATCATCGTTTCAAAAGCTAATTCAATGCCTGATTTTAATATAGATACCATTAGTGTTCCATGATCGTAATATTCTTGTTCTGATATTTTTTCAGAGTAAGAAAGAATATTTTTTTCAAAAGGTGTTTTTTTTGTATCTTCTCGCCAATTTAATAATTTTTTATCGTTATTATGCCAATCTATCATCATTTCTTTAGAAAAAGAACCTGAAATAATATCGTCCATATGTTTTTTAAAGAGAGGTGATAATATTTTTTTTATTTTTTTAGATATTTTAAATGCTTTGATTTTTGATGGATTAGAAAGTCTATCCATCATGAGTGTGATACCCCCATGCTTAAGAGATTCTGTGATTGTTTCCCAACCATATTGTATTAACTTTGCTGCATAAGAAGGATTATGTTTATCTTTAATTAATTTTTCATAACATATTAGAGAAGCTGTTTGTAATAATCCACATAAAATTGTTTGTTCTCCCATTAAATCTGATTTTACTTCAGCTATAAATGAAGATTCTAAAACTCCTGCACGATGCCCACCTGTTGAGAAAGCCCATGCTTTTGCAATTTCTAATCCTATTTTTTTAGGATCATTTTCAGTATGAACCGCAATTAACGTAGGTACCCCAAATCCTCTTTTGAATTCTTCTCTCACTTCTGTTCCAGGACATTTTGGTGCCACCATAACGACTGTTATATCTTTTCGTATAATTTCACCACATTCTACAATATTAAAACCATGTGAATAACCTAAACATGAATTTTTTTTCATCAGTTTTTGTAGTTCTTTCACAACATTTTCATGTTGTTTATCTGGTGTTAAATTGATAACTAAATCAGCATTTGGTATTAATGATTCATAGTCATTAACTTCAAAATTATTTTTAGTTGCGTTTAACCAAGAAGAGTTTTTTCTTAAAATACTGTTTTTTTTAAGTGCAAAGGAGATATTTAATCCAGAATCTCTCATATTTAAAGCTTGATTTAAACCTTGTGACCCACAACCTACAATAACTATTTTTTTATTTTTTAAAATTTTATTTTCATTTTTAAATTCGTTTTCTTTCATAAAGCGACATTTTTTGATTTCATTAATTCTTTTACGAAAACATAATTTATTAAAATAATTCATTTTTAGTAATTCCTGAATAATTTAAAATTGATTTAATATTTATTGTTATTGATGATAAATTTTATTTTTTAAAAATTAAATAGTTTCTTTTTATTTCTTATTGCACCTTTATCTGCACTCAAAGCAAAATGTGCATAGGCACGAAGGGCAAAAGAAATATTTCTTTTGCGATTAAGAGGTTTATATGCTTTTAAACCTTTTGCATTTTCTTTAATGATACGAAGATTTAGTTCTTTTTCTGTAATATTTAAATGAATTGTCTTGTTTACAATATTAATTTGAATATCATCACCATTTTCTACTAAAGCGATAATACCCTTATTTGCTGCTTCAGGCGAAATATGACCTATAGATAAACCAGATGTTCCTCCAGAAAAACGTCCGTCGGTGATTAATGCACATTGTTTATCTAAATTTATAGATTTTAAATATGTTGTTGGATATAGCATTTCTTGCATTCCGGGCCCACCCTTGGGACCTTCATATCGAATAACGATAACATCACCAGCAATAATTTTACCTGATAAAATAGCACTAACAGCTTCTTCTTGACTTTCATAAACCTTAGCAGGTCCAGAAAAAATATAATGTTTTTTATCTATGCTAGCTGTTTTTATTATACATCCATTTTTTGCTAAATTTCCATACAAAACAGATAATCCACCATTTTTACTATAGGCATTTTCATGTGAACGAATACATCCATTAACGCGATCTTTGTCTAATTTATTCCATCTATAATTTTGAGAAAAAGGTTTAATTGTACGATTACCACCTGGACCTGCATGAAACATCTTTATTACATTTTTATTTTTTGTAGACAAAATATCATATTTTTTTAATGTTTTTTCTAAATTCAATCCTAATATGTTTTCTGTTTTTTTATTTAATAAATTAGAACGATTTAATTCTCCTAAAATTCTCATTACACCACCTGCTCGATGTACATCTTCTACATGATACAAATTAGTACTCGGAGCTACTTTGCAAATATGAGGAATTTTTTTTGAAAGGTTGTTAATATCTGACATTTTAAAATCAACTTTTCCCTCGTATGCTGCAGCTAATAAATGCAAAATAGTATTAGTTGATCCTCCCATGGCAATATCTAAAGCCATAGCATTTTCGAAAGATTCTTTATTTGCTATATTGCGTGGTAAAACGTTTTTATTGTTATTAAGGTAATAATCTTTCGTAATTTTAACGATATTTCGTGCAGATTTTTTAAATAATTTTTTACGATCAATATGAGTTGCTAATAGTGTTCCGTTTCCAGGTAAACTTAAACCTATAGCTTCTATTAAACAATTCATAGAATTTGCTGTAAACATACCTGAACAGGAACCGCAAGTAGGGCAAGCTGAAAGTTCAATTTCTCTTATAAAATCATCGGATTTATTAGAATCACCTCCATGTATTATGGCATCAACTAAATCAATTTTTTTTGTTTTATCTTTTGTTTTTATTTTACCTGCTTCCATTGGTCCTCCTGAAACAAAGACTGATGGTATATTTAAACGTAAAGATGCCATAAACATAGCTGGAGTTATTTTATCGCAATTTGAAACACAGATCATTGAATCGACACAATGAGCATTAATTACGTATTCTATAGAATCTGCAATTAATTCACGAGACGGTAGAGAATATAACATTCCTGAATGTCCCATTGCTATTCCATCATCTATTGCAATAGTATTAAATTCTTTTGGAACGCCACCATATTTTTTTATTTCTTTAGAGATTATTTTTCCAACTTCTTGTAAATGAATATGTCCTGGTACAAATTGAGAAAATGAATTTACTATTGCAATAATAGGTTTTTTAAAGTCTTCATCTGTCATTCCTGTAGCACGCCACAGGGATCTCGCTCCAGACATATTTCTACCATGTGTAGTTGTAAATGAACGATATTTAGGCATTTTAAAAATTACTCCAAGAAATATTTTTTATTATTTTTAGAAATTTTTAAAAATAAGTATGTGTTTTTTAGTTTAAAGACTTTTTTTTATTTTTTTTAATAGTAGGAATTATATATTATAAATATATAAATTAATTGATATTGTTTCTTTTATTTTTAAATAAAAGTCATTCTTTATAAGAAACAATAAGTGAAATTTTGGCAGGGGTGGAAGGACTTGAACCTACAACTTTCGGTTTTGGAGACCGATGCTCTACCAAATTGAACTACACCCCTAATGACATTTGAATCTTAAAAATAATTATATTCTTAATTAAGATAAAAGTCTAGTTTGTATATTATATATTTTACCTATAATTTACATTTATTTTTAGATCTAAATATTTTTTAAAATGATAGAATATTACTTTAATCTTTAGTTCTTTTTCTACAATGATTATATAAGGTAAATAATTTAGTGAAAAATCCAATTTATTTAGATTATGCGGCTACTACACCAGTAGAATTTAAAGTTGCAAAAAAAATGATGAATTATCTAACAATAGATGGAATATTTGGTAATCCCGCATCCCGTTCTCATAAATTTGGCTGGGAAGCTGAAGAAGTAATTGACATTGCTCGTAATGAAATATCAGAGTTAATTGGTTCAGATTCTCGAGAAATTGTATTCACTTCTGGTGCTACTGAAGCAAATAATCTAGCTATCAAAGGTATTGCATTTTTTCATAGAAAAAAGGGTAATCATATTATTACAAGTAAAACAGAACACAAGTCTGTATTAGATGCATGTAGGTATTTAGAAAGCGTGGGTTTTTCTGTAACTTATCTTACTCCTAAAAATAACGGTATTATTGATTTAAATGATTTAAAAAAAAATATAAATAAAAACACTATACTTGTTTCAATAATGCATGTAAATAATGAAACTGGCATTATACAGGATATAACCAATATATCTAAAATTTGCAGATCCCATGACATTTTTTTTCATGTCGACGCCACTCAAAGTGTAGGTAAAATAGCTATTAATCTAAAAAATTTATTTGTAGATTTAATGTCTTTTTCAGCTCATAAAATATACGGACCTAAGGGAATTGGAGGCTTATATGTACGTCGAAAACCACGTGTACGTTTATCAGCTTTATCACATGGAGGAGGACATGAAAGAGGAATGCGCGCAGGAACTTTACCTGTTCATCAAATTGTTGGCATGGGTGAGTCTTTTAAATTAGCTAGAAAAAAAATAAATGATGATTTTATTCATTTAACTAATTTAAGAAACGATCTTTGGAATGGTATTAAAAATATTGAAGAGGTTTATTTAAATAGTGATTTAAAGCAAGGTGCACCTCATATTCTAAATGTTAGCTTTAACTATATTGAAGGTGAGTCATTAATTATGGCACTTAAAGATTTAGCTATTTCTTCTGGTTCCGCATGTACTTCTTCAAGTTTAGAGCCATCTTATGTTTTAAGAGCTTTAGGAATTAAAGATGAATTAGCTCATAGTTCCATTCGTTTTTCAATTGGAAGATTTACAACAAAAGAAGAAATTCAACATACAGTAAAATCAGTACATAAATCAATTCATAGATTACGTGCTCTTTCACCTTTGTGGGAAATGTTTAAATCAGGAGTTGATTTAAATAGTATAGAATGGGATCATACCTAAAGTAAGAGAATCAAATATATATTAAGAAGGTAGTTAAAATGGCTTATAGCAAAAAAGTTATGGATCATTATGAAAATCCACGTAATGTTGGTTCCTTTTCTAATTCTGATTCTAATGTAGGAAGTGGATTGGTAGGTGCACCTGCTTGTGGTGATGTGATGAAATTACAAATTAAAGTTAATGAACAAGGTATTATTGAAGATGCTTGCTTTAAAACGTATGGTTGTGGTTCTGCAATAGCCTCTAGTTCTTTGGTTACAGAATGGATTAAGGGTAAATCTATAACGGAAGCAGAAGCAATTAAAAATACTAGTATAGTTGAAGAACTAGAATTGCCACCAGTAAAAATACATTGTTCTATTTTAGCAGAGGATGCTATTAAAGCTGCTATTTCAGATTATAAAAGTAAGAAAAATAAAAATTAATTTTTATTTTTTTAGTTAAAATGTTGAAAGAGATTATCCTTTCAACATTTAATTATGAATTTTAGTATTTTTTAAATATATTTTGAATTAGGTGACTTATGGATTATTTTGCATTATTTAATTTACCAAAAAAATATATAATTGATAAATTTTTACTTTCTAAAAATTTTTATAAATTACAGTTAAAATTTCATCCAGATTTATTTATACATCATTCTGAATCTAAAAAAAGAATAGTTTTACAAAAATCAATTGAAATTAATAAAGGATATAAAATTTTACAAGATTCATTAAATAGAGCTATACACTTACTTTTTTTAAATGGTTTTAAGATTAGTAAAGAAAAAGTTTTATCTGAAGATAATAGTTTTTTAAAAAAATATTTTTTTTTATATGAAGAATTAGATTTTTTGTTAAAAAATAACTGTGATGAAGTTCAAATCGATATTTTTTTTAAAAAAATAAGAAATAAAATAGACAATTATGAAAAAATAATTGAAATTAAATTTAATGAAAAAAAATGGGATGATATTATTAAATTAATAACTAAACTTCTTTTTTTTAAAAAAATACAAACTCGTTTAAAACAGTCATAATCACTTATTCAATAAATTGGGATTTTATGCATGGTTTTTTTGAAAAATAAAGTTAAAAAAAAATTAATTTTAGGTATTGATTTTGGAACTACTTATTCTCTTTTAGCTAGTGTACAAAATGAACGTGTTGTTTTATTGACAGATGATAAAAAACGTTATTTGTTACCATCGATTGTAAATTTTAATAAAAAAAAACCTTTAATTGGTTGGGAAGCAGAGAAAAAAATAATTAAAGATCCGATTAATACAATTACTTCAGTTAAACGTTTAATTGGTCGATCTATTGATTTTATTAAAAAAGAATTTCCTATTTTACCATATGTTATAGAAGATAATAAAGATGGAGGTATTTTATTTCATACAAATTCTGGACTTGTTACTCCTATTGATGTTACTAGTGAAATATTGAAATTTTTAAAAGAAAAATCCTGTGAATTTTTTAATAAAAAAATAGATGCAACAGTAATTACTGTTCCTGCATATTTTGACAATCTCCAAAGAGATTCTATCAAAAAAGCTGCTATATCAGCAAAAATTAATTTAATTAGACTCCTTAATGAGCCAACTTCCGCTGCTGTCGCTTATGGTTTACAGTTAAATACAGAAGGTCTTGTTGTCGTCTACGATTTAGGAGGTGGTACCTTTGATATTTCTGTATTAAAATTAAATAAAGGAATATTTGAAGTTTTAGGGACAGCTGGTCATGCTAATTTAGGTGGAGATGATTTTGATACTTTGTTATCTAAATACATCTATAAAAAATTGAATTTGTCAAATCAATGCGATAACTTTTTTCAATCTTTATTACTTAAAAAAGCAAAAGAAATAAAAATAAAACTTACTAAATATGAAAAGGTAGAAGTAAATTTTTTTAATTGGAAAGGTATTATTTTTCGTGATGAATTTAATTTAATTATTAAAGATTTAATTCAAAAAACTTTATTTATTTGTTCTAATCTTCTTAAAGAAATTGATCTTAAGATAGAAAGTATTAAAGAAGTTATTATGGTAGGTGGATCAACACGTGTCCCATTAGTATATCAAGAAGTAAAAAAATTTTTTCGAAAATCACCTTTAATATCTATAAATCCTGATCAGGTTGTTGCTATAGGTGCAGCGATACAATCAGATATGCTTATGAAAAATACTATTCAAAAAAGAACAATTTTATTAGATGTAACTCCCCTTTCTTTAGGTATTGAAGTTATGGGAGGGTTTGTTGAAAAAATCATTTTTCGTAATACTCCTATACCTATTTCTAAGACAAAAGAATTTACAACTGCTAAAGACAATCAAACTATTATTGTTATCCATATATTGCAAGGAGAAAGAGAATTAGTAAAAGATTGTATTTCTCTTTCACGATTTATTTTAAAGGATATTCCATCTAAAAAAGCAGGTGTAGTTCGTATTTTAGTCACATTTGAAATAGATACTGATGGTTTGATTAGTGTAAAAATTTTAGAAAAATTTAGTCATAAGGAGAAAAAAATTCAAATTGAGAATGTTACTTTTTTACAAAATAAAAACATTCATAAGATAATTAAAGAATCCACTATAAATGCTAAAGAAGACTATTATCTTAGGGTTAGAAAAGAGAAAAAAATTGAATCTAAATACATTTTAGATCTTTTAAATAATGCTTTACAAGAAGATCGAAATTTAATTACTTCAGAGGAATTAAAAAAAATAAAATCACATCAAATTAAATTACAAAAATCTATAGATGAAGATGATTTTTTTTCTATGAAATTAAATTTAAAAAAATTAGAAGAAGTTAGTAAAAATTTTCTTTCTTTAAGATTAAAAAAAAATATGGATTCTTTTTCAATTAAAAATTTATCAGACGAGATTACATAATGCCTAAAATATTTTTTTTACCTCATAAATTATTGTTACCTAAAGGTGGTTGTTTTGAATGTAAAGAAGGTGAAACTATTTTAAATGTTGCGTTAAAAAATAATATTAAATTAGAACATGCTTGTGAAAAATCATGTGCTTGTAGTACATGTCATTGTATTATAAGAAAAGGTTTTCTTTCTCTTTCAGGATGGTCTGAAAAAGAAGAAGATGTACTAGATAAAGCTTGGGGTTTAGAGTCTACAAGTCGTTTGAGTTGTCAAGCAATTATTGGAAATATTGATATAGAAGTACAAATTCCCTTATATAATACTAACTATATAATAGAAAATTAATTATTTTTTTGAGATATATGGATTCATAGTTTCTTTAAATTGTATTTTTATTGGTGTTCCATTCATTTTTAGCGTTTTGTAAAAGAAATTTTTTAAATATTTTTTATAGCATAAAGATAAATTTTTTACTTGATTACCATGTATCATTATCTCGATTGGATTAGAATTTCCTAGATGTGCATATTTTAGCTTTATTCGTCTTCCATTTATAATTGGAGGTTGATGTTTTTTTACTGCTTTATGCATTATTTTCATAACTTGAGAGGTTTTTATTTTCTTTTGAGAAGTATGATAAGAGGTATCAATAGATTTAAATAATTCTACTGTTCCCTCATTATTCAGTGCTGATATAAAATGTATTTTTGAAAAAAAGTTACATTTTAATTGTTTTTTGATTAAGTTTTCTAAATTTTTTTTTTCTTTTAAACTTAATAAATCACATTTGTTAATTACGATAATTAATGGTTTTCCAGATTTTTCAATAAAACTAGATAATAACAAATCTTGTTTAGATATTTGATCTTTTGCATCTATTATGAGTAAAGTTAAATGAGATTTTTCAATTGTTTGTAAAGTTTTAATTTTGCAAAATTTTTCTATTTTATTTGTTTTAGATTTTTTCTTAGACATTCCTGCTGTATCTATAAAAATATAATTTTTATAATTATATTTAATAGGTACTAATACAGTATCTAACGTTGTACCGGCTTTGTTTGAAGTAATCATTCTTTTTTTCATTAGTAGTGAATTAATTAATGTTGATTTTCCAACATTTGGTTTTCCTATACATGCTATTTTTACTGAATTTTTTTCTTTTTTAGAATGCTCTTGACTTATTTTTTCTAGTTTTTTTTCTTTAAATTTTGAGTTAATCCAAGGAGTTAAATATTTTGAAATAAGATTATTAATTCCTTGGTTATGACTTGCAGAAATTTTTATATTTTCTTTAAATCCTAAAGAATAAAATTCATTAATTTTAGAAATTTCTTTAATTCCATCTATTTTGTTAATTACTAATATTGTTTTTTTTTCATATTTTCTTATTTTTCGAGAAATTTCATATTCCTCTGGCATAACTCCATCACGAGCATTTACTAAAAATAAAATTCCGTCGCATTCTTTAATTGCTTTTAAGGTTTGTTCATGACTTTGTTTTTCTATTTTTTGTGATTTAAAATTGATTCCTGCTGTATCTACTATAGTTATTTTTTTATTTTCTTTTAAGTAACAATATCCATAATTTCTGTCTCTAGTAAGTCCGGGATAATCAGCAACTAATGCATTTCTTGTTTTACTTAATATATTAAATAAAGTAGATTTTCCTACATTAGTGCGTCCAATTAATACGATTATAGGTAACATAATAAGATATCCATTTTTATTTTAATTTTTGCATTTATCTTTTTATTTCGTTAATTTTCATGTTAATAATTTCTTTAGATGCATTAGATTTTTCAAGGTATTTACTTTTTTTCCATGCTAATATTGCTTTTTTAATCTCTTTATTTTTCATAAAAATATCACCTTTCATGTTTTCTACTATATTTTTCCAAGAATTGTCTTTTATTTCTTCTAGTATTTTTATTGCATCTTGATTTTTATTTTGTTGTATTTTTATTTTTGCGATTCTTATTTTTAGAATGTTTTGTAAATTTTCTTCTTTTGTATATTTTAAGCTATTGTTTAATTGTATTAAAGCTTTATCTAAATTTTTATCTAAAATATATTTTTTTGCTAAAAAAAGAGAAGATAAAGTGCCATAAATATTTTTATTTTCTGTAATAAAATTTTCAACACTTTTTAGATTTTGATTGTTCTTTGCATTTATTTTTTTTATTACTTCTTCATATCTTAATTTTTCTAATTTTAATTTCTTTTCTTTTGGTTTTATAAACCAAAAACTACAAAATATAAAAAAAATGAGAAAAAATAATACTAAATATGTTTTTAAAGATACTTTTTTCATTTTATTTAAATGCATTTCTATTTTTCCTTATTCCTTGTTTTTTAAAAATATATTGTTTAAAAACACCTTTTATACGGAGATATTTTTTTAATTTTTAAAAAAAATTATAATGAATGCAATATTAATTTTTTTTAGAATAAATTTTTATTTAATTTTGATTAAAATAATAGCATATAAAAAAAGTTATTCGTATGAAAAACACTAATTGTACACAGTTAGTTAGTTCAAGAAGTTCTTTAATTATCAATGTCACACGTGACTTATCCACAGATTTTGTGTTTACTAATAATAAATATTATTTATTTCTTTTTTTTTTTTTTTTAAAAACAGAAAAACAATGTTTATTAATTTTTTTTCAGTATTTTATTTTAAATATTTATTATGTGTTATCTTGATTAAAATATTAATACTGTATAGAATAATTTGAATATTTTAAAGGGTATTTGGC